>JAIQFX010000051.1 GCA_020073005.1 Terriglobia bacterium | reverse complement strand
ACCTAAAGCCGTAGCTGCGAAGATCATCAAGGACATCTTCGAGAAGTACAAGAACAGGGGGGCAGCATAAATGGCCAGCAATTCCCCAATCGAATGGACGGAAGGTACGGGGAACCATGTCACGGGTTGCGATAAGGTGAGCCCGGGCTGCGCCCACTGTTACGCGGAGCGCATGGCCAAGAGGCTCCAGGCCATGGGCCAGCGCAACTACGCTAACGGCTTCGAGCTCACCCTTCAGGAGCAGATGCTCGAGGCGGGCTGACATCGACGAGGGTGCCTGGTCAACGCTCTACAGCACGCTCAGCCGGCCATTCGCCCAGCCTGAGACCGGGAAGATCGCCGTGAAGGTGATCAACTACTACGGCGACGAAGTCCTCAAGGTCTTCGACGTGTGACGCTCGGCTGAAAGCCTCGCGCTACATCTGTGCTACAGGCCCAACAACTTGACGGCCGTCCCGCCAAGAATCTCTTCGCGCTGCGCGTCGCTCAACGCGGGCGTGTTGATGACGTGGTCGACCGGCGCGGAGACCCACGGAAACGGATAGTCCGTGCCCATCATGATGTGGCTTGCGCCGACTTCGGCGACGAGATGGCGCAGCGCCTCTGGCGTGAACACCAGTGAGTCGTAGTACATCCGCTTCACGTACTCGGTCGGCTTCAGCGTCGGCACGCCTGGTGTGCACTGCGCCGGGAACGCGACGCAGCCGTGATCCGACCGGCTCATGTACGACGGCAGGAAGCCGCCGCCGTGCGCCGCGACGATCTTCAGTCCAGGAAACCGATCGAGCGTGCCTTCGAAGATCAGATGCGACAGCGCGATCGTCGTCTCGAGCGGATTGCCGATCACATTCCCGAGCATGCCGTTGCCCTTCAAGCGATCGTTGAAAGGCGCCGTGCCCGACGCCTGCGGATGGACGAACACGACGGCGCCGAGCTCCTCGGCCTTCGCCCAGAACGGATGGAACTTCGGATCGGCGAGCTCGAGCTTCCCGACGCTGCCGCCAATCGCCGCGCCGCGAAACCCCATCGTCTTCATGCCGCGCTCGAGCTGCTCGGCGGCGAGATCCGGAAACTGCAGCGCGACCGACGCGAACGCCGCGAAGCGATCGGCGTGCGACGCGCAGAACTCCGCGAGGCCTTCGTTCTGAATGCTGATGACCTGTGTGGCGAGATCGCGATCCGCGTCGTACCAGTTGGGATTGATGCTGAGGACCGAAACGTCGATACCCTGCGTGTCCATGACCGCCAGACGATCGGCGAGCATCTGGCCGTCGAGCGTCAGCGGTCCATCCGCCGCGGGGCCCGCGCCCGGCCGCCGCAGCAGCGCCGACGCCTTCGGGATCGCGCAATGCGCGTGGACGTCAACGGTCTTGATTCGCTTGCCCTTCACCGTCACCCGACGGCGAGCCGCACCGCTCGGCTGAACGCCTCGCGCTACATCTGCGCCGGCAAGGCCGCAGCCGACGAAGACGAGACGCGCGGTTGCGACGACGTCTGTGAGAAAGTCGCGACGATGCATGGGCCCTATCGGGGAGTCAGCGTCAGCGTGCCGAGCGCGCCGCGCTCGACGTCCGCGCGCGTCATCCGCATCTTCCGGTGCCGCACGTCGTGCCACGCCTGCAGCGCGTCATCGTAGTGCGGTGACAGGACGTGACCGGATTGCCCCACCGCATCCTGGACGCGGCTGTCGTTCGCGGGCGAGAGGTCGATGACTTCGCGATAGCCGGGCACGGTGTGCGCTTCGAACGGATGATCGGCCGCGGTCACGCCGACGTCGACGGGCCGCGGTCACGCCGACGTCGACGGTGCTCCAGTCGCCGGCGATGCCGATCGATCGGCTGAGCAGCGGCCGCAGCACGGCGACCGAGTCGAGCGTGTGCGGAAACACGGCGCGGTGCACGGCGTCCCACCGCCAGCGCGACATGTCGCTGCCCATGAGACGCGTGAGATCCTCGACGCCTTTGTGCAGCGCACCCGCCACCGCTTCATCGCACGTCTCGTGTCTCGCCGTCGTCACGTCGTCGCACCACGTGACGTCGTTAGATGGGTTCGACGTCAGCGTGTTGATGATGAACCGCGTCACGAACGAAAACTTGCCCTGATACGCCTCGGTCACGAGCGGACCGAGATCGTCGCCCGCGAGCGTCGGGGTGAGATGCAGGAACCACGCCTGGAAGATCGCCGGCGCCGGACTGTCGCCCACGGCGTTGAAGGTCCAGCGGCGGAGCAGATCGATCGCCTGGTTGTCGCGCGCGCCGACGGCGTTCGCGTGCGAGAGCAGAAGGGGCAGCAGCGTCTTCGCGTGAAGCGAGAGCGTGTCGGCCTGCATCCGCGCGAAGTCGTCTGGCGTGAGTTTGTGGGTCTGGTCCGGCTGAAGCCGGACGCCACGTGACGTTTGAACGTCACGCAATTGATCGAGAAGGTCGGTGATGCGCTGCGCGCGGTACGGCTCGGCCCACTCGAGGCCGAGCATCGGGTTGTACGGCGGCGCGACCGGACGATTGTTCGCCGTGACGATGACGTGGTCCGGCGGATCGAACGTGTGCGGCAGATCGTCGAACGGCACCCAGCCGGTCCACTCCGCGTCGCCGGACCAGCCGTCCGCGGGACGCGAGCCGTCGCCTGACGCGCGGACTGGAATGTGTCCCGGCGCGTAGTAGCCGATGTGGCCGTCGACGTCGGCGTAGACGAAATTCTGCGACGGGACGACGTAGCCCTTCAGCGCGTCGGTGAATTCCGTCCAGTTGCGCGCCTCGTTCACCTTCAGGAACGACGCGAGCGTGCCATCGTCCGGATCCAGCGCCGTCCAGCGGAACGCGAGCGGCTCGAGCGGCGCCGGCTTCGGAGTCGTCTTCGACTCGGCGTTGTTCGCGTTGACGGCGTCGGACCAGAGCGGGCCGTGGCGCGTCACGCGCACGTCGACGTGCACCGGCGCGGCGCCCTTCACGACGATCGTCTCGGGGATCACCGTGATGGGCTCCTGCGCGCCGCGGAACTCGTAGAACGTCCCGGTCGCGTCGAGACGCTCGCGATAGAAATCCTCGACGTCCGCGGCGACGTTGGTCGCGCCCCACGCGATGTATTTGTTCCGCCCGAGCGCGACGGCGGGCGTGCCAGGGAAGGTGCCGCCGATGAGATCGAAGTCGCCGGCGGAGATATGCGCGAGATACCACGTCGATGGCAGCCGCGTGCCGAGATGCGGATCGTTGGCGAGGAGCGGCTTGCCGCTCGCGGTCAGCGTGCCGTCGACGACCCAGTTGTTGGAGCCCAGGCCTTCGGTGGCGCCACCGCGCAGGAAGTCGCGCGTCGTCGCGTCGCCGAAGGACAGCGCTGACGCGAACGCGTGGGTCCACGAAAGAGAAACCACCGGGGACACTGAGGACACGGAGGGAGAGTACATTTCATTGCTCCTTGCCTCCGTGTCCTCCGTGGTTCCGCTCTTTCCGAGAATACTCAGCCCGTTGGCTGGGTACGGCGGCAGCAGCTGGGCCATTCGAGCTTCGCCCACCGCCTGTATGAGATCGTGCCGCAGCAACTCGAACGAATAGTTGCCGCTCAGATCCCACGCCATCATCTTCACCCAGACGACGACGTCCTCGCCCTTCCACGGCTCGGGCTCGAAGCGGAGCAGTGAGAACTCAGGTGGCAGCCCGGCGCCATGATGCGTGGCGATGAACGCGTTCACGCCGGCGACGTACGCGCTCACCCGCTGCTTCGCCCAGTCCGGCGTCGACGCCCACGCGGCCCGCGCGGCGCGGCCGAATCCGATGGTGCGGAGAAAGCGATCCTGCGGCAGCGCGGTGGCGCCGAGCACCTCCGACAGGCGGCCGAAGCCGATGCGCCGCTGGATCTCCATCTGCCACAGGCGATCCTGCGCGTGGACGTAGCCGAGGCCGAAGAGGCCGTCGAGCCTGTTGGCGGCGAAGATGTGCGGGATCGCGTCCGCGTCGCGGATGATGTCGACGCGCGCGCTGATGCCGGCGACCGTCGTCGTCCCGTCGAATTGCGGGAGCGAGCGCCGCAGGTAGAGGTACGCGCCGAGAGCGACGATTGCGACGAGCGCGATGAGGGCGGCGAGTCCTTTCAGCGCGAGCTTCCGCATGGGTGAATAATACTCATTGCGGATTGAGGAGTGCGGATTGCGGATTGAAGAGTTGAAACCGGCGCTGGACGGCCTGTACCGGTCGTTCAACTACCCCGATTCGGCGATCGATCCGATTCAGATCGTCCGGCGATTCGAACGAAACGACGACCGCGAGATCGTCGGGTTCGTGGCCGGCGCGCTGGCGTTCGGCCGCGTGATGAGCGTGCTGCAGTCGATCGAGCGCGTGGTCGCCGTCATGGGACCGGAGCCGGCCGCGTACGTCCGTCGATTCGATCCACGGCGCGACGCGAAGCCGTTCGCGTCCATCGTGCATCGCTGGACGCGCGGGCCCGATCTCGTCGCGCTCGTCTGGCAGCTGAAGCAGATGCTCGACCGCTCGGGATCGGTCGAAGGCTTCTTTCTCGAAGGCTACGATCCGTCCGCGGAGGACATCGAGAACGCGATCGAGAGTTTCTCGACGCGCGCGCTCGCGCTCGATCTCCGGTCCGCCTACGGACGCGTGCCGCGCTTCTCGAACCGCGCGCCCGGCGTGCCGTACTTTTTTGCGCAGCCGTCGAAGGGCAGCGGATGCAAGCGGCTGAATCTGTTTCTGCGCTGGATGGTGCGGCGCGACGCGCTCGATCTCGGCGTCTGGCGGCGCGTGTCGCCGTCGAAGCTGATCGTGCCGCTCGACACGCACGTCATTCGCGTCGGGCGCTGCCTGCGGCTGACGACGTACACGAGCCCGGGCTGGAAGATGGCGCGCGACATCACGGCGTCACTGCGCCGCCTCGACCCGGACGATCCCGTGAAGTACGACTTCTCGCTCTGCCACTTGGGGATGAGGCATAGAAACGTCTCGAGTCTGAAGGCTGAAGTGCGAAGGCTGAAAGCGGACGCCGCCGCTCTTCAGACGTGAGCCTTCACACTCGAGACTTGGCGAGGGAGCGTGACGACTCTTTCGTAGACTCCGGCGGTCTCGGCGACCATCCGATCGACGGTGAATCGCTCGCGCACGCGCGCGAGGCCGGCGTCGCCCATCCGCTGCCGCGTCCCCTCGTCCTTCAACAGGCGGATGATGGCGTCGGCGAGCGCGTGCGCGTCGCGCGGCGGGACGAGCACGCCGTTCACCTCGTCCTCGACGATTTCCGGAATGCCGCCGGCGCGCGTGGCGACGATCGGGCGCGCGCACGCCATCGCGTCCAGCAGCGACGTCCCCAGGCCTTCCGTCACCGAGCTCATCACAAACAGATCGAAGCCTTTGATGCAGCCGAGCACGTCGGTGCGGAAGCCCGGCAGCAGGACGTGCTTCTCGAGGTGATGCTCTTTCACCTGATGCTCGAGGTGCTCGCGCAGTTCGCCTTCACCGAGGATGATGAATCGCGCGTCGGGGATCTGTTGGACGACGAGATGCGCCGCGTCGATCAAGTACCGCTGGCCCTTGTGCGGCACGAGCGCGGCGACGTTGCCGACGACGGGCGCATGGTGCGGCAGCCAGAACGCTTCGTGCACGTTGACCGGCGGCGCGGCGAGCACGTGGTCGACGTCGATGCCCTCGTGGACGGTGACGGTGCGGTCGGCCGGCACGCCGTCGGCGACGAGCATCTGCCGGATCGCCTCGGACGCGGCGATGAAGCAGTCCACCTGCCGGTACTTCCAGCGCGAGAACGAATTGCCCTTGAGATGAAAGTCCACGCGGCGCGAGGCGACCAGCGCGGGCACGCGCGCCGTGGACCCGCTCTTTGTGGACGACGATGCTCCGAGCGACAACGCGAGCGACGCCATCGCCACGCCATGCGGATCGTGCGCGTGAATGACGTCGGGCGCGAGTTTCTTGAGGAGCCGGGCGAAGCGCCAGCCGGCCGTCAGATCCATCTCGGTCTTCGGCGCGATCGGAATCAGCTCGAGGCCTTCCTCGACGCGCTTCCTGAGCTCGCCGTCGGGGTGCGCCACGAGCGCCGCGCGCTGCCCGATCGCGCGCAGGCCGTTGACGGTCAGGAGCACCTGATTCTGTCCGCCGCGCCACGTGCGGGCCGTGTCGACATGCAAGGAAAACATTGACGAGACTATGTATCACGAAGGCACGAAGGCCACGGAGAACACGAAGAGCTCATGTTGGTTGCTTCGTGTCCTTCGTGCTCTTCGTGTCTTCGTGATTCACGAGCGTTGACTGCAACTCCCACAGTTTTGCGAACTTGAGGAACACGTAGTACGCGTTCAGCGCCGAGATGATGAAGCCGGGCGCGCCGTCGCGGATGCCGCCGTGCGCGAGATAGTTGCGCAGGAACGCGAGCGGCGGATGGCCGATCATCTGCAGCAGGCCGCCGCGTCTTCCGGCCTCGCGCATCTGCCGCGCGGCGAAGGTCGAATAGCGATCGATGGTCTCGAGATGATCCGCGATGTCGTGGAACGCGTAATGCTGCAGCTGGCCGCGCAGGTGACCAATCGCGCCGTCGACGGTCACCGCCTCGTGCACGTACGCGCCGGTCCATCGCGCGCGGCGCCGATCGTAGAGGCGCAATTGATGGTCGGGATACCAGTCGGTCGTCCGGATCCATCGGCCGAGATGCCACGTCACGCGCGGGATCCGGTATCCGGCCGCGAGCGGCTCACTGGAGATCAGTTGCGTGATCTCGGCCGCGAGCTCCGGCGTGACGCGCTCGTCGGCGTCGAGCGACAGAATCCAGTCATGGCTCGCGAGCGACGCGGCGTGGTTCTTCTGATCGATGTAGCCGGCCCAGTCGCGGACGACGACGCGGTCGGTGTGCCGCCGTGCGATGGCCACGGTGTCGTCGGTGCTGTGCGAATCGACGACGACGATCTCGTCGGCCCACGCGACGGACGTCAGGGCCGCGTCGATGTCCGCCGCTTCGTTCTTGGTGATGACCGTGACGGAAAGCCGGGGCACGAGGGGAATAGTACTTTGAAACTTGAAACCGAAAAATGAAAACCGAAAAGTGAAGACTACCGCGAAAAAGAAAAGGTCTCTACTTTTCAGTTTTCAGTTTTCTGTTTTCACTTTTCAGTTTCAGCGCCCGGCGATTGTAATTCCCCCGCCGCCGCCGTTGAGCGGGACTTCCTGCACGGCTTCGAAATCGACGAGCGACTTGTTGTAGTCGGCAATCGCCTGAATCTCCGCCGTGCGGGCGAGCGCGAGGTCGCGCTGCGCCTGGAAGACGAAGAAGCTCTGCGACATGCCGGCCGCGAGCTTCTTCTCCTCGGCCTCGAGCTTCTTCTCCTGCAGCTCGCGCGACGCCTTCGCCGACTGGACGCGCTTCTGGTTGGTCTGGACGTTGCGCGCCGCGGTCCGCACCTGTGTGGCCACCTGCATCTCGAGGTTCTTGAGCTGCGACTGCGACTGCTCGTACTGCAGCCGTGCTCTCGCGAGGTTCGCCTTGGCGATGTTCAGGCCGAGGGGATAGCCTATCTGCACGCCGACGGTCCAGGTCGGGTACGACGCTTTGAGCACGTCGCCCAACACGGTGCCGTACCCGCGCTCGGGCACCTTCGCGGTCTGTCCCAGAATGTTCACCTGGCTCGCCAGCGGCTGCCCGCCAGACGCCGCTGCGATGTAGTTCACCTGCGCGTTGACGTCCGGTTTGATCTGGTTGCCGAAGAACTTCAGGTTGATGTCGCTCTGCTCGAGGCTGTTCTTCGCCGTGTGCAGGTCGGACCGCTTGTCCAGCGCGTTGCGGACCGCCGCGTCGATGTCGATCGCGCGCTCGGCGAACGACGCCGCGTCGGTCGGCTCGAAGTCGATGTTCCAGAAGTCCGGCGCTCCCGGATCGAGTACCAGCGCGCGCAGCGCATCCTGCGCCTGCTTGATCGCGGCGTCCGCGACGATGACGCCCTGCTCGTTGGCGGCGACTTCGGCCTGCGCCTGGACGATGTCGATCGGCGCCAGCGTGCCGATCTCGACGCGCTTCTGGTTGTCCTTCAGGAACTGCTGTGAGAGCGCGAGCGACTGCTGCTGCGCCTTGAGGTTGTCGATCGTGTAGACGAGATCCCAGTACGCGTTCTTCACGCCCCGCAGCGTCCCGGTGATCACCGACTGCAGCTGGATGTCCGAGAGGTCGCGGGTCTTCTTGCTGCTGGCGACCTGCTGGCGAATCTGATCGATGGAGTAGTTGCGCAGGAGCGGCTGCGTGTACTGCACGTTCACCGTCGAGTTCAGCTGCGGACTGTAGGCGGCGAAGAAGTTCGAGGTCGTCACGCGGGAGTTGTTGAAGGTGCCCGAGTAGCTGCCGCCCCACGGCAGCGTCTGGTTCAGGCCAATCTGCGTGCCCAGCGTGCCGTTGTCCACGCTCGTCGCGCCGCCGGCGAGCGCGTTCGTCGACTGCTGGACCTGCGAGTTTCGCTGGAGGGCCGAGGTGAAGTTCGGCGCCCACGCGGATTGGGCTTGCGCCACGCCCATGTCCTGAATCTGCGGATCGAGGCGCTGGATGCGGATGCCGAGGTTCTGTTCGAGCGCGAGCTTGACCGCATCGTCAACCGAGATCCGGCGGACGATGTCGCCGCCCGATTGCGCGGCAGCCTGCGCCGCGGCGGCTTCGAGGCTGCTCGCGAATCGCGACTGTTCGCTCTGCGCGAAAACGGACGGTGCAGCCAGGGTGATCGCCGCGGCGATCACGGCGACTGACGTGCGGCGGATGGTGTGGAACAGACGCATTTCTGACGCTCCATCAAGAAAAGGAAAATCTGTCGCTGGTCTGATCAGTAGACGTCCGGCGGGGAAATATGGTTCAGGCAATTGTATACTTAGGCCCCGTTTTTTTGAGGAATCCATGCACATTTCTGCTTCGCGCGTGACCTGCGGCCTCGCCGCGCTGGCTCTGACCGCCGCCTCGGCGCACCTGGCGGGAACCTCGTCCGCCGGCGCGGCCCCGCCGTCGAAGCCCGCCGGCTTCGAGCTGACGGTCGACAGCGTGATGCGCGGCCCGAAGCTCGTCGGCTATCCGCCGACCGGCCTGCGCTGGTCCGGCGATTCCGCGCGGCTCTACTTCGAGTGGCGGCGGCCGCAGGACGACGAGGCGTCGACGTGGGTCGTGTCGCGCGACGGGAGCGATCTCCGGAAGCTGTCGGATGAAGAACGGCGCAGCGCGCCGCCCGTCAACGGCGCGTGGGACGCGGCGCACCGCCGAGTGCTGGCCGTCGATCGCGGCGACATCGTCCTGCTGGATTCCGTGTCCGGCGCGCGACGTCAGATCACGCGCACGATGGGCAATGAATCGAACCCGCGGTGGGCGCGCCATGAAACGGCGGTCACGTTCACGCGCGAGAACAATTTGTATCTCGTTTCTCTCGACGGCGCGATGGCCGGCGGCATCCTCCAGCTCACCGACATCGAGCCGCGCAAGCGCGACGCGCGCGACACCGACAGCCAGAAGTTCGTGAAGACGGAAGAGACGCAGCTCATCGAGCACACGCGCACCGAAGCCGAGAAGAAGAAGAAGGCCGAAGAGAAGGACAAGGCGAACGCGCTGCCGAAGCTCGAGCTCGCGGACCGGCAGTCGGCCGGCGATCTGCAACTGTCGCCCGACGGCACGCACGTGATGATCCTCGTCGTCGAGCGCGCCGACGCGGCGAAGCGGCCGAACGTCCCGAACTACGTGACGGCGACGAGCTACACCGAAGACATTCCCGCGCGGACCTACGTCGGCGATTCGCAGGACAAGCGGACGCTCGCGATCATGAATCTCGAGACGGGCAAGACCGTGTGGGCGGACGGCGGTTTCGCAGGAACGGTCCGGCTGAAGCCGGATGCCACGGAGGCCAAACCGCAACCGCGCGAGGTGCGCTGGGCGATGCCGCAAATCTCCGAGGACGGATCGCTGACGGTCGCGCACGTGCGCGCGAACGACAATAAAGATCGGTGGCTGGCGGCGGTCGATCCCGACACCGGCAAGACGCGCGTCCTCGACACGCTGCACGACGACGCGTGGGTGCGCGAGATCGGCGGCTTCGGGCCCAACGATCCGTCACTCGGCTTTCTGCCGGACCAGAAACACATCTGGTTCCTGTCCGAGCGCGACGCGTGGATGCATCTCTACACGCTCGACGCGACAGCGGAGCACCCCGCCGCGCGTCAACTGACGCAGGGTAAGTGGGAGATCGAATCGCTCAGCTTGTCGCCGGACAAGAAGAAGTTCTACATCACGAGCACGGAAGTGCATCCCGGCGAGCGCCACATCTATTCAATGTCGGTTGACGGCGGCGCGCGCACGAAGCTGACGTCGCTGACGGGTGGCAGCGCGGGCGTCGTCTCGCCCGACGACACGACGTTCGGCATCATCTACTCGGCGAGCACGAAGCCGCACGAGGTGTACCTGATGCCGAACACACCCAATGGGGCCGGCGCGGCGATGAAGCAGGTGACGACGACGCCGACCGACGAGTGGCGGTCGCACAGGTGGATCGATCCGCAGCTCATTACTTATAAGACGCGCGACGGCGTCGACGTCTACGCGCGGCTGTTCACGCCCGAGATGATGGGCGCCAAACGCGATCCGTCGGCGCCGGCCGTCGTCTTCGTGCACGGCGCGGGCTACGCGCAGAACGCGCACAAGTACTGGGCGAGCTACTACCGCGAGTACATGTTCCACAACGTCCTCGCGTCGAAGGGCTATGTCGTGCTCGATCCCGATTACCGCGCGAGCTCGGGCTACGGCCGCGACTGGCGGACGGCAATCTATCGCCACATGGGCGGCAAGGATCTGGACGACGTCGTCGACGGCGCCAAGTATCTCGTCGAGAAGCAGAAGGTGAACGCGAAGCACATCGGCGTGTACGGCGGCAGCTACGGCGGCTTCATCACGCTGATGGCGATGTTCACGTCGCCCGACACGTTCGCGGCCGGCGCGGCGCTGCGGCCCGTCACCGACTGGGCGCATTACAACCACGGCTACACGTCGAACATTCTGAACGAGCCGCAGAACGATCCGGAGGCGTACCGGCAGAGCTCGCCGATCTACTTCGCGCAGGGCCTGAAGGGCGCGCTCCTGATCTGCCACGGCATGGTGGACACCAACGTGCTCTTCCAGGACAGCGTGCGTCTGGTGCAGCGCCTGATCGAGCTGCGCAAGGAGAACTGGTCCGTCGCGATGTTCCCGGTCGAGGATCACGGGTTCGAGGACGAGACGAGCTGGGCGGACGAGTACAGGCGGATCATGAAACTCTTCGACGACACACTGAAAAGTGAAAACGGAAAAGTGAGAAGTTCGAATTGATGACCCGCGACGAGCTTCTCGATCTCTTCCGGCGCTCCGGCGCGCTGCTCGAAGGTCATTTCCGTTTGTCGTCCGGGCTCCACAGTCCGGGCTACCTGCAGTGCGCGCTGGTGCTGCAGCACCCGAAGCACGCCGAAGCGCTCGGCCGCGCGATCGCGGATCGCACGCGCGACCTGCGTCCGAGCCTCGTGCTCTCGCCGGCGCTCGGCGGCGTCGTCATCGGCCACGAAGTGGGCCGCGCGCTCGGCGTGCGCGCCATCTTCGCGGAGCGGCAGGACGGCGCGCTCGCGCTGCGCCGCGGGTTCGTCATCAGCGAAACGGATCGCGTGCTGGTGATCGAGGACGTGCTGACGACCGGGGGATCGACGCGCGAGACGATGCAGGTGGCGAGGGCGGCCGGCGGACAGGTCGTCGGCGCGGCGTCCCTCGTCGATCGCAGCGGCGGCGCGGTACGGTTCGACGTGCCGTTCGCCGCGCTCCTCGAGATCGCCCTGCCGACGCACGAGCCCGATCAATGTCCGCTGTGCGCGCAGGGACTGCCCGTCGTGAAGCCAGGGTCGCGGCCCGTGGTCGCCTGAAGAATTGCCCACCTTCAAGATCACGCTCGCCTACGACGGCACCGACTTCGTCGGCTGGCAGCGGCAGGCGACTGGCGTGTCGATCCAGGGACAGCTCGAGGACGCGCTGAAGCTGCTCGACGAGCGCGACGTCACGGTGCACGGCGCCGGCCGCACCGACGCCGGCGTGCACGCGCGTGGACAGGTCGCGTCGTTCACGCTCGCGCGCGCCGTCACCGCCGACGTCGTGCAGCGCTCGCTCAACGCGAACCTGCCGCCCGCCGTGCGCGTGCTGTCGGCGGAAGACGCGCCGGACGATTTTCATGCGCGGTTCCATGCGCGCGGCAAGACGTACCGCTACCGCCTCTGGAACGCCGATGTCCTCGATCCGTTCGAGCGCCACTACGCGTGGCACGTCTACGGCGCGCTCGACGTCGCCGCGATGCAGGTCGCGGCCGCGCTGGTCAAGGGCACGCACGACTTCGCGGCGTTCCAGGGACCGAAGAGCGAGGTGAAGTCGACGGTGCGGACGATCGTCACATCGCGGATTGAGGAGTGCGGAATGCGGATTGGGGAAGCCGGTCTGCACTCCGCACTCCGCACTCCTCACTCCGCATTGGTGATGTATGAAATCACCGGCGACGGCTTCCTCCGCCACATGGTGCGGACGATCGTCGGCACGCTCGTCGAGATCGGCCGCGGACGGCGGCCGGTGGACTGGATGAACGACGTGCTCGCGTCGCGAGATCGCACGGCCGCCGGACAAACCGCACCGGCCGAAGGACTATTCCTGGTCGCCGTCCACTATTAGCGCGGAGCTCCCGTTTACATCGGCGATAATGTGCCGTTTACCGCAACCTTTTTCCATGAGGTGCCCCGTGAACAAGGCCAAGATCCTGCGAGCGGCTCTCGGCTCGGCTGTCCTTCTCATCGCGTGCGGCGCCGTCATCGTCGCGCAGCAGCAGGCGGCCGAAGCGCCCGCGACGGATCGCCGCGTGCAGACGCGTCCCGCGGTCGCCGGTCTGCACGGCCTCGTGACGGCCGGCCATCCCATCGCGTCTTCGGCGGGACTGCAGATGCTCCTCAAGGGCGGCAACGCGTTCGACGCCGCCGTCGCCGTCGGCGCGATGATCGCGCTCGGCGAGCCGGAGATGAACGGCATCGGCGGCAACGGCTTCGCGACGCTGTTCGACAGGAAGACCGGCAAGGTGATGTCGCTCGCGATGACGGGCGCCGCGCCCAAGGGCCTCAAGCCGGCCGAGATGACGCCGGAGTTGCTGAACGCCGGCATGAAGGCCGGCATCGTGCCTGGCAATCTCGGCGGCTACCTGTTTCTCCTGGATCGCTACGGCACGATGAGCGTCGCGGACGTCTTCTCGCCGGCGATCGAGTACGCCGAGAAGGGCTACCCGATCGATCCGATGCTCGCTGACGACATCAACCGCGGCAAGAACAACCTGTCGAAGTATCCGACAACGGCGAAGATCTATCTGCCGGGCGGACAGCCGTTGAAAGCCGGCGAGCTGCTGAAGAACCCTGACTACGCGAGCACGCTGCGCAAGATGGTCGAGGCGGAGGCGCAGGCGAAAACGAAGGGCGCCAATCGTTCGGCGGCGATCGCAGCGGCGTTCGATCGCTTCTACAAGGGCGACATCGCGCAGGAGTTCGATCATTTCTTCAGGGCGAACGGCGGCGTGATGCGCGCGTCGGACCTCGCGGCGTACGAGCCGAAGTGGGAGGAGCCGCTGCACACGACGTATCGCGGCTACGACGTCTACAGCAATCCGTCGACGTCGCGCGGCGGCTTCGAAGTCCTGATGCAGGCGAATCTCGTCGAAGGGTTCGATCTGACATCATTCGGGCCGGGCACGCCGAAGGCGTTGCACGCCGAGATCGAGGCGATCAAAGTCGCCAAGGCGGACATCTATCGGTACGTCGCCGATCCGAAGTTCACGATCATCCCGACCGCCGGCATGCTCGCGAAAGGCTACGCGGCAACGCGCCGCGCGCTGATCGACATGACGAAGGCCGGTCCGTATCCAAACCCGGGCACGCCTGAAGGCGCGTCGACGACATCCGCTCCGGCCGGCGGCAAGCATTTTCCGGACGACTACGACGCCGAGCAGCACACGACGAGCTACTCGATCGCCGACGCGTTCGGCAACACGATCGCCGTCACGCCGACGCTCGGCGGCCTCTTCGGCAACAACGTCGTCGTCGGCAACACCGGCCTGCTGCTCAACAACGGCCTCCGGCTGGGCTCGACATCGCCGTATCCCACCGACGTGAACTACGTCGGCCCCGGCAAGATTCCCATCCTCAACAACTCGCCGGTCATCGTGCTGAAGGACGGCAAGCCGGCGTTCGTCTTCGGCTCGCCCGGAGGCGAGACGATCGGGCAGACCGAGTTCCAGATGCTGGTCAATCTGATCGACTTCGGTTTGCCTGTGCAGCAGGCGATCGAGGCGCCGCGGTTCGTCGTCGACGCCAAGCCGAACTTCTACAAGCCCGGCGCGGCGCTGCGCGTGCAGATCGAGAACCGCGCCTCGCCGGAGACCATCGCGGCGCTCAAGGCGATGGGGCACGACGTGCAGGTGCTGCCCGGCTGGGGGTCGCTCGGCCACATGCAGGCGATTCGTTTCGATCCGAAAACGGGGACCATGATGGCGGGCGGCGATCCGCGGCGGACCGCGTATGCGATGGGATATTAGGTAAAATCAACGCTTGCAACGATTGCCTCCTGGGAACCGTCATGTCGCTTGAGCAGCTGCTGGCGTGGATTCCGCCGGGCTCGCCCGACGAGACGCTGGCGCGGCAGGTGAACTTCGAGCAGCTGCCGACGCACGTCGCCATCATCATGGATGGCAACGGGCGCTGGGCCGCGCAGCGCCATCTTCCACGCGTCGAAGGGCACCGCGCCGGCATCGATTCGGTGCGCGACGTCGTCGAGGCGTCGGCGCGGCTCGGGATCGGCGTGCTGACGCTCTACGCGTTTTCGGTCGAGAACTGGAAGCGGCCGCGCGCGGAAGTCAACACGCTGATGACGCTGCTGAAGCGGTACATCCGCCTCGAGCTCGGCACGCTGCAGAAGAACAACATCCGCTTCCAGGTCATCGGCCGGTCCGACGAGCTCGCGCCGGACGTGCAGACCGAGCTCGAGATCGGCATCCGGCAGACGGCGGCCAACACCGGCATGCTGTTCAACATCGCGCTCAATTACGGCGGCCGCGCGGAAATCGTCGACGCGGCGCGGCGCGCGATCGCGTCGGGCATTCCCGCCGAGGATCTCGACGAGCGGCGCTTCAGCGACTTCCTGTACACCGCAGGACAGCCGGATCCCGATCTGCTCATCCGCACGAGCGGCGAGATGCGCGTCAGTAACTTCCTGCTCTGGCAGATCGCGTACGCCGAGATCTGGGTCACCGAAACGCTGTGGCCGGATTTCCGCTGCCGTCATCTCCTCGAAGCCGTGCTCGCCTACCAGAAACGCGACCGCCGCTACGGCGGCATCAAACCGTCGCCGGTGGCGCTCAGCATCAAGTGACCCGCGTCCTCAGCGGGGCCGCGCTGATTGCGATCGCCGTCGCGGTCGTGTGGTTCGCGCCGTCTCCCGTCTTCTTCGCGTTCGGCGAGCTGCTGCTCATCCTCGCGTTCGTCGAATACTCGCGGCTCGCGACGGCGTGCGGCCTGCCGATTCCCGCGGTGCCGGCCGGCGCCGCCACCGTCCTTGCGTCGATCGGCGTCTCGTCGTTTCACTGGCTCGGCGATGAAATCGTCGCCACGGCGTTTCTGCTCGACGCCGTCCTGATGTCCGGCTTCGTCGTCCTGGCGGCGATGTCTCTGATGACGTGGCGCGGCGATAGAGACAAAGACGCGATGGGCCGCGCGGCGGCCAGCGTCTTCCCGATGCTGTATCTCGGGCTGCCCATCGGCGCGATGCTGTCGATCCGCGCGTCACGCGGCAGCGCCGCCGTGTTCCTGTTGATGCTGACGGTCATGGTGAGCGACACGGCGCAGTACTACACGGGCCGTGCGTTCGGCCGCCGGCTGCTCGCGCCCGCCATCAGCCCGAAGAAGACGATCGAAGGCGCGATCGGCGGCTTCGTCTTCGGTGCCGCGACGCTCACCGTCGCCGGCGCGTGGTGGCTGCCGGATCTGCCCGTCGCGCTGCGCGCCGGACTCGGCTTGACGATGGTCGCGCTCGGCATCGCGGGCGATCTGTTCGAATCGATGCTCAAGCGCAGCGCCGGCGTGAAGGACAGCTCGACGCTGATTCCCGGGCACGGCGGCGTGCTCGATCGGATCGACGCGCTGCTCTTCGCGGCGCCGGTTTACTACGTAGTACTGAAGTACGTATGAAAGGGATTAACCACGGAGGACACGGGGGACACGGAGGAAGGAACCTGTGTCGCCCACATTTCTCACCTCCGTGCCCTCCGTGTCCTCTGTGGTTCCTTCCTTTTCAGCGATGAAACGCCTCGCCATCCTTGGATCGACCGGCTCGATCGGCCAGAGCGCGCTCGCCGTCGTCGACGCGCATGCCGATCGACTGCAGGTCGTCGGCCTCGCCGCCGGCGAGAACGCGGAGCTCTTCGCGGCGCAGGTCACGCAGTACCGGCCGCGCGTCGCCGCGATGGCCACGGGCGCCGCGATGGATCGCCTGAAGCAGATCGGCTACGCGGCCGGCGTGGCGCTCGCCGGCACCGGCCGCGACGGACTCGTCGCCGTCGCATCGCATCCGGACGTCGACCTCGTGCTCTGCGCGTCGAGCGGGACCGAGGCGCTCGAGGCCGTCCTCGCCGCGATCGCGCAGAAGAAAACGATCGCGCTGGCCAACAAGGAAGTGCTCGTCATGGCCGGCGGCATCGTCACCGACGCCGCCGCGCGGCACGGCGTCGCGATTCTGCCGGTGGACAGCGAGCACAACGCCATCCACCAATGCCTGCATGGCAGGAATCGCGCGGAGATCACACGATTGATATTGACCGCGTCGGGCGGACCTTTTCGCGGCCGCGCCGCGTCTGATCTGACAGGGGTCACGGCGGCGGACGCGCTGAAGCATCCCACCTGGCGCATGGGCAGAAAAATCACGATCGATTCGGCCACGCTGATGAACAAGGGCCTCGAAGTGATCGAGGCGCACTGGTTGTTCGGCGTGCGTGCCGATCAGATCGACGTCGTCATCCACCCGCAGTCGGTCGTGCACTCGATGGTGGAGCTGACGGACGGATCGATCATCGCGCAGCTCGGCCTGACGGACATGCGGCTGCCGATTCAGTACGCGTTCTCGTATCCCGACCGCTGGCACGCGCCCCTGCCGCCGCTCGATCTCGCGGCGGCGGGACGTCTGGAGTTCGAAGCGCCTGACACCGCGGCGTTTCCCTGTCTGGGTCTGGCGTACCGCGCGCTGGACGCCGAGCGCAGCCTGCCGGTCGTCTTGAACGCGGCGAATGAAGTGGCGGTCGCGCGATTCCTCGACGGCCGCATCGGTTTCACCGCCATCCCGCGGGTCATCGCGCGCACGATGGACGCGCACACGCCCGGCCCCCTGGCGAACGTCGCCACGCTCGCCGAGGTGCGGGCCGTGGATCGCTGGGCGCGCGAGCGTGCCGAAGAGCTGGCCGGCGAGTTACAATTAAAGGTCTGACGTGACTACATTACTGGCGTTCCTGTTCGTGCTTGGCGTGCTCGTGTTCGTGCACGAGCTCGGCCATTTTCTCGCCGCCAAGCGCGTCGGGATTCGCGTCCTCAAATTCCAGCTCGGGTTCAATCCCACGGTGCTGAGCTTCCGCCGCGGCGACACGGAGTACGGCGTCGGCGCGCTGCCCCTCGGCGGCTACGTGAAGATGGCCGGCGAAAATCCGGACGATGAGCGCACGGGGCAGGCGGACGAATTCCTGTCGAAGAGCAAGTGGCAGCGCTTCCAGGTGCTAATCATGGGACCGACCATGAACATCCTGCTGGCGTTCGTGCTGACGGCCATCGTGCTGTTCCAGGGCGTCGAGAAGGGCGCGTACGAAGATCAGCCGCCGGTCGTCGGCGTCGTCGCGGCTGGATCGCCGGCCGCGCGCGCCGACGTGCGATCCGGAGACCGTATCGTGTCGGTGCAGGATCACGCCGTCGGCACGTGGGAGCAGTTCTTCGTCGCGATCGGATCGCGTCCCAATCGCGAGGTGACGCTGGTGCTGCTGCGCGACGGGCAGGAGCTGTCGCGCAAGGTGACGACCGTCCAGCTTGCGGGCGCCGGCCGCCTCGAGATCGGCGACATCGGCGTCCTGCCCAACGTGCACCCGCACCTGCGATCCATCACGCCGGGAGATCCGGGGGACAAGAGCGGCCTGAAGGCGGGCGACGTGATCGTCGCCACCGACGGCCAGCCGGTGACGTTCCACTGGCAGTTGCGCGAGACGATCGCCAAGCACCCCGACCAGACGATCACGCTGTCGGTCCTGCGGGACGGCGTGGCGCGCAGCATTCCGGTGGCCGTCGGCAAACACGGCACCGTCGGCTGGCTCGGCGTGATTCCCGTCGACGACAACGTCACGATCAAGCCGGGCGTCGCGCAGGCGATCGGCATGAGCGCGCAGCGCAACGTCGAGTACGGCGGCCTGATCTTCCAGACGCTGTGGGGCCTGCTGACGCGCGAGACGTCGCCGCGGCAGCTGATGGGCCCGGTCGCGATCGCGCAGTTGTCGGGCGAGTCGGCGCAACTGGGATGGATGTCGCTCTTCAGTCTGATGGCGATGATCAGCCTCAACCTCGGCATCCTGAACCTGCTGCCGATCCCCGTGCTCGACGGCGGGCACATCTTCATCATGGGGCTCGAAGGTCTCGTGCGCCGCGACTTCAGCATCCGCGTGAAAGAGAAGATGCTGCTCGCGGGCCTGGTCGTGCTGATGATGCTGATGGTGACGGTGATCTACAACGATCTGACGCGCATCAGCTGGATCGAACGCCTGATGCCCTGGCGATAGGAAACTGAAGACTGAAAAGAGAAAACTGAAAAGTGAAGACTCTCATTTTTCACTTTTCTGTTCTCATTTTACGGTTTTCATGACCGCTCTCGCGGCGGCGATCGTCTTGTCCACATCCGCCGCGGTGTGCGCGGCGGACAAGAACCACGCCTCGAATTGCGACGGCGGCGGATACACGCCCCGCTTCAGCATCCCGCGGAAGAACGTCGCGTACTGATCCGCGTTCGCGCTCGTCGCGCTCGCATAGTCGCGCACCGCGCGATCGGTGAAGAACGGCGTCACGAGTGATCCGAACGCGTTCACCTGCAGCGCGACGCCGGCCTCGCGCGCGGCGTCCGCGAGCCCAGCGGCGAGCGTCGCGCCGAGCGCCGACAGCGACGCGTACAGCTTCGGCGTCAGCCGGTTCAGACACCACAAGCCGGCCGTCATCGCCAGCGGATTGCCCGAGAGCGTGCCGGCCTGGTAGACGGGCCCCGCGGGCGACACGAGATCCATGAGATCGGCGCGGCCGCCGTACGCGCCGACCGGCAGACCGCCGCCGATGATCTTTCCCAGGCACGTCAGATCCGGACGGACGCCGGTCAGTCCCTGCGCGCCGCCGGCCGACGCGCGAAAGCCCGAGATCACTTCATCGAAGATCAGCAGCGCGCCTTCCGCCGTGCAGATCTCGCGCAGGCCGCGAAGAAATCCTTCGGCCGGAGGGACGACGCCGATGTTGCCGGCGATCGGCTCGACGATCACGGCGGCGATCTGCCCGCGATTGGCGTCGAACGCGCGGCGGACGGATTCGAGGTCGTTGTACGTGGCGACGAGCGTGTCGGCCGACGCGGCCTTCGTGACGCCGGGGCTCGTCGGCGTGCCGAGCGTCAGCGCGCCGGAGCCGGCCTTGACGAGAAACGCGTCCGCGTGTCCGTGGTAACAGCCTTCGAACTTCAGAATCCGATCGCGCCCGGTCGCGGCCCGCGCGACGCGCACGGCGCTCATCGTCGCTTCCGTGCCGGAGCTGACGAACCGCACGCGCTCGATCGACGGCATCAGCGCGCGGACGCGCTCGCCCAGCTCGACTTCGAGCGGGCTCGGCGCGCCGAAGCTCGTGCCCTGGCGCGCGGCCGCCGCGAGCGCCTTCACGAGGCCAGGTGGCGCGTGGCCGTGGATGAGCGGACCCCACGACATCACGTAGTCGACGTACGTGTTGCCGTCGATGTCCGTGATGCACGCGCCAGACGCGCGGCGGATGAACAGCGGCGACGCGCCGACGGCTTTGAACGCGCGGACGGGACTGTCGACGCCGCCTGGAAGAATCTGCGTGGCGCGTGAGAACAGCGCGCGGGATCGAGTTGTACGCATAGTCAAGACACAAGGATACGTCGGCTAGCGAATCTTGATGGTCGCGAGGTCGCCGATGGCGGCCGTCAGGAATTTCTGCTCGTCCTTGTCGTGCGTCCGATTGCGCGTCGCGTCGAACGCCCGCGAGGCGCTGTCGAAGTCGCGCTGCAGGAG
Source organism: Terriglobia bacterium (assembly GCA_020073005.1). Taxonomy (GTDB): domain Bacteria; phylum Acidobacteriota; class Vicinamibacteria; order Vicinamibacterales; family CAVVIG01; genus SRVP-36. Next base: position 45,359 of record JAIQFX010000051.1, on the reverse strand, counting down.
GAACAACGACGCGATGCCCATCGCCGCGCGGTACGACGAGGGGTCGCGTTCGAGCGCGCGCATGAAGAGCGGGCGCGCGAGGTCGGTGTCCCGCGCGACCAGCGCAATGCGCGCGGCTCCCGCCAGGAAGTCGGCGTCGGCGTCGTCGGGCACGCGGCTCAGCATCTCGCGGACTTTCTCGACCTGCTTGTCGCGGGCGACGGTGACGGCTTCCGTCAACAGCGTGCCGCGCGCGTCGTCGGACACGCGCTGGGGCTTCAGCACCAGGTCCCACGTCAGCGCCATGCCCGACGTGCCCATGCTGACTGTCGTCAGGATGCGGATGGGCAGGACGACGGTTTCCGGCATGTAGTTCGGCGCGAACACTTCGAAGAGCCACACGCCCGGCTGCAACGCGCCGACGCTCCACAGACCTTTGGCGTCGGTTGTCGTCGAGAACGTGCGCTGTCCTGCAAACGTGCCGGCGAAATATCCGTAAAACGCTTCGAGCCGCACGTCCGCGCGCGGAATCGGCTCGCCGCGTTCGGTCACGACGCGTCCCTTCACCCGGAAGGCCGCGTGCTGCGCGGACACGAGGGCGCTGAGCGTGCAGAGAACGCCGAGGGAGATCAGCCACCGAGACACCGAGACTCGGAGGGGGACTCTCACCTAGACTCCGTGTCCTCGGATCACGACGCCGGGCCGCTCGCCGGTGTGCCGTCCGTTGTCGAGCACGACCTTGCCGTTCACGATGACGGTCGAGATGCCGACGGGGTACTGAAACGGATCCGTGAACGTCGCGCGATCGGCGACCGTCGCCGGATCGAACATCACGAGATCCGCGGCCATGCCCTCCTTGATGAGCCCGCGATCCTTGATGTGGAGCTGCGACGCGGTCAGGCCGCTCATCTTGTGGACGGCCTGCTCGAGCGTGAGCGTGTGCTCCTCGCGGACGTACTTGCCGAGCACGCGCGGGAAGGTGCCGAAGTTGCGCGGGTGCGGCACGCCCGTCCGCAGCGGGCCGGACGTCGCGAGCGCCGAGCCGTCCGATCCGATGGAGACCCACGGCTGCTGCATCGCCAGCTTGAGATCGCTCTCGTCGATGATGAACCACACGCAGCTCACGCTGCCGCCGTTGGCGATCAGCATCTCGAAGACGAAGTCGTACGGATCCTTGCCCATCTCTTTCGCGGCATCGTCGACGCGCCAGCCTTCGAAGCGCCTGTAGCCGGTGTCCATGCCCGTGCGCGACGGCAGCGACGCGATCTGCACGTTGTGCCACGTGCCCGCCGAAATGAGCCGGTTCTCCCACGTCGGGTTCGGATCGTCCATCTCCTTGCGGATGCGCTCGCGCGTCGCCGGATCCTTGAGCCGCGCGACGAGTTTCGCGTTGCCGCCTTCGTGCGCCCACGGCGGGATCGTCTGGATGAGCCCGGTGCTGCTCGCGACGTACGGATATTGATTCGCGGAGATTTCGACGCCGCGTTTCCGTGCCGCTTCGATCAACGCAATCGCGTCCTTCATCCGTCCGAAGTTCTTAGCCCCGGTGATCTTGAGGTGCAGGATCTGTACGGGCATGTGCGCGCCTTCGCCGACGGCGATCGCCTCCTCGATGCCTTCGCGCCATTTGTCGCCGTCGTAGCGCAGGTGCGAGACGTACAGCCCCCCCGCGGCTGCGGCGGGTTTCGAGAGCGCGATCAGTTCAGGCAATTTGGCGTACGCGTTCGGGGTGTAGATGAGTCCGGTCGCCGTGCCGTACGCGCCCTGCTTCATCGCGTCAGCGACGACCGCGGTCATCTTCGCGAGCTCGTCCGGCGTCGGATCGCGATCGTCGTTGCCCATCACGAACTCGCGCACCTGGCCGAGGCCGATGTAGGACAGCAGGTTCACCGAGGTCTTCGATTTCTCGATCGCGGCGAAGTAGCCGGCGAAGTCGCTCCAGTTGCGCGCGGCGGTCGGTTTCTGCGGCGCCACCGATCCGCTCTCACCGATCACTTCGGTCGTCACGCCCTGGCGGATCTTGCTTTCCGCGTTGCCGTCGGTCAGCAGCGCGTAGTCCGAGTGCGAGTGCGGATCGATGAATCCGGGCGCGAGCACCAGCCCGTGCGCGTCGATCGTGCGCGCAGCTGCGCCCGTGACGCGTCCGACGCCGGCGATGCGGCCGTCACGCACGGCGACCGATCCTGCGACCGCCGGTGCGCCGGTGCCGTCGATGATCCGCGCGTTGGTGACGAGCAGGTCGAAGGGCCGCGCGGGCTGCTGCGCCGAGACCAATACGACAAGGGCCGCGACGAGGCCGGCAGTGGAGAGAAGCGCCAGGCTGGAATGTTTCACGAGCGGGATTATATTCCCGCGCCGTCGCCGGACCTTATTCAATCGTGAAGCGGTAGATCATCCCGAGGTCGAAGTGCTGGCCGTCCTCTTCCTGCTCGGCGCATAAGAGAAGGTAATGCCCGGGCCCGAGCTCGAGGCGGATCCACGCCTCTTCGCCCGGAGGCACTTCGAGCACGCCGCCGGCCGCCTGGCCCGGACGCGGGCCGCGCGCGCCGTGGTTGAACCACGCGCGCTCGGGATACTCGCCGCCGCTGTCGGCCAGCTTCACGATCAACATCTGATGCGGCTCGCTGCCCGTGTTGCGCACGTGCCACGTCGAGCGGCCGCCCTCGATCGGCGCCGTCAGCTGAAAGCCGTGATCGCGCAGCGTGACGATGCGGTCCGCGTCGGGCGGACGCAGCGTCGATTTTCCGGCGTCGACCTGCAGCGCCGTGAATCCGCCCTTCTCGGCGTGCGTCGCGCCATCGTCGCCGCGATGCCCGCACAGGACGACGTACGAGCCGGGCGCGATGTTGAACGTGTATTCCTCTTTCCCGCCTGGCGCGAGCGCGCCGGCGCCGCCGGCCGTCACGAGCCACTCGGGCACCGCACCGCCTGCCTTCAACCACGCGGACACGTCGGCGACCGTGTGCGTGCCGGTGATCCGAACGAAGCGGGCGTCGTGCGGACCGGTGCCCGCGTTCTCGACGCTGAACGTCGTCAGTCCGGCCGTGATGCGCGGCGGCAGCGTGATGCCGTCGTCCTTGAGCTCGATGCGCACGGCCGGCGGTGCCGCCGGCGACGGCGCCTGCGCGCCGCCGACGAGTCCCGCGAGGAGCAGCGACGTGATGATCATGTCAGGCGATCGCCTTTGCAGCTTCGCGCGCGTAGTAAGTCAGGATGATGTCCGCGCCGGCGCGATGGATGGACGTCAGCGTTTCGAGCATGGCGCGCCGCTCGTCGATCCAGCCGTTGCGCCCCGCGGCCTTGAGCATCGCGTACTCGCCGCTGACGTGATACGCGGCGGTCGGGTAGTGGAACGCGTCCTTCACGCGGCGGATCACGTCGAGGTACGTGACCGCCGGCTTCACCATGACGATGTCGGCGCCTTCCTCGATGTCCTGCGCGACTTCGCGCAGCGCTTCGTCGCTGTTGGCGGGATCCATCTGATGCGACCGGCGGTCGCCGAACGCCGGCGCCGACGCGGCCGCGTCGCGGAACGGACCGTAGAAGGCGGAGCAGTACTTCGCCGCGTACGCCATGATCGCCGTGTTCTGGAATCCGCGCTCGTCGAGCGCCTGGCGGATGGCGCCGACGCGGCCGTCCATCATGTCCGACGGCGCGACGATGTCCGCGCCCGCCGCCGCGTGCGACACGGCCGCGCGCGCCAGGAGATCGACGGTCGGATCGTTCACGATCTCTTCGTCGACGACGATCCCGCAGTGCCCGTGGTCGGTGTACTCGCACAGGCACACGTCGGTCACGACGAGCACGCCGGGCACGGCGCGCTTGATCGCGCGAATCGCCGACTGCACCGGCGCCTCCGGATCGTACGCGCCCGACCCGACGCCGTCCTTGTGATCGGGCAGGCCGAAGAGAATGACGCTCTTCACGCCGTCGCGCTGCGCGCCTTCCGTTTCCTTCACGGCCTCGTCGACCGAGAGGTTGAACACGCCGGGCATCGACGGCACTTCGCGCCGGACGCCTTCGCCCTCGCAGACGAAGAGCGGCAGCATGAACATGTCCGGCGACAGCCGCGTCTCGCGCACCATCGCGCGCATCGATTCGGAGTGACGCAGGCGGCGGAGCCGTCGCGTGAGTTTCAGCGTGGTAGGCGTCGTCGTGGGATTCATGCCTGCCTCCCGAAGTACTCCACGATCGCGTCGACGAGCGCGGGGACCGTGTGCGCCGCCGGCATGATCGCGGTCTTGATGTCGCACTGCGCCGCCGCTTCCGCCGTCAGCGGACCAATCGCGGCGACGACGATGCCGTTCAAGAGATCAGCCGCGGGCTCGGCGCCGAGCGCGTGCACGAAGCTGCGGACCGCCGATCCGCTCGTGAACGTGACGACGTCGATCCGGCGCTCGAGCAGCATGCGATAGATGTCGGGCTCGCCCTCGCGATCGGGTTCCGCTTCCACCGTTCGATACGCGACGACTTCCGTGACCTCGGCGCCCTGCTTGCGCAGCTCGTCCGCGATCAGCTCGCGGCCGATGTCCGCGTGCGGCAGCAGGACCTTGAGTCCCTTCACCGGCTGCGCCTCGGTGATCGCGCGCACGACCGCTTCCGCGCGGTACTCGGACGGCGTGAGATCGATCTTCAGGCCGTGGCGCGCGAGCCGCTCCGCCGTCGCGGGGCCGACGCCGCACAGTTTCACGCCGCCGAGCGCGCGCAGATCGTGCGGTCCCGCCAGCAGGCGCGCGACGAACGCGTCCGCCGCGTTCGCGCTGGTGAAGATGATCCAGTCGAACTCCGACGCGCGCGCGCACGCGTCGTCGAGCGCCGCGTAGTCGTCCTCGGGCGGCAGGATGCGAATCATCGGCGCTTCGATCGTCGAGGCGCCCATCGACTCCAGGCGATCGATCAGATCCGCGGCCTGCTCGCGCGGCCGGGTCACGAGGATGCGCTTGCCGACGAGCGGCCGGTTGTCGAACCATCGCAGATGCTCGCGCAGCGCGACGACGCGGCCGACCACCAGCACCGCGGGCCGCCGATCGGTCGAATCCTTGAGCCTGCCGGCGATCTCAGCCAGCGGCCCGTCGATCGTTTCCTGCGTGGCCAGCGTGCCGTCGTAGACGACGGCGGCCGAATCGTCGCCGGGCCGTCCGTGCGAGAGCAGCGAGTGCAGAATCCGGGGCAGCTGATCGGGTCCCGCGTAGCAGACGATGGTGCCGTCGAGGCGCGCCAGGCTGGTCCAGTCGATCGCCGCGCGCGTCTTGCCGGCGTCTTCGTGGCCGCGGATGAACGTCAGCGTGTCGCCACCGCCGGCGTACGTGATGGGGATGCCGGCGAAGGTCGGCACGGCGATGCCCGCCGGGATGCCGGGCACGACCTCGAATCGCACGCCCTGCTCGTGCAGGAACAGCGCCTCGCTGCCGCCGCCCTCGAAGACGAACGGATCGCCCCACTTGAGACGCGCGACGGTCTTGCCTTCACGCGCCTTCTCCGCGAGGAGATAACAGATGGCTTCCTGCTCGAGCGGCTGAGGCGCCGCCGTGCCGACGTCAATCGTCTCGGCATCCTGGCGCGCGTAGCGGAGCAGCCGCGCGGAGACGAGATGGTCGTAGAGAACGACGTCCGCGGCCGCGAGGCACTGCATGCCGCGCACCGTGATGAGGCCCGGGTCGCCAGGGCCGGCGCCGATTAAGTAGACGATGGACATCAGTGGTCAGTAGTCGTGAGTCGGTAGTCGTTGGTCGTTGGTCGTTGGTCGTTGGTCGTTAGTCGTTGGTCGTTAGTCGTTAGTCGTTAGTCGTTAGTCGTTCGTTGACGATGCCCGCTGCGCTTCGGCCAGAATCTCGCCCGCGCCGTCGCGCAGCAGGTCCGCGCCCGCGCGCGCGCCGAGCGCGGCCGCTTCCTTCCACGACCCTCGCGCCTGCGCGCGGACGGCGCGACTGCCGTCCAGTGCGACGACGACCGCCGTCAACTCGAGCATCTCACCCGGAAGCGGAGACGCCAGCGCGCCGACCGGCGTCTGACATCCGCCGCCCAGCGTTTCCACCAGCGCGCGCTCGGCCGCGAGCGCCGCGCCCGCCTGTGGATCGTCGATCGCCGCCACCGCGCGCCGCACCACGTCGTCGTCCTCGCGAATCTCGATTGCGACGATGCCCTGCCCGGGCGCCGGCACGCACGAGGCGGCCGGCAGCGTCATCGAAATGCGGGCGCCGAATCCGAGCCGTCGCAGTCCGGCCGCGGCCAGCACGATGGCGTCAAGCTTACCAGCCTCCGCTGCCGGCTGATCGAGCTTCCGCAGCCGCGTGTCGAGGTTCCCGCGAATCGGCGCGAACCGCGCGCCGGGAAACAGCCGCATCAACTGCGCGATGCGCCGCACGCTGCCGGTGCCAATCGACGGTGCCGGCCCGAGATGCGCGACGAGATCATCCACCGTTGCGGTCCGGCTGAAGCCGGACGCCACGTGTGTCGCGCGGGACGCCACGTCCCCTGATGCCGTGGGGTCCGCCTTCAGGCGGACCGTCGCGGGCAGAATCACCGCGTCCAGCGGATCCTCGCGCGGCAGGACGCCCGCAATCGCGAGGCCGCCGGGCAGCACCGCCGGCATGTCCTTGCTGCTGTGGACCGCGAGATCGACGTCGCGCCGCAGCAGCGCGTCCTCGATTTCCTTCACGAACAGGCGCTTTCCGCCGACCGTCGACAGCGGCGCGTCCTGCAGGCGATCGCCGGACGTCTTGATGATCGTGACGCGGCACGGCGGGCCGCCGGCGGCGGCGATCCGCGCGGCGACGGTGTTGGCCTGCCACAAGGCGAGTTGACTGCCGCGCGTCCCGAGACGGAGTTCGTGGGCCACGGGCATTCAGCGCGAGCGCGGCCGATTGCGTCGTTCGGGGTTGAAAGGTTCGACGGTATCCGTGCGTTCCGCGTCGCCCTCTTCGGGCAGGCCGAACAGGCGCGTGAGCGCCTCGGTGTACGCGCCGACCGTGTCGGCGTCGCCGACCGCCTTGAGCTGCTCGGTCGGCGTCAGCAGAAGCTTCTCGACGATGAGATGCGTGATCTCGTCGACGCGCGTGCGGGCTTCCGGCGGCAGCGCGGAGAGTTTGAAGTCGAGGCGCTCGAGCTCCGCCTGGCGGATCGCCTCGAAGCGCTGGCGCAGCGCGACGACGGTCGGAATCGCGCCCCGCGAGCGGAACCACGCGCCGAACTTGTCGATCTCCTCGGCGACGATCGCTTCGGCGCGGACCATCTCGCTGGCGCGCCGCGCGAGATTCTCGCGAACGGTTGCCTGCAGATCGTCGATGTTGTAGAGGAACACCTGCTCGATCTCGCCGGCCGCGGACTCGACGTCGCGGGGCAGGGCGATGTCGATGATGAACAGGGGACGGCTGCGCCGCCGGCGCATGACGCCTTCGATGTGCGCCTTCGTGAGAATCGGCGCGCTCGCGCCGGTCGCCGTGATCACGATGTCGCTCGCGCCGAGCGACGCATCGAGCTCGTCCCACGGCGCCGCGCTCGCGCCGCCGATCGCCTCGGCCGTCCGCGCCGCGTGCGCCATCGTCCGGCTGATGATCGTCATGTGGTGCACGCCCTGCGATTTCATGTGCAGGGCGGTCAGCTTGCCCATCTCGCCCGCGCCGACGACGAGGACGTTCCGGCCCGTGAGGTCGCCGAAGATCTTGCGCGCCAGCGCGACGGCCGCGTAGCTCACCGACACCGCGCCGGAGCCGAGGCCGGTCTCGGTCCGCACGCGCTTGCCGACGGCGAACGAGCTGTGGAACAGCCGGTTGAGCACCGGCCCGACGGTGTGCGCTTCGGTGGCGACTGAATGCGCTTCCTTCACCTGACCGAGGATCTGCGGCTCGCCGACGACGAGCGAGTCGAGCCCTGCCGCGACGCGGAACAGATGGCGGGCCGCGTCGAGATCGCTGACGTCGTAGACGTGCGGCGCGAGGTCTGCGTGCGCGAGGCCGTGGAAGTCGCCGACGAAGCCCACGAGATCGTCGCGCGTCGGCTGGACGTCGTCGCAGGCGACGTACAGCTCGGCGCGGTTGCACGTGGACAGCACGACCGCTTCGCGCGTCGACCCGCGCGAGGCCAGCACGCCGAGCGCCTCGGCGACGCCGCGCGCCTGGAAGTCCACGCGCTCGCGCACTTCGACCGGCGCGGTGCGGTGACTGACTCCGACTAGAAGAAGGTGCATGCGAATGTGTTCATCGAGTCATCTAGTGATCTGGTCATTGATGTGGCCGATTGAGTGCGTCCTCAAAATGACCACGTAACCAAATGACTCAATGACCAGATTCATCGCTAGAAGTTGTGGCTCTTCGAAAAGAAGTAGCTGATCGGCACGAAGTTCAGCAGCACGATCACGAAGCCGAGCAGCGACAAGTACGCGGTGCGCCGTCCGCCCCAGCCGATCCGCCGCGCGCCGAACAGCTCGAACGAGTACACGACCCAGCACACGAGCGCGACGAAGATCTTCGGATCCATGAGCGACATGGCCTGCACCCGCGGGTCGCCCGATCCGTAGCCGCCGCGCGCCTGGGCGGCGAAGATGAAGCCGACGATCAAACCCAAGGTGAGGAAGATCCAGCCGATGACGATCGCCCGCTGATTCATCCGGTCCAGCACCTGGAGCGACGGCAGCCGCGCGTAGAAGAAGCCGAGATGCTTGGCCTTGATCTCCTTGAAGAGCAGGACGTACGTGATGCCGATGACGCACGCGAGCGCGAAGCTGGCGTACGCGAACAGCAGCGACGACACGTGGATCCCGAACAGCGGCCCCTGCAGCACCGCCGCGCGCGTCTCGATCGGACGGATCGCCGGAATCGCCTGCAGCAGGACGAGGAGCGGCAGGATGAACACGCCCATCGCGCGCTCGTCGGTCGTCATCTCCGTGTAGAGATACGCGAGGGCCAGCAGCCAGACGAACGTCGAGATCGCGGACGTGGCGCCCGCCATCGGCACCTGCCCGATCTCCATCGTCAGCATGCCGATCACGAAGGTGTGCGCGAGCGCGCCGGCGACGAGCATCGTCGTCGCGGCGCGGCCGACGGCCGGATTGCGCTGCGCGAAGTGCCAGGCGTAAGCCGCCATGGCCGCCGTGTAGAGGGCAAGCGGCGCGACGTTCATCGCGGCGTGGTGGGCGCGAAGTAGCCGAGCTTGGTGCGCGCCGTCAGGTTCGGCCTCGCGACCCGGACCACGATCCGGCGCCACGAGCCGTCGCGGCGCGGATTCCGCGGCGTGTAGCCGACCGTGTACTGGCTCGACAGCTCGTCGGAAATCTGGCCGTAGACGCCGGCGAGGTCCGCGAGCTGCGATGGAAAGAAGGCGCGGCCGCCGGTCTCCTGCGAGAACTGCCGCAGGACGAACTCGGCTTCCTTGAATCCCTTGGTGCTCGACGAGCCCGGGCCTTCGGGCGCGCGCAGGCCGATGGAGTAGATCGCCGTTTCCGATCGCTTCGCGAGGTCGAGCACTTCCTCGAACGGCAGCAGGCTCGACGTGTCTTCGCCGTCCGACAGCACGACGATCGCCTGCCGGCGGATCTCGTCGACGTTCTTCGCGACGACCTTCTTCAGATCCTTGAGCGCGATGTAGACCGCGTTGTAGAGCGACGTCGATCCGCCGGCCGACGTCTTGCGGATCGCCTGCTCGAGCTCGGGCGCGCTGGCGGTGAAGTTCTGCAGCACGACGACGCGGCTGTCGAAGTCGATGACTTCAGCGAGATCCTGCGTCCGCAGCCGCTTCGCGAAGCCGATCGCCGCTTCCTGCGCGGTCGGCAGCTTGGTGTCCATGCTGGCGCTCGTGTCGAGCAGCAGCGCCAGCGCAATCGGCAGGTTGGTCTTGGTGAAGAACGTCACGTCCTGCTTGACGCCGTCCTCGAACACGTTGAAATCCTCGGTCCCGAGATCCGTGACGTACTTGCCGGTGCCGTCGGAGACCGTGACGTTCAGCGACACGAGGTCGACGCCCGCGCGAAACGAGGGTTGCTGGGGTTGCTGACGGCCGGGCGCCTGCGGATCAGGTGGCGGCGTTTGCGCCGGCGTTTGCGCCGAGACGCTCACCAGTGCCGCAGCCATGGCGACGGCGATCGCCGGGGCCGCCCATGTCCTCAGATGCCGGGTCATCGACGGCCCTTGTCGTCCTTGATCAATGTGCCGTGCGCCGTGCGTCCGGCGCCGGTGGCCGCGACGGTGACCTTCTCCGGCGGGATGAGCGACTGCGGCCGCGCGTAGGTCACCTTGTACATGTGCGTGAGCTGGTCGCCGAGCTGCTTCAGCTTTTCGCCGAGCGCGATGGCGCTGAGCAACTGCTCGCGCCGGCCTCCGCTGTTATTCGGGCCGCGATCGAGAACGATGTTGCGGCTGATGGCTTCCTGGCTCACCGACGATGACGGCGTGCCCAGCATGATCGCGTAGAACGCCGCGCCGCCGCCGGCGAGCGCTTCGAGCACCTGATCGTACTGACGGAAGCTGTACTCGGCGCCTTCAGCCGCGATGGCGACGATCACCGGCCGCCGCGATTCCTTCTTCTTGAAGCCCTCGCTGATCTCGGTGATCGCGTCGAGCAGGTACGCGCCCGAGCCCTGCTGCGACCAGATGCGATCGACGCCTTTCTGCAGCGTCGCGCGGCTGGTCGTGTAGTCGGAGAGGGTCGTCGGCCGCTCGCCGAACCCGATGATCGCGACCTCGCTCTTGACGGCACCTTCGGTCAAGGTGGCGACAAACGGCGGCAGCGCCGTCCGCATGTAGGCGATGTCGTTGCGCGCCTGCTGGCTCGTGTCGACGAGCACGGCCACCTGCATCGGGTCCGTCGCGGGTTCGACGTGCAGGACTTCGCGCGCGACGTTGTCTTCGCGCACGATGAAGTCCGGCGGTCCGAGATCGGGCACCGGCGCGCCGGCGTCGGTGATCACGCTGACGTACATGGATCGCTGGATGGCTTGCGCGGCGAGCCGGCCCGGCCAGGTCAGGACGAGCGCGGCGAGCAGGAGTGCGGGCCAAATGCGCCCAGCGTTCATCGAATGAGTATAGGTCCCGCTTCAGAGGAGCGTCAAGGATTCGCCGACGAAAAATGGTTTGAAATCTGTAGGTTGCGGCGAATGATTGCACCGAAACCGCGGGCGGCCGTTTTCTTGACACCCCTCAGGTCGCGTGTTATAAACCAACGGCTTTTCTCTGTCGCGTTTTTCTCTCGCGACGCGTCACCTCAATGCTTTCTTCTTACATCCCAATCGCCATTTTCGTCGCCGTTGCGACCGGCTTTGCGTTGTTCACGCTCGTCTTCACGAGTCTGATTCATCCGAGCAAGTACAACAAAGTCAAGCTCGAGCCGTACGAGTGCGGCATCGAGCCGCTCAGCGACGCGCGCGATCGCTACAGCATCCGGTACTACCTGGTCGCGATGCTGTTCGTGATTTTCGACGTCGAGACCGTTTTCATGTTTCCCTGGGCCGTCATCTTCGACAAGCTGCTCCTGTTCGGGCTGATCGAGATGCTCGTGTTCATCTTCATCCTGGTCGTTGGCTATTACTACGCGTGGCAAAAGGGCGCGCTGGAATGGGTCTAAATGGCTGACGCGCCCGCGCATGTCCCGAAGGCCGCCGCGCCGACGGGCCCTCCCGATCCGCCGCCGCCGGCCGACGTCACGGCGCCCGCGTTCATCGCGACGCTTCACGCGGCGGTGCCCGGAGGCGTGACGCACGTCAGTTACTGGCTTGGCGACTGGACGCTCGTCGTCCCCGCGGCGCTCATCCTGCAAGTGGCACAGCACCTGCGCGACGCCGCCGACGCGGCGTTCGACTTCTGTTCCGACGTCACCGCGACCGACTGGCCGCCACGCGCGGAAGGCCGCTTTGACGTCGTCTACTGCCTCTACTCGACGCGGCACCGGCATCGCGTCCGGCTGAAGGTGATTCTCGGCGAGCAGCAGCCGCTGGCGTCGGTCACCGGCGTCTGGCCCGCGGCCGGGTGGCTGGAGCGCGAGGTCTACGACATGTTCGGCGTCGGCTTCACCGGACATCCGGATCGCCGGCGCATCCTGATGCCCGAAGACTGGCAGGGCCACCCGCAGCGCAAGGACTATCCGCTCGAAGGGCCGGGCGAACTGCTACTCGAAAATCCGATCGAGTGGCTCAAGCTGCGCCAGTCGCGCGAGCAGGCGGACATTGAGTAAGGGCCGAGTTCGCTCGGCCCATTGAAAAATGGACACACCGGTCATTCATCACGGCGCCATGTTCGACACCAACGAGCTGGTGCTGAACATGGGCCCGCAGCATCCGAGCACGCACGGCGTGCTGCGCGTCGTCCTGCGCCTGGACGGCGAGAAGGTGGTGGACGCCGACGTCGTCATCGGCTACCTGCACCGCGGCATCGAGAAGCTGAGCGAGAACCGCAACTGGACGCAGATCATCCTGCTCACCGACCGGATGGACTACGTCGCGGCCGCGACCAACAACGTCGGCTACTGCGAGACGGTCGAGAAGCTGATGTCGCTCGAGGTGCCGCGCCGCGCGCGGTACGTGCGGACGATTCTGTGCGAGCTGCAGCGGATCGCGAGCCACTGCCTCTGGGTCGGCACGCACGCGATGGACATCGGCGCGATGACCGTGTTCCTCTACGCGTTCCGCGAGCGCGAGCTGATTCTCGATCTCTTCGAGGAAATGTGCGGCGCGCGCCTCACGTACAACTCGATGCGCATCGGCGGACTGCCGCTGGACATCCCGCCCGGCTGGGACAAGAAGGTCCTCGAGTTCTGCACGATCATGGCCACGAAGATCGACGAGTACGAGGAGCTGCTGACGCACAACCGGATCTGGCTGGAGCGCACCAAAGGCATCGGCGTGATCGACGGTCCGGCGGCCGTGGCGCTCGGGCTGAGCGGCCCGCCGCTGCGCGGCTCGGGCGTGCCGCGCGACGTCCGCAAGGACGAGCCCTACGCCGCGTACGACGAGATGGAGTTCGACGTGCCGATCGGCACGGCCGGCGACACCTACGATCGGTATCTGGTGCGGCTCGAGGAATTCCGCCAGTCGCTGCGCGTCATCCGGCAGGCGACCGAGGGCATTCCCGAGGGCCCGATCGTCGGCAAGGTGCCGCGCCTGATCAAACCGCCGGCGGGGGAAACCTATCACGCGATCGAATCGCCGAAGGGCGAGCTCGGCTACTTCATCGTCAGCGACGGCAAATCGACCAACCCGTACCGGTTCCGCGTCCGGCCGCCGTCGTTCTGCAATCTCCAGGGGCTGCGCACGCTGATCAAGGGCCATCTTGTTGCAGACGTCGTCGCGCTCATCGGATCGCTCGACGTCGTGCTCGGTGAGGTCGACCGGTGAGCGCCTGCGGCCAAGAACTGAAATGATCGACACGCTGGTCATCCCGCTGCTCAAGATCGTCATCGTCCTCAACGCGACGCTCGTCTCGGTCACCTACATGGTGCTGCTCGAGCGGAAGGTGATCGCGTGGGCGCAGTCGCGGCTCGGCCCGATGCGCGTCGGCCCGTACGGCATCCTGCAGCCGGTCGCCGACGCCGTGAAGCTGATGATCAAGGAAGACATCACGCCGGTCCGCGCCGACCGGTGGGTCTTCACGATCGCGCCGATCATCTCGATGGTGCCGGCGCTCATCGTGTACGCGGTGATTCCGTTCGGGCCCGAGGTGAAGCTGTTCGGCCGGCAGGTGACGCTCTACATCACCGACATCAACGTCGGCCTGCTCTACATCGTCTCGGTCGCGTCGGTCGGCGTGTACGGGATCATCCTGGCGGGCTACGCGTCGAACAGCAAGTACCCGCTGCTGGCCAGCCTGCGCGCGTCGGCGCAGCTGATTTCCTATGAAGTCGCGGTCACGCTGACGCTCGTGAGCGTCATCATGATGGCCGGTTCGCTCAGCATGGTCAGCATCGTGCGCGCGCAGCAGAGCTCGCACATGTGGTACGCGTTCGTGCAGCCGCTGGCGTTCCTGATCTTCTTCATCGGCGGCCTCGCCGAAACCAACCGCGCGCCGTTCGATTTGCCGGAAGCGGAGCAGGAGCTGACCGGCGGCTTCCACACCGAATACAGCGGGATGCGCTTCGCGCTGTTCTTCCTCGCCGAATACGCGAACATGATCGTCGTCTCGTCGGTCGCGACGACGCTGTTCCTCGGCGGGTGGCTGCGTCCGTTCCCGAACGTCGCGTTTCTCTCGTTCCTCGATTTCATCCCGTCGTGGACCTGGTTCCTGGTCAAGTCGTTCGTCTTCCTCTACATCTTCATCTGGGTTCGCGCGACGCTGCCGCGCTACCGCTACGACCAGCTGATGCGGCTCGGATGGAAGGTTCTGATTCCGCTGGCGATCGCGAATCTGGTGGTCACCGGGATCATCAAAGTGATGCTGCTCTGATGGCGCAAGCGATCGCGTTCTACTTCATCGCCGCGTGCATTCTCGGATTCGCCGTGCTGGTGGTCAGCACGAAGGACACCGTGCACAGCGTGCTGTTCCTGGTGATGGACTTCCTGTTCGTGGCCGCGCTGTACGTCCTGCTGGGCGCCGAGTTCCTCGCCGCGATTCAGGTGCTCGTCTACGCGGGCGGCATCGTCGTGTTGTATTTGTTCGTCGTCATGCTGGTGAATCTCAAGCGGCCGCCGGAGGCGCACTCGGATCCGCATCGCCGGACGATGCTCGGATTCCTGCTGGCCGCGGCCGTGCTGGTCGAAGTCGGCGCCATCGCGGTCTACGGGCACTCGCAGCCGGCGATGGTCCCGGTGCCGGGGGCGGCGATGCCCGTGACCGGCAACACCGCGCAGATTGGCTGGCTGCTCTACACCAGCTACCTGATTCCGTTCGAGATTGCGTCGATGCTGCTGCTGGTCGCGATGATTGGCGCGATCGTGTTGGCCAAGAGGGAACTGTGATGCCGATCACCACGACCCACTACATTCTGCTCTCGGCCGCGCTCTTCACGATCGGCGTGGTGGGCGTCATGGTGCGCCGCAACATCATCATCATCTTCATGTCGATCGAGCTGATTCTGAACGCGGTGAACATCAACCTCATCGCCTTCTCGCAGCAGCTGCAGAACGGCATCGGGCAGGTGTTCGCGATCTTCGTCATCGCGGTCGCGGCGGCCGAGGCGGCCGTCGGCCTCGGCATCATCCTCGCGTTCTACCGCAACAAAGAGACCGTCAACATCGACGAGATGAATGTGATGCGGTCGTAAATGAAATACATCTGGCTGATTCCACTGCTTCCGGGCGCCGGGGCCGCCATCAACGGCCTCATCGGCATCCGTTCGTTCTCGCGCAAGACGGCGGGCGTCGTGGCCTGCACGATGATGACGGCGGCGCTGGCGCTGTCGCTCTTCGCGTTCTGGCAGCTGCTCGGGCTGCCGTCCGAGTCGCGCGCCTTCGACGTCGTCATCGCGCAGTGGATTCCGTCGATCCCGCTCATGACGCAGCACGGCGTGGGCGGCCTGCAGATTCCGTGGGGCTTCCGCCTCGATCCGCTGTCCGGGCTGATGATTCTCGTCGTCACCGGCATCGGCACGCTCATCCACGTCTACTCGACGGCGTACATGGCGGAGGAGCCGCGCGGCGGCGTGGCGCGCTTCTTCTGCTACCTCAACCTGTTCTGCTTCTTCATGCTCATGCTCGTCCTGGGAAACAACTTCCTGGTGATGTTCGTGGGCTGGGAGGGCGTGGGTCTCTGCTCGTACCTGCTGATCGGCTACTGGTACGAAAAGAAGAGCGCCTCGGACGCCGGCAAGAAAGCCTTCATCACGAACCGCATCGGCGACTGGGGTTTCGTGCTGGGCGTCTTCCTCATCTATTACATGTTCGGCACGTTCGACTTCCGGGCGGTGCAGAACGCGGCCGCGACGATGACGGTCGAGACCACGCATTTCGGCGTGCTCTCGTTCATCTGCCTCTTCCTGTTCGTCGGCGCGACCGGCAAGAGCGCGCAGATTCCGCTGTACGTCTGGCTGCCGGACGCGATGGAAGGCCCGACGCCGGTGTCGGCGCTGATCCACGCGGCGACGATGGTCACCGCGGGCGTGTACATGGTCGGCCGGAACGCGGTCCTGTTCTCGCACGCGCCGATGGTCATGCAGATTGTCGCGATCGTCGGCGTGCTGACCGCGTTCATGGCGGCGTCGATCGGCCTCGTGCAGTACGACATCAAGCGCGTGCTCGCGTATTCGACGGTCTCGCAGCTCGGCTACATGTTCACGGCGATGGGCGTCGGCGCGTTCTCGGCCGGCGCGTTCCATCTGATGACGCACGCGTTCTTCAAGGCGCTGCTTTTCCTCGGCAGCGGGTCCGTCATCCACGCGATGGCGGGCGAGCAGGACATGCGGCACATGGGCGGCCTGAAGAAATACATGCCGGTCACGTTCGCCACGATGTTCATCGGCACGCTCGCGATCGCCGGCATCCCGCCGCTCTCAGGATTCTTCAGCAAGGACGAAATCCTGTTCCGCGCGTTCATCAACAACAAGGCAATCTGGGTGATCGCGGTCGCCACCGCGCTGATGACCGCGTTCTACATGTTCCGGCTCGTGTCGATGACGTTCCTCGGCGCGTACCGCGGACCCGAATGGGAAGGCGCGGGAGCCGCGCACGGTCACGCCGATCCGGCGCACGCGAGCGGTCATGACGCGCACGGCCACGCGGCGCCCGACGATCACGGTCACGGTCACGGTCACGGCGCGTGGCACGGACCGCACGAGTCGCCGACGCCGATGACGTTCCCGCTGATGGCGCTCGCCGTCGGCGCGGTCGTCGCGGGGTTCTTCGGCATTCCGGCCGCGCTCAACGGCCCGAACACGATCGAGCACTTCCTGGAGCCGAGCTTCACGGCGCAAGCCGTGGCCGGCGGCGAGGGCCACGCGGCCGCGCCGGCTGCCGAAGCCGAGCATGAAGCTGAGCCTCACGTGTCGCGCGGCGTCGAGCTCGGGCTGATGGGCTTCTCGGTGCTGATCGCCGCCGCCGGTATCGGCCTGGCGCGCAAGTTCTACGTGACGAGCCCCGAGATCTCGCAGGGACTGGCGGAGCAGTGGGCCGGACCGCACAAGCTGCTCTCGAACAAGTACTACGTCGACGAGCTGTACAACGCGACCGTGATCTCGGGGACGCTCGCCAGCGGCCGCGGGCTCTGGTCGTTCGATCGGAACGTGGTCGACGGCGCGGTGAACGGCACGGGCTGGCTGACGGTCATCAGCGCGTGGTTCTCGGGCCTGACCGACAGCACGGTCGTCGACGGCGTCGTCAACCTCGTCGGCCGCGTCTGCGAGGAAGGCAGTTACTGGTTCCGGCGGCTGCAGACGGGCCTCGTGCAGAACTACGCGCTCCTGATGGTGTTCGGCGTGTTCGCGTTCGTCACCATTTATCTCTTTGTCAGATAGCGTTATGAATCATTACCTCTCGATCATTCTTTTCACGCCGCTGGCCGGCGCGCTCGTTCTGTTGCTCATCAACAAGAAGAACGAGGACGCCATCCGCTGGGTCGCGAACATCGTCGCGCTCATCGGGTTCGCCATCTCGGTGCCGCTCTGGTTCTGGTACAACCCGTCGAGCGCGGACTTCCAGTTCGTCGAGCGCGCGCAGTGGATCCCCTCGGTGGGAGCGGAATACTTCCTCGGCGTCGACGGCCTGAGCACGCTGCTCATCCTGCTCACGACGATGATGGGCTTCATCGCCGTCCTGTCGTCGTGGACGGCGATCACCGAGCGGGTGAAGGAGTACTACATCTTCCTGCTCGTGCTGCAGACCGGCATGCTCGGCGCGTTCATGTCGCTCGACTTCCTGCTGTTCTTCCTGTTCTGGGAAGTCATGCTCGTGCCGATGTACTTCCTGATCGGCATCTGGGGCAGCGCGAACCGGCTGTACTCGGCGATC
This sequence comes from Terriglobia bacterium, assembly GCA_020073005.1. Classification (GTDB taxonomy): domain Bacteria; phylum Acidobacteriota; class Vicinamibacteria; order Vicinamibacterales; family CAVVIG01; genus SRVP-36. The sequence continues at coordinate 27,523 of JAIQFX010000051.1, read as the reverse complement.
AAGTTCTTTCTGTACACGCTCGTCGGCAGCGTCGTCATGCTGCTCGGCATCCTGGCGCTGTACTTCTACAACCACCAGCTGACCGGCATCTACACGTTCGACATCACGCAGTTCCACAAGCTGAACGTGCCGTTCAACCTGCAGTGGTGGGTCTTCCTCGCATTCTTCCTGGGCTTCGCGATCAAGGTCCCGATGTTCCCGTTCCACACCTGGTTGCCTGATGCGCACACCGATGCGCCGACGGCGGGCTCGGTGATCCTGGCCGCCGTCCTCCTGAAAATGGGGACGTACGGCTTCCTGCGCTTCAGCCTCCCGATCCTGCCGGAGGCGTCGCGGCATTTCGTGCCGATGATCGTCGTCCTGTCGATCATCGGCATCGTCTACGGCGCGCTCGTCGCGCTCGCGCAGAAGGACTGGAAGCGGCTCGTCGCCTATTCCTCGGTCAGCCACATGGCGATGGTGATGCTCGGCATGTTCGCGCTGAACCCGGTGGGCATCACGGGCAGCATCATTCAGCAGCTCAATCACGGCATTTCGACCGGCGCGCTCTTCCTGATCGTCGGCATCGTCTACGAGCGGCGCCACACGCGCGAGATCTCGGAGTACGGCGGGCTGTCCAAAGTGATGCCGGTCTACGCCGCCGTGTTCATGGTCATGACGATGTCGTCGATCGGGCTGCCGACGCTGAACGGATTCATCGGCGAGTTCCTGATCCTGCAAGGGGTGTTCGTGACGAGCAAGGTGTGGGCGGCGTTCGCCGCGAGCGGCGTCGTGCTCGGCGCGGTCTACATGCTCTCGCTCTACCAGCGGACCATGTTCGGCAAGGTCGAGAATCCGAAGAACGAGCGGCTGCTGGATCTCAGCCACCGTGAGTTCGCGACGTTCGCGCCGCTGCTGATCCTCGCGGTGTGGATGGGGCTCTATCCGGCGCCGTTCCTGCGGCGGCTGGAGACGTCGGTGCAGCACGTCATGTCGCGCGTGAGCCCGGAGTACGCCGCGGCGAAGGCCGCGGACTGCGACACCGCGCCGCCGACGCCCACGCAGGTCGCCGCCTCGACCAACCCCGCGGCGAAGTTCCTCGCCTCGATGCCGTGTGACCTCGGGGACGGGTCTCCGAAGCGATCCAGCGGAGACCCGTCCCCGGAGAATCGGTGATGCCGGCCGGAATCTCCACGAGCGACTTCTATTACATCCTGCCGGAGCTGGTGATCACCGGCGGGGCGCTGCTCGTCCTGGTCGCGGACGTCCTGCTACCGCGCCGGAGCGGCAACGCGCTGGCGTGGATCACGCTGCTCGTCATCGGCGCGACGCTCGCCTCGCTCGTGCCGTTCGCGAACACCCACGTCGAGGTCGCCCACGGCCTGATCGCGGTCGATCAGTTCGCGCTGTTCTTCAAAGTGGTCTTCCTCATCGCCGCGGCGATGACGGTCCTCATGTCCGTGCGCTACCTCGAAGTCGAGGGCGCGTCGCCCGGCGAGTACTACTTCCTCGTGCTCTGCGCGACGCTCGGCATGATGATCATGGCGGGCGGGATCGATCTCATCACGATCTTCATCGGCCTCCATCCTCGCGGGCTTCCTCAAGCCGAATCAGCGGTCGAACGAAGCGGCGGTGAAGTACTTCCTGCTCGGCGCGTTTTCGCTCGGCCTTCTGCTGTACGGCATGTCGCTGCTGTACGGGCTGTCGGGCACGACGAACCTGCGCGCGATGACGGCGGCGTTCGCGGGTCAGGAGAAGGATCCGCGGCTGGTGCTGGCCGTGATCCTCGTCGTGGCGGGCGTCGGCTTCAAGATCGCGGCGGTCCCGTTCCACATGTGGGCGCCCGACGTGTACGAAGGCGCGCCGACGCCGATCACGGCGTTTCTCTCGGTCGGGTCGAAGGCGGCGTCGTTCGCGATGCTGATCCGGATCTTCATCGAGGGTCTCTCGACGATGAGCGCCGACTGGCGCCTGCTGTTCTACGTTCTCTCGATCGCGACGATGACGGTCGGCAATTTCGCCGCGCTCACGCAGTCCAACGTCAAACGGATCCTCGCGTACTCGTCCATCGCGCACGCCGGGTACCTGCTGATCGGGATCGTCGCGGGCACGACGCGCGGCGTGACGGCGACGCTCGTGTACCTGATGGTCTACTCGTTCATGCAGCTCGGCGCGTTCGCCGTCGTCGTGCTGCTGCGGCGCGCGGACGTCGTCGGCGACGAGCTGAAGGACTTCAGCGGTCTGGCGTTCCGGAATCCGTTCGGCGCGTTCGCCATGCTGCTGTTCATGCTGTCGCTCGGCGGGATTCCGCCGACCGCCGGATTCATGGGCAAGTTCTGGCTGTTCAGCGCGGCGATTGACGCGAAGTACTACGGGCTGGCCGTGATCGGCGTGCTCAACAGCGCCGTCTCGCTCTACTACTACGTCCGCATCGTCGTGTTCATGTACTTGAAGCGCGATGTGTTCGGATCGGAGCCGACGACGAGCCCGACGCTTGCGCTGGCGCTGGGGGTCGCGGTGGTGGCGACGCTCGTGCTGGGCGTGTACCCGCGGCTGCTGTTCGAGCTGGCCGACGCGTCGGCGCGGACGCTGGGGGCCGTGGGGATCGCGGCGGCGGTCCGCTGACGGTTCATCGACGGCTGGTGAAGTATTTCACAAGGTACGCTATACTCCCCGGCGCGCGTGCATAATGCCCGCGTGCGCTAGGGGAACATGCCCGACAACGACCCCGATTTCTTCCTAGCGCGTTCGCTGAAGTATCTCCAAGAGAATATTCGTCGGTCGGGACCTGCGGCGGGGGCCAGCTACACGCTGATCGGCGCCATTATCCTGCTCGGCGGCATCGGATACGCCGTCGACCTCGTGCTCGGGCAGGCGCATTGGTTCCTGCTCGGTGGGCTGCTGCTGGGGCTGATCGTCGGATTCTACGAGCTGGCGAAGACGGTTTTTCGGCGATGAAGACGGTCGCCTGGATGGCCGGCGTGAGCGCACTGACGGCACTGGCCGCGATCGGCTGGTTCGGCAGGCGGATCGGCGCCGAGGTCGTGCTCGGCATGCTCGCGCCGCTCGTGATCGCGATCGGGAGCTGGGTGCTCATCGAGCAGACCTACCGTCGCACGCCCGAGCGCGTGACCGGGCTGATGGTCGCCGGGTTCGCGGGCAAGATGGTGTTCTTCGGATTCTACGTCGTGGTGATGCTCAAGGGGCTGGCGCTGCAGCCAGTGCCGTTCGTCGTCAGTTTCACCGGTTACTTTGTCGCCTTGCACGTGATGGAAGCCTTCGCGCTGCGCCGGCTGTTCGCGGACGGCCCGCGCGCGCCGCGATAAGCAGACGGATACTCATCAACGATCATGCTGGTCCAGGAAGCCGTTCAGGAACACGCCGCCGCTGCCGCCGAAGGGGCCGCCGAGAAGTTCAACGCCGGCAAGACGATCATCGAGCACGTGTCGAACAGCGGGCACGATCATCCGCTGATCCGCCTGCCGCACGTTCTCGGCATCGACTTCTCGGTCACCAAGCACGTGCTCATGCTGTGGCTCGTCGCGGCGTTCGTCTTCGTCGTCGTGACGTGGACCGTGCGGCGCTACCTGAAGCAGGATCGCCCGCTGCCGACCGGCTTCATGAACGCGCTTGAAGCCGTCGTCGAGTTCGTCCGTGACGCCATCGTGCAGCCCAACGTCGGGAAGAAATGGGTGAACACGTGGACGCCGCTCGTCCTCACGCTGTTCGTGTTCATCCTGTGCGCCAACGGCATCGGCTTGATCCCGGTCTTCGAGACGATCGGTCTCCTGGATCATTTCGTCCTGCATACGGCCGAGGACTCGTTCCTCAAGCACGTGATGCACGGCGGCACGACCGCCACCGCGAACTTCAACGTGACGGCCGCGCTGGCGACCATCACGTTCTTCGCCATCATCGTCGCCGGGTCGCGCGCCCATGGCGCGATCAAGCACTGGGTGAACATGGTGCCGCACGGCCTGGCCTGGCCCCTGTACATCATTCTGATCCCCATCGAAGTCATGGGGATGTTCGTGCGGCCCTTCGCGCTGACGATGCGACTCGCGGCCAACATGACCGGCGGGCACATCGCGATTCTCGCGATTCTGTCGTTCGTGTTCCTGTTCACGGAAATGGCGGGACGGGCGATTGTCGGCATCGGTGTCGGCGCCGTGGTGTCGGTGCCGCTGGCCGTCGGGATTTCCGGCCTCGAGATCATCGTCGTGCTGGTTCAGGCGTATGTGTTCGCGTTACTGTCGGCCGTGTTCATCGGCATGGCGATTCACGTTCATCACTGAGACTCTCAACGGAGGATAGGCGAATGGTAGGAAGTCTGCATTTTTTTGGCGCCGCGATTGCGCTCGGCATGATCGTCATCGGCGCGGGGCTCGGGATCGGCAAGCTGGCGGCGGCGGCGGCCGAAGGCATTGCGCGGCAGCCGAGCGCGGCCGACAAGATCACCGGCGCCGTGAACCTGCCGCTCTTCCTGCTCGAAGGCGTCGCGATTCTGGCGGAAGTCTTCGCGCTGCTCGTGGTGCTGCTGAAGTAGCTGTCAGCGCACAGCTCTCAGCTTTTCAGTGCTGACAGCTGATAGCTGACGGCTTCATGCGAAGGACTTTTTATGGATAACCCGTTGGTCCAGCCCGATCCGGGGCTGTTCATCTGGACCATTGTCACGTTCCTGGTGCTGCTGACCCTGCTCGCGAAGTTCGCGTGGGGGCCGCTTCTCCAGGCGCTGGAAAGTCGTCACGCGCTGATTAAGAAGTCACTCGACGATGCGCAGCAGGCGAAGCAGGAGCTGGAGCGGCTGCAGCAGGAATCCGCGCAGATCATCAAGACCGCGCGCGTCGAGGCCGAAGCGATCGTCAGCCGCAGCCGATCCGACGGCGAGCGGCTGCGCGAAGAGATGAAGCAGAAGGCGCGGTCCGACGCCGAAGGCATCGTGCGCAACGCCGAGCGGCAGATTCAGCTGGAAACGGCGCGCGCCGTCCAGCAGATTCGCCGCGAGGCCGTCGACCTGTCGGTCATGATCGCGTCGAAGATCATCGGCCGCAACCTGTCGAAGGCCGACAACGAGAGCCTCATCGAAGAAGCGCTGAAGCAGATCGAAACGCCCCGCCACTAGCTGACGGCGCCGGAGACGGACGAATGTGCCTCCGGCGCATCGGTTTCTCTCGGACGTCCCAGATTCGGTCTATCGGACTCATCACGAACAACTTCTTGGATTCACGCGGAATCCTGTCGATTCCTCGGATCCGTGAAGGGCACGTAAACGATTGCTCGTCCACGGCTTCGGTGTTAAGCTTCGCGGCTCCAAGGTCGAGCATAGTGTTTGCCTGTCCGTGCGTGAAGCTCTGTTGGAACAACGCACGATGGCCGGGCGCTGTGCGTTTCAGTTGGATTGCTCAGGCGGGCCAACCACGGCCGCTGAGCCGGTAAGTTCAGGAGGGGGTTTCATGAGAGGTCGAGGGTTCCGTCTGGTCATCGCGATGCTGGCAGTCAGTCTGCTCGCGGCGACCCACGCGTTCGCGCAGGGTGGTGGCGCAAGCACCACCGGCTCCATCAACGGCAAGGTCGCCGACAGCAGCGGCGGCGTCCTGCCCGGCGTCACGGTGACCGCCACCAGCCCGTCCATGATGGGCTCCCAGACGTCGGTGACCGATACGGGCGGTCTTTACCGTTTCCCGGCGCTGCCTCCAGGCAGCTACACGGTGACCTACGAGCTGCCCGGCTTCAACACGCTGAAGCGTGAGGGCATTCAGATTGCGATGGGCTTCACGGCGACGGTCAACGTCGAGCTGGCCGTGGCGTCCCTGCAGGAGACCGTGACGGTCACGGGCGCGTCGCCCGTCATCGACACGTCATCCACGCGCGTGCAGCAGAACTTCAAGCTCGAGGCGCTGCAGGAAATTCCGAACTCGCGCGATCTGTGGTCGCTGCTGGCGGTGACGCCGTCGGTGTCCATGGGCCGCATCGACGTCGGCGGCAACCGCGCCGGCACGCAGACGGGCTACACCGCGTACGGCTACAGCGGCCAGAACCGCGTCCTCGTCGAGGGCATCAACACGACCGAGGGCACGAGCGCCGCGGGCTTCTACGTCGACTACGGGTCGTTCGAGGAAGTCTTCCTCGGCACGATCGCGCAGGGCGCCGAGATGCCGACGCCGGGCGTGCAGAGCCAGATGCTCGGCAAGTCGGGCGGCAACAAGTTCCAGGGCGAGATCTACCAGGACTTCGAGACCAACTCGATGATCTCGGACAACATCGCCTCGAACATCCCGGCCAAGTTCGCGTACGACCCGGTCACCAACTCCGGCGGCGTGCGCGATCACAGCAACGAGACGTCGAAGTACCGCGACTCGAACATCAACGTCGGCGGCCCGATCAAGAAGGACAAGGTCTGGTGGTACTTCTCGTATCGCGACCAGAAGACCTCGGTGGGCCAGCCGAACTTCATCGGACCGATCGCCGGCACGCTGTTCGACACGCGCCTGTGGAATCCGTCCGGCAAGACCACGTACCAGGTCAACCAGAACAACAAGCTGATCGGGTACTACCAGTGGGGCCAGAAGGTTCAGCCGAATCGTCTGCCGTCGAGCTCGCTCAACTACACCGCGCTCGATGGAACGCTCAAGCAGATCTCCGGCAGCTGGATCTACAAGGGTGAGTGGAACGGCACCGTCAACAAGAACATGTACGTCGAAGCGCGCTACGGCGTGTTCGGCTACTACTTCCCGCTGCTCGCCAACAGCTCGACGACCGAGCACGAGAAGTTCGACAACAGCCAGTCGCTGCTGACGGGCGCCGATCAGATCGAGCAGACCGACCGGCAGCGTCGTCAGGCGACCGGGTCCGTCACGTACTTCAAGGACGGCTGGGGCGGCTCGCACAACTTCAAGGTCGGCGGCGAGATGCTCCTCGAAACCGGCTGGTACGGCTATCAGCAGGTGGCCTCGGGCAACATCCGCGAAACCATCGGCTCCAACGGCATCCCGACCAGCGTCGTGATGTACGCGCCGACGGCGACGCACGCGGGCAGCCTCGGCGACGGGCCGAACGGCAACCTGCTGAGCGTCGACAAGGTGAGCACGTACGACGCCTTCATCACCGATCAGTGGACGTACAAGCGCGCGACGATGAACCTCGGCATGCGCTTCGACAGCTACGACGTGTGGACGCCCACGCAGAACCAGCTGGCGTACACGTTCCCGACCGGCGTCGCCATCGCGGCGCAGAGCTTCCCTGAGCAGCACTACGTGAAGTGGAACTCGTTCGTGCCGCGCCTCGGCATGGCGTACGACCTCATGGGCGACGGCAAGACCGTGCTGAAGCTGAACTACGGGCTGTATCGCTTCAACCCTGGTGTCGGCGTCGCGGCGAGCGCGAACCCGAACCAGACCGTGAAGAGCGTCACCTACGCGTGGACCGACGCCAAGGTCTGCGCGACCTGCAAGCCCGGCGACAAGACGTACCAGGTCGGCGAGGAAGGCGCGCAGACCGCCAGCGCGCTGGCCGGCACGATCTCGGTGGATCCGAACCTGCAGCAGCCGTACTCGCAGCAGGCGACGGTTTACGTCGAGCGTCAGATCACCGAAGGCGTCGGCGCGCGCGTCGGGTTCGTGCTGTATACGGTCACCAACCAGACCAGCACGTATCAGCCGCTGCGGCCGGCGTCGGCGTACACGGTGCCGTTCACGGTGATCGACAAGGGGCCGGACAACATTCAGGGCACCTCTGACGATCAGACCCTGACGTTCCGCGGGATCCCGAGCGCGTTGATCGCGGGCTGCACGGCGACCACGACGACGGTGACGCCGACCTGCGCGTATCCGACGAACAACGTCGTGATGAATCAGGCGCAGGACGGCAAGTACAAGACGCTGGAGTTCTCCGTCAACAAGCGCCAGAGCCATAACTACTCGCTCGGCGCGGGCTTCGGGTACACGTGGCAGCACGATTACCCGTTGACGTTCCCGAACACGCCGAACGGCCCGTTCGACTACGACTACCGCACCGTGAGCTTCAAGCTCAACGCGCAGTACCTGGCGCCGTGGGGCATCAGCATCAGCCCCGTGTACCGGTTCCAGGGCGGCGCGAACTTCGCCCGGACGCTGTCGGTGTCGGCGCCCGCGTCGTGCGCCTGCACGTTCAGCGCGGCGCGCGGCGGAAGCCTCGCGAACACCACGGTGTACGCGACGGACTACAACGCGAACACCCAGGACAAAATCTCGGTCATCGACGTGCGCGTCGAGAAGACCGTGAACCTGGGCAACGCGGCCAAGGTCCGCCTGTTCCTCGACGGCTTCAACCTGGCGAACGCGTACGCCGGCGAGACGATCGTGCAGGCGACCGGCGCGACGTATCTGCAGCCGACCGGGATCCTCGGACCGCGGACGGCCCGCGTGGGCTTCCGTTTGATCTGGTAGGACGCTCGCCTGAAAGGCTCGCGCTACAGCCGTAGCGCGCAGGCTTCAGCCGGACGATTTGTGATGGGCCGGGTGGGCAACCACCCGGCCTATTTTTTTCCGGTCCCGCTCTTTTCAAAAACACTCTGCAGCTTCGCGATGTCGCGCGCGTAGCGCGGCTGCGGCGCCTCGCGCACGAAGCGCTCGAGATACGGCCGCGCCTCATCGCGCCGTCCGAGATCGTGCAGCGCCAGCGCCAGGTTGTACAGCGCATCGTAGAGCAGCGGATCGAGATCGATCGCCCGCTTCAGATCGTCGACGCCGGCCGCCAGATCGCCCACGGACAATTCATCGGCGCCCAGATTCTCGTACGCCTTCGCCGACGTCGGATCGAGGTCGAGCACCTTGCGCAGCGCCGCGCGGGCCTGATCGTGGCGGCCCAGGCGCATGTACGCGACGCCGAGCGAGTTGTACGCCTCAGCGTAGTCCGGGTGCGCGGCGACGACCGCCTCCAGCAGCGCGACCGACTTGGCGGCGTCGCCCGCCTCCTGCAGATACCCCGCGAGCACGATCATCACGCTCTGATCCGCGATGCCGCGGCGCAGGACGTCCTCGAGCGTGGCAATCGCGCCGCGCAGGTCGCCGCTCTCGCGCTGCATCGACGCGAGCATCCCATGGGCCGTCGTGAAGCCCGGGTGCGCCCGGACGATCGCGCGGACGGCGTCCATCGCCGGCGCCCTCGATCCCGTGTTGAACGCGATGACCGCGCGCTGGAGATCGTTGGCGGGCCCGATGAGCGTCTTCGGATCGTCGGCGTCCGTGAAGACGCGATTGCCGGGCTCGGCGCTCGACGCCACGTAACCGAGCGCCTGCAGCCGCTGGCGCGCCTCGCCGCCCAGCGTGGTTTTCTCGGCGGCTGAACCGCGCGAGAGAAATGCGGACGTGGACTCGCGAAGCAGCGCACTCAGCGTGCGCGCGCGCTCGGCGTCGCGCGTGAAGAGGTTCGTCGCTTCCTTCGGATCCGACGAGAGATCGTAGAGCTCCGGGATCGGCAGCTCGATGAGCTTCGCGCTCCCCGACACGATGCCCGTCAGGGGCGCCCAGTTCCGTGTCAGGTTCGCGTCCATCGCTTCGATGTACGCCGTGCGCGCCGGTGGAGTCTGCGCGAACCAGGTCCGGCAGCCCGCCTCCGGGAGCGCCGAGCGGCCCTCGAACGAAGGCGGCGCCGCCACGCCGACGAGGTCGAGCGTCGTCGGGGCGACGTCGATCAGCCGGACGAGCGCGTCGGTCGACGCGCTCGGGAGACGCGACCCCGCCCACACGATCCACGGCACGCGCATCGTCGCGTCGTAGGTAAACACGCCGTGCGTGCGCTCGCCGTGCTCGCCGAGGCTTTCGCCGTGATCCGACGCGACCACGACGAGCGTTCGATCGAGTTGTCCGGCCGACCGCAGGTCGTCGAGCAAGCGGCCGACCATCGCGTCCGCGTACGCCACCTCGGCGTCGTACGGCTCGTGTTGCGAGGCGTACGGCTCGGGCGCGCGGTAGGGCTCGTGCGGATCGTAGAGGTGGACCCACGCGAACCAAGGATTGGTGGCTGGTGGCTGGTGGCTGGTGGCTGAAGACGGGTGGCCGCCGTCCAGGATCCATGCCGCCGCCGGCTTGATCACCTCTTCCGCGCGGCGCTCGGCGCCTTCCGTCGGATCGCCCGTGTGTTTTTCGCCGTAGCGGTCGTCGTACACGTCGAATCCGCGGTTCAGGCCGAACCGCGCGTCCAGCACGAACGCGCCGACGAACGCGCCCGTGCGATAGCCGGCTGCCTTCAGGACGGTCGCGAGCGTCGGAAGCGCGGCGCCGAGGCGGAACAGGCCGTTGGTCCGCACGCCATGCACCGGCGGCGACACGGCAGTCATGATCGACGTGTGAGAGGGCAGCGTGAGCGGCGCGGAGCTGTAGGTCCGCGTGAGCCGCAGGCCCTCCGCCGCGAGGCGATCGAGATGCGGCGTGAGACCGGCCGGGCCGCCGAACGCGCCGACGCGATCGAGCCGCAGCGTGTCGATCGTGATGAGCAGGACGTTGCAGCCTGCGCACGCGCCCGGACGCACCGACGGCCGGCTGCGCTCCCAGACAAACCAGGCGACTGCCGTCAGAGCGAGGACCGCAAAGGCGAGCCTGATTTTCATCGCGTATCGGATCTGCCGGGTCTATCGGGGCGCCACGCCGAGGCCGCGGACCCGCGCGCCCGGAATCCGGACGCCGACGCGCACGTCGCTCGCCTTCGACCCGGCCGGCACCAGGTATTCGACGATGAGCTCGGTCGACAGCCGATCCGCCAGTCGATCGAGCGCCGGCTGAAACGACGCGGCCGTGTAGACCGGCGTGTAGACGCCGTGCGTCTGCTCGACGAGTCCGCGCAGCGTCCCCGGCGCGGCGGCGGCGTTCCCGAAGTTGGCGACGACATGCAGGATGGCGCCGCTCTCGATAATGGGTCCGAGCGTATCTTCGTCCGTTCCACGAGCCGCGTCGATCGGCGTGCCGGAGACGACGACGATGGCGGAAAACAGCGTCTGGGTGGCGCGCAGCGTCTCGGCCGCCAGGCCGGCGCCGCGCAGGACCTCGCGGCCGGGCGCGGCGTCGATGGACAGGGCTTGCAGGCGCGCGAGCACGGTCTTCCGGTCGTCCTCGAAGGACGCGATCAGCCGCGGCGCGCCGCCGAACGAGACGAGCGCGATCGGCCGCTCGTCGCCGAGCCGCTCGATGAAGTGCAGCACGGCTGTCTGAATCGTGGCGAAGTCCGCGTGCGCTTCGACGCCGGTGCCGAGCAACACGACGATCGGATAGTCCGCCGGATGGACGGAGAGCACCTCGCGCTCGTCTTTGCCTTCCTCAATCACGAAATCATCGGGCCCGAGGTCCACGAGCGGGCGGTTGCGCGGGTCGGTCGCGGCGGCAAGGACGAGACGGCTTGCGCCAGTCTGTGAAGGCGGCGCGGGGGATTGGGCCCCTCGAGCCATTGCGGGGAGTGTGGCGACTGCGGCGGCCAGCGCCAGAACGACCGGCATCACGACACCGCGCATTATAGAGCCCCGAGGGGTGTTCGTTTCCGGACAGGTGCGCCGTGGACGACCGTATTTCCGGACATCGGCCGGACAGTCGCCGAAATCACGCAAGCCAATGTTTCGCCCGATACAGATCGCTGTATCATGAACGGTCGCCGAGCGGTCAACCGATTGCTCGCACGGCATTTACGTTCGTCTTACGCAGGACGCGCGTAGGCATCCGACAGGATGCGTGGTCATCAGCTTCTTAGAGGAGGAGCCGAAGACATGAAACGGAACCGTAAACTCGTCGCGTGGTTCGCGGCACTCGTGATGGTGCTCGGCGTGGTGTCGACCGCTTCGGCGCAGATCTTCACCGGGCGCGTGGACGTCACGATCGAAGACACGACCGGTGGCCGGCTGCCGGGCGTCTCGGTGGACCTCACCGGACCCGTCAATCAGACGCAGGTGTCCGACGCGCAGGGCCAGGTGCATTTCCTGAATCTGCCGGTCGGGACTTACGCGATCAAAGCCAGTCTCTCGGGATTCAATCCCTACAACAACCCTGAAGTCGCGGTGGCCAGCGGCTCTGCGACGCCCGTCGCCATCAAACTCGGCGTCGCGGGCACGGCGGAAACCGTGAACGTGACGGCGGCGACGCCCATCATCGATATCCGGCGCGAGACGACAACGACGAACGTGACGCTCGAGGAACTGCAGAACATCCCGAGCGCGCGCGATCCGTGGGTCGTCATGCAGACGGTGCCGACGATCTACGTCGACCGTGTCAACGTCGGCGGCTCGGAGTCGGGCCAGCAGTCGAACTACATCGGCAAGGGCTCGTTCGGCACCGACAACACGTGGAACATCGACGGCGTGCCGGTCACCGACATGGGCGCGACCGGGTCGACGCCGACCTACTACGACTTCGACATGTTCCAGGAAATGGCCATCACGACCGGCGGCGCGGACGCGCAGAACCCGACGCCCGGCGTGCAGCTGAACCTGATTCTCAAGAAGGGCAGCAACCAGATCCACGGCGATGCCCGCTACTACTTCGAGAACGAGAACCTGCAGGGCAACAACATGGATCCGACGCTCGCCAAGACGATCGGCGGCGCCTATCAGCCCTGCATTGACAGCGGGTACACGCAGCACTGCGGAAACCGGACGGATATATACAAGGACTACGGTTTCGACCTCGGCGGCCCGCTCCTGAAAGACAAGGTCTGGGTGTGGGGCACCATCGGTGAGACCAACCCGCGCATCCGGACGCTGATTGGAACGCTGGATGAAACGGTCCTGAAGAACTACGCGTTCAAAGGCGACGCGCAGGTGAATCCCAGCGTCCGCGGCAACTTCACGTTCTTCGAGGGCAACAAGGTGAAGAACGGGCGCGGCGCGAGCGCGACCCACCCGGACGAAACGACGTGGGATCAGACCGGCCCAACCAAGTACTACAAGGGCGAGGGCAACTTCACGGTGGGGCAGAACCTGTTCGCGTCGGCGCGATACGCGTACATCAGCGGCGGGTTCCAGTTGTCGCCGCGGGGCGGTGTGGACACGCCGTTCTACAAGGACGATAGCGGTGTCTGGCACAACTCGTACTACTTCTACAGCACGACGCGCCCGCAGTACTTCGCGGGCGGAGACGCGAGCTACTTCAAGGGCAAGCACGAAGTGAAGTTTGGCTTCTCGTACCGCAAGACGCCGGTCGATTCGCTGTCGACGGTGACGGGCCCCAACCGGATCATGACGTTCTGGAACGGCTACCCGGACCTGATCGCCCAGGCGCAGCAGGACTACGTGGTCAGCAGCGAAGGCAAGTACACGCAGGGCTTCGTCACGGACACGATCTCGATGAACCGGTTGACCCTGATGGCCGGCGTGCGGTTCGACCACCAGACGTCATCCATCCTGCCGTCCACCGCGCCCGCGGTGGCCGGGTTCCCGCTGCTGCCGGCGGCGACGGCGACGGCGGTCAACAACGCCTACGACTTCAACAACGTGACGCCGCGCGTCGGTATCACGTATGCGCTCGACGATTCGCGAAAGACGATCGCCCGGGTGAGCTACGCGATGTTCGCGTCGCAGCTGCCGGGTAACGCCGCCGGATTCGTCTCCGGCATCCAGCCGTACACCTACGTGTACTACAACGCCGTCGATCGGACGTCGACCGGCGCGCCGTGTACTCTCGCGCAGGGCCAGGCAAAATCGAACGGGTGCAACGGCTACGCCGATCTCAACGAAGTCCTGTTCAGCCAGGGCGTGCAGGGGTCCAACGTCGTCGATCTGTCGCACCCGGGCGTGTTCACGTCGAACAACAAGATCAGCGACATCACAGCGCCGCGCACGCAGGAAATCATGGGCGGCGTCGACCACGAGCTGATGGCGAACTTCGGCGTCAGCGCGACGATGACGTACCGCTACATGAACAACTTTCTGTGGAACCCGCGCAACGGCGTGACGCCGGCCAGCTACGTGCAGAACGGCACGGCGCTCAACGTTCCCGTGACCGGCGCGCCGAACGTTCCGATCTACAGAGCGACGTCGGCGCTGCCCGGCTACACGGCCGTGAACCGGCCGGACTACCACCAGCGCTACCTCGGATTCGAAGCGACCGCGACCAAGCGCATGTCGAATCACTGGATGGCGCGCGCGGGGTTTGCGACGACGAGCTGGAACGAATACTTCAGCGCGGCGGACGCACGGCTCGACCTGACGCCGACGCCCAACGCCTCGGGACAGTACCAGTCCTTCCAGAGCGCCGGACCCAACATCGACGGCGGGCCGGTCGTCGTGAAGTCCTCCGGCAGCGGCAAGAGCAGCATCTACCTGTTGCCGCCCAAGTACCAGTTCACCGCCAACGGGCTCTATGAGGGACCGTGGGGGATCAACGTCGGCGCCAACCTCCTGTTCCGCCAGGGGTACGGCGAGCCGTACTTCCGCAGCAAGGTGAACCCGGGCGACCCGGTCGTCTCGAGCAAGAGCGTGCTGCTGACGACCAGCGTCGATCAGTTTCGTCTCGACGCGGTGACCTCGCTCGATGCGCGCGTCGAGAAGATGTTCAAGTTCCAGAAGACGAATCTCGCGCTGGACTTCGACATCTTCAACATCGCCAACAACGCGACCGTCCTGGGCAACCAGTACGACGCGCGCACGGGGACGGCGTTCAACACCGTGCAGGAGATCATGCAGCCGCGCATTGCGCGGCTCGGCGTGCGCTTCTTCTTCTGATGTTCCGTGGCGTCCGGCTTTAGCCGGACCCTGCCTGCGGTTCGACCGACCCCGGAGGGCTGACCTCCGGGGTCTTTTTTTGCTACTTCGGTGTCCAGTTCAGCCGCGTCAGGCCCTCGCGCGCGGCGTCAGCGTACGGCCCGCCGAGCGTGAGGTAGTGCTCGTAGTGTTCGACCGCGGCGGCGCGGTCGCTCTCGTTCGCGACCCACGTCCGGAGCTGCTGCACGTAGTGCCGCGAGCGGTAGTACCTCAGTTCCATCGCCTTGCCGAGGTTGAAGTAGCCGATCGCGTCGCCAGGCACCGCGGCGATCGCCTGTCCGAACGACTTGACCGCATCGTCGAGCGATCCGCGGGCCGTCTGGACGACGCCGAGCGCGTTGAAGACTTCCGGATCGCGCGGCCATCGCTCCGTCGCCGTCCGCAGAAGACGGACGGCCTTGTCGTACTCCTTCAGCTGAAGGTAGCCGTCCACGAGATCGAAGTACACCGGCTCGAACTCAGGCGCGCCGCCGTGGACCCGTTCCCACGCCGCCACCGCGCCGGGGTATTCGCGCAGCGCGTACTCGGACTGCCCGAGCGCGTAGTGCACCCACAGCTGCGCGGTCCGGCGGGCCGCGGCCGTGGCGAGAAACGTCCGCGCCGTCGCGAGATCGCCGCGCTGATAGGCTTCCCAGCCCGTGGTCGCGTCCTTGTCGGGACCTTCGTTCGCGGCGAGGTCGTTCAGATGCACCTCGACGTTCGGTCGCAGGCGCACGCCGTTGCCGGCGGACGTGGCCGGAACAAGCGTCGCATCACCGCCGCCGGCAGGCGCCGTGGGAGGTTCGACCGGTGACGGTTCGCGAACATCATCCGGCGTCGGAGCCGGCACGGGTTGACTACGCGGCGCAGCCGGAGTGCCGGTCGCCGTAACCGCTGGCGCGGCTGCGGCGCGTGGCGTGGCGACGTAGCCCTTGCGCGCGCGGACGACGAGTCCCGGCCGCGTGACCTTCACCGAGAGACGGCGGTACTTGCCGTCCGCGGCCTTGTCGGGGCGATAGCCAAGCACGTAGTACGTGCCGGCGTCGGCGGCGATGCGCCCGACCGCCGCGTCGAAGATGTTGGTGTTGCGGACGACGAAGCCGCCGGTGTCCACCGCAAGGCTGTTGATGGCGTCCGCGCCGACGTCCTGCTGCTCGAGTGTGCGCAGGCCGGAATCAGAGCCGCCTGGCGCGACATCGTAGATGGAGCGCAGTCCGCGTTCCAGACCGCGCGCGTCCAGCGTGTAGAGTCTGGCGTTCGCGCGCGAAGCGCTGTCGACAGCAGTTCGCACGAGAGGCCAGGATTCTTCCGCGATGAAGCCCTCAGACAGCAGAAGGATCGTCTTTCGTCCCTCGATCCTGGCGAGACCATTCATGACGGCGAGCAGTCCCTGCAGCGTCTGATTGCTCTCTGCCTGCGCCGTCGAGCTGAGGTTCTGCGTCTTGACGTCGACCATCGCTTCGATAATCTCCACTCGGGTGTTCGGCTCTTCCTCGATTGCCCGGCGGATGACCTCCGCCCTGATGTTTTCGTCGTTGTTCACGCGAATTCGCACGGCCTCGATTTCGCCCATACGCGGGAACGAGCGCTCTTCCATGAGGCGCGAGTTCTTCGCGGAATTCGGCTTCGCGTTCTTGATCGCCTTGACGAGTTCTTCCCGATCCGACGTCAGGCGGCCGTTGGCCATGGCGCCGTTGTAGATGACGCCGCCGACATCACCCGGCTTGAACTCCCTGGAGAAGAGCGTCAGCGCCGCCGCCTGCACCCGCTTGAATCCCGCCGGCGTGAGGTGCGCATCGTCGAAGTACACGATGAAGAATCGCGGTGTCCGTGGAGCCGCACCGGTGGCAGCGGCGGATTCGTTCTGGACGGGAAGCGCCGGCGCGCGCGCGACGCCGGACTCGACCAGATAGAAGAGACTCACGCGCTGCGGCGCGCCTTCTTCGCTGACCTCGAAGTCAGCGGGGGATAAGTCGGTGACGAAGTGACCCTGCCTGTCCTCCACGACGACGTCCACTTCGACGACGTCCGTGGCCGCGCGGAAGGTCGGCAATTGCGCCGTAGGGGCGGAGCTCGCTCCGCCCAGGACGGCGGCAACAAGCGCGACGCTCGTGGCAATCTTCGCGTTCATGGGCGCATCAGCGCGATGAGATCTCCGCGATCTTCAGGTCGTACTTCTTTCTGTCCTTCCGCTCGAGCCATGCCAATTTCGTCCCATCGTTCGACCAGGCGGGGAGCAGCGCCGCCTTCGCGCCGGTCAGCTCCTGTTTGCGCCCGGACGGATCCAGTACGGTGAGCGGACCGCCTTCCCGCTTCGCGAACACGAGGAGCGAGATGGGCGCCGGGGCCCAGGCGAAGTTGACGCCCGGTAGCACGGGCTCGTTGATCCACTCGCCGATCGTTTCGTTCTTCACCTTGAGCGAGTAGATGTTCTGCACCTGCGCCGTGTCGGCGGCGGATGCGACGTCCTGCAGTGTCGAGCCGGCCGCCGGATCAGCGGCGCCGCCCTTGGCGAGCGCGCCGCCGGTGGGCGCCGCCGTCGACCGGACGGTTTCCTGCCGCGAGCTCACGTCGATCTTGAATGTCGCCACCGCGGGCGATGCCTGTGCCGATTTCCACGTCCAGTATTGCGACGCCCAGTCCGGCTCGCCCTCGGCGCTCTTCACGTCTCTCGACGCCGTGGACACGACGTAGTGCCGCGCCTGCTTCACGTTTCCGTGGCTGTCGCGTTCGATCGTCTGCAGATAGAACTGCCTGCCGTCGGGCGACCAGGCGAGGCGCACGAGATCGCCCTTGAGCTTGCCGGCGTCGACCTCGGTGACGATCTGTATGGCCGAGAGCGCGACCTGCCGCGCGTCTGACGCCGGCGACTGGAGAAGGATCGCGACGAGCGCAAACGGGAGCATGGTGCCTCCTATTGACTGAGCCGTGACAACGCCGCGCTGGCTTCCTTGAGCGACGGTTCGAGCTTCAGGGCCAGACGATACTCGGCGATCGCTTTCTTCACGTCGCCCTGCGCCTCGGCGATCTGCGCGAGCCCGAAGTGCATCCGCGACGGACGATAGCCCATCTGCACGAGCTTCTCGAATTGCGGCCGGGCCAGATCGTACTGACGCAGCTGCAGCGCCAGGCTGGCGAGGCTGACGCGGGCCTGCGCGTCCGAGCCGTTCGTGCGGACGGCAATCTCGTACTGCGCGAGCGCGTCCGGACCGCGGCCCTGCTTCTCCAGAATCTCGCCGCGGACGAGCGGCACCTCGCTGCTCGTCGGATCCAGGCGCTCGGCCGCGTCGATCTGCTGCAGCGCGCGCGCGAGATTGCCCTGCCCCAGATAGACGCGCGCCTCGGAGATGGCCGGCGCGCTGCTGTGCGCGTTCAGCATCCGCGCGGCGGCGTATTCGCCGAGCGCCGTGTCGTACTGGCGCTTGGCCGCGTACGCGTCGCCGAGAAACAGGTGCAGCTCGTACGAACGATCGTTCATCGCGACGAGCGTCTTCAGCTGCGCGATCGCGGCGTCCGCGTTGCCGCGCCCGAGCGCGTCCATCGCGCGGCTGATTCCGGTCTTGAAGGTCTCGAGCGTCGGGACCATGTCCTTCGGATCGGGACCGCGCACGCCCGGCGACGGCGACGCGATGCCGACGTAGCCGAGGCTGCGCAGCCGCGCCAGCGTTTCCGGATCGGGCTGCGGCGCATCCGTGACGGTGGCGGCGGCGCCGAATCCCGTCTGGATTTTCCCGAGCTCCGCGGACAGACCGCCGGCGAGCGGGCCGCGCGCGTCGATGGCGTTGCGCGCTTCACCGGCGTCCGCGCGCATGTCGTACAGCTCCGGCTTCGGCGCGTCGATGTACTTCCAGTCGCCGACGCGGACCGACTTCAGCTCGCTCCAGCCGAAGTGCCACTTCGGATAGAGCCGTCCGTCTTCGGCGGCGTCACGCCCGCGATTGCCGCCAGCGTGGGCAGCACGTCGATCGCGCGCACCTGCGTCTTGACGACCGATCCCGCGGCGTCGTGGCCGGGCAGCCGCATGATCCACGGCACGTGCAGCACGGATTCGTAGAGGAACAGACCGTGCTCGGCTTCGCCGTGATCGCCCAGTCCCTCGCCGTGATCCGCGACGACGGCGATCAGCGTGCGCTCGAGCTGGCCCGATTGTTCGAGGGCCGCGACGATCTTCGCGATGCAGCTGTCGACGTACGCGACCTCGCCGTCGTACGGCGCCGCCGCGAAGCGCGCGCGGAAGGGCGCGGGCGCGTCGTACGGCGCGTGCGCGTCGTAGAGGTGCACCCACGCGAAGAACTGGTGGCTGTCTCCCCGTATCCACTTGAGCGCGGCGTCGGTCACCTCGCCGCCGCGGCGCTGCGCCTGCAGCTTCATCCCGGCGTTGAATCGCGCGAACGTCGCGTCGAACGTGTCGAAGCCCTGCGCGAAGCCGTACTCCGGGCCCAGGATGAACGCGCCGACGAAGCCGCCCGTCCTGTACCCGCGCCCCTTGAACATCGTCGCGAGCGTTGACGTGCCGGCGGGAATCGGCGTGCTGGCGTTGTCGCGGACGCCGAGCCGCGCCGGATACTGCCCGGTGAGGATCGCGGCGTGCGCCGGTCCGGTCAACGGCGCCTGCGACGTGGCATCGGCGAAGCGGACGCCCTCGCGCGCGAGCCTATCGATCGCCGGTGTTGCGCCCTTCGTGTAACCGTACGCGCCGAGATGATCGGCCCGCACCGTGTCGATGGTGATGAGGAGGACGTTTGGCGGCGGCGACTGCGCTAAAGCGAGCGCTCCGACCAAGAAAGAAATCACCACAGAGGACACGGAGGACACGGAGAGAAAGGTCCCTTTCTTCGTTTTCATCGTCGTTCGATCCGACCCAATCGATCGAGAAGCTCGACCGACTGCGGCAGCGCGACGAGACCCGCGCGCAGCGCCTGGACGGCGAGCGCGGGCTGCGCGAGGCGGAGGTAGGTGTCGGCCAGCGCGAGGTGCGCGGAGACGAGCGTGGGATCGACGAAGGCGGCGCGACGCCACGCGCTGATCGCCTGTCGATCGTCGCCGGCGCCGTGAAACGCCCAGCCCAGGAGAAACGCCGCGGCGCCGTTGTTCTCGTCCGCAGCCAGCGCCGCCTGAAACGCTGTAATCGCCGCCGGGAAGTCGCGCGCGCCGAGGCGCTCGAGTCCGCGCCGGCCCTCCGCGCCCGTCGTCGCCGCGGCCGCGTAGTCACGCGCCACCGCGCCGGTCACCACGGCCTGCGGATCGAACGCCGCCGGCGGATCTTCATCGACAGACGCCGGACGCTGGCCTTGCCGAATCTCGATGTCGCGAACGACCTGCGACACGGTGTCCAACCCCGACAACACGCGCGCCCGGGCGACGTACGTTCCCGGCGCGACCGACGGAAGCGGCAGCGCCACGCGAGCTTCGCGCGCGGCGCCCCCCGCGATCGCGCGGATCGGCTGCAGATCGGCCGAGCCGGAGACGATCGCCGCGTCCTCGCCGACCGGAATGAGATCGACGACGACGCGCGCGTCGCGCAATTGATCAATGGTCCGCGCGTAGAGCTCCAGCACGCCGCTCAGGCCGTCGCCGATGTACGCCGTCGGCCGCACGGGCAGCTCGCCGCGCGTCGGGCTCAGGACGAGGTCGCCGCTTTCGAGCGTCGGTCCGTTCAGCGCGCGCACCGTGAAGCGGCGGTCGGCGCTGCCGACGAGCCCGCCCGGCTCGCGCACGATCGCGCGCATCAGATAGTCGCCGGGCGGCAGCTCGAACTGCGCGCGGAACGTGCCGGTCCCCGTCGTGCTGGCCGGCGCCCGCCGTTCGGGCAGGGCGATCGCGTCGTGACCGCTGGCGGCCACGCGGCCGTCAACGGCCGCGCGCACGACAAAGGCCACGTCCGCGGCGTCGGCGACGCCGGTTGGCGCGCCATCGCGCGAGGCGAGCGGCAGCTCCGCGGCCAGACTGAGAATCACGCGCTGCAGGCCCGCCGCGCTGCCGCGCAGCACGTAGGTCGTGTACTGCACCGGCAGGCCCTGGAGCGGGAACGGCGACGTCATGGCGCGATCGATCGCCTGCCGCCGATCCAGGCGCGCCGCGGTTTCATTCAGCGCGAACCCGGTGCGCGTGCTGACCTGCGCCCCGCCGCGGCGGACGCGCACGGCCACGCGCCGGTACGCGCCGCGATCCTTCAGCGCCTCCGCGCGCGGCGTGAAGCCCACGAGGTAGTAGTCCTGCGACTGATCGGCCATCGCGTCGAAGGCTTCGCCGGCGCGCATGCTGGCGTCGATGACGAGCGAGCCGCCCGTCTCGGCGGCCAGCGAGCCGAGCGGACTCAGCGTGTCGTGGATCGCGTTCGCCTGGTCGGCGCCGGACGGCTCGTCGAGCGTGATGTCGGGCTCGCGGCGGTTGAGATCGAACGCGTGAATGACGCTGTACGATTCCGCGGCCGCCGCCGCGACCTGCTCGATCTCCCGCGACAGGCGGTCGCCGTAGAAGCCCTCGGACATGAACAGCACCGACTTGCGTCCCTCGATGCCGCGCATCGCGCGCAGCAGGTCGGTCAGCGCCGCGAGCACGCGCCGCGTCTGGCCGTCGGCGATATTGGCGATCCGTTCCGCGTCTTCCTTGATCGGATTGGTCAGCGGCGTGTCGCTTCTGCCGACGAGCGATGCGTCGGCGCGGCGCGCGGCGTCGCTCGTCCCCTGCCCCTGGATCCGTTCCGCCACGCGCTGATACACCTCGTTGTTCCCGAGCACGATCTGGTACGCCTCCGGCAGCGACATGCTGCCGAGCGCGCCGAACGCCTGCGGCTCCGCGATCCCGCGCGCGCTCGACAGCTCGGCGGCGATCCGCCGCGCGTCCGCCGTGAACGGGATCTGCGGTCCCGGTCCCGGCAGCGCGTAGAGCGCGACGCGATCGCCCGGGCGCAGCCGCGTCTGCACGAAGCGCCGCGCCGCCTGGCGCACGCGCTGTTCGCGGCCCGGCGTGATGTGCTCCTGGTCGAACACGAGCACGTACAGATGCCCGCGCGCCGCCCCCTGATTGGTCGAGACTTCGCCCGCGACCGTGTGCCGCGCGACGTCCGCGAACGACTCGGCCGGCTCTTCGATGTGCTGGAAGAAGACGATCGGCCGGCGCTCGCCGTCTTCGATCACCTCGAGCTCGTCCGGCCGCAGATCGCGCACCGGCCGGCCGAGCGCGTCCGTCACGCGCACGTCCAGCCGGACGAGCTCGACGCCGGCCTTGAAGACCGGCGCCGCCTGATCCTGGACGGCCACGGCTGCCGCCAGCGCGAGGACGAGCCCTGCGGTCATGGAGGATCAGATCTTAGCGTTTTTCCCGGGCGTCCTGAGGCAGGCGCTGGAGCAGCGCCGCGACTTCCCGCAGGTCTTTTTCGTAAAACGCGGCGGGCGCCGAGCGGAGAAATCGTTCGAGATAGGGACGCGCGGCCGCCGCCTGCTTGTCGCCCAGGAGCGCCATGGCGAGGTTGTACATCGCGTCGTAGTTGGTGGCGTCGAGCTCGACGGCCTTCGTCCACGCCGCGATCGCCGATCGGCGGTCGCCGGTCTTCAGCGAGACGACGCCCATGCCGGCCTGGGCCTGTGACGAAAACGGATCGACGCGGACGGCGTCAGCGAAGTGTCTGCCGGCGCTGTGCAGATCGTTGCGCTCCAGATCCAGCGTGCCGAGATTCTCCATCGCCATCGCGCTTTCCGCATTCAGCGCGAGCATCCGCTCGAACACGGCGCGCGCCTCGCCGGCCCGTCCGCTCCGCGCGTAGGCGATGCCGAGCGCGTTGAGGGCGTCGATGTCGGGCGCCGCGGCGCTGGCCACGGGCTGCAGCAGGCGGACGGCGTCGGAGGCGCGGCCGGCTTCCGCGAGATACGCGCCCAGCTGCGACGTGATGCCGCCGTGCGCGACGCCCGCTTGGCGCGCCCGCTCGAGCACGGCGATCGCCGCCGCGACGTTGCCCGACTCCCACCGCACGAACGCGAGATGGCGGTACGCGATGGCCATGTCCGGCCTGCGGCCGATGACGCCCTCGTACACCTGCACGGCGTCGGCGAAGCGTTTCGCGACGAACAGGTCGACGCCGCGGTGGATTTCCTGGTCGAGGCCGACGAGCGTCTTCGGGTCGTCCGCGTCGGTGTAGCGCGGCTTGATCGGCGCGTCGCCGCTCACGTACCCCAGCGCGCGCAGCCGCGCCGCGGCGTCCGGATCTTCCGGACGCCGCTGGCCCGGCAGCTCCGATTGGAACGCGCGAAGGCTCGCGGCGAGCGTGCGATCGCGCTCCGGCGCGCGGCCCGCGAGGTTCGAGGCTTCAGCGGGATCGCTCGCGAGCTCGTACCGCTCGGGGATCGGCACGTCGATGTACTTGTCGCGATCGGCGAGCACGCCCGTGAGCGGCGCCCAGCCGCGGTTCAGCATGCCGGACATCGCCTCGAAGTACGACGTGCGCGGCGCCGCCGCCGAGCGGCGCTCGGCGGCGGAGAGCAGCGAGCGGCCCGGGAGATCGGACGGAATCGCCTGGCCGACCGCGTCGAGGATCGTCGGCAGGATGTCGACGTGACGCGCGGCGACGCTCGAGACTTCGCCGTCGTCCGGCTGAAGCCGGACCCGACTGTTATCGTGGCGTCCGGCTTCAGCCGGACCTGTCCCGCCGAGCTCCGCGATGATCAGCGGAATCCTGAGCGTCGACTCGTACGCGAAGATGCCGTGCGTGTCCTCGCCGTGATCGCCGAGCGCCTCGCCGTGATCGCCCGTGACGATGACCACTGTCGGCTGCGCCGACCGGCGGACATCGTCGAGCAGCGGCGCCAGCGCCGCGTCGGCCGCCGCGACCTCGCCGTAGTACGGGCGCGCGGCGTACTGCGCGTCGTAGGGCGGCGGCGGGCGGTACGGCGCGTGCGGCTCGAAGACGTGGACCCAGGTGAACGCACGATCGTGCCGCGCGGCGAGCCACTCGCGCGCGAGCGCGACGACCGTCGTCGCCGGGCGCTCGGGCATGACGAACTCGGTCGGGGCGCGCGTCTCGCCGAAGCGGTCGTCGTACACGTCGAAGCCTTGGTTCAACCCGAAGCGCGAGTGGAGCGGGAACGCGGCGACGAACGCCGCCGTCGCGTAGCCGGCGCGCTTCAGGATCGTCGCCGCCGTGCGCGCGTCCGGCGCGAGGCGGTAGCCGCTGTTGTCGCGCACGCCGTGCTGGAACGGGTACCGGCCGGTGAGGATGCTCGTATGCGAAGGCAGCGTCAGGACGGCGTGCGCGTGCGCGAAATCGAACCGCACGCCGCCGGCGGCCAGACGATCGAGCGCGGGCGTCGACGCCTGTCCGCCGTAGCTGCCGAGCGCGTCGGCGCGAAGCGTGTCGATGGTGATGAGCAGGACGTTTTGATTGGGGATCGGCCGAAGGTCGGCTTGCACGCCGCGGCTCCGGAAAACGAAGACTGCGACCGTCGTTACGAGAGCTGCGACGAGAAGAAAGGCGACACCACGGAGGACACTGAAACGAGAGGAGGATTCTTTTCCCACCGTGGTTCCGCGTCAGCGCGCGTTGGCGGCGCGTCGCGGCGTGTCGGCGAACGCCCGTCGCGCGTCCGCGCGGATGGCATCGGCTTGTTGCCGGTCACCGAACATCGTCCAGAGGCGCGCGGCGAGCGCGTAGGACTCGGGGGTCGGCGCCACGCGAATCATGTCGGTGATGGCGCGATTCGCGGCGTCGGTCTGACCGTTGGCCTGGTAGAGCATCGCCAATCCGCCGCGCGCGCGCGAGTTCTGCGGGAAGTCGCGCAGCTCCGCGGTGAACTGCGCTTCGGCGTCGGGATATCGCTCGAGGCGCCCGAACGTGTCCGCCGCGTAGTAGTGCAGCTCGGCCAGCGGACTGCCGCCGGATTGCTGATCGGCGAGCGCGCGCTCGAAGAGCGGGAGCGCGTCCCCGAATTTTCCCTGATCGTAGAGCAGGCGCGCGTCGATGTACGGAACGATGGGCAGCTTCGGATCCGCCTCGTGCGCGAGCTGGGCTTCCTGTCGCGCGTCATCGGCGTCGTGCCGGGCGAGGGCGAGGCGCGCGAGCAGTTCGTGCGCGGCCACCCGCGACCGGACGTCGTGATCGGAGGCGACGTCGGCGGCGAGCGCGGCGTGCGCCCGCGCGTCCTCGAGCTTGCGCTGCTTGAAAAACGCCGAGGCCGCGCCGAGATAGCCGCCGGGCTCCGACGGCTTCAGCTCGATGTAGTGCTTGTAGGCGTCGACGACGAGATCCATGCGATCGAGACGCCCCGCAAAACCGGCGAGCTGGCTCCAGACGTCCGCCATCCCGGGATCCTCGCGCAGGATCTGCTGAAGCAGCGCGATCGCCTGCGGCCATTTGCGTTCGCCCGCCAGGTCGACCGCCGCGCGGTAGGTCTCGAGAATCTGCCGCTTGTCTTTCGGATCGGGCAGCGTCTCGCCGGGCGCGGTCGCGATCTCGGTCTGCGCGCCGACGTAGCCGAGCGCCTGCAGCCGCTCGCGCGCGTCGGCCGAGACTTCGGCCGGCGCATGAATCGCGGCGCCGGCGGCGAGACGATCCAGCGCGGCGCGCAGCGCCTGTCGCGCCTGCACGCGATCGCCCGCCAGATTCTCGCGCTCGTGCGGATCGCGCTGCAGGTCGTAGAGCTCTTCGTGCGGCGCCTTGATGAAACGATAGCGGTCGTCGGTCAGCGCCGTCAGCTCGCTCCAGCCGAAGTGATACCGGGCGTAGAGCGCTTCGGAGTAGACGGACGGCTCGGCGAGCGGTCCCGTGCCGTCGAGGACCGGCTTGAGCGAGCGGCCGCGCAGGTTGCCGGGAATCGGCGCCTTGACGAGATCGAGAATCGTCGGCACCAGATCGATGTGCTGGACGAGGCCCGTCACGCGGCGGCCCGCGCCGACGTTGCTTTCCTGCTTGATGATCAGCGGCACGTGGATCGCTTCGTCGTAGACGAACAGGCCGTGCTCCTGCTCGCCGTGATCGCCGAGGCCCTCGCCGTGATCGGACAGCAGCACGATCGTCGATCGGTCGTACAGCTGATGCGATTTCAGGTAGCGGATGAGCCGGCCGACGATCTCGTCGCTGTACGCGATCTCGCCGTCGTACGGCGCGAACTGCGCGTAGCGCTCCGGCGGCGCGTACGGTTTGTGCGGCTCGTAGAGGTGCAGGAACAGGAACGCGCGGGACGTGCCGATCGACGCGAGCCAGCGTTCCGCGATCGCTTCCGACACGGCGCCGTCGCGCTGGACCGAGCCGATCGGCTGATCGGGCGTGGCCGGCGGCATCTCGCCGTCGAAGAAATCGAAGCCCTGGCTGATGCCGGTGTCCTTGCGCAGGACGAACGCCGAGACGACGCCCCCGGTCGTGAACCCGCGCTCGCGGAGCATCTGCGGCAGGAGCCGCTCGCCGGTCTTCACCGTGAAGCCGATGTTGTCGCGGACGCCGTGCTCGAAGGGCAGCAGGCCCGAGAGGATCGCGGCGTGCGCGGGCAGCGTCTGCGGCGCGTGCGAGTACGCGCGCTCGAACACGACGCCGTCGGCGGCCAGCGCGTCGATCGCCGGCGTCTTGACCTTCTGGTAGCCGTACGCCGGGAGATGATCGGCGCGCAGCGTGTCGATGGAGATGATGACGATCGGGCCGCTGACGGGCGCCGACGCGCGCGCGTACCGCCATCCGCCTACGGCCGCCAGGCCGGTGCCAAGAGCCGCCAGTATCAGAATGAACGTATATCGGAGGGGGCGGGACATCGGCGGGTGCTGGGTGCCTGGTGCTGAAGTGCTGGGTGCCGTGCCGGGTGCCTCAGGCTAGTGCCGGGTGCGCCGCACTGTGTACGGGACGCCGCACGCGGCACCCCGCACCCCGCATGGCACCAGGTACGCCGCACCCGGCACCTCATGACTTCTTCAACTGCTCCACGACCGCTTTCGCCTGCGCGGCTTCCGGCGAACTCGGGTCGGCGGCGACGACGCGTTCGAACGCCTTGATCGCGCCATCCTTGTCGCCCTTGTTCAGGGCGATCTTCGCGAGCCCGAAGAGCGGCTTGCCCCATGTCGGGTCCATCTGCGCCGCCTTGGTGTACGCCTGGCTCGCTTCGTCGTTCTTGTTCTTCGCGAACAGCACTTCGCCGAGGTTGTAGAACACCTCACGCGTGGCGTTCAGGCTCTGCGACGCCGAGGTCAGCGTCTTCTCGGCCGCCTCGAGATCGCCCTTCTCGAGGTTCGTCATGCCGATGCCGATCTTCGCCTTGTCGTTGTTCGGATCGGCCTGCAGCAGCGTGTTGTAGGCCGCGAGCGCGCCGTCCCAGTCCTTCTTGTTGCGGTAGGCCGCGGCGATCTGCAGATTGATGACGCTGAGCGCCGGCGCCTTCGCCATGATCGCGCGGTAGGCCGCGATCGCTTCGTCCCACTTCTGCGTGTTGTAGAGCTGATCGGCGGCGCCCAGCTCCGCCTGCAGATCCTTCGCGGTGGCGCCGCCGAGCGCGCTCGCGGCGGCCGGCCCGCCGCCTTTCTTCAGTGTGAAGGTGAGCGGTGGATTCGGCGAGCCGATTGTCTTCACGTCGAGCCGGCCCGATTCGGGTGCGAAGCCGGGCGCCTGCGCGGTGAACGTCCACGGGCCCGTTCGCAGACCGATGATCGAGAAGCGGCCCTTGTCGTCGGTGGTCGCCGTGAAGCTGTTGGGCGACGCGCTCGGATTTTCCGCGGTGACGGTGGCGCCTTTGATCGGCTGGCCGGACTCGTCTTTGACCTGGCCGCCGACGCGGCCCGTCTGCGCGGCGGCGGCGCCGGCCAGCGCCGTGAAGCAGAGCGCGACCAGGGCGCCACGGACGAGAAGAAGACGATGACGCATCTCGAAACTCCCCTGAA
>JAIQFX010000132.1 GCA_020073005.1 Terriglobia bacterium | reverse complement strand
CTGCCGGCGGTCGAAGCGCTGGGCTCGGCGACGGTCATCTGCACCGACAAGACCGGCACGTTGACCGAAAACCGGATGCGCGCGCGGCGGCTGGCCATCGACGGCGACCTCGTCGAGGTGCACACGGCGATCGCGGACTCGACATTCGTCACGCGCCACCGCCGCGTGTTCGAGATCGCGATTCACGCCGAGACCACTCGCGTCGGGCGCGATGGCCATGTGCTGGGCGATCCGATGGAGGTGGCGCTCGTCGCGATGGGACGGCGGGCGTTGCCGGGCGACGCGCGCGAGCGGCTCGAGCTCATTCCGTTTTCGGCCGAACGGATGCGCGTGTCGTCGCTGCACCGCGACGGCGACGGGTTCGCGCTCTACGCGAAGGGCGCGCTGCAGACGATCCTGCCGCGCTGCACCGCCGTGGAAACGCGCGAGGGTCGTGCGCCGCTCGACGACACGTGGCGCCGCCGGTATCTCGAGGCCGAGTCGACCATGGGGCGCGACGGCCTGCGCGTGCTCGCGCTGGCGTACCGCGAACTCCCGGCGCGGCTCGACCGCGATCGCCTCGAGGAATCGCTGACGCTCGCGGGCCTCGTCGGTCTCGAAGATCCGCCGCGCGCGGAGGTGCCGGCCGCGCTCGAACAGTGCCGGCAGGCGGGCATCAAGGTCGTCATGGTCACCGGCGATCATCCCGAGACCGGACGCGCAATCGCGCGCGCGATCGGCTTGATCCAGACCGACGCGCCGACGGTGATCACGGGCGACACGCTGAACGGTCTCTCGGATGCCGAGCTGCGGTTCCTGATCGATCGTCCGGAGGTCATCTTCGCGCGCACGTCGGCCGAGCAGAAGCTCCGGATCGTGCGCGCCTTTCAATTGACGGGCGCGATCGTCGCGGTCACCGGCGACGGCGTGAACGACGCGCCGGCGCTCAAGGCCGCGGACGTCGGCGTCGCGATGGGGATCAGCGGAACGGACGTCTCGCGGCACGCGGCCGACATCGTCCTGCTCGACGACAACTTCGCGAGCATCGTCGCGGCCATCGAAGAAGGCCGCGGCGTGTTCGACAACATCCGCAAGTTCACGACGTACGTGCTGACGTCGAATGTCCCGGAGCTCGTGCCGTACCTGGCGTTCGTCCTGCTGCGCATTCCGCTCCCGCTGACGATCATCCAGGTGCTCGCCGTCGACCTCGGCACGGACATGGTGCCGGCGCTGGGGCTCGGCGCCGAGCGGCCGGACGCGGAGGTCATGGTCCGTCCTCCCCGCGCGAAGGATCGCCTGATCGATTACGGACTGCTCGGTCGCGTGTACCTGCAACTCGGCGTCGTGGAATCCGCCGCGGCGATGACCGCCTATGCGCTCGTGCTCAAGGCCGGCGGATGGCATTGGGGTCAGACCCTGGCGGCGACCGATCCGTCGTACTTGCGCTCGACGACGGCGTGTCTGACGGCGATTGTGATCACGCAAGTCGCCAA
This sequence comes from Terriglobia bacterium, assembly GCA_020073005.1. Classification (GTDB taxonomy): domain Bacteria; phylum Acidobacteriota; class Vicinamibacteria; order Vicinamibacterales; family CAVVIG01; genus SRVP-36. Next base: position 6,445 of record JAIQFX010000132.1, on the reverse strand, counting down.
CGTCTTCGCGTGCCGGAGCGAGAGCCGCCCCTTCGCGCCGCGGGAGATTCTGACGAATCGCCTGCTTCTCGCCGGCGTCGTGATCGAGCTGCTGCTGATCGCCGCCATCGACTACACATCGTGGGGCCACCGCATCTTCGGCACGGCCAGCATTGGATGGACCGCCTGGGCAGTCGCGCTGCCATTTGCGGCGGCGCTCCTCGCGATCGATGCGCTGTGGAAGCGCCGCCGAGCCTCCTGTCACCTTTTCGGACGTCGATCACTCTATTAGGCAGGAAGCAGCGTGTCCGCCGCCACGAGAGGGTTCTCGCGTGATGGCATGGCGGGGCTCCGTCCGTCGGCAAACCGGAAGTTGCAGAAAGGGATCAGCGATGAGACTCATCGGGGCAGCGTCAACCGTCTTCGCTCTCGTACTGACGTTCGTCGTCTCCGGATTCGGACAAGCGACGACGGCCCACCAGGCGGAGGACACGCAGAAGGATCGAGACGGACGAGCGATCTTCCGCTTCGACACCTTCGGCGACGAACAGTTGTGGACCGACGTGCTGCGCATGCACGAGCCCATCGCGACGGTCGATCCGGCGACGGCGCTGGCCGTCGGCCTGAAGGTGGACGTGGACGCCTTGCCGCCGGCGATTATCGCCGCGCTCCGGGCAGGACAGGTCGATCTCACGAGCCCCGCCGTCACGACCGAACTGCTGCGGCTCAATGCGGTCGTCGGCGTCAAAGGCGCCGTGAACGAGACAGGCCGGCTCACCAGCGTCGGCGTCACGTGCGCGCTGTGCCACTCGACCGTCGACAACTCGTTCGCGAAGGGTATCGGAAAACGGCTCGATGGATGGGCGAACCTCGACTTGAACGTCGGGGCGATCGTGGCGCTGTCGCCGGCGTTGCCGGACACGCTCAAAGCCGAGCTCCGCACGTGGGGCCCCGGCAAGTACGATCCGCGGCACCATGCGTTCGACGGCACGAACCTGATTCCGCTGAACACGCCATCGCTGCCGATTGTGATCCCTTCAATCTACGGATTGAAAGGCGTCGGCTTCGAAACGTACTCGGCCGACGGACCCATCTCGTATTGGAACAGCTACGTGGGAGTGGGGCAAATGGGCGGCCACGGCACTTTCAGCGATCCCCGCCTCGGGCTCTCCATCACGCAGACGCCGGATCTCGTCACCCCGAAGCTTGCGGCCCTGCTGGACTATCAGTTGAGTTTGCGCGTTCCGGATCCGCCGGAGGGAAGTTACGACAAGGAAGCCGCGGCGCGCGGCAAGCACGTGTTTCGCAGCGAAGCGGGATGCGCGACCTGCCATCAGTCGCCGAACTTCACCGACGTTTTGAGCGGCCCCAGTCGTACGGTGCCGTTCCTGCACGATCCGGCGGACGTCGGCACGGATCCGGCCTACGCCGCCAGGACTGCGACGGGGAAATATCGGACCACGCCGCTACGCGGACTGTGGCAGCATGCGCCGTATTTCCATGACGGCAGTGCGCCCGACCTCCTCGCGGTGGTGAATCACTACAACCAGCTGTTCGCGCTCAAGCTGACAGCCGCCCAGAAGGCCGACCTGGTCGAGTACCTGAAATCGCTGTAGGAGCCTCGCGGTTGGCATCATCACTCGCGAGCTCGTCCGCGCGTGTTAAGTTTCGTGCATGGACCCTCTCGCCGGCTCGCAGTGGAGCGCGCCGGGCACCGTGGCCGGATTCGCGCACTCGGCGCCGAACGCCGTCCTCTTGAAGTTCGCGGAGGAGGAACTGCGGCGCCACGGACGCGCGCGCGCGCTCGATCTCGGCTGCGGCGCGGGCCGCAACGCGCTCCCGCTCGCACGCCTCGGCTGGACCGTCGTCGGCACCGACCTCTCGTGGCCGATGCTCTCCGCCGCCGCCACGCGGGCACGCGAAGATCGACTCGACGATCGCGTGCGTCTGGTCCTCGCGCCGATGGAACGCATTCCTGCGAAGGACCGCAGCTTCGACCTCGTGATCGCGCACGGCATCTGGAATCTTGCGCGGTCGGCCTCGCAGTTCCGGCAGGCGGTCGGCGAGGCGGCGCGCGTGGCCAGGCCAGGGGCGGGTTTGTTCGTCTTCACCTTTTCGCGGAACACGTTCCCGCCGGAGACGGAGCCCGTTGCCGGCGAACCGTTCGTCTTCACGCAATTCTCCGGAGAGCCGCAGTGTTTTCTCACCGACGCGCAGCTCGTCGACGAGTTGGGCCGCGCCGGCTTCACGCCGGATCCCGGCGTGCCGTTCCGCGAGTACAACCGCCCGCAGCCTGGGGCACTCGGCAAGGGGACGATGCCGGTGATCTACGAAGCGGCGTTCCGCCACGAAGGCTGATCGTTACGCGGTCGTCTTTCTCGGCTGGTAACGGCCGGGCATCGCTCGCAGCGACACCGCGAGGCGATTCCACGCATTGATGGTCGCGGCGAGATAGGTCAAATCGACGATCTGCTGCTCGGTGAAGTATTTCTTCGCCTCTTCGTACACGTCGTCGGGCACGTGCGTCTGCGCGACCAGCGTGATCGCCTCGATCCAGGCGAGCGCCGCCCGCTCGCGAGCGTCGTAGAACGGCGTCTCGCGCCACGCATCCAGTGCGTAGAGGCGCTGCTCGGTCTCACCCGCCGCGCGCGCCTCGATCGAGTGCATGTCGATGCAGTACGCGCACCCGTTGATCTGCGACGCGCGGAGCTTCAGCAGGTGGATGAACTTGTGTTCCAGGCCGCACCCGGAGAGGTATTTCTCCATTGCCAGGAGCGCCTGCAGAGGTTCCGGATTGAATTGTCGATAGTCGAGACGGGATTCCATCCTGTTGTCTCCTCTCGCCCTCTTCGATCACCTGGAGCGTCGCTGTCCCTTCTCCGAAAGCGACCAGTCCAGCCAGTCGTCACCGAAGAGCTCGACGGGATGCGGCGCGCGGATCGTGCCGTTCCCGCACGCCAGGTCGTCGGCGGGACAGTACTTATCACACCCCCAGCAGACGCGATCTGGATGTGCAGGGCGCAGAATGTGCGTCTTCAGGGTGTCGTCGTGTCCACTCATTGGCGCCATTCGCCGGCAAGGTCCGGACAGCGGTTATCGCTCTATCCATTCCACGAACGATCCCACGCTGTCGGTCACTACCATCACACGCAGGACGCGATCGTTGTGATACGCGAGCTTCGCGCCCGCCCGTGCCTCCTCGACGGAGGGATAGTGCGTCCACGTTTCGGGAATGCCCGCCGCCGTCCCCTGCTTCATGATCGGCCGGAGCCTGAATGCCTGCGTCGCCATCTCGCCCTCCCTCTCGCACATCGTGCGAAACCTCGATACGGTTCCATCATGCGCCCGGGCATGGAGGGGCGTCTTTGCGCTGGCGCAATCAACGCTCCGCGGGCCAGGGACGACAGCGACGCCCTCGGCCGCGCGGTATGGCACGATTAGTGGTCGATGTCGATGACGCCTCCCGACGAAACCCGGCAACTCGGCCAGGTGCCGCTGTTTCACGGCCTGGCTGCCGACGTCTTGGCGCGCATCAGGGCTCAGGCCCACTCGAAAGCAATCGGCGCCGGCGTCGCCTTCTTCAGCGAAGGAGAAGACGCTGAAGCGTTCTTCGTCCTGATCAGCGGCCGTGTGAAGCTGACACAGCTCACGCCGGAGGGACACCAGGTGGTCCTGCGCATCGTCGGCGCCGGCGAGGCGTTCGGCGGCGCGGGCGCGTTCGGCGATCTCACGTATCCGATCGGCGCGGAAGCGGTCGAGCCGGCAGTGGCCCTCGTGTGGACATCGAGCGCGATCCGGCAGGTGCTGGAAACCGAGTCCAGGGTGGCTCTCAACGCCCTGCAGTTCGTCTCCAGCCGATACCACGATCTGCAGCGCCGCTACCGCCAGCTCATGACCGAGCGGGTCGAGCGGCGGGTCGCGCGCGCGCTGCTGCGCCTCGTGCGGGAGGCGGGCCGGCGCGTGGACGCCGGCGTGGAAATCGACTTCCCCGTCTCGCGTCAGGACATCGCCGAGATGACGGGCACCACGCTGTACACGGTGAGCCGGCTCCTCAGCTCCTGGGAGGAGCGCGGCATCGTCCACAGCGGCCGCCAGCGCATCACGTTGACGAAGCCGCACGCGCTGGTGGCGCTCGCCGAAGACCTCCCCGACCGTTGACGCACCGGCAGTTGCCGGCTGTTTGCGCGGGCGCAAAGACGCGTCTGCTCGCCTGATCCACGATCGCCCGGGGTGAAACCCGTGGGCGATACGTCCGAGATCATCAACGAACACGAAACGGTGTCGGCGCTTCTGGCCAGAGACCCGCGGGCTGCGCGCATCCTGCTGAATCACCGCATGCACTGTGTCGGATGCGCCATCGCACCGTTTGAAACGCTGGCCGAGGCGTGCCTCGTGTACGGAGTGCCGCTGGAGCCGCTGCTCGACGAGCTCCGTCATGGATCGAACACAGCGCCTACAGGAGGTTGACGTGCGGCACAACATCGCCGCCGATCAGTTCGAGCGGAAGGGCCGGCGACGGATCGCCGGCCCCGAGTCTACCGAGCCGGAAGCGACTGAATGTTGCCGCTCGTGATCGTGCCCGACACGCTCAGCACCACGGCTCCGTTCGGCGCGGTGATCGTGATCGAGAACTGATCGCGTCCGCGTCCCGGCTCGCCGGCGTCAATCGCCTTGGCCGTGAACCGGTAATTCGGCGCGCCGTTCCACGTGCCCACACCAGTGAAGGCGACGGTATCGACGCCGCTCGCCGGACGCGGGCCCGGCCTGACGCCCGGCGTGTTGGACGCCGTCACGCTCGTCACGGCTGTCGCGACGAACCGCGTCCACGGACCGAACCGATCGTCGCGATCGTCGTCGCCGTCGCGGCCCGCCGGCCGATTGGGTCGTGTGCGCAACGTCAGCCGTTTGCGTTCGTACGGCGGATTCGTCTGCACGTCGAAGTTGAACCGGGTCTGGGCTGACGCGGTATCGATACCGCCGTCACCGTCGAACCGGCCGGCCTGACCGCCGGACGCCACGACATTGATGCGCACCGACGCCGTCGCCGTTGTGTAATCAGCGCCGTCGTCCGGCGTGAACGTCACGCTGAGCGTCTGTCCCGCGCCAACACCGAGCACTGTGCCGGCCGGCGGCGAGTACACGAAGGTTCCGGCCGTGTTCGCGGTCGCGTTCAACTGACTTGGACCGAGCGGCGTCCCCTCGACGATGTCCGCCGGCGTCGGCCACGTGATGACGGGCGTCGCCTTGTCGATCGTCAACGTCGCGTTGCCCGTCGCCGCGGAGTAGGTGCCGTTGCCGGCGTACGACGCGACGACCGCGTAGGTGCCGGCGCTGGTCGGCGCGGTGGCGCTCCCGTTGTAGGTCACGGTCACCGGGCCGAGAATCTCGTTGTTGACGCCGGTCACGGTGGCGGTCACCGCATGCGGACTGCCGTCATAGGTGACCGTGACGTTCGGCACGACGAGCGTCGGCGTCAGCGGCTTCGTGAACAGCAGGGCGCTGCCGTCGTGCAGCACCGGCGAGTTGAAGCTCCACTCGATCCGCTGGTTGTTCGCGCCGCCGGCCGTGTTGCGCACGCCGACGGTGGCGTCCGCGCCGCCGGACGCCGGATTGCCGGCGCCGAGCGACACGGTCTTGTATTGAAACAGGATGGCGTTGGTGCCTTCCGACAACACGATCTGGAACGTGACCGGGTTCGACGACTCGATCGGCAGCGCGTTGTTCCACTGGACGATGAACCGCCGGCTCCCGGGCGCGCCGACCGACTGATAGAACACGGCGCCGGCGCCCGGCGCCTGGAACGTCAAGTCCGACCAGAACGGAAACAGCGCCGGCCAGTCGTTCGGCGTCGTCAGCGCGAGATCGATGTTGCCGATGTCGTTGACGCCGCTGCAGCTCGCGGCCGCGGTGATGAAGTAGAGGGCGCCGTTCGAGCTCACGCACACCAGCGAGTAGTTCTGGCCGTAGAACGTGAACGGAAACGGCAGCGTCAGCGCCGCCACGCCATCGTCGGTGCCGGCGAGCACGGCGGCGCCGCCGGCGCCCGCGACGTCCACGAAGCTGTACACCGTGGCGTCGGTCGCCGTGTAGCCGCTCGCGTCCGGTCCGCGGCTGATGGCGGCGAGCGGCGCGGCCGCCAGGGCGGCCAGCGCGATGGCCGCCGCGAAACGAAGGCTTGTGAGCTTGCGCATTGGGCCCCTCACCATGACACCTGCTTGACAACGAAGATCTGGCCGCCGAACGTGATGCGCCCTCGCCGGATGACCGCGGTCAGCGGCGTGTCGAACGGCAGCACGCTGAACGGCTGCGTGAAGATGTCGTTCACCGGGCCCGAGAGCAGCAGCAATGTGATGAAGCTCGGCTGATCGGTGCCGATCGTCGAAGTCGGATCGCAGCCGAGCGCCGACGGCGATCCGAAGACGTCGCCGCCCCCGCCGCCCCGGTTGAACACCGCGCCGTACGCGTG
>JAIQFX010000050.1 GCA_020073005.1 Terriglobia bacterium | reverse complement strand
CTGCCGCCACATCGGCGGGGCTCGCGGGACTGGCGATCAGGGCGCTATCGGTCGGCTCGTCGACATGGACGCACAAGTCCTGCGTGCTCGAGGCGCCGAGTGAATCGGTGACGCGCAGTCTGAAGGTCCTCACCTGATCCGCAATCGTCGGTGTCCCCGAAATCAACCCGGTACCATCCGCCTGCGTCGAGAGCGTCAACCCGGTAGGGAGATCGAACTCGGGGTGGTTCTGGATCGGCACGATCTTCCAGCTGTACGGCGGTTGGCCGCCAGTCGCGAAGGTCTTCTGCGAGTACGCCTCGCCCTGCGTACCGTTGGGCAACGCGAGAGTGGTGATGGTCAGCCCGGGCCCGACCGTCACGCTCACCGTTGCCGTCGCACACTGGGCATCCAGAACGCCATCGGTCGTTCCGTTGTCGCACGCTGCGTACGTGAAGCTCGCCTGTCCGCTGAAGTTTGCCGCCGGAGTGAACGTGATCGCGCCGTCCGCGAGGGCCACAGCGCCGTTGACCGGCGAGTTGACCGTCGTGACGGTGAGGATCTGTCCGTTCTCGTTGGCCGGTCCCGCCTGGTCATTGGCGGTCAGATCGCTCGCCGGGAAAGTGAGCGGCGTGTTCGCGAGCGTGCTCTTGCTGTCGTCGGTCAGCACGGGGGGATCGTTGACTTCGGTGACGGTCACGAACACATGACCGACCGCCGAGCGGGGATCCGACTGTCCGTTCGTCGTCCCGTTATCCCACACCGTGTACGTGAAGCTCGCCGTACCGTTGAAATCCGGATCCGGCGTAAACGTGATCGTGCCGTCGGTGAGCACGACGAGTCCGTGGGTCGCATCGCTCACCGACTGCACGGTCAAGGTCTGGTCACTTTCGTTGGCGGCGCCTCGACTGTCATTCGCGGTCAAATCCCCGGCCGGGAACACCAGCGCCGTGTCTTCGGGCGTCGTTTTCGAATCGGGCGCGGCGACCGGCGGATCGTTGACCGGCGTCACCGTGATCGTGAACGTCTGCGCGGCGCTCGTGTCCACGCCGCCAGATGCGATACCGCCGCTGTCCTGCACCGTCACACCAATCGTCGCGGTGCCGTTCGCGTCAGGCGCCGGCGTGTAGGTGAGCGAACCTGTATTGTCAACGGCCGGTCCCGCGGCAAACAGCGTCGGATTGCTGTTGCTGACGACGTGATACGCGAGCAGCGTCTGAGCCGACTCGTTCGGCGGCCCTGGCGAGAAGTTGGTCGCCCAGTTCAAGACAGCGCGCGGCCCGGAGTCCTCCGGCACAGTGTCGTCGGCGTCTTTCGTGAACGACGGCGCGTCGTTGACCGGGTTGACGGTGATCGTCACCGTCACGACGGCCGAATCCGCGCTCATCGGCTGGGCCGGCGGACCGGGCCACGTCCCGGCGGCGAGCTTGTACGTGAAGCCATCGGTCCCGTAGAAATTGAGGTTCGGCGTGTACGTGAAGGTGCCGTTCGCGTTGAACGTCAGAGTCCCGTTGACGGGAAGGCTCAAGCCCACGGGCAAGCGGGCCAGGCTGTCGACGTCGGTGTCGTTCAGCAACACATCCGCCGTAAGGGGCGTGTCTTCGTTGGTGCTCGGCGCATCGGCGAGTGCCACCGGCGGATTGTTCATCGCGGCAATCGTGGCGTAGTTCGACGGGCTGCTGACATCGGTGGCGCTCGTGAACTCCGCAATCACCCAGTAGGTGAAGACCTGGCCGTTCGGCAACTCTTCGGGATCGACCAGTGTCGTCGTCGCCCCGTTCGGCGTTTCTCCGACGAGCTTCTTCTGGGCTGCGCTCGTGGTATCGACTGTGGCGCCCGTGACGCGGTACACCGCGTAGTGCGTCACCTGCGAGCCGCCTGCGTTGGGCGCCTGCCAATCCAGCCGATTTCGGTGGAGCTGCGCCGGCGTGCCCGTGCATCCCGGGTTGGTTCCGACAACGCACGCCGTCAGCCCGTTGGGAGGCGTATGTCCCAGTGCGGCCGACGTCTCGAAGTCGATCTCCTGTCCGCCGCTGAAGTCGACGCCGCCGCCGTAGTCGACCCCGCCGCCGAAGTCGATCCCGCCGCCGAAATCAATGCCGCCGCTGAAATCGATGCCGCCGCTGAAGTCGATGCCGCCACCGTAGTCGATGCCGCCGCTGTAGTCGATACCGCCACTGAAGTCGACGCCGCCACTGAAGTCGACGCCGCCGCTGAAGTCGACGCCGCCGCTGAAGTCGATGCCGCCGCTGAAGTCGACCCCGCCGCCGAAGTCGATGCCCTGCGAGAATCCGGCCATGTTCGGGCCGCTGCCGGTCTGGTTCAGGCGGATGTTGGCCCACTCGTTGAACCCCTTCAGGGACGTTTCGAGCGTGCCGTCGAAGTTGATGTCCTGGGATCGCTCCGTCGTGTCGAGCCCGGCAGTGTTCCAGTCGACGAGAGCCGAGGTGCTGGGCGCGTCAAAATCGCGGCGAGGGAGCCGGGCACCAACGGCACAAACCAGGCGGTGCGGTACGGCAGCGCGCCTTTTCCCGCAATCGACCCGTCCTTGAGGGACGTCTCGTTCAGCGTCAGAGCGTCGCCGCGCGAGTAATCCAGGTGAGCCATTCCGTTGTTGTCGAGGAGTCCGTGCAACTGGAACAGGTAGCTCATCGTGCTGAGATCGTTCGGTTTGCAGTTGGGCTCGAAATCGACGCGAACTCTCTCGCCGCCGCGGGTGTCGACGCTCGTGTACTTCGTGGGACCGCCACCGTGCCACAGTTCGAGGTTGTCGCTTGCGCGAAGGGCGTTCCGACGAAGTTGTCCCAGAGGCCGAGCGTAACCATGAGGTTTCCGCCCGGCAGGTTGCTCACGCCTGAACTGCTCTTCGGTACGTGGAAGTCCGGCGACTGCGGGTCGGTGGACTTCGGCAGACCGCGCGCGTGGGCGTACAACAGGTAGTGGAAGAGGCCCTGGCGATTGTGATCGAATCGTCGCCGGCAGTTTCCGATGTAGCCCGGAGTCCGGCAACTGGCTTCCTGGGCGTCTTCACCCGAAGGCGTCAGCTCTTCGCCATCAGGACCGACGGGCGCGTCCCTCAAGATCTGGTACCCGATCTGGAAGCTGACAGTGCCGGGATAATCAGGAAACTGGCACTGTGCTCCGGCACACGGCACTTCCTTGATCAACTCGCCGCCCCGCGCGTACGTCGACGGGATCAGATAGGTGTCGGCCTCGGCCGACCCATAGCCCGGCAGACCGTGATATCCGGACCCAGCGTCGAAATGAATGTTGATGCCCGGCGATCCGTCGGGATTGTCCACCGGCGCGTTCGTGTAGGCGTCTCCCACCAACTTCAGCACGTCTGGCGTCGGCAAGTGACTGTGGCCGGCGGCGTCGACGACTCGAGGCGTCGCCGGGTTGAAGGGTGCGTTGATCGATCCGTAACCCGTGTCCGGATCCGCCGTCATGGCGCCGATTTCGACGAAGATGTCCTTGTGCCTCGAGCTGGCGCCCATCGCGTGGAGGTCCGGCAACGGCTCGTTGTTGGGCTGCTTGAGGCCGCTGACGTCCTCCAGCTTGTCGGGAATCCCATCGCCGTCGCTGTCCTGGACCGTCGTGCTGAACGCGATTGCCGCCCACGTCAGGCAGTCGTACTGGTTGTCTTTGTCGTTGTCCCTGTCATTGTCCCTGCGGTGGTCGACGGTCGTGACCACCTCTTCCCCGTAGCCGAGATTGGGATCGAGCCCAGGCATCATCGAAGTCACATCGAATGTCGGGTTCGACCAGCCTAGATCCGACTTGCCACCCTGCTCCTCGTTCTCGAACGTGTCCGAGCCGATGAGTGCCGGTGGTTTGCGTCTGTTGTCGAACCACACGCGATCCCTGCCGTTGTGCTTGCCGCTGCCAACGATGTGGGTCACCTTGGCGACGTGACTCATCGAGGATTGAAAAAATCCTCGGATCGTCTGTGTCATCGTCGCGGACGGCGGCTGGAGATAGATGCCGTCGTACAGGACGATCTGCGTCAACGGCCGCGTTGGATCCCGATAGACGACGAACAGCGACGCGCCGCCGCTCGCCGGCGCATGGTTCGTCGACCCTTTGGCGTCCGGCAGCGTCACCGTGTGCCGCGGCACGCCGGCCTCTTCCAGGTCCTCGTCGTTGACGAGACGCTTGCCAGTCGGCTGGCCGTTCGTGTCCAACTGCAGGGGCAGTAAGCGCAAGACGTCGGCGCGGAACATCGTCATCCTGGGTTGCGGTCCAGGAATGAAGCACGCCGCCGTCGCGGGCGTTGGCGACAGGGACGACGCCTTTACGGCGGTCACGGGTTGACCGCGGAACTTCACGCCGTCAGTCTGATCCTTGAGGTTGGGCGAATTCGTGAGCGTCTCCCAGTAAAGGAAGGCGGCGAGAATGTCGGCGTTGGCAGGCACGCCACGCATCGCGATGGTGCCCGTGACGAAGCCGCTTCGCGAACCGTTGTCGAAGTCGGCGCCGCCGACGACGTAATTGCCGGTGACCAGGAAGCTCTTGGAGAACGGCAAAGCATTCGGAGGTTGGGATTGGGCCTGCCCTCCGCTCTGGGCGAAGAGCACCGCGATCCCAAGCGCAAGAAGAGCGGCCTGGGTCCGCAACCACACGGGTGCAGACGCGCGGGCCACCGAGGCGGACGGCGCCGAAGCTTGACGCTTCATCGAAAGCCTCCTGCGTACGTCAAAGATTGGGTTTTTGAATGGCCCGTGACAGACCGAAATGAGGCAACGGGAGGCGAGCGAAATGAGCTCTGCGTGCTGCATGTCCCAACCCTCCGGTAGGGCCCAATCGTGCAGGCTCTGCCGGGATTAGACGGAGTTACCGGACGAAGTTCCTCTGCGCGTGCAGACGTACGGGAAGTCGCAGTCTGTACGTGACAGTGAGAAAACGAAACGACCCGAAGGTTGGCAATGTGACTTGAACTTGATCGTGCGGTTGCGCATTATGTCGTACTTTGACCGACAAACAAGTATTTGTCTTCGATAACGGAATCGTAAGTTCGAGGCGAAAGGTCAGCGCATTTGGGCGGCCACCGGATGCCATAATGTGGCGTGCCGATCGTCGACGCATCTGTCTGTGTGTTCTGCCGCCGTCATCCGATACAGCAGGAGCACCGGCCATTCTGCAGCGACCGATGCCGACTGCAGGATCTGGCGCAGTGGGCGACAGGCAGTTACCGCTCGGCGGGCGACGCCGTCGCCGACGCCGCGGACACTCAACAATCGGAACTCAAACACTCCACTCCTGAACATGGCTGACACGCTCTCGATCGTCGACAACCGCACCGGGAAGAAGTACGAAGTGCCGATTCAGAACGGGACCATTCGCGCGATGGATCTGCGCCAGATCAAGGCCGGCGCGGACGACTTCGGGCTGATGACGTACGACCCGGCGTTCATGAACACGGCGAATTGTCGCAGCAGCATCACCTACATCGATGGCGACAAGGGCATCCTGCTCTATCGGGGCTACCCCATCGAACAACTGGCCGAAGAGAGCGACTACCTCGAAACGGCGTATCTGATCCTGTTCGGCGAACTGCCGACGGCCGCGCAGCAGCAAGCCTGGGTGCGAGACATCACGTACCACACGATGCTGCACGAGAACATCAAGAAGTTCATGGAAGGCTTCCGGTACGACGCCCACCCGATGGGGATCTTCCTCAGCACGGTAGGCGCCCTCTCGACGCTGAATCCCGACGCCAAAGCCATCTTCGACAAGGACTCGCGCATGCGGCAGACGCAGCGCCTGATCGCGAAGGTGCCGAGCATCGCCGCGTATGCGTACCGTCACAGCATCGGGCGGCCGTACAACTCTCCCGACAACGATCTGAGCTTCACCGGCAACTTCCTGAACATGCTGCTCAAGATGACCGAGTTGAAGTACCAGCCGAACCCCGTGCTGGCGCGGGCGCTGGACGTGCTCTTCATCCTGCACGCCGACCACGAGCAGAACTGCAGCACGACGACCATGCGCACCATCGGCAGTTCGCACGTGGATCCGTACTCGGCCCTGGCCGGCGCGGCGGCGGCGCTCTATGGCCCGCTGCACGGCGGCGCGAACGAAGCCGTCCTGCGGATGCTGAACGAAATCGGCTCGGTGTCGAAGGTGCCGGAGTTCATCAAGCGCGTGAAGAGCGGCGAAAGCGGCAACCGCCTGATGGGGTTCGGACACCGCGTCTACAAGTCGTACGATCCGCGCGCGAAAGTCATCAAGCGGATCGCCGACCTGGTGTTCGCGGTGACCGGCAAGAACCCGCTGCTGGACATCGCGCTCGAGCTCGAGCGCATCGCCCTCCAGGACGACTACTTCGTGACGCGCAAGCTGTATCCGAACGTCGACTTCTACTCCGGCCTGATTTATCAGGCGATGGGCTTCCCGGTGGAGATGTTCCCGGTGCTCTTCGCCATCCCGCGCACGGCCGGGTGGATTGCGCAATGGGAAGAGATGCTCCTCGATCCCGAGCAGAAGATCGCGCGCCCGCGGCAGATTTACACGGGGGCCGCGAAGCGCGACTACGTCCCGCGGGACAAACGGGCGTAGAATCTGCCCGATCGCGCGCGTCACTGACAGGGAGATGTAGGGATGGGAAAAGCGCTGCTCCTCACGGCCCTCGCGCTTCAGGCCGTCGCGCCGCCGCCGAAGTTCGACTCAGGTCGCGCGTGGGAACATCTGCGCCAACTCGTGGCCATCGGTCCCCGGCCGGCCGGCTCCCCCGCCATCGAACAAACGCGCAAGTACATAAAGGACCAGCTCGCGGCGGCCGGGCTCACCGCAACCGAGCAGGCCTGGGACGATCAGACCCCGGTCGACAAGGTTCACATGGTGAATCTGATCGCGACCATTCCCGGATCACGCAAAGAGCGCATCGTGATCGCCGGGCACTACGACACGAAGCTCTTCCGCGAGTTCCGGTTCGTCGGCGCCAGCGACGGCGCCTCGAGCGCCGCGTTCCTGCTCGAGCTCGCGCGCGCCCTGAAGGGCCGTCGCAATCCCATGACGATCGAACTGCTCTTCCTCGACGGCGAGGAGGCCCGCATGCCCGACTGGCACGGCACGGACAACACGTACGGCAGCCGCCACTACGTGGAGGCCGCGCGGCATGACGGCTCGCTCGCCGCGCTCAAGGCCTTCGTGCTGATCGACATGATCGGGGATCGCGATCTGGACATCCGCCGCGATGCCAACTCGACGCCCTGGCTGACGAATCTCATCTGGGACGCGGCGAAGCAGAAGGATCTCGACGGCTACTTCCTCGCCGATACGACGCGCGTCGAGGACGACCATCTGCCGTTCCTCGCGGCCGGTGTGCCGTCGGTGGACATCATCGACCTTGACTACGAGCAGTGGCACACGGCCAAGGACACGCTCGACGCCGTCAGCGCGCGCAGCCTGCAGGTGGTCGGCGATGTGGTTCTCGCCGCGCTGCCGCAAATCGAGGCGCATCTCACGAAAGGGATCGTCCTCACGGGGCGGCGGCTCCGGAGTCCGCGGCCGTACGTCGTGACCAAGGTGAATCGCAGGGCAAAGCGCCGGCTCGTCCACTCGAGCGCGACGTATCGCGCCGCACATTGACCGTCGCGGATCAGATGTTCCAGCCGTGCGGGCCCGTCCAGCCGTCGGCGAGGAATTCGCGCTCGAGCGACGCCTGGCGTTTGGCGAGCTCGGACGATGCGTCGAAGCGCTCGACCCGCTCGGTACCGTCCGGGCTCACAATCCGCAATTCGTAGCCGTCGCCTGGCACTGCCTGGGCCGCGCATCGCACGAAGCGACCTGCCCGCTCGAACCACCAGAACACAGAACCTCCTGCACGGTCGTTCGCAAGCGCCGTGCCAGCAATAGACAAGTCGAAGACACTCGGAGCCCGCAGGAATTCGCGAGCCAACACCGTGTCGTGCCATGACACTCGACGTCACAGCGTCAATTATTGTCAGACCGAACTGCCAAGATCTGACGCACGCCACCCTAACTCCACTAACCACACACGTTACACTCCGTCTAAATGGACAGTGCAGATGGACGCGACTGAGGCAGCAACCGTCCTGGATCGTGCCCGACAGGGCGACGGTGAGGCGTTTCGCGCGCTCGTCGAGCGGCACAGCCGCAGTGCGTTCCGTCTGGCGTTCAGGATGACGGGAAACGAACAGGATGCCGAGGATGTGGTGCAGGAGAGTTTCCTCAAAGCGTATCGCCAGCTGGGCCGGTTCGAATCGCGCGCGAACTTCGGCACCTGGCTGTACCGGATCGTCGCCAACTGTTCGGTGGATCTGATGCGCGCCAAACAGGCCCGTCACGATCAGATCCGGGGCGACAGCCTCGACGAGGCCGTGGAGTTACCCGCCGTCGATCTGCCCGGCCCGGAACGGCTCGCGCAGAGCGCGGAAATCGAGACGCGCGTGCAATCCGCGCTCGACGATCTCAGCGCACTCGAGCGCGCGGCGTTCACGTTGCGGCACTACGAAGGACGATCGATCGACGAAATCGGCGCGACGCTCGGGCTGGGCACGAGCGCGGCGAAGCACAGCGTGTTCCGGGCGGTGAAGAAGCTGCGTGCGGCGCTGGCGCCGCTGCGGAGTCAGGAATCGTGAGCACACATTTCACGGAAGACGAACTGACGCTCTATTACTACGGCGAAGGCCGGCGCCGAGGCCGCATCGCCCGTCACCTGGACGAATGCACGGCGTGCGCAGCGGTCTATCGCGAAATTGCGGGCACGCTCGCGCTGGTGACGCCGCCGGAACCACCCGAGCGCGGCGACCAGTACGGGCTCGAGGTCTGGCAGCGCATCCGGCATCAGTTGCCCGAGCAGGAAGCGCCCGGCTGGTTGGCATTGGTCATGCCGCGAACGGACCGGCTCGTGCTCGCCGGTGCGCTTGCCACGCTCGTCCTCGTCGCGTTCGTCGCGGGACGGATCTGGCCACGGGCGGGCTCGGTCGCATCGCCGCCTGCCGCTTCGGTCACCGCCGACGCCAGCGGAACCGCGACCACGGGCAACGACGTCCGGCATCGCATCTTGATCACGGCCGTCGCCGATCATCTTGATCGATCGGAGCGAGTGCTCACCGACATCATGAACGCGCCCTCGCGCGGCGACATCTCCACCGAGCAGCGCTGGGCGGACGACCTGCTGACGACCAGCCGGTTGTACCGGCAGGATGCGGTGGAGGCCGGCGAGTCGTCAATTGCGGGCGTGCTCGACGACCTCGAGCGCAGCCTCCTGGAAATCGTCCACAGCCCGTCGCCGATCTCGGCGGCGGACCTCGACCAGATCCGTCGTCGCATCGACGCGGCGGCGCTCCTCTTCAAAGTGCGGGTGATGAGCGACGAGCTCCGTCAGCGCGAGAGCGCGCCGGCCCCGCCCACAGCCACCCAGAAAACGAGCTAAACGACCATGACCATGACACGCATGTTCCGACCGACGCTTCCGCTCCTCTGCGCGCTGTTGACGGCTCCGGCGGCCTACGCCGGCGGTCCCGACGCGCTGAAGGTCGCGACCCTCTCCGCCGACGCCGACCAGCAGGCCGACGACCTCCTGGAGCGGGCGCGGGAGGCCATCGACAACACGCGGTACGATCGCGCGCTGGCCGACCTCGACCGTGTCATCGCGCTCAAGACGGCGCGCAGCGACGCGGCGCTCTACTGGAAGGCCTACAGCCTCTCGAAGCTCGGACAGCGGGAAGAAGCCTTGATCGCCGTCACCGAGCTCTACAAGCAGTTCGCCAACAGCCGCTGGATCAAGGACGCCAAGGCGCTCGAAGTGGAAGTGCGCCAGGCGTCGGGCCAGACGGTGTCGCCCGAGGCGCAGAACGACGAGGAACTGAAGCTGCTGGCCCTGCGCGGGATCATGAACAGCGATCCGGAGCAGGCCCTGCCCGTCATCGAAAAAATGCTCGCGGGCACGAGCTCGCCGAGAGTGAAGGACCGCGCGCTGTTCGTGCTCAGCCAGAGCAAGTCGGCGCGCGCGCGCGACATCATCTCTGGCGTCGCGAAAGGCAACGCAAATCCCGATCTGCAGCTGAAGGCGATTCGCTATATCGGCATGATGGGCGGCAGCGACAACAAGCAGATGCTCGCGGACGTCTATCGAGCCTCGAACGACCCGGCCGTGAAGAAGGCGATCCTGCGCGGCTACATGCAGTCCGGCGATCGCGATCGTTTGTTCGCGCTTGCCAAGAGCGAAACGGATCCGTCGCTGCGGACCGAAGCCGTCAGGCAGCTCGGGATGATGCGCGCGACCGCCGAGCTGACGCAGCTCTATCAGAGCGACGCATCGGTCGACGTCCGCAAGCAGATCCTGTCGGCGATGTTCATGAGCGGCGACTCGGACAAGATGATCGAGCTGGCCAAAGCCGAGAAGGACCCCGAGCTGCGCAAGAGCGCGATCCGCAACCTCGGCATGATGAAGAAGCCCGGCACGGCCGAAGCGCTGGTCGCGATCTACGGATCTGACGCCTCGCTCGACGTCCGCAAGGCCGTGGTGGGCGCGCTCTTCCTCCAGAACAACGCCGCCTCTCTCGTGACACTCGCGCGCGCCGAAAAGAATCCGGAGATGAAGAAAGAGCTCGTCTCCAGACTGTCGATCATGAAGTCGAAGGAAGCGACGGACTATCTGATGGAGCTGCTCAAGTGAAGAGCCGGTGCCGGGTGCTGGGTGCGGCGGTGCTGGGTGCCGTGCTGGGTGCGGCGGTGCCGGGTGCGGCCCAGGGCCGCATCACCAACGCGCGGACCGAGACGCGCTCGGCCGTGCAAGGTCTGGATCGCGAAGTGCGAGCGGTCGTCGCGCGCGGCACGGCGACGTGGATCGGGTACCGGGTTCCGATGATCGCAGGCCCGCGACAGATGTGCTGCTACGACAGCATGGGGACGGGAGTCCCAGTGTCCGGCGTGGGGACTCCCGTCCCCTGCTGCGGCACGTGCCGCCTGGAGAGCGGCGGCGGTGTGACGATGACAACAGGTGATGCGCGCGGATCGCGAATCACGCTCGAGCCGCCGACCGAGTTCCTGATTCTCGCGCGTGTCGAGGCCGGCGCCGTGATGCGCGTGCGCACGTTCACGCCCGACTGTGACGTCGACGCCTCGGGGATGCCGCTCGTCTGGCTGACCGACGTGAAGCCTGACGAAAGCGTGGCGTGGCTGTCATCGTTGGTGAGCGGCGCGGGCTCGGACAGCGAACGCGTGAATCGTGTCGCCAATCCCGCGCTGTCGGCGCTGGCGTTTCAAAGCGGTCAGCCCGCCATCGAGGCGCTGATCGGTGTCGCGCGCACCAGCCCCGTCGCCCGCGTGCGCGGCCAGGCGCTCTTCTGGCTCGCGCACAAGGCCGGCCAGCAGGCGATGGCCACCATTACGAACGCCATCGAGAACGATCCTGAAACCGACGTGAAGAAGAGAGCGGTTTTCGCGCTGAGTCAGCTGCCGAAGGACGAGGGCGTGCCGAGGCTGATGGAGGTCGCGCGCACGAATCGCAACGCCGAGGTCCGCAAGCAGGCGATGTTCTGGCTCGGCGAGTCGAAGGATCCGCGCGCCGTCAAGTTCTTCGAGGACATCCTTCTGAAAAAGTAGGGTGGGTCCTTTCGGACCCGCCAGCACCCTAGAAGCCGCGGCGCCGCCTCGGCTCTCGCGGATGCCCCTTCCGCGCGATCTTCACGTCGCCACCGACGATGCGCTGAATCTGATCGTGCGTGAGCGTGCGATTGGACGCCTTCGCCGCCGCGAAGATCCGATCGACGACCTCGTCTGTCGCCGGCAGACCGCGGCTCTCGAGCCAGAAGATCACGTTCGAGCGGCCGGACATCGGTCCCACTTCGATTTCCTGCTCCCGGCCGACGAGACTCGCGGGCACGGCGGCGTACACCGCGTCCATCAGCGCGCGATCGCCTTTGCGGAACGCCTTGACGACGGCAGCGGCGTGGACACCGGTCGCGGTGCGAAACGCGTCGCTGCCAATCACGGGATAGTTCGGCGGAATCCGGACGTCGCAGGCCACGGCCACGGCCTGACAGTACGCGGGCAGCGACGTGAGATCGCGCTCGATGTAGCCCATCATCGCGAGATTGACGAGCAGCAGATCCATGGGCGTGTTGCCGCAGCGTTCGCCGATGCCGAGGGCGGCGCCGTGGAGCCGCGTCGCGCCCGCTTCGAGCGCCGCGATGCTCGACGCCACGCCGAATCCGCGATCGCGATGCCCGTGCCAGTCGATCCCGACGTCGACGCCGAGCTCGTCAATGACCGACCTCACGAACGTCACGACGGCCCGCGCGCCGCTCGGGGTGGCGTGCCCGACGGTGTCGGCCACGCACAGCCGCTTCGCGCCGGCGCGGATCGCGGTCGTGAACAGCGCACGCAGCGAGTCGGGATCCGCCCGCGTCGTGTCCTCGGTGACGTACATCACCGTCACGCCCTCTTTGGCCGCGAAGATCAGCGCGTCTTCCGTCGTCTTCTTGAGGAACTCGAGCGTCCACCCTTCCGCGTACTGCCGGACCGGGCTCGATCCGATGAACGCGCCGCACTCGATCGGCACGCCGGTCCGCTGCTGAATCTCGGCGATCGGCTTGATGTCGGCGACCATCGTGCGCGCGGCGCAGTTGGCGCGGATCTTCAGCCGGCCCTCCGCGATCGCGCGCGCGAGCCGCTCGACGTCGCGCGCGACGTGGTGTCCGGCGCCGGGCAGTCCGATGTCGGCCGTGTCGATGCCGAGCGCGTCCATGCGGTGCAGGATGTCGATGCGCTCGTCGATTGTCGGCGCGCGCACCGACGGCGACTGCAGTCCGTCCCGCAGCGTCTCATCGTCGAGCATCGCCACCGGCCGCGGGCCGGCCGCGTCATGATTCCAGTCGTATATAAGAGGATGCGGCGCGAGACGCACGCGTCACCCGTCCTGTCTTGGCGACGCGGCGCGGACGGCCCACCGCACCGAGAGGAGTCCGGCGGCGAGAACGGCGCCGCCGGCCGCAGTGGCGGTCCACATGCCGCGCGTCACGGCCGGACGCATCCAGTCATCCATGCGCACGGGCGCGCCCGCGCCGGTTCTTCCGGCGTCATGCGTCGCGGCACGGATGTAGGCACGACCGGCGGTCACGATGGTGTGATCGAACACGACATTCCAGACGACAAGGGCCCAGGCGGTCCAGAGCACGCGGGCGAGGCGGGCGGCACGCGCCGGCTGCCGGAGCGCCGCAACTCGGCGCCGCGGCGCGTCGGTCACCATGCGATCGATTATCGCACTTTCTCCGTGACGCGCCTCGCTACCGCCGGCGCGCGTAGGCGCGAAGGCCGACGATGACCACCGCAATCGCCACGACGATCCAGGTGAAAAGTCTGGGCGTCTCGCCGTCGGGCGAGCGGCCGACGTACGAGGCGGCCGCGGCCAGGAGCGCCACCGCGAGGAGGGACACGATCAAGCTGACGGGCAGGCCGCGCCGGGGCGGCGCCCCCGGCTGGTATTTCGCTTCGCTCGTCGCCGTGCCGCACTTGTAGCAGATGAGCGCTTTCTCGGCGATTTCAGTTCCGCAGTTTCGACATTGCATCGCGACAACGAGCCGCCACTATACCTTGAGGACGTCGTCGTCGCGCGCGACGAGCGCGTACAGGACGGGCGCCAGGAAGATCGACAGCGCCAGCCGCGAGATCAGACCGCCCACGATGACGATCGCGAACGGCTTCTGCGAATCGCTGCCGATGCCCGTGGACATCGCCGCCGGCAGCAGGCCGATGCACGCGACGAGCGCCGTCATCATGATCGGGCGGAGCCGCAGCAGCGACGCCTCGTGCGTCGCGTGCTTGATGTCCATGCCCTCGAGCCGCAGCTTGTTGATGAACGAGTACAGGATGACGCTGGTCTGCACCGCGACGCCCATCAGCGCGACGAAGCCGAAGCCGGACGACACGTTGAAGTTCGTGCCGGTCAGCTTGAGCGCGAGCAGGCCGCCGACCGGTACCGTCACGAGCACGCTGAACATGATGATCAGCGGGAACTTCAGGTTGCCGTAGAGCGCGAACAGAATCAGGACGATGAGCACGACCGTGAGCGGCAGGATCACGGCCATCTGCGAACGGGCGGCGAGATATTCCTCGTACTCCCCTCCCCAATCGAAGGTGTAGCCAGACGGGAGTGGGACCGCCGCCGCGACTTTCTTCTTCGCGTCCTCGACCGCGCTGGCCAGATCGCGCCCCTCGACGCTGAACTGGATTCCGATGAATCGCGAGTTGGACTCGCGGTAGATGAACGAGGCGCCCTTGCTGACCTTGATGTCGGCGAACTGGCTGAGCGGCAGGTGCTGGTTGTCCGGCGTCGCGATGAGGATGTTCTTGATCGCGTCCATGCTCTGGCGATACGGTTCCTGCAGCCGGACCACCAGATCGAAGGAACGCTCGCCCTGGATGACCTGCGTCGCCGGCGCTCCGCCGACCGCGGTTTCGATCAGCGCGTTGATGTCGGCGACGTTCAGCCCGTAGCGCGCGATCTTCGCGCGGTCCGGTTCGATGGTCAGGCTCGGCTGCCCGAGTTCGCGGACCAGCGACACGTGCGAGATGCCGGGCACGGTGGAAATCACGCGCTGCACGTCTTCGCCCTTCGATTCGAGCGCTGCCAGATCGGTCCCGAAGATCTTCACCGCGAGCGAGCTCTTCAGACCCGTCTCGGCTTCGTCCACGGCATCCTCCGCAGGCTGCGTGTAGTTGAAGATGATGCCGGGAAACGCCTTGAGCTTCGCGTGGATCGCGGCGATGAGCTGCGCCTTGGTCTGAATCGGGCCGCGCCAGGCCGGATCGTCATACGGCTTGAGACCGACGAAGTACTCGTCATTGAAGAAACCGATGGGATCTGTTCCATCATCGGGGCGTCCCAGCTCGTTGGCGACCGTCGTCACCTGGGGAAACCCCAGGAGAAGCTCTCGCATCTGCGGACCGAGCTTGGACGCCTCATCGAAGGAAATCGTGTACGGCATCGTCGCGCGCACCCACAACGACCCTTCGTCGAGATGCGGCATGAATTCCGCGCCGATGAACGGCACGAGCAGCAGCGAGGCGGCGAAGATCACGAGACAGACGACGAGCGTCGCCGCGCGGTTCTGAAGGCTGATGTCGAGCAGGCGATCGTAGGCCCGCAGCACGTACTCGTACAACGGCACGCGCGGCTCCTTCACGTGCTTCCGCAGGAAGACCGCGCACAGCACGGGCAAAAGCGTCAGCGAGCACAGGAGCGCTCCGACGAGCGCGAAGGCCATCGTGTCGGCCATCGGACGGAACAACCGGCCCGAGGGCCCGGTCAGGACGTAGATCGGCAGGTATCCCGCGATGATGACCGCGATCGCGTAGAAGATCGGCCGCTCCACGTCCTTGGCCGCCGATCGGATCACGACGATCGGGTCGAACTTGTGACCGTGACGATGGGCCAGCTCCCGGAAGATGTTCTCCACCATCACGACGGCGCCGTCCACGATCATTCCGAAGTCGATGGCCCCGATCGACAGCAGGTTGGCGGGAATGTGCGCCCAGTCGAGACAGATGAACGAGAACAGCAGCGCGAAGGGAATCGTCACCGCGACGATGAGCGCCGTGCGCACGCTGAACAGAAAAATCCCGAGGATGACCAGGACGAGCAGCATCCCGCGCACGAGATTGCGCTCGACGGTCTTCGTCGTCTCTTCGATCAGCTGAGTCCGGTCGTAGTACGGGACGATCTTCACGTCGGGCGGCAGCACGCTCCGGTTCAGCGCCGCGGTGACTTCCTGCACTTTCTTCAGGATCACCTGCGCCTGCTCTCCGACGCGCATGAGGATGACGCCCTCGACCGCATCGTTCTGCTGCATGTAGCCGAACTGGCCGAGTCTCGGCGCCGACCCGATCGCGACGGTGCCGACGTCGTTCACCGTCACCGGGATCCCCGCGTGCGCGGCGACGACGATATGGCCGATGTCGTCGAGCGACTTGACGAGGCCGAGACCGCGCACGTAGTAGAACTGCCCGCCCTGCGAGTAGAAGCCCCCGCCGGCGTTGGCGTTGTTGCCGGCGAGCTGCTGGACGAGCTGCGGCACCGTGACGCCGTACGACATGAGCCGGCGCGGGTCGATCTGCACCTGGTACTGCATCGTCTCGCCGCCAAGACTCGAGTCGTCGGCCACGCCCTGGATCGCGCGATAGCGGCGCTCGAGCACCCAGTCCTGGAGGATCTTGAGGTCGCGCGCCGACCGGTCTGGACTCTGGAGCACGTACCGGTAAATCAGCCCGCTCGGACTGAAGAGCGGCGACATTCCGGGCGTGACGCCGGACGGCATCTGCGCGTCGGCGATGCGTTCGAACGCCTGCTCGCGCGCGAAGTACGGGTCGATGTCGTACTGAAAATTCATGGTGACCGACGACAGGCCGTACAGCGAAATCGAGCGCAGGGCATCCAGCTTCGGGATGCCGTTCATCTCGACCTCGAGCGGAATCGTGATGAGACGCTCGACCTCTTCGGCCGCGTGGCCCGGCCACTGCGTGACGATCTGCACGCGCGGCGGCGACAGATCCGGGTACGCGTCGATCGGCAGATTCTGGAACGACACGATCCCCCAGACCGCCAGGCACAACATCGCCACGACGACGATGAATCGCTGCGTGAGCGCGAACGAGACGATGCGGTCGATCATGGCGTTGGCTGGTAGGAAGTGGCGAACTGCAGGAACACGCTGCCCTGCGAGACGACCGGCTCGCCGGTCTTGAGGCCGTCGATCACCTCGGTGCCGTCGCCCTGCTGGGCGCCGATCTTCACGAGGCGCTGAGCGAATTTGCCCGGTTCGGTCTGCACGTAGACAAACGGAAAGTTCTGCTCGTCATAGAGCACGGCAGCCGTCGGCACCACCAGCACGTCGCGCGATCTCCTGTCGTGAATCACGACGTCGACGAACAGGTCCTTCTTGAGCAGCCCGGCGGGGTTCTGCGTGACGATGCGCACCGGCGTCGTGCGCGTCGCGGGATCGAGCATGTCGCCGATGTACGACACCACGCCGTGAAAGTCGTCCGGGAACGACGAATTCCGCTCGTCAACTCTGTCGCCGACGTGCACCGACACCAGATCCTTGTCGTACACGTGGCCCTGCACCCAGACCGTCGACGTGTTGCTGATGACAAACGCGGGCGTCGCCCCTGCCTGGATGAACTGGCCGGGCAGCACGAGCTTCTGCACGACCGTTCCGGCAAGCGGCGCCCGCATGGCGAGCTCGGGACGAATCGCCACGTTCTGCCGCTCGGCATCGGCGATGTCGTCCTGCGTCACACCGAACACCTTCAGCGCCTGCAGCGCGGTCTGGAAATCGGTTGACGCGTCGTTGAAGTCCGCTTCGCTGGCTTCGTAGTCGCGCGGCGAGAGCGCCCTGTGATCGAGCAGATCCTTGTTCCGCGTCAGAACGCGCTGGGCGAGGTCCAGCCGGTTCTTCGCCTTGCGATAGACCGAGCTCGCATTGGCGACGTCCGCGCTCACCACGTACAACAACGGATCGCCCGCCTTCACTTTCGTGCCGGCATCGACGACAATCCGCACGATCGGGCCGCTGACCTGCGTGATGGCCTGCGTCGTGTGGTCGTTGTCCCAGTCCACGGTGCCGGTGGTGCGCACCAAGGTCGCCTTCTGGACAGGCTCGATCTTCAGATGCGCGAGCTGATCGGCCGGCACGCTGAACAGCGTCGCCTTCGGCGCGGCGGCGGCCGCCGTCGACGTCGATACGGGCGGCGGCGCGGTGCTGCACGCGGCCAGTGCCAGCGCGGCAGCCACGGCCGACGGCAATCCAACCCACCGCGCCCGGCCGGGGCGCCGCCCGGAGCGCGCAGCGCCTGTTCGCATGTTCATGGCAAGCTCCTGGTCCCGACGGCCTGACGCAGCTGCTCGAGCGCGATCATGTAGCCCGCGAGCGATTGCCGGTACGCGAGCTCGGTGGCGCGGTAACTCCGCTCGGCGTCGAGAAAGTCGAGCAGCGTCGCGGCGCCACGCTCGTAACCGTACTGACTGATGTCGCGTGAATCGCGGGCCTGCTGCAGGTAACCGGACTGATAGAGCCTGACGACCGCGTCGTTGGTGTGGAGCGCCTCGTACGCGTTCGTCACGTCTGTCAGCACGATCGACGATTGCTCGTTCGACAGCTCCTGAGACTGCGTGATGGCCAATCGCGTCCGTGCGATCTCGCCCTGGTTCCGGTCGAAGACCGGGATCTGGATGCTGCCGAACAGCGATGCAGTACTCATCGCGGCCACGTGCGTGTAGTTGATTTGCGCGGTGACGTCCCTCTTGCCATTCGACTGCGCCAGGGCCAGCTGGCTCTGCGCCGCAGTCACCCCCAGCAGTGCGGCGCGCAGATCCGGCCGCTGCCGGAGCGCCAGCGCCTTGAGGTCGTCCTGGCTGATGGTCACGGGCTGATACTGAAGATCGCCGGCGACCTCGTAGTTGCCGGGCACGGACTCGTAACCGAGCAGTTGCCGCAGACTCGCCAGCGCCTGCACGCGCGCCAGCTTCGCCGA
The DNA here is from genome assembly GCA_020073005.1 of Terriglobia bacterium. Taxonomy (GTDB): domain Bacteria; phylum Acidobacteriota; class Vicinamibacteria; order Vicinamibacterales; family CAVVIG01; genus SRVP-36. The sequence continues at coordinate 38,555 of JAIQFX010000050.1, read as the reverse complement.
GGACACGTCCATCTGAAACTGCAGCAACTGGAGCTTGATCTTCAGCAGGTCGCCGTCGCTCATCGCGCCGGCGTTGTGGCTCGCCTCGCTGATGCTGACGGTCTGCTCGAAGCTCGCCAGGCTCCGCTCGGCAAGGTCGAGGTTGGCCTGCGCCAGCAGGGCCGCGACGAACTGTGCGCCCACGTTGAACGTGAGCGTGCGCTCGTTGTCGGCCACCTGCGCGGCCGTGACCGCCGTCTGATCTTTGGCCGCCTGCAGACGGCGCGGCCGTTTCTCGCCTCGTTCGAACAGGTACGCCACGCCCACGTCGAACTGCGCGGCGTTGTCGATGTAGTCGCTCGAAAAGTTACCCGGCTCGAACAAGGGCAGGAATTGCGCGTCGCCGACGAGAACTGGATTGGGCCGCAGATTTGCGGTGACCTCGAGGGTCTGGCTCTGGGGGATCGTCGTGCGCGCCGCCTGCAGCGCATGATTGTGTTGCAGCGCCAGGTCGATCGCCTGGTCGAGCGTGACGCGCGGCGGCACCGCCTGCGCCGCGGCCGGCACCGCCACGCCCACGGATGTCAACAGAGCGAACGCGCCGACGGCCAACGAGCGCCGCGATCCCGGGGCCTTGAACTTCGCATGCATAGTCGCTTTCCTGACTGAAAACGTCCGAATCCTGGCGAACGCGCGCACCGATCGTACTCTCTGCGGTCGGCGTTGCCTCATGACTGCGTACGGCGTGGGTGCGAAGCGCGGACGCGCATGCGCCATGCACGACACCGGCGCTCCGTGCGTCACGCGGAGCCCGTTCTACGATCGGACAACGTCGAGGTTCAGGAGCGGGCGGGAGGAGAGCGGCCGGTGGTGCGGACCGGAAGCAGCGTGCCGTCGGCGATGAATTGAATCGAGACGACGCGCCCGGCGTCAGCGAGATGCCAGGCGCCGACGATCGCGGTCGTGTTGGGATCGGAGCCGACGACGCTCGAGGTGCAGGAGGTGCAATGCTGCGGCGTCCTGAGCTCGCAGAGCAGATCATGGTGCTCGAACTGCGCCGTGATCAGGAAGAAGGCGTACATCGCCACACCGACGAAAGCGAACGCCCCCGGGCGCCGAGTTCGGATGCGGCTGCGCATTTGCCTAATGATGATATGCCTACGACGCCCGAATGAACAAGTTTGTGTATCCTAGCTGGACGGTTTATGGCCGATACACTTTTTCACAAGGTCTGGAACGCGCACGCGGTGCGAACGCTGCCGAGCGGACAGACGCAGCTGTTCGTCGGCCTGCATCTCGTCCACGAAGTGACGAGCCCGCAGGCGTTCGACATGCTGCGGCAGCACGGCTGGGGCGTGCCGTTCCCCGAGCGGACCTTCGCGACCGTCGATCACATCGTGCCGACCAGCTCGCAGAAGCGGCCGTTCCTCGACGTGATGGCCGAGGAAATGACGACGGTTCTCGAACGCGGCTGCAAGGAATTCGGCATTCAGTTGTGGACGCCCGACGACAGCCGCCAGGGCATCGTCCACGTCATCGCGCCGGAACTGGGACTCACGCAGCCCGGCATGACGATCGCGTGCGGCGACAGCCACACGTCGACGCACGGCGCGCTCGGCGCGCTCGCATTCGGCATCGGCACCTCACAAGTCCGCGACGTCCTCGCCTCGCAGTGCCTCGCCCTCGATCCCTTGAAGGTGCGCCGCATCGACGTCAACGGCACGCTGAACCCGGGCGTGTACGCGAAAGACGTGATCCTCACGATCATCCGAACGCTCGGCGTCCAGGGCGGCGTGGGCTACGCGTACGAGTACGGCGGCAGCACGATCGACGGGATGACGATCGAGCAGCGGATGACCGTCTGCAACATGTCGATCGAGGGCGGCGCGCGCATCGGCTACGTCAATCCCGACGAGACCACGATCGCGTTCCTGCGCGGCCGTCCGTTCGCGCCGCAGGGCGACGCCTTCGAACGCGCGGCGGCGTGGTGGCGGCAGCTCGCGTCCGACCGCAACGCCGCGTACGACGATCGCGTGACGATCGACGCCGGATCGATCGAGCCGACGGTGACGTGGGGCATCAACCCGGGCCAGTCCGTCAGCGTGACCGAACGCATCGCCGGCGATCCGAAGGACGAGGCCTTCGCGTTCATGGGCTTCACGCCCGGCGCGCGCGTGGCCGGCACGAAGATCGACGTCGCCTTCATCGGGTCGTGCACCAACGGCCGTCTGTCCGATCTCGAAGAGGCCGCGCGGCTCGTGCGCGGCCATCACGTGGCGCCGCACGTCAAGGCGCTCGTCGTGCCCGGATCGCAGTCGGTGCGGAAGGCGGCGGAAGCGCGCGGCCTGCACGAGATCTTCGCGCAGGCGGGATTCGAGTGGCGCGGCGCCGGCTGCTCGATGTGCCTCGCAATGAATCCCGACAAGCTCGAAGGCCGTCAGATCTGCGCGTCCTCGTCGAACCGGAACTTCAAGGGCCGTCAGGGCAGCCCGACCGGGCGCACGCTGCTCATGAGTCCGGCGATGGTCGCCGCGGCCGCGATCGCCGGCGAGGTCGTCGACGTCCGCTCGATGCTCGAAACGGTGCCCGCATGACCACCAGCCACCAGCCACCAGCCACCGCGATCCGGCATGTCGAGGGCCGCGGCCTTCCGCTGCGCGGCACCGACATCGACACCGATCGGATCATGCCGGCGCGTTTCCTGAAGGCGGTCTCGTTCGAAGGGCTCGAGCGGCACGTCTTCGAAGACGACCGCGCCGCGGATCCGAGTCACCCGTTCAACAACACCAAGTACGCGGGCGCGTCGATCCTCGTCGTCAACGCCAACTTCGGATGCGGGTCCTCGCGCGAGCACGCGCCGCAGGGACTCGCCCGCCTCGGGATCCGCGCCATCGTCGGCGAGTCGTACTCGGAAATCTTTCAGGGCAACGCGACGATGATGGGGCTGCCGTGCTTCACGGCCGATCCGGAATCCATCGCGCGGCTTCAGGCCGCAGTGGAAACGGACCCGACGCTGACGATCTCGGCTGACGTCGCGTCAGGCGCGATCACGGCAGGCCCGCTTCGCATCGCCGGCGCGCTCCCGCCAGCGGCACGCGACGCGTTCCTGTCCGGCCAGTGGAATCCGACCGTGATGCTGCTGGACAAGTTCGACGAAGTCCGCGCCGTCGCGTCGCGGCTGCCCTACGTCCGCGGCTTCTGATCTCCTGCCGTTCCCGCCGATCCGTCAGCGACAGGCCGCCGCTGGATAGGCCGTGACGGTCGATCGTTGGAGCAACTGCGCGAGCCGCTCGCGATCGTCCGGCGCGCTCTCCGCGATGACACGGCGCCCCATCGCGTCCAGGAACCGTCCGTACCGCTGGAGCGTCGCGCGATCGTCGGCCAGAAGCGCATTTCGGATGTCGTTCACGATCGCCGGCGTCACGAGTTCCATCCGACCGACGAACACGCGAGCAATGTCGGCCGGCGGCGGATTGATCGTGAGCGGCAGGACGGCGTCGATCGCCGGACGCGGAACGATGTAGAGGAGCCGCGTGCCTTCCTCGAACCACGAATCACGCCATGTGTCGATCATCGCGCGAGCTTCTTCCGCGTAGAGGCCGTTGGCCTCGAGCATCGCCTCGAGTTCGGTCGTCGGCTCACGATCCGCGACTGGCGGATCGACCGTGATCAGATCGCGCAGGACGTCGTAGGCGATGCGCCCGCGCTCGTTCTTGAACAGGATGACGTCGCCAACGCGCTGACCACCCCGATTCCTGACGGCCACCTGTCCATCGCTGCCGACGGTCGCGGCGATGGGCAGCGCCATGCGGCCCACGCCTCGATAGAACAGGAATTTCTCCTTGTTCGAACCCGACTGGACCGGGACGGCGTTGGTTCGCCGGGCGGCGTAGTAATGGCTGGCGGCGCTCTCGGTGGGAAAATCCTCCGCGGCGCCGGGCGTGATCTGCACGTGCCGCCATCCGATCGCCCCCTCGCCGCGCACCGGGACCGGGAAACCGTCAGGCGTGACCCTGGCCGGCGGGAACCACTCGGTGATCAGGCCGTCTCGAAACCGGACGCTGACGTCTACGGTCGTCGCGCGTGTCGCGTAGAAGTACAGCACGGGCGTTTCCATGCGCACCGTGCCCGACAGACTGCCCTTCACGCTGAACGGACTGCGCTGCACGAAGCACGGAAGATCCGACGGTCCGGCCTGGGGCAGCCACTCGACGGCGTCACCGTCCGGACCCGCGATGGACGTGAACGTGCCCCATTCGTGGACGGTGAACGGACCCGGATCAGTGGCGGTGGAGGCCGGCGCCGCGAGGAAGCTCGCGGTGGCCATGCAGACGATGAGGAATGGTGTGGAGGCGTGGCGCGTCATGCTCGAACGACGCGCCGGCGGTGCCGATTGTTAACTAGCCCGCCGGTACCTTCTCCTGCGCGACGGAAAGAAATGCGTCGGCGGCGTGGGATCGGTGTGCTTTCCGGCAGACGAGCATGACCTGCCGCTTCCGCGACACACCCGCCACCGGGATTCCGACCAGCCGTCCGCTCGCGATTTCAGTGATCGCGCAGCGCCGCGGCAGCAGCGCGACGCCGAGCTTCAATTCCACGGCGCGCTTGATCCCGTCCAGACTCGGCAGCGAGATCACCATCTTCAAAGGGATGTGGTGCTCTTCGAACAGGCGCAGCACCCGCTCGCGCGCGGGCGACGGATCGTTGTGCGCGACGACGGACTCGTGCGCGATGTCGCTCATCGCGACCTGCCGTCGCTTCGCGAGCGCGTGCGACGGCGGCACCAGCAGGACGAGCTCGTCGCTGCCGACCGGCACTTCGAGCAGGCCCTCTTCCGCGGGATGAAACGTCAGCGCGCCGAAGTCGAGGCTCCCCTGCTGGACCTCGACGGCAATCTGCCGCGCCGGGACGCGCCGCACGTCGATGGAGATGTCGGGAAAGCGCTGCCGGAACCGGACGAGCACCGGCAGCAGCGTGTGCACGGCGGCTTCGTTGGCGCCAATCAGCACGCGCCCGCGGCGGAGGTCGCGCAGGTCGCGGACGGCCGATTCAGTCTCTTCCGCGAGCCGCACGAGCCGCTGCCCGTAGTTGTGCAGCATGCGGCCGGCCTCGGTCAGTGTGCCCGTCTTGGACGAGCGGTCGAACAGCTGCTCGCCCAGCTCCACCTCGAGGCGGCGCACCGCCTGGCTGACGGCGGGCTGGGTGCGGTGCACTTTCGCCGCGGCGCGCGAAAAGCTGCGCTCGTGCGCGACGGCCAGGAAGATCTTCAGCGCGCTCAAATCCATGGTCGGGTTCCAGGGGCGGACGCCAGGGAGTGTATAACAAGTGATTATTCTTCGTTAATAATTATCACTTTGACTTCTACCGGCGCGGCCGGTTACAACACTACGCATGAGTACTCCCGCACGCATCTTCGTCTTCGACACCACGCTGCGCGACGGCGAGCAGGCGCCCGGCTTCTCGATGGACGTGCCGGCCAAGCTGGCCGTGGCCCGCGCGCTGGACACGCTGGGCGTGGACATTCTCGAAGCGGGATTTCCGATTGCGTCGCCCGCCGACGCGGAAGCCGTGCGGCAGGTCGCGGCCGAGATCAAGCGGCCCGTGATCGCGGCGCTGGCCCGGACGCGGCGGCAGGACATCGAGGAGGCCGCGCGGTCGCTCGAGCCCGCCGCCCGCTCGCGGATTCACACGTTCCTCGCCACCTCCGATCTGCACCTGAAGGCGAAGCTCCGGATGACGCGCGAGGAGTGCCTCGCGTCCGCCGTGGACGCGGTGACGCTCGCGCGCCAGTTCACCGACGATGTGGAGTTTTCGGCGGAGGACGCGACGCGCAGCGATCGCGAGTTCCTGTGCCGGGTGATTGAAGCCGTCATCCGCGCGGGGTGCACGACGGTGAACCTGCCCGACACGGTCGGGTACGCCACGCCGGACGAGCATCGCGAGTTCTTCGTCGAGATCATCGAACGCGTGCCGAACTCGGACAAGGCCATCTTCAGCGCGCACTGCCACAACGATCTCGGGCTGGCGGTCGCGAACAGCCTGGCCGCGATCCAGGGCGGCGTGCGGCAGGTCGAGTGCTCCGTCAACGGCATCGGCGAGCGCGCGGGCAACGCCTCGCTCGAGGAGCTCGTGATGGCGCTGCGCGTGCGGCAGGACCGCCTGCCGTACGACACGGGCATCAACTCGCCCGCGCTGTTTGCGGCCAGCCAGCTGCTCTCGGAAGTCACGAGCGAGCCGGTCCAGGCCAACAAGGCGATCGTCGGCCGGAATTCGTTCGCGCACGAGGCCGGCATCCACCAGGACGGCATGCTCAAGGACGTCCGGACGTACGAGATCATGCGGCCGGAAAGCGTCGGGCAGTCCGTCTCGTCGCGGCTGGTCCTCGGCCGCCACTCAGGCCGTCACGCCGTGCAGTCGCGGTGCGAGGCCCTCGGCTTCACGCTCTCGCACGAAGAAGTCGATCAGGTCTACCACGCGGTGATCTCGCTCGGCGAGCACCGCAAGGCGATTGCCGACAACGACCTGCGCCGCATCGTCGAGCGCGTGCGCACGCCCGCGACGGCCAACGGCGGGGCCCCGACGCCGCAGCCGGAGGCCGTGGGGTACGGCCACGGCGTCTGACATTGCGGAGTGAGGATTGCGGAATGCGGATTGATTGAGCCGCGATTCCAAATCCGCAATCCGAATTCCTCAATCCGCGATTTAGAATGTCCACATGATCCCGCTTCGGGACGTCATTCCGTCCCGGACCACGCCCTACATCACGGTCACGATCATCGCGATCAACGCGCTGGCGTGGCTGTTCGAGATCGCCCTCCCGCGCGAAGCGCTCCCGGCATTCCTGCAGGTGTACGGCATGGTGCCCGCGAATTTCCATGCCTCGACGCTCGTGACGTCGATGTTCCTGCACGGCAGCTGGTCGCACGTCATCGGCAACATGTGGTACCTGTGGATCTTCGGCGACAACGTCGAGGACCGCGTCGGGCACGGCCGCTTCATCGTCTTCTATCTGCTGTGCGGCATCGCGGCGGCGGCGGGACAGATCGTCGCCGATCCGCAGTCGACGCTGCCGACCATCGGCGCCAGCGGCGCGATCGCGGGCGTCATGGGCGCGTACTTCGTCCTCTACCCGCAGTCGCGCGTGCTCACGCTCGTCATCTGGATCTTCATCCAGGTCGTCGAGATCCCCGCCATCGTGCTGCTCGGCTTCTGGTTTCTGATGCAGCTCGTCAGCGCGGGCGAGATTGCCGCGACGGCCGGCACGCACGGCAGCGGCGGTGTCGCGTTCGCCGCGCACGTCGCCGGATTCATCGTGGGGATGGGCGGCGTGTTCGTCTTCCGAAAACGCGAGCCCGTCGAACAATGGTGGGCGTGAAGAAACTGAGAACCGAACACTGAAAACTTAGAAGTGAAGCTGAGAGCTGACAGCTGACAGCTACGATTTAGACCTGATCTGCGCCGACACGCGCGCGATTTCGATGAGCAGCTTCTCGAGCTCGGCGGCGTATTGATCCGGCGGCATCGATTCCTTCCGCGCCTTCAACTCCTCGAGCTGCTGTTCCAGATCGGCGCGGCGCCGCATCAGGCCGGCCAGCGCGCTGTCGGTCGGCATCGCGATCGGCGCGTCGGGCGCCAGGTACGTGACGCGCGCGACCGCGCCGTCGACGCCGGGATTCAGCGCCTCACGCCCGATGCCGGCGCCGGTGTCGTCCAGCAGCGGCCGCTCGGTCGGCAGCTGCCCCTTCTGCTCGAACCACTGCTGCACGCCGGCGCTCGCATAGGTGAAGGCCTCCCAGATCGACACGCGGCCGTTCTTGTCGACGTCCGCGGCCGGATCGTCGAACGCTTTCACGAAATACTCGGGGAAGACGGTCTCGTACTGCTGCGCGGCGTTGTCGGTCGCGGTCAGCACGATCCGGCCGCGTCCGGCGAGCGTGCGAAGAAATGGAAAGCTCCCGCCGGTCGTGTTGATGAAGACGAGCCGGCCCGGCAGCGGCCGCAGCAGATCCGCCCACTCGACGGCGCTGAGATCGGGACCGACGAGATTGAACTTGGCTTCGTCGCCGTCCATCGTCGTCCCGTGACCGATGAGCAGCACGAGCAGCTGATCGTCCTTCGTCAGGCGCTGGCGCAAATCGCCGAAGACGCGCCGGACGTTCTCGCGCGTCGACTTCTGCGCGCCCTGGCTCTCGGTCTCCGCCAGCACCAGCAGCCGATCGCCCGCGTAGCCGAATTTCTCGCGCAACGTCGCCGTGAACGCCGCGCGCCATTTCTGGTACTTCTGGGCGTACGCGTCGCCGCCCGACGCGCCCGTGATGACGAGCGCGTACCGCTCGCCGGCCTGCGCCGCGCGCGCGGAGATCGAGCAGCAAATCAGGATAGCCAGGAAGCCGAACATCCTTCCCGCCCTTCTTGCCCCTCTTCTCATCGCAGGCCCCACCGGCGCCGGAGAATCCATTCAGCGGACAACAATACAACGATCAGCGCGAACGCCCGGGGATCGTGCCAGAGGTCGCGCCGCTCGGGCGCGGCGTTCTGCGGCGTCGCCGACTGCAGCCACGACGGCACGCGCGAGGCTTCACTCGCGCGCGCGTAGCGCCCGCCCGAATCCCGCGCCAGACGCCGGAGAAATCCCTCGTTCAGCCGCGGATCGGCGAACTCGCGATCGGCGCCGCCGACGTACATCCAGCGATCGGCCGTGCCGAGCGACACGCGATTGCGGCGGGCCTCGGCGTGCACACGATACAAGCCGGGCTGCTCGGGTTTCAGCGCCGCGGTGTAGCGGCCGCCGGCCGCGTCGGTGTGGCGGAACGTCATGGCCTGCGTCGCGCCGCCGGGCGCCGTCAGCGTTGCGTCGATCTCCGCGTCGGGCACGGCCGCGAACGTCGCGTCGCGCGCGTCGACGTCGACCGTGAGCGCCTCGCCCGGCTCCGGCGCGGCGGGAACGGCGATCGAGACAGGATCGGGCGCCGTCGACGCGAGCCAGCGGGCGGACTGCCGCCAGAAGAACTCGTACGTCCGATCGGCGGACGGCACCATCATCTTCCATCGCCACGACGCCTCGCCCGCGAACACCATCGACCGGCCCTGCCCGTAGCGCTGCACGGCCACGAGCGGAAACCAGCCGCCGCCGGGCGCCGCGGTCAACGCGAGCACGGTCGCGCCGGGTTTTGGAGCGCCCAGCGGCGCGCTCGACGCGAGCGGCGGCAGCGCCGCCCAGCGCGTGCGCGCCTCCTCGATGGTCGCCGCGACGCGCATGATCGGATGCGTCTCGCCTTCAGGCGTCATCGTCAGGCGGTTGTGCGCCGCCAGATCGCCGGCGGCGCCGAGCGACGCGTGCATCAACCCGCCACGACGGTCCGTCAGATCGACCGGCAGCACGTCTTCGAGCGGCGTCCCGGCGAGACCGCCTTTCGCGAACGAGCGCCCGCCGAGGACGAGCAGGCCGCCGCCGCGCTCGGCGACGAAGTCCGCGACCATCGCGAGCTGGTTGCGCGTGAAGAAATCGCCTTCGACGTTGGCCACGATCAGCGCGTCGTATGCATACAACTGCTCGCGCCGCGACGGCACGCCGCTCGTCAGCGCGCCCGATCGACCGGCGTCCGCCTGCACCAGGAACGTATCCTGTCCGTCGGTGTTCTTGCCCTTGCGCGTCACCGTGTCGACGTCGAGCGCGGGGTCGGCGCTCCACGCGCGCGTCATGAATCCATGCTCGAAGCCCGGCGCGCCGGCGACGACGAGGAGATGACGCTTGCGTCCCGCGGGACTCACGAGCACGCTGCGCGTGTTGTTCTCGGCGACCGATTCGGACTCGTCCGGCGCAATCTCGGCGGTGTAGACGGTCGGTCCGGACGGATCGGGCGGGACCGTGAACATCTCGTCGAGCGGCGACCCGTCGGCGACGGGCACGAGCCGTCTCGTATCGATCACCTGGCCGTTCGCGCGCACGCGCAGCTGAAACGGCGCGCGGCCGAAGCCCGTGCTGACCGCCGTCACGTGCAGGTCGATGGACGTCTGGTCGAGCCGCGCGTCGCCCGCGGTCACGCTCAGGACCTCGCGATCGCGCAATCCATCCGGCGATCCGATGCCGATGGCCATCACAGGTGGGCCTTCCCCACCCGCCCTGCCAGCCCCACCTGCCCCCGTATCTCCTCCGTCCGACAGCACGACGATGCCCGCGATCCGCTGACCGCGATACCGCTCGCGCACGGCAGCCACGGCGCCCGCGAGATCGGTTCGGCGCGCGTCCGCGGTGATGCGATCGATCGTCACTGGCGTCAACCCGTCGCCGACCGAATACAACGCGGTCGTGAAATGCGTCGACAGCGCGGGCAACAGCTCGGTCTTGAGCAGCGCCGCCGCGCGAGCGATGCGGGACTGGCCGTCGGCATCGTTCACGCGCATGCTGCGCGAGACGTCGACGAGCACGGCCACGACGGCGTCACGCGATCCGCTCGGCGGCAGGACGACGATCGGGCGGAAGAGAAAGAGGACCAGCGCCGCGAGCGCGATCACGCGCAGGCCGACGAGCACGCCGCGCCGCGCGGAAGTCAGCGGCGAGAGCGGACGCCGGTACTCGAAATACGCCACAGCGCCGATGGCCGCGGCCAGGATGACCGCGAGCCACCAGGGCAGTGAATAGGCAAAGTGCATGAATAGTCGTTAGTCGTTAGTCGTTAGTCGTTAGTCGTGAGTCGTGAGCCGCGAGTCACTGTTTCTTCTTCGTGGCGATGGCCTTGAAGTAATCGTCGACTTGCTTCTTGTACTCCGGCGGCGCCGCGTCGTCCGCGCCGGCAGCGAGTCGATCTTTCGATTCCTTCGCCTGCAGCTTCTTCGACAACGTCGCCTCGGCGCGATCGAGCGCCTGCGTCGCCTGCCGCCGCAGGTCTTCCCACTTCGCGAAGTCCTGCTTGAACGCTTCGGTGCCGGGCGCGGACAGCGTCATGCCCTGGCCCTCGAACGTGAACCCGGTGTTGCCGCCGCGGGCGTAGTTGGGATCGTCGCGGCGCAGCTGATCGACGAGATCCTTGGTTTCCCGCAGCCGCTTCTCGTACTCCTCGCGCAGGCGGTTGAGATCGGTACCGCTCCCGCCGCCGCCGCCTTGCTGGCCCTCGCCTGCCCGGCCGGACTCGCCCGCGCTCTTCTGCGCCGATCGTCCCTGCGCGTTCTGACCGTTCTGCCGGCCGGCGCGCTCCATCTCTCGACCGGCGGCGTCGAGCTTGTCGCGCAGTTCCTGCGCCTTCGCGAGCTGCGCCGACAGCTTGCGCGCCTCATCGTCCTGGCCGCCCGTCGCCGACGCGAGCTTGTCGGCCACGCGATCGAGCGCGCGCGCGAGCTCCTGATCGCTCGCGGCCTGCGCTTTTGCCTCGTCCGACGCGCGGCCGCGCGCGCCCCGTGAATCGCCCGTCGCCGCGCGCAGCGCATCGGCCGCCTGCTGCATGCGCTCGGCGACGCGCTGGCCCTGAAGATCCTTCGCCGCCTCGCCCGCGGCCGGCTGCTTCTGATCGCCCTGCTGCTTCAGCGAATCCTGCAGCGCCTTTGCGCGATCCGCCAGCCGCTGCTGATCGCCGGCCAGCCGCCGCACGGTGTCCTTGTCGGCGTCGCTCGATCCCGCTTTCGACACCGACGACGACATCTGCCGCTCCGCATCGGCGATCTGCCGCGCTTCGAGCTGCAGTTCGCCGAGCGCGCGACGCCGCTCGTCGGGCCGCGCCGACTCCAGCTCACGCTGGACCGCTTTCAGCTGCTCGAGCGCGCGGCTGCCGTTCGCCGTCGCCTGATTCGGATCCTGGCGGCGCAGATCGCTCGTCGCGCTGCGCATCTGTTCGGACGCGTCGCGCAGTCGCTGGCTCGCGTCGCCGCTTCCGCCGCCCTGACCGGATTGTCCCTGCTGGCCCTGGCCCGACTGCCCTTGCTGTCCACGACCCGCCTGCGCCTGCTGACCGGACTGCGACTGCTGGCCCGGCTGCGACTTGCCGTTCTGCTGCGATTGCTGCTGACCGGACTGGCTGGACTGCTGCGCCATCTGGCGCGCGAGCTCCTCCGCGCGCTGGCGCAGCTCCATCTGATCGCGCGTCAGCTTCTCGAGCTCGCGCTTCAGCTCCTCTTCGCTGAGCTGCTCGCGCTGGCGCGCGATCTCCTGCTGGCGCTTGAGCAGCTCATCCTGCCGGCGCGCGAGATCCTTGATCTTGTCGAGCGCGCTCTGCGCCGCGTCCTCTTTCTGCTCGGCGCTCGACTTCGTCTCGTAATTCGTCTGCTGCGTCTTCCGCAGCTCCTTGTCGAACAGCGCGGACATGTCGACGTTGCTGCGGTTGCTGCCCGCGCCGTTGCCCGCCTGCTGACGCTGGACCTCGCGCTTCTTGACGTCGGCCTGCGCCTTCAGCAGATGGTTCAGCGCTTCCATCTCCGGCGGCATCGCGTCCTTCGTCTTGAGCGCGTCGAGCGTCGTGACGGCCTTGCCCATCGCCGTCGCGGCCGCCGTCATGTCGTCTTCTTCGGGCATCGTCTCGCCCGCTTTGAGCTGCGGCTGCGGGGGCGGCGGCGGCGGCAGCGGCGGTCCGCCGCGGCCGCGCTGCGGCGGCGTGCGCCGCCGCGGATCCCGCATCGTGGACTCGCGGAAGCTGCTGGACGTCTGCTCGACGCGCGTCCGCAGTTCGTCCTCGGCCTTCGAGACGGCGCGAATGTCGGTCTCGGATCTCGCGCCGCCGGCGCTCTGCGTCCGGCGATCCAGCTTCCACGTCGCGACGACGATCTCTTTCTGCGCGTTGACGAGCTCGTCGATCCCGCTCTGCGCGGCGCTGCCGCCCGCGCCCTGGCTCTGCGCGAGCGCGAACTCCTGCTCGTACGGCTTCACCTGCAGGAAGAAGATGTCGCTGCGCGCTTCATTCGGCCGCGTGCCGCGGGTCAGGTCACGCGCGCGCGCGTAGTAGGAGATGAAGTCGCCCGGCTGCACGTCGAGATCCTCGAGGAACAGCGTGTGCCGGCCGCTGACGGTCGTGCGGCGGGGAGCGATCGGCAGCGGGACGGCGGTCTCGGCGCCGCCGCGCACTGAGTAGACGAGCTCGAGCCGCGCGACGCCGTAGTCGTCCTCCGCCTGCGCCTCGATGTCCACTTCCTCGAGCCGCGTGACGTTGCGGTCGGTCGCCGGCTTGAGAATGCGCACTTCGGGTGGACGATCGGCGAGCGTGCGGATGAAGTACTCCGTGTCGCCGGACGACGAGAAGCCGTCGCGATCGGCGAGCGCGACGCGATACGAATTGTCGTCCACGACTTTCAGCGACGTCGAGAACTCCATCGCGCTGTCGGCCGCGAGGGCGAGCTGCGTGCCGTCGCCGAGCGCCATCGTGCCCTTCGCGATCGCGCGATCCGTGAACACGTGCACGCGGACGTCCGTGCCGGGCGGCGCGTAGATGTCGCCGCCGTCCTTCTCGCTGCGCGGCGGGAGGCCCAGCCCCGACGGATAGCTGTAGTCGACGTCGATGCGCGTGACGCGCGGCGGGTGCGCGACGGCGACAGCGTAGGCCGGCGACAGAATCGATCCCGCGACGATGCGGTATCTGAACGGCGCGTGAACGGCGTCGAGCGTCACCTGAAACGCGCCGGAGCGATCGGCCGTCATCTCCGTCGTCCGCCAGCCGTCGCCGGCGGCGATCTGCAATTGCGCGATCACCGGTGCGCGGCTGCCGACGAGGCGCGCCTGAATCGCGAGCGGGGCGCCCGCCTTGATGCGCGCGTTGCCCGGCGTCACGTCGAGACCCACGCGCGACGGAAAGAGCGACAGGGACGCGGCGTCGAACGCCTGGCGCGCGGGATCTCTCGCGACGAACAGAACGGCGAGCAGCACGAGCGCGGCAGCCGCGGCCTGGAATATCGCGCGCCGGACCATGTCAGCTGGCAGGATCGCGTCGAGATCGATGTCCCTGACGCGTCGCGCCGCATCGGCGAGCATCGGCTCCATCAAGCCGGGCGGCACCGGCGCCGCCGCGGAATCCGTGCGTGACACGTCGATGGCGCTGACGAGCCGATCGTCGAGCGACACCGCGCGCTCTTCGATGAAGCGGGCGATCTGGGCATCGGTCGGCGCGTCGCGCAGCGGCCACACGCCCCACGCTGCCGCCACGATCGCGAGAATCACCGCAGCGATGCCGATCGCCGCGTAGACGACGGGCGCGCCCGCGCTGAAGCGCAGCAGGATCAGCGCCGCCGCGAGCACGGCCGACACGGCGAGCGATGCGCGGACCGCCGCGCGCAGGACGCGCAGCCGCCGCCATCGCGCCCGCACCCGATCGAGAAGCCCGCGGATTTCGTCGAGACTCTCTTGCATATTCACGCCGTCCGGCTTGCGACGAACCCTTCAACCGCGAGCATCACGACCATCAGCGCCAGCGCGTACTGCCACAGATGCTGGCGGTCCTCGTCCTGCCGCGCTTCAACGCGCGCCGCCGCGCCCGGCACCGGCTTGAGCCGCGTCACCGCCGCCTGAAACTCCTCCGTCGTGATGCGCGCGGCGTCGGCTTCGCGGGGATCGACGTTGACCGCGACGCGCCGCGGCGGCGCGGCCGGCCTCGTGGCGTCGGCGACGCTCACGACGCCCGGAACGCGCGCGACGCCCGCGGGCGCTTCGCCGACAAGGTACTCGGTCGCGCGCGGATGCGCGCTCGCGAGATAGCGGACGACTTCATGCAGGAACGGAACGAAGGTCGCGCGGCGCGGGAAGTCATTCCAGCGGTTGTCGAGGTCCGACGCCAGCACGAGCGCGCGGCCGTCGCCGGCCGGACACTCGAGCATCGCCGTCTCGCCCGTCGTGAAGCGGGCGAGCGTCTGACAGCCGTCGCCGCTGATGCGCGCGACGGTCTGAAACGTCACGAGACCGAGCGTCGCCGCCGTGCCGACGAACGGCTGAAACACGGGATGCCGGCTGTCGGCCGGCGCCAGCGTGCGCGCCGTCTGTCTGACGCTTTCGTCCTTGACGATCCGCAGCGTCGAGGCGCCGCCGATGACGTCGCTCGCCACGTCGCCGTCGACGTCGGGACCGGCGGCGACGAAGAGTCCGCCGCCCTGCTGCGTGTACGCGGCGAGCGCTTCCCGGCCGCGCCGCTCGAGCCCGCGCGTCGACAGCAGCAACACGGCGGCGTTTTCATCGAGCCGAGTCTCGCTGCCAGGACGTCCAGCGCCGCCGGCGAGCGACGACAACTGCGCCGCGCTGATCCCGACCGCGCGGTATCCCTGTCCCGGCGCCCCGCCGGCCGCCAGCGCCTGCTGCACGTAGAACGCTTCGCGCCCGATGTCGCCGCTGCCAGTGACGACGAGAACGGTGGGTTGCGCGGTGCCGCCGAGCACGGCGTAACGGACGTTGTCGGCCGGCAAGCCGCCTGGATCCTCGACGGTGACGGCGGCCGCTGCGCCGCGCGGCGTCCCGGCGAACGTCACGTCCGCCGATTGATTGGGCGCCACCGTCGTCGTCGCGTCGCCGGCCGCGCGGTTGTCGATCGCGAGATGCACGCGCGCGTCGCGCGGACGCGGTCCGGCGTTGCGGATGGTGGCGACCACGCGATCGGCGAGCGGCCGCACGGCGGTCACCGCGAGATTGGGCGGCGCGGCGCCGACGTCAGCGACTTCGATCTTCGCGCCCTCGGGAATCGACGCGCGATCGCCGGCGTCCCATCCGCTTTCCTGCAGATCGGTGACGACGACGATCGTGCCGCGGCCGCCGGTCAGGTGTGGAGACGCGGCCGAGAGCGCCGCACGGTACCGCGTCGCGCCGAACCCGGCGGTCACGCGATCGATCGTGGCCGTCGTCAACACACGGTCGCCTCCGGGCGTCATCAGCGTCTCGGCCTCGTCCGAAAAGGCGATGAGACCGACGAGATCGCCGCTCGGGACACGAGCGAGCGCTTCCTTCGCGAGCTGCCGCGCGCGCTCGATGCGGCCGGGGCCGGACATGCTGTACGACGTGTCGATTGCAATCATCGTGACGGCGGACGCGCCGGCAGCCGCGCCCGACGGGAAGAACGGCCGCGCGAACGCCAGCGCGAGCAGCGCCAGCGCCGCGACGCGGAGCGCGAGCAGCAGCAGCTCGCGCAGGTGACGCTTCTCCGTATGCTCGACTGGCGCCTGCTTGAGCCATCGCACGGCCGCGAATCGCACGCGCGGCTCCGGCTCCCGCTTCAAGAGGTGCAGGACGAGCGGAATGGCAGCCGCGATCGAGCCGGCGAGAAACCACGGCGCTAGAAACGACATCTCACATCACTCTCGAACGCATGGAGAGGTACGACAGCAGCGCCAGCTCGAGCGGATCCTTCGTGTTGAGCAGCTGGTAGTCGATGCCGGCGGCGCCGAGCTCGCGGCGGTAGCGCTCGATCATCGAATCGATCGTCTTCCGGTAGTGATCGCGGACGGCTCCGGGCACCGCCATGATTTCCTCGTTCGTCTCCAGATCCTCGAAGCGCGTGGCGCGATCGAACGGGAAATCGATCTCGTCGGGATCCAGCACGTGGAAGACGAGGACGTCGGTCCCGCGGTACTGAAAGTGCCTCAATCCCCGAATCACGGCGTCGGCATCGTCGAGCAGATCGGAGATCAGCACGACCATGCCGCGTTTGGTCAACGAGTCCGCGAGCTGATGCAGCGGTTTCGAGACGTTGGTCTGGCGGCCCGGCTTCAGGCGGTCCAGCGTGAGGAGCAGGCCGCGCAGGTTCCCCGGCCTCGAGCTCGCCGGCTGCATCGCGACGATGTTCTCGTCGAACGCCGTCAGCCCGACGGCGTCACGCTGCCGGTTCATCAGGTAGCCGAGCGAGGCGGCGAGGCACGCGCCGTACTCGAATTTGTTCATGCCGTGATGCGAGCCGTACTCCATCGAGCCGCTGACGTCGAGCATCAGGTGGCAGTCGAGGTTCGTCTCCTCCTCGAACTTCTTGACGTAATACCGATCGCTGCGCGCGTAGACCTTCCAGTCGATCGTGGACAGATCGTCGCCCGGAATGTACTGGCGGTACTCGGCGAACTCGACGCTGAAGCCTTTGAACGGACTGCGGTGCAGGCCCGAGAGGAACCCTTCGACGATCGTCCGCGCCTTCAGCTCGAGCGTCCCGAGTCGGGCCACCACCGCCGGATCGAGAAACGGGCGATCGTGCGCGGTCCAGGGCACGGCTACATTCCGCTTCTGGGCACGGGGACGGTTTCGATCAGGCGGTCGATGATCGTGTCGGGCGTGATGCGCTCCGACTCGGCGTAGAAGTTGGTCATGATCCGGTGGCGGAGGATCGGCTTCGCGAGCGCCTGAATGTCCTTGACCGAAATGTGATAGCGGCCGTGCATCAGCGCGCGCGCCTTCGCGCCGCGGACCAGCGCCTGCGATCCGCGCAGCCCGGCGCCCCACTTCACCCATTTGTCGATGAACTCGGGCGCGCCCTCCTGGCCCGGCCGCGACGCCGCCACGAGCCGCACGGTGTACCGCGCGATCTCCTCGGCAACCACCACCTGCCGCGAGAGGTCCTGAAACTGCAGGATGTCGGGGCCGTTCAGCACGCGCTGCGGCACCGGCCGATCGGCGCCGGTCGTCTGCGTGACGACGGTGACCTCGTCGTCTTCATTCAAGTACCGGATGACGACGTTGAACATGAAGCGATCGAGCTGCGCTTCCGGCAGCGGGTACGTGCCTTCGAGCTCGATCGGGTTCTGCGTCGCGAGCACGAAGAACGGGCGCTCGAGCGGATAGGTCCGGCCCGCGGCCGTGACGTGATACTCCTGCATCGCCTCGAGCAGCGCCGCCTGCGTCTTCGGCGGCGTGCGGTTGATCTCATCGGCGAGGATGATCTGCGCGAAGATCGGCCCCTTGACGAAGCGCAGGCGCCGCGTGCCCTGCTCCTCGTCGAGGATCTCGGTGCCCGTGATGTCCGACGGCATCAGATCCGGCGTGAACTGGATCCGCTTGAAGTCGAGATCGAGGATGTCGGCGAGCGTCTTGATGAGCAGCGTCTTCGCGAGGCCCGGGACGCCGGTGATCAGGCAGTGGCCGCCCGTGAACAGCGCGATGAGCACCTGCTCGACGACGTCGTCCTGTCCGACGATGACCTTGCGCAGCTCGGCGAGAATCCGTTCGCGGCCCGCAGCGACTTTCTCGACATTGTCCTGAGGCGCCGCGGCGGCCGGTGCAACTCCGTCCAAGGGAAACTCCTAATGCGTGAGCGCATAAGTGATCTCGTTGATCGCCATGCGGTACGCCATCGCGGTGTACTTGATGTAGCCGGGATATTCCTCGGCGTTGGACCACTCCCAGCCGTCGCCCATGTCGGTGTTCCAGTTGATGAACACCATCGGCCGGCCGTGGTCGTCGAGAATCGTGCGCAGGTGCGGGACGACACCGCCCTTCTCCCAGCTGCGCCCGGAGAGAAACGATCCGAGGCCGGCCACCTGCGGATAGCTGTCGATTTTGTAGAAGCAGCTGAAGACCGGATGATCCTTGGGCACCTCGACGATCTCGCGGTCGGGAAATACGCGCTTCAGCTCGCGCACGAGGTTGTCCCATTCGAACGGGCCGTGAAAATCGTCGAAGGTCGCGGTGCCGCCGCGCAGGAGAAATTCGCGCAGGATCGCGACGTCGCTGTCGTGCATCTTGAGGTTGCCCGGCTCGACGAAGTAGATCCACGGATACTGGAAGAGCCGCTTGTCATCGAGCGTCAGGACGATCGGATCTTCGGCCTGAATCGCCGTCGCCGTTTTCACGCGGCGCGACAGGTTCTGCTCCGCCGCCGGGGCATCGATGTACCACGGCTCGCCCGCGAAATCGTATTGCTCGCGCGTGCCCTCGGTCGTGTAGTGATAGCGAATCCGGACGAAGCGCCACTGCAGGCCGGCGTAGCGATCGTCGGCTGTCGCCGGCAGCTGCGCGTCGGCGACGCGCGGCTGCAGGATCGGCACGAGCGTCACGACGGCCAGCGCCAGCGCCGCGAGCCTCACACGGTCCGGCTGAAGCCGGACACCACGTACGGGCGTCGTGGCGTCCGCCTTCAGGCGGACCTCGTCTGTCATCGGTCGCCTCCGACGATCTTGAGCAGCAGATCCTGCGCCCGCTCGTAGGTCGGCGCGACTTCGAGCGCGGCGAGCACCTGCTTCTTGGCCTCGGCGCGTTTGCCGCCCTTGTAGTAGCTCTCGGCCAGATCCGTCAGCGCGAGCGCGCGATCGACAGGCGCCAGCGACACCGCCGCCCGGAATTCACGCGAGGCCGTATCCGCATCGTCGCGCTGCATGGCGAGCCGGCCCAGCATCGCGTGGGCCTCGCCATCGAACGGATCGACGGCCGTGATCCGCTGATACACGGGCGTCAGCCGCGCCGCGTCGGTGACCTTTTCCTGCTTGAGCAGCCCCGCGAGATCGCGCGCCGCCTCGACGTTGTTGAAGTCCGCCGCGACGAGCGACGTCAGCTCCGCGATCGCGCGCGTCCGATCCTTGCGCTCGTTCGCGATCTCGGCCAGCTGCGCGTGCGGGCTGTCGGGGCCGGTCGCGATCGGGATGAGCTTCGCCGCGCGCTCGAACACCTGCACCGCTTCGTCGGTCTGCCCCGCCTTGCGCAGCGCGCGTCCGTAGACGATCTGGACGGGATAACTGCCCGGGTTGGCCACGGCGAGGATGCGCAACTCCGGCAGCGGCATCTTGACGAGATCGGCGTCGGCCGGCACCATCACGGCCTTCTGCAGCGCGCCGAATTGCCTGTCGAGGAACTTGTCGAACTCGGCCTGCATGCTGCCGAAGTCCTTGTTGATCGTCGCCTTCAGCGCCGCGTCGGTGTCGAGGCCCTGTGCGTACACGCGCACCAGCTTGTTGACGGCCGCCTGCCCGTACTCCTCCATCAGATGATCGACGATGAGCGAGCCTTCGTAGTACGCCAGCTGAATGAGCTTGGGATTCTGGAACGCAGCGTTCAGGTCTCTGAGCTTGATCGCTTCGCCGCGGTTGAGCATGCCCGCGAATATGACGTCCATGTCCCGGCGCCATTCGGGCCGCGCGCGTTTTTCTTCATACTCGGAGATGCCTTCGGTGAGCCAGCGGGGAATGCGCTGGTTCGACATCTGCAGCGTGATGACGTGCGCGAGCTCGTGCCACAGCGTCGCTTCCCACTGGAACTCGCCCGGCGGCCGCGCCTTCGGCGAGTCCATCGTGACGACGCGGCCGAAGCACACGCCGAGCGCGCCGGTCATGCCGGGCAGGCCCATCGTGCGCACGGCGAAGTCGTCGTGCTTCGGGAAGATCTCGATCAGGATCGGGCCTTTAGGCTGGAATTCGTAGCGCGCCGCGTAGGTGGCGAGCGCCTTGTGCGCCAGCGGGATCGCATACTCCTGCAGCACTGGCGCTTCGTCCTTGTTCATGCGGACGATCAGATCGCCGTCACGCACCGTCACGAATTTGTCGAGCGTGTCCATCATCGCGAGCAGGTTGAACGTCGTGACGTCGAAGCCGTCGAGCTTGAACGAGGCTTCGAGCGCGGCGCGCGCGGCGGGCTCGTCGCCGGTCCGCAGCAGCTGCAGTCCGAGATTCGCGAGCGCGCGCGGATCGTTGGGCGTGATCGTCAGCGCGCGGCGCGTCAGCGCGACGGCTTCGTCGAACCGGTACTTGTGCGCGGCCAGCTCGCCGGCCGCGCGATAGACCTCGCCGTAGGCGGGCGCAATCGCGAGCGTCTTCGCGACCTCGGCGTCGAATTCCGGCGCCTTGTCGTCGACGTACGCGAGCGCGGCCAGCAGCGCGTGCGCGTCCAGGCTCGACGGATTCACCGCGAGCGCCTTTTCCAGCGCCGCGCGCGCCTCGTCGTGATGATCCGCGTCCGCGGCCTGCTGCGCGAGGAAGATCTGCGTCTCGACCGACGAGGGATTGATCTCGAGCGCGCGCTTCGCGAGCGCGACGGCCTGCGGCGGATTCTCGTCCTCGAGCACCTGCGCGGAGCCGATCAGCGCCGGCGCCCATTTCGGATCGACCTGCAGCGCCATCTGGAACGACTTCAGCGCTTCCGCGCGCTGATACTTCTCGAGGAACAGCTCGCCCCACGCCGTGTTGATCGCGGGATCGTTCGGCGCGGCGGACGACGCGTCGCGGTACGCCGCGTTCGCCTCCTGGAATCGTCCGAGCGCGCGGAGCGCCCGCGCGGCGCGCGCCAGCTCGTTCGGATCGTCGCTCGTCTCGGCGAGCGCGGCCACGCGCAGGAGAATCGCGCCGGCGTCGGCCTTGCCGAGCATCCGCTGCAGCAGCCCGAGTTGCAGCGCCGCTTCGCTCGACGGCGCGCGCGCGACCACCGGCCGCAGCAGCGCTTCCGCGGGCGCATAGCGTCCGCGCGCGATCGCGGCCTGCGCCTTGATCGCGGCGACGTTCGGATCGCGGGCGTCGAGCTTGTCCGCCATCGCGTCCGCTTCGTCGTAGCGCCCCTCGATGAGCGCGCGCATCGCGGCGACCTGCGGCGGCGAGGGACGGCGCGGCGACTGCGCGGTCCCGGCCAACGGCAGCGCGAAACAGGCCAACACGACGGCCAGGAGAACGACGGAGGCGCGTCGATGCGAAGGAGTCATCGCGTTCGTATTATAGGTCGCAACCCGTGCCGATTTAGACGCGCGCGGGCCCTATCGGGCCGCTGTCGTCAGCGCCC
This sequence comes from Terriglobia bacterium, assembly GCA_020073005.1. Taxonomy (GTDB): domain Bacteria; phylum Acidobacteriota; class Vicinamibacteria; order Vicinamibacterales; family CAVVIG01; genus SRVP-36. The sequence goes on along the minus strand of JAIQFX010000050.1, from coordinate 16,948 downwards.
GATTCTCGACCGCCACGCGTCGCCAGATCAGCCAGCCGAAGACGGCGAGGGACAGGGGGCCGGCAATCCGCGCGCCGTTCGCGATCGCGACGCCGGCCAGTTCGCCGACGACGGCGACGTAGTTCGGATGCCGCAGCCATCGATAGGGTCCGCCCGCGACCAGCGGCGCCCCCGGCACGACGATGACGCGGAACGTCCAGGACGATCCGAGCGAAGCAATCGCCCACCACTTGAGGCATTTGGCCGCGGCGAGGAATGCCACGCCCGCGGCCCAATTCGCCAGAGGCGGCGCTCCACGCCAGAACCCTTCGGCGAACATCGCCAGGAAGACCGCCGGGTACACGATCCGCATCATCGTGTACACGTCGTCCGGCGGCTCGACACCGCCGCGACTGCGCTGCATGCCCTCGTTACGGGATGCGCGGCGGGCTTCGGCCAGCATGGCGCCGAAAACCGCGAGGAGAAGGACGGCGTTCACGACGTCAATGCGCGGCCGCGTCGCAATCGCCGGCGCGGGCGATCACCGCGCGCAGAGCGATCGGCACAAGGCGCGCACCTCGCGCGGCAGCGCCGACCGCGCGCGGTGACGCGACGAGCGCGCGCAGGGCGCGGTTGAAGCGCCACTTTCCGCCGAACTCGCGGCGGCGGGCGGACGCGAGTCGATCCGCGACGCCGGTCCATCCATGTTCGAGCGCGCTGAGCGCCGCGTGCGCCGCGAGCTCACCGCCGCGCACGGCGAAGCGCAGACCGTCGCCCGTCATCGGATCGATGAAGCCGGCGGCGTCGCCGGCGAGCAGCAGTCCGTCGATTGCGGCGGCGTCGACATCGACGGCCAGCGGTCCGAGCACCACGGGCGGAGTCGCGAGGCGCGCGCCGGCGGCGCGATCGCGGAGCAGCGGATCGCGCGCCAGCTCTCGCGCGAGAAGCGCGGCGGGATCGCCGAACGCCTCGTCGCCGGCGTGCGACGGCATCACGAGACAGACGTTGGTGAGGCCGCCGGGCACCGGCGCGACGCCGATGTAGCGGCCGCGGCGGATGTGCATCTCTCCGCACACACCCTCTGCGCTCTCCGCGGTCTCTGCGTTCATTCCGTGGAGAAAGCCCTCGTAGTACGCACCGATTGCCCAGCGGCGCGGGTGCGCGGGATGTCGCGCGAGGCCGAGACCGAACGCGATCGTCGACCGGCGTCCGTCGGCGGCGATCGTGACCGGCGCGTCCATCGAGCGGTCGCCGCCGGCCGTGCTGACGATCACGCCTGTGACGCGGCGCTCGGCTCCGCGTTCGATCACAATCGGCCGCCGCGCGGCGCAGCCCGTCTCGATCTCGCAACCGGCAGCCGCCGCCTGCTGCAGCAGCAGCGCATCCAGCTCGCGACGCACGATCGCACGTCCACTCAGCCCGCCGGGATAACGGCCGACGATCGTGTCACCTCGCTCACCGGTGACGCACATGCCGTCGACACGCAAGCCGCGCCGCTCGATGCCGGCGGCCAGGCCCAATCGCGAGAGATGCGCGAGCGTGCCGGGATTCAGCGTGTCGCCGCAGAGTTTGTCGCGCGGAAACGTCGCGCGATCGATCAGCCGGACGCGCGCGCCCGCGCGCGCGAGGACGATGCCGGCCACCGCGCCAGCCGGCCCGGCGCCGACGAGGAGGACATCATGCATGGGTGAATTGGGTAAGTGGGTAATTGGGTAACTGGGTAATCGATTGGGTCATCGACGTCAGCAATGCCATTGCCAGATTACCCACTTACTCAACTACGCAATTCGTCCGATGACAATTGCGCTGTTCTTCGACCCGAATCCGAGGCAATTGCACAGCGCCGCGTCGACGCTCGTCGCGCGTCCCTGGTTCGGAATGACGTCGAGGTCGCACGCCGGATCGGGATCGCGGTGATTGATGGTCGGCGGGAGGAAGCCGCGCGAGAGCGCGAGCGCCGCGGTCACGACACCGGCCGCGCCGCTGGCGCCCTGCGGATGGCCGATCATCGACTTCACCGACGATCCCGCCAGCCGATCGGCGTGATCGCCGAACAGCCGGCGCACCGATCGCGCCTCGACCGTGTCGTTGAGCACGGTCGAGGTGCCGTGATAGTTCACGTAGCCGATTTCTTCAGGCGCGCGGCCGGCACGCGTGATCGCCAGCGTCAGCGCGCGGATGATCTGATCGCCGTCGGGCGCCATCTGCACGCGATGGTACGCGTCGCACGTCGATCCGTAGCCGTCGATCGACGCGTAGATCTTCGCGCCGCGCGCCCGCGCGCGATCCTCGCGCTCGAGCACCAGCATCCACGCGCCCTCGCCCAGCACGAATCCGTCGCGCCCCTTGTCGAACGGCCGCGACGCTTCGGCGGGCCGGTCGTTGTACGCGGTCGACACGGCCCGCATTCTCGCGAAGCCGTACATCATGCCCTGCGTCACGCACGCGTCGGCGCCGCCCGAGAGCAGCACCTCGGCATCGCCCGATCGGATGAGCGCCGCGCCGTACCCGAGCGCGTCGGTCGAGCTGGTGCAGCCGCACGAGAGCACGTGGCTGATGCCGTGCAGGCGCAGCGAGATCGAGATCTCGCTCGACATCATCCCGACGATCGACACCGGGATCGCGTACGGCGAGACGCGCTTGCCGCGGTCGACGAAGTAGTCGTGATACTGCCGCTCGCCGACGTCGATCCCGCCGCCGCCGCTGCCGATCACGACGCCGGCGCCCGGCTCGCCGATCGAGAGTCCGGCGTCGATCCAGGCTTCGCGCGCCGCGATCACGCCGATCAGCGCCGCGCGCGAGTACCGATCCGGGTCCGCGCGGTAGCCGGCGTCGCGCTCATCGTCGCCGTCGAGCGGCGGGACATCGGCGGCCGTCACCGCGCCGACCGGCGCCGCCACGCGACAGCTGAGTCCGGACACGTCGAATTCCGTGATCGCGCGCGTTCCGCTGCAGCCGCGGCTGATCGCGTCCCAGAAACACTCGCGGCCGACGCCGAACGGCGACACGGCGCCGATGCCGGTAATCACGACGCGCGGGGCTCCAGAATGCGGCATAGATCGCAACCTATACTATTGGGTCATTGAGTCATCTGGTTATCTGGTCATTTGAAGACGTCGATTGACCGACCCAATGACTCGATAACCAGATGACTCAATGACCAAATTCGACCACGCCTTCGTGTGGACCGGCGGCGCGCTGTTCGTCGCGTCGCTGGCCGGCTGCACGTGGTGGTATCTCGTGCCGCTCGGCCGCCTGCAGCCCGACGGCGGCTGGCCGCCGATCGCGTGGGACGCCGCGCTCGTCACGGTGTTCGCGCTGCATCACAGTTTGTTCGCCCGCGAGGCGATCAAGCGCCGGCTCGCCGCGATTCCCGCGCGGCTGCGGCGTTCGGTGTACGTGTGGATCGCCAGCCTGCTGTTGATCCTCGTGTGCGCGCTGTGGCGATCGGTCGGCGGCCAGCTCTATGACGCCGCCGGCGCGGCGGCGGTGGCCGGGGCGATCGCGCAGCTGAGCGGCGTCCTGCTCATCGCGCGCGCCGTAGCGCGGATCGATCCGCTGGAGCTGGCCGGCATTCGCCCTTCGCGTCAGGCGGACGCGCTGCAAGTCGACGGACCGTACCGCTGGGTGCGCCATCCGCTCTACCTCGGGTGGATCCTGGCCGTCTTCGGCGCCGCGCACATGACCGGCGATCGCCTGGCGTTCGCGGTGCTGACCTCGATCTATCTCGTCGTCGCGGTCCCGCTGGAGGAGCGATCCCTGCGGCAGAGCTTCGGGGACGAGTACGCGCGCTACGAGCGCGCCGTACGGTGGCGCATCATCCCCTACATTTATTGAAACGAGATCATATCTCTTGTTTCGAGAATCGCGCCCGTGACGGCCGTCACGTCGTAAAATGGCCCGACACATGCGCCGCACGCTTGCGACGGCCGGTCTCCTCGTCGCGCTGACGGTCCCGGCCGCCCTGCGCGGCCAGTCACCCGACACCGGCAGCGTTGCCGGGAAAGTCACGCTGACGACCAAAATCCGCGGCGCGGCGCTCCCCTCGACCGCGTATCCCACCCGCGCCGTCGGCCCGAGCGACGCCAAGCCGTCGCCGGAAATGAAGAACGTCGTCGTGTACTTGAACGATGTCGCGTTTCGCGGCGCGCTGCCCGTGCGGCGCGCGGAGCTGCGTCAGGAACACGAAGCGTTCGTGCCGCACGTGCTGACGATCACTCGCGGATCGACCGTGGACTTTCCCAACGACGATCCGATCTTTCACAACGTCTTTTCGCTCTCGAGCGCGGCGACATTCGACCTGCGCCGCTATCCGCAGGGCGAGAGCCGCAGCTTCACGTTCGCCAAGGCGGGGATCGTCAAGGTGTACTGCCACATTCACTCGCACATGAGCGCGACGATCCTCGTGCTCGATCATCCCTACTTCACGGTTCCCGGCAACGACGGCCTGTTCGAGATCCCGAACGTGCCGCCCGGCAAGTACACGATCGTCGGCTGGCACGAGCGCGTCGGCGAGCGGACCGGCACGATCACCGTCGAGCGCGGCAAAGCGACGACGATCAACCTGTCGTTGCCGGTCGAGGATTCGAAATGACCGCCGGCCGCCGGCCGCCCCGGCTCCTGATGAAGACGCTCGCGGTCACGTTCGCGACCGTGATCGCGCTGCTGGTCGTCGTCTTCGTCGTCGTCATGCTGACGGTCCGCAGGCAGGTGCGCGAGGCGGTGACGGCCAACCTCGCGTCGAGCCAGCGGATGTTCGCGGCGCTCGAGACGCGGCGCCAGCGCGAGCTCGTCGCGCAGGCCGCGACCGTGGCGGAGAGCCCGACGCTGAAAGCCGCCCTCGACACGTATCAGGCCGAGGTCCGCACGATCAGCGGCGCGAAGAAAACGCAGCTGCTCACGACCATCGACGACGAATTGAAGAAGGTCGCGGCGCGCATCGACTCGGACGCGCTCGTGGTCGTCGACATGCGCCAGACGATCCTCGCGTCGGCCGGACGGCTCGGCAATCGCTGGCCGGTCGGCCGGACGGTCGCGTTCACGGCGAACGCCGAGGGAAACACGTTCGACGGCATCGCGCGGATGGGCGGCGAGCCGTTCCGCACCGTCGCCGTGCCGCTGGAGATCGAGGGCACGACGATCGGCACGCTGTATCTCGCGACGAGCCTCGATCAGAACTACGCCGAGGAGCTGCAGCGCCTCGCGGGCACGCGCACGGCCATCGTCAGCGACGGCCTGCTGGTGGCCAGCACGCTCTCGGCCGAGGCGGCGCGGCAATTCGAATCCCTGGTCGCGGTCGCGAAACCGGTCGACGGGACGGCGACGCTCGACGGCGAGTCGCACGCGTTCCGCCGCCTGGTGGCCGTCGGCGACACGGTCTTTTACGCGCTCGGGTCGATCGACGAGACCTCGCGCAGCGCGACGCGCGAAGCGATGAGCAATCTCGCGCTGATTGCCGTCGGCGCGATCGCGCTGGCGTTGATCGGCAGCCTCTGGCTCGCGCGACTGCTCACCGGGCCGATCGGACGGCTGTCGTCGTCGCTCGCCGCGATGGCCGCGTCCCACGACGTCACGACGCCGATCGCGGCCACCGGATCGAGCGAGGAGATCGACGCGCTCACGCGGACGTTCAACAACCTGATGGCGTCGGTCGCCGCGGCGGAAGCGCAAACCGAAGCGGCCTACACCGGCGCGATCCGCGCGCTGGCCACGGCGCTCGACGCGCGCGATCCGTACACGGCCGGCCACTCCGAGCGCGTCAGCGTGCTCTCGGTCGCGATCGGCCGGACCCTGGCGCTCGCCGACGATGACCTCGAGGTGCTGCGGCTCGGCGCGCTGCTCCACGACATCGGCAAGATCGGCGTGCCCGATCAGGTGCTGATGAAACCGGACCGGCTGACCGACGCCGAGTACGCCATCATCAAGACGCATCCGGTGCTCGGCGCGCGGATCCTGAAGTCCGTGCCGTTCCTCCTGCGCCACATCCCCATCGTCGAACTGCATCACGAGCGGCCGGACGGACGCGGCTATCCCAACGGCCTGCGCGGCGACGACATTCCGCTCGCCGCGCGCATCGTGCACGTCGCCGACGCCTACGACGCGATGACGAGCGCGCGCGCGTACCGCAACGCGCGGCCGTCGGGCGACGCGCTGCGCGAGCTGTGGCGCTGCGCGGGAACCGAGTTCCACGCGGAGATCGTGGGCGCGCTGGCCAACGCGCTTCCCGGGGTGACGTCCGACACCGGTCATGTGCTCGCCCACGCGTAACGCGGCAGCGGTCGCGCTCGCGATCCTCGCCGTCGCGCCGGCCGCTTCGGCGCAGGACGTCTCCCGCGTCGCCATCGAGAGCGCGATCGGCGTCGACGAATTCGGCGGCGAGAACGCCGTCGCCCGCGCGCAGGTCGTCATCGACATTTCCGCGGCGGTCCGCCTGAGCGATCACTGGCAGGTGTACGCGCGGCCGTGGTTCAGGCAGGCGCGGCCGTCCACGTCGACGGCGCCCGTGCCGCCGTGGGACACGGAGTTGTACGGGGCGGGCCTGCGGTACGAGCGGCCCGGGCCCGTCGCCACGCGCGCGGACGCCGGGTACATCCTGTCGCCCATCGGCCTCGGCCTCTTCGACGTGAGGGCCGACGCCAACCCGCTGATCGCGCCGCACATCAGCTACGTGGTCCCGATGCCGTCGTTCGACGCGACCGGACCGCGCGCGACGCCGGTGGCGAACAGCTATCCGCTCGGCGCGCAAGTCACCGTCTCGACGCTGCGATGGGATGCCCGCGTGGCGGTCGTCAATGCCGCGCGCGCCTACGCGGTCGGCGCGACCGCCAATCCCAGACAAACGCCGGTCGCCGTCTTCGGCGCCGGGGTCACGCCGAAGATCGGTCTGCGCCTCGGCGCGTCGTTCGCGCACGGGGCCTACGCGACGTCCGAGGAGATCACGACGCCGGGCAGCGACGGCCGCGCCGTCACGATGGCCGGCGCCGAGGGCGAGTACGCATTCGCGTCGACCAGGATCACCGGCGAGTTCATGCGCTCCTCGTTCGAGACGTCGACCACGCCGGCCGTCGCGTACGAGTGGTTCGTCCAGGGGACGCAGACGCTGTCGCCGCGCTGGTTCGTGGCGGCGCGGCGCGAAGCCGTGTCCGCGCCGTTGCCCGCGACGGCATCGGCGGCCGCCGCGCGTCCGACCCTCGACATGTTCGAGGCGACCGCCGGCTTCCGGATGACGCCGGAGATTACGATTCGATCGAGCTACTACACCCGCCAGACGTACGGTGCGACGTCCTGGGACAACCAGGTCGGCGTCTCCCTCGTCTGGGCGAGGCGGTGGTGGTGAAGAATTTCAGATTGTAGAATTCAGATTTCAGATTGAGGAGTCACCGATGATCTCACGACGCTCGTTCCTCTCGATCGCCGGCGCCGCCGCCGGACTCCCCGTCGTCCGCCTCGCCGCACAGCGCGGACGCGGTCCTGGAGGAAATGAATCGGCGGGGCCGCTGCCGCCGAGCATCGCCGCGCTGACGTCGATGCGCGATCGCGCGAAGGCCATCACCGCCGACGAGCGGCGCGCCCGCATCGCGCGCGCGCAGAAGCTCATGGCCGAGCAGAAGATCGACGCGATCCTGCTGGCCGGCGGCACGACGATGAACTACTTCACCGGCATGCGCTGGGGCAACAGCGAGCGCCTCACCGCCGTCGTCATCCCGCGGGTGGGCAATCCGTTCATCGTGACGCCGGCGTTCGAGGAAGATCGCACGCGCGAGCAGTTGGCCGGCGGTCCGGTCGAGCACACGGACGTGGCCATCTGGCAGGAAGACGAAAGCCCGTTCGAGCGCGTCGCTCAGGGGCTGAAGGACCGCGGCATCGGCGCGGGACGGCTCGGCATCGAGGAGACGTCGAAGTTCGTGTTCGCCGACAGCATCGCGGGCGCCGCGCCCGCGCTGCACGTCACGAGCGCGACGCCGATCACGGCGGGCTGCCGCATGATCAAGGACGCGCACGAAGTCGAGTTGATGCGGCTCGCCTGCCAGGTCACGCTGAAATGCTACGAAGCCGTGTTCCACGCGATCGCGCCGGGCATGACGCAGAACCAGGTCAGCAGTCTGATTGGCACCGCCTACGGACGGCTGGGGTTCTCCGGCTTCGCCAGCGTCCAGGTGGGCGAGTACACCGCGCTGCCCCACGGTTCGATCACGCCGCAGACGATTCGCGAAGGCACGATCATCATGATCGACGACGGCTGCGCGGTCGAAGGCTACCAGTCGGACATCACGCGCACGTTCGTCCTCGGTAAGGCGACGGACAAGATGAAGAAGGTGTTCGACATCGTCCATCAGGCGCAGTCCGCGGCGCTCGCCGCCGCGCGGCCGGGCGTGGCGCTCGAATCGATCGACGCCGCCGCGCGCAAGGTGATCGTCGACGCCGGCTACGGGCCGGGCTTCAAGTACTTTTCACATCGCGTCGGACACGGGATGGGCATGGACGGGCACGAGTGGCCGTACCTGGTGAAGAACAACATGTACGGATGGGAGAAGGCGCTGAGGATGCAGGCGGGGATGGTGTTCAGCGACGAGCCGGGCGTCTACATCAAGGGCGAGTTCGGCGTGCGGCTCGAGGACGACATGCACGTCACCGAGAGCGGCGCGGAACTGTTCACGCCGCAAAGCCCGTCGATCGAGCAGCCGTTTTAGTCGTTAGTCGTTGGTCGTTAGTCGTTGGTCGTTGGTCGTTCGTCGTCACTCTTTCACGCACGTCACCAGCGACCAGATCCGCGGGATGTTCACCTTCGCGATCGACACCGGCTTGAGGTCGGCTTGCACGATGAAGGCCGGCAGATCCAGATCCGACTTGAAGCCGAGGTAGAGCGTGAACGGCGCTATGATGCGCTCGAGCCACGCGCCCACCCGGCTCTTGCTGCGGAAGTGGTTGAGGATCATGATGCGGCCGCCCGGACGGCAGACGCGGTACATCTCGCGCGTCACCGCGACGGGGTCCGATACGACGCTGATCACGTACGGCGCGTAGACGATATCGAATGAGTCGTCGGCGAACTTCAGGTCCGCCGCGTCCATTTCGATCAGACGCACGTTGCGCACGCCCTTGCGCGCGATCCGGCGGCGCGCCTTCACCAGCATCTTGGCCGAAAAATCGACCCCCGTCACCGAGCAGTCACTCGGATAGAGCGCGGCGTTGATGCCGGTGCCGACGCCGACTTCGAGGACCCGATCGCCGGGCCGGATGCCCATCCGTTGGATCGCGTCGACGCGGCCGGGGTGCAGTGCGGGACCGAACGTGAAGTCGTAGAACCACGAGATGTTCTGATAGACGCGCTCGACGAAGTCGTTCTCGACGTCGGTCACCGACAGCGCCCGGGTCGCGGCATCGGAGCCGACGATCTCTTCGCTGTCGTTCGGACGGGGAGACTCAAATAAAGCCATTCAGATGTGCCTCTTAGACGCCTTGCGACTATACATTGGGCGGTCAGCGAAGTCCATCGAGGACTGCCAGAGCCGTTTCGACGTCGCCCGACGGCGTGGAAACCTGGACGCCCTGCACGGATCCGCGCAGCGCTGCCGCGATCTCGCGCGCGATGGCAACGCCCTCCCGCGCCTCGGCGTCCGCGCCGTCGGCCCGGCGCATGCGATCGAGCAGCGCGTCCGGGACGCGCATGCCCGGCACTTCGTTGGCCATGAACTCGGCATTGCGCGCGCTCTCGAACGGAAACACCGCGGCGACCACCGGGAGCCGCGTGCTCTCAATCCGCTTGCGAAACGTCTCGAAGCCCGCCAGATCGAACACCGGCCGCGTGACGACGAACTCCGCGCCGGCTTCTACCTTGTACTCGAACCGCCGCAATTCCTGATCGAGGTTGGACGCGGACGGATTGACTGAGACGCCGATGTGAAACGCGGTCGGCGCGCCAATCGCCTGCCCGCCGATGTCGCTGCCGTGGTTCAGGCGCGCGACGACGTTGGTCAGTCCGATCGAGTCGACGTCGAACACCGCAGTCGCGTCGGGATAGTCGCCGACGCGACCCGGGTCGCCCGTCACGAGCATGACGTTGCGGAGCCCCATCGCGTGCGCGCCGAGCAGATCGGACTGGATGCCGAGCAGATTCCGATCGCGGCAGGCGTAGTGCAGGAGCGTTTCGATCCCGGCGTGCTGCTCGATCAGCACGGCGAGCGACAGCGCGCTGAGCCGCGCGCCGGCGCGATAGCCGTCGGGAATGTTGACGACGTCGACGCCGCGGATCTTCAGCCGCTTGGCGCGCTCGATCACCTGCTCGGTCTGAAACCCGCGCGGCGGCAGCAGCTCCACCGCGACGACGAACGTGCCGCGCGCCATCGCGTGGGCGAGCCGCGACTTCTGCTCCCGCGGTACGGGCGGTGTCAGGAGCGGCGGGCCCGCTTTCGCGGCGGTTGAAGCCGATGGGGTCGCCGCAGGCGCTTCGGCGTGGCGGGCGGCCGAGGGCGCCAGCGCGCGCACGGCGTTCTTGATCTGGCGGATGTGCTCGGGCGTCGTCCCGCAGCAGCCGCCGACGACGCGCACGTTGTGCAGGATGAAGCGCCGCGCGTACGACGCCATGTAGTCCGGCGAGCAGAGATAGATGTTGCGCCCCTCGACGTCGCGCGGCTTGCCCGCGTTGGGCTGCGCCGACAGCCTCAGCTTCGTCACGCCGGCCATGCGCTCGATCGTGTCGAGCATCGGCGCGGGGCCGACGGCGCAGTTGACGCCGATCACCGTGGCGCCGCGGCGCTCGAGCTCCGGCGCGAAACGCTCGGGCGGCGTTCCGTCCAGCGTGTTGCCGTCCTCCTCCGTCGTCATCTGCGCGATGATCGGGAGGTCCGACACGCTTCGCACGGCGTCGATCGCGGCGCCGATTTCGTTCAGGTCGCGGAACGTCTCCAGGATGAACAGATCGACGCCGCCGTCGGCGAGCGCCTGCGCCTGCTCGCGGAAGTACTCGCGCGCTTCGTCGACGCCGGTCTTGCCCCACGGCTCGATGCGGATGCCGAGCGGGCCGATGGCGCCCGCGACGTAGGCGCGGCCGTCGGCCGCGTGGCGCGCGATCTTCGCGCCCTGCTCGTTGATCGCGTGCAGCTTGTCGGCGAGCCCGAACGATCCGAGCTTGATGCGGTTCGCGCCGAACGTGTTCGTCTCGACGATGTCGGCGCCGGCGCGGACGTATTCCTGATGGACCTCGGCCACGAGGTCGGGCTGCGTGAGGTTCAGCGCGTCGAAGCTCTTGTTGATGAAGACGCCCTTGGCGTACAGCATCGTGCCCATCGCGCCGTCGCAGACGAGCACGCGATCGTCGAGCGCGTCGAGAAACGTCTGCATCAGGTGTCCAGCCGCTCAGTCTTGAACGTTTCCGCGTCAATCAGCAAGTACGATTTCGTGACGATGTCGAGGCCGATCGAGCGGACGTTCTGCCGAATCGAGTCCGTGAACTCGTGGTGGTGGCCGAAGAGGTGCAGCCGCGGCCGCATCGAGGCCAGCACGTCGTTGAGCACCGTCTTGCCCGCGTCGAGACGGCGGCCCGCCGGATAGAACGGCCGCGGCGCCTCGTGCGTCAGCAGCAGATCGATGTGCGTCAGCGCCTTGCACGCGATCACTTCCTCGCGCACGAAGTGCCGCCGCTTGTCGTCGCGGCTCTTGCCCAGCTTGAGCGACGCGGCCGACGCTCTCGTGCCCTTCGACGGCGGCAGCGCCGACGACGGCGAGTTGTACCAGCTCGGCGCGAACGTCCCGCCGAGCGCGGCCACGCGCCATGGCCCGACCAGGTGCGGCCCGCCGTTGGCCAGATAGTGCAGCGTCGGCGCCGGCGGCCGCCCCGCGATCGCCGCCGCGATGACGTCGAAGTCCTCGTTGTTGCCTTTGATCCAGTAGAGCGGCGCGATCGGCGTGAAGTAATCGCCGTCGTTGCTGGCGACGTCCCCGACCTGGACCCACAGCGGCACCTCGGGATGCCGCGTCATGATCTGGCCGACGGTCGCGAACTCGCCGTGGATGTCGCCTAGCGCGCCGATGCGCATGTCATCGGTTCACCGGGACGGGCGTGGTGGCGTCGGGGACGAGCAGATCCGTCTTGTCCCAGACGAAGTCGTCCTTGCTGTAGACGGCGAGCTCGTAGTCCTTGCCCATGAAGATCGCGCCGACGGGACAGGCTTCCTCGCAGTACCCGCAGAAGATGCAGCGCGTCTTGTGAATCTGGTACACCGACGCGTAGCGCGGGCCCGCCTGCGCCGAACCGTCGTTCTCGGAGGCTTCGAGGTAGATCGCGTCGGCCGGGCACGCGACCGAGCACAGCCCGCAGGCGACGCATTTCTCCAGACCGTTCTCGTCGCGCATCAGCACCTGTTTGCCGCGGAACTTCGGGAACATCGGCACTTTCTGTTCCGGATAGTTGACCGTGATGGGCTTCTTGAACAGATGCTTGAGCGTTGTGGCGAATCCAATGACGAACGGTCGAATGACAGCCATTGCTCTCAGTTTACCCGGCCGATAAGATCAATGTAAATCCATGCAGGGCTCGCAGTTCCTGTCGGCGAACCAGATTCTGCTCACGACGCTGCTCGTCAAGCTGGCGGTGATGGCCGCCGCGGCGACCATCGTCGCGCGCTTTCAGCGGTTCCGGCAGTTCCTCATCGTCGAGCACCGCCCGTGGCCGGACCGCGCGACGTTCGCGCTCACGCTGGGCCTGCTCCTGTCGTTCGGCGTGGCCGCGCGGCTGCTGCTCGGCTACAAAGCCGCCGACCTCACGCTCGAAGGCGCGTTCCTGGCCGGGCTCATCGACGGCCCGTACGCCGGCGTGACGGTCGGCGCGCTCGTCGGCCTGCCCCCGCTCGCCAGCGGCGAGTGGATCGCGCTGCCGTTCGCGATCGGGTGCGGGTTCGCCGGCGGCGGCCTGCGCGAGCTCTGCCCGAAAGAATCGATCTGGCACTTCTCGCCGTTCGTGTTCACGACGCTCCACCGCCGGGCGTGGCAGATGATCCGGTCGCTGACCGTGGACTGGCAGGTCGTGCTGCTGCTCGCGCCGGTCGCGCTCGAGTTGCTGCGCCAGGCGCTGGGGATCCGGTGGGGCGAACATCACCGGCTGTTCCGGCTGCTGGAGCCGCCGGCCTCGCCGTGGATGCTCATCTGGCTCGTGCTGGCGACCGTGCTGTGCGTCGCGACGCCGATCAAGATCTGGAACAACGCGCGCATCGAGCACCGGCTGCAGGAACAGGAGAAGCTGCTGCTCGCGGCGAAAATCGACGCGCTCGCGAATCAGATCAGCCCGCACTTCCTGTTCAACACGCTGACGTCGATCTCGTCGCTGATCCGCACGCAGCCGGAAACGGCGCGCATGCTCATCACGAAGCTGTCGGGGCTGCTGCGGCGGCTGATGCGCAGCACCGATCATTTCGTGACGCTGCGCGAAGAGCTGGAGTCGGTCGACGAGTACCTGGACATCGAGGTCGTGCGGTTCGGGCCGCAGTTGATCGTCGACAAGCAGATCAGCGCGAACACGCTCGACGTGATCGTCCCGAGCATGCTGCTGCAGCCCCTCGTCGAGAACTCGATCAAGCACGGGCTCGCCAGCAAGGTCGGCGGCGGCCGGATCACGATCAGGACCGCCCTGCGCGACGGCCATGCGGTGATCGAAGTGCTCGACGACGGCCTCGGCATGTCCGAGGAGCGGCTCGAGCAGGCGCTGAACGGCGGCATCGGCTTGAGCAACGTCAACGAGCGGCTGCGGACGATCTACGGCGAGCAGTTCTTCCTCAAGCTCACGAGCGTCCCGGGACAGGGCACGTGCGCGCGCGTCGAGATTCCCGAGCTTGCGCTGCCGGAGCGTGTCACGGCATGACGGCGGATCTGCGCGCGGTCGTCGTCGACGACGAGCAGCTGGCTCGCGAGGAGTTGGGCTACCTGCTCGGCCAGGTCGGCGGCGTGAGCATCATCGGTCAGGCGGGCAACGGCGTCGAAGCGCTCGCGAGCATCGAACAGCTGCATCCGGACGTCGTGTTTCTCGACGTCCAGATGCCCGGCCTGACCGGCTTCGAAGTCGCGCGCCGGTTGGTGAGCACAGGCAGCCCGTCGCACATCATCTTCGTCACGGCCTACGACCAGCACGCGATCGAAGCGTTCGAGGTCAACGCGGTGGATTACCTGCTGAAGCCGGTCGACCCCGCGCGACTGCAGCTCGCCGTCGATCGCGCGCGCCGTCGCATCGTCAGCGACCGCCCGCCGGATCAAGCCGGCGCGCCCGGCATCAATCAGGCCGAGCTGGAAAAACTGATCGAGCTCGTCAGCCAGCGGCAGAGCCGGCGCGAGCGCCTCGCCGTCAAAGTCGGTGAGCGGTTCCTGCTCGTGCAGGCCGAAGAAATTATTTATGCGTCGCTGGCCGATGAAGGCATTACCGTGGTGACGGGCCAGGTGCGCGGCACGTCCAACTACCGGACGCTCGACGAGCTGCAGGATCGGCTCGACCCGGGCGTCTTCTGGCGCGTGCACCGATCGCATCTGGTGAACATCAACAAGATCAAGGAGATCGTCCCTTGGTTCAGTCGCAATTTCCTGCTCCGGATGAAAGACGACAAGTCGACGGAAATCCCGGTGAGCCGCACGCAGACGCGCCGGCTCCGCGAGTACCTGAAGTTGTAGCGCCCGTCGAGCCGACGGACGCGGGCGTGCTGCAGATGACGCTGGACATCGAGCCGCCGGCGCCCGCCCCGGCCGCGACGCAGCTTCAGACGATCCCCGCGCCCGACCTGCGCCTGACCAGCCCCGGCATCCGCCGCGCGCAGGTCAAGGAGGAGTTCGTCGCCTGGGTGAAGACGCTGATGTCCGCGGCGGTGTACGCGGTCCTCATCGTCACGTTTGGATTTCAGGTGGCGCGCGTCGAGGGCCAGAGCATGGCGCCGACGCTCGAGGATCAGGATCGGCTCATCGTCAACAAGCTGGTGTACCGCATCGGCGAGCCGCGGCGCGGCGACATCGTCATGCTCTACTACCCGCTCAACCCCGACAAGTCGTTCGTCAAGCGCGTCATCGCGGAGGAAGGCGACACGGTCCGCATCGTCGACGGCCTCGTCTACGTGAACGACATCCCGCTCAAGGACGACTACGTGCCGTCCGAGTTCCGCAGCCACGACGATTGGGGCCCGCAGGTGATCCCCGAGGGCTACTACTTCGTCATGGGCGACCATCGCAACAACAGCTCCGACAGCCGCCACTGGGGCATGGTGCCGAAGAAGTACATCATCGGGAAAGTCCAGATCCGGTGGTGGCCCGTGCCGACGGCGCGCGTGTTCTAGCCGTCGCGCACCCGCTAGACTACTTTCCGGTGAAGAAATGACCGCTCAACGAGCTGACCTGTCTCGATCGCGCGGCCGATCCGGTGTCCGGTCGTTGCATTTCGCCGATCTCTTTATACGGCGCTCCGCGCCTTTGCGAATATCGCGATGTTGATCAGATTGTCGGCGATGACACCGAAGCCAACCCAGCGATGCATGCCATCGTCGCCATGATAGCGACATCGGTCGAGTCGGTGTCGGCGTTTGAGCACACTGATGCGGCCTTCGCAGCCGACGCGCCACCGTTGTCCCCGGCGGAACCAGCGTTGGCGTTCGTACGCGCGCCGCGCGGGAGACTTCGGGCCACGACGCGGGAGTACCACTCGGCGAACGCCACGTTCGGTCGCCGCCCGTTCGTTGGTCGCCGAGCTGAAGCCGCGATCGCCAGCCGCGAGATCCGGTGCGCGGCCAAAGATGGTCTGGTGCCGATCCAAGGCAGCCGTCCAGAGGGTCACGTCGGCGGGTCGCTTCGCATGGACGTCGTACGCCGTGATGATCTGATGTTCCGATTCTTGAATGGTGATGAGCTTGCCGAACTCGTTCGGCTTCGAAATCTTGCCCTTGCGAATCGTCTCGGTGTGCGGTTCGAAGATGCTCAGCACTTTGTCGGCGACGTGCGTATCGCCGCCCAGGAGGCGCGCCCGGGTCTGATCGACGACGCGCTGCACCAGTGGCCGCATCTTCTGCAGCTGATGCTGGGCGCGCTGGAGGATCGGCTGGACCCGAGGAGCGACGGTGCGCATGCGGTGGCCCAGCCGCCGCACCATCGTCGCCGTGTCACGCAGCACGGCGCGCGTGGTCGCCATCAGTGTTCGATAACTCTTGACCATGGCGTCCCGCGTCTTTGGCGATCGCGCTTGGTACCCAATGATCAGGACGCGCCGAGTCACACTCCGCAGCCGATTGCGAATCCGCCCGGAGGGATCACCCAACGTCGCACTCGCTCGTTGCAGGGTGCGGGTCAGTACGCGCACGCCATCGCTCAGCAAGGTGCTGTCGGTCGGATAGTGCACATTCGTGGCTACGACCGTGGTGTCGATGCGAAATCGGCGACCGTGCGTGACCCCGGCACGCTTCGCGACTTCGATCACCTGTCGATGCAACTGCGCAATGACTTCCGGCCCGAGTGCGCGGGCGATCTTCAAGATGGTCTTCGCGTCGGGCACGTCGCCGGCATCGATGCGCGTGAACATCCGATACACCAAATTGGCGCGCACCTCGCGCTCCAGGTCGTCGTAGCTCCAGTCGAACAGATGCTTGAGGATCAGCATCCGGATCACGACCTCCGCTGGCGTCCCGGGCCGCCCGCG
Source organism: Terriglobia bacterium (assembly GCA_020073005.1). GTDB lineage: Bacteria > Acidobacteriota > Vicinamibacteria > Vicinamibacterales > CAVVIG01 > SRVP-36. Next base: position 318 of record JAIQFX010000050.1, on the reverse strand, counting down.
GCGCCGGCTCTGCGGCCAGCGCGCTTCGAGGGCCTGTGCGACGACCTCAATCACGGCCTCGTCCTCGAGCAGCGTGTCGATCTTGCGCAACCAGTCGGGCCACAACTTGTGCCCGTCGGGCAACAGGACCTCGAACAGACTCCGCTCCCGCTGTCGGCGCTGAACCATGCCCGCTCCTTTGATGAGACATCACGCGCGGGCAGTGTAGTACGTCGGATCGATCGTCACAATCGCAGAATCGACCGTTTGGTCACGGCCGGCCGGCGGCCATCGGTACCAGTCAGCGAGTTACGCGGTCATTTCTTCACCGCGAAGTAG
>JAIQFX010000179.1 GCA_020073005.1 Terriglobia bacterium | reverse complement strand
GTTTGTGCCAGCGAGCGTCGTGTTGAAGAGCTCCTTGACGCCGCGCAGATCGCCGAGGCCCTCTTCGCCGACGTTCGCGACGAACGTGATCGTGCCCTCGTTCTTCACGCCGGCCTTCTTGATCTCGCGCGCGATCGTCGCGAGGACGGCGAGGCCGCGGCAGTCGTCGCCGATGCCGGGCCCGCGGAGGATCGCGCCGTCGCGCTTCACCTTGACGTCGGTGCCCTCGGGGAAGACCGTGTCCAGATGCGCGGCGATCACGAGATGCGGGTGCGCCGCACGGCCCGCGTACGAACCGAGCACGTTGCCGACTTTGTCGACGCGCACGTTGTCGAGGCCGATCTCCTGGAAGACGCGCTGCAGCTCGCGGCCGCGGACTTCTTCCTTGAACTCCGGCGCCGGAATCTCGCAGAAGCGGATCTGATCCTGAAGCACCTGCGGCTCCGCGGCCCTCGCCGCCGCCAACGCCGCTTTCACGGCGGGCGCGTCCATCAGGCTCTTCAGTGAATCCGCGCCCTGCTGCGCGCGCCCGATCGCCAGAATCCGCGCCCTGCTGCGCGCGCCCGATCGCCAGGCCCGCCGTCATCGCCGCCACACCGACCAACGCAAGTCGTCTCACAACTCCTCCTCGAGTACTGAAAAGTGTATAGTCCTTTTACCTTTTACCCATTAACTTTTCAGTTTTCACTTCTCTCTTTCAAGTGTGTATGTCCGTCATCGACAACCCCATCCTCAACTCGCCCTTCAGCGAGCCGACGCGCCACTTCAAGTTCGACGAGGATGGCATCACGAACGAGATCGAGTCCGGCCGCCGGCCCAGCTCGCACTTCGTGCCGATCCCGCGCGCGAAGAAGAACGGTAAACAGCTTCAGTTCGAAACGGAGTGGACGAAGGACCGCATCGAGGCGAACCCGGTCGTCGATCGAATCCGCCAGCGCGTTGGCGCGTGGCGGACGGGCGGGTATGTCGGCGTTACGGGCGCGACATCGCGCCTGCTTGCCTATTGGACGAACGAAGAGCGCGACAAGAAGCTGTTCTTCTGTCAGATCGAAGCCGTCGAAACGGCGATCTACATCACCGAGGTCGCGCGCAAGTACGGCGACAGCTGGATCGAGAACGATCTGCGAACGGCAAACGACTCGTCGAACCCCGGCCTCCCGCGACTTGCACTGAAGATGGCGACCGGATCCGGCAAGACGGTCGTCATGGCGATGCTCATCGCCTGGCAGGCGCTCAACAAGCTCGAGGATCGCCAGGACAAGAACTTCTCCGACGCGTTTCTGATCGTCACGCCTGGCATCACAATCCGTGATCGTCTTCGCGTGCTCCTGCCGACCGATCCGGACAATTACTATCGCCAGCGGGACATTCTTCCGCCGGACCTGCTGGAGCGCCTTGCGCAGGCGCGAATCGTGATCACGAACTATCACGGATTCCTCGCGCACGAGCGGGGTGACGCCGCGCGGCTGACGAAGTCAATCCTGACGAAGGGGGAGCCGAGTCCATTCGTCGAGACGCCGGATCAGGTCGTCCGGCGTGTCTGCCGCGACCTCGGCGGCAAGAAGAACATCGTCGTGATCAATGACGAGGCGCACCACTGTTACCGGCGGCGTCCAGATCCCGAGGCGGTGACCCTGAGCGGCGAAGAGAGGCGGGAGGCCGAGAAGCGCGACGAGGAAGCGCGCGTGTGGCTGACGGGTCTCGAAGGCGAACGGTGGATGGTCCGCGCGTCCAAATACGATCCTCGTGGATTCTGAGCAGCTCGAATCCGGCGAAGGGATGAGCCCGGAGTTCAAGAAGATCGCCGAAGTTGAGATCGAGGAATTCAAAGCCGACTATCGCGCCAGATTTCTCGGGCGAAGCACCGACGACCTGCGTGACGAAGACCTGCTGCGCGAGGTCATGAACACAGTCGGCAAGGCCGGGAAACTCGGCGAGCACGTCCGCTGTGTCGTGTCCGTGTCCATGCTGACCGAGGGTTGGGATGCGAACACCGTGACACACATCCGTCGGCCGCGGCCTTCGCCGGATGAGCTACGCGCCGAACGACGAGGGGAAGTTCAACGCCGAGTACGCCGAAGTCTACGGCGTGCCGTTCTCGTTCATCCCGTGTTCCGGGTCCACGCCGGATCCGCGTCCCGGTCCGATGCCGACGCGCGTGCGCGCGCTCGATGATCGCATCGCCTGCGAGATTACGTTTCCGCGATTGCTCGGGTACCGGTACGACGTGCCGAGCGAACGTCTGTCAGCGACGTTCACGGAGGACTCGAAATACGCGCTTTCGACAGCCGACATCCCAACCCGGACCGAGAACGCGCCCATCGTCGGTGAACGGACCATTCACACGCTGGACGATCTCAAGCGGCACCGCGATAACGAGGTCGCATTCCTGCTGGCGAAGCTGACGCTCGAGAAGTACTTCCGGCAGGACAACGAGCAGCGAACCGATCGGCCGTCCGTGCACCGATTCGACGCCGAGGTCAAGGGCTGGCTGTTTCCTCAGATGCTCGCGATCGCGAAGCGGTGGCTCGCCGAGTGCGTCACGTGCAAGGACAACACGTTCCCGCAGCTTCTGCTGCTGGTCGAGTTCGCGCACGACGCTGCCGACCGCATCTACAAGGCGATTGTCGAGAGTGCGTCCGGCACGCCGGCGCTCAAACCCATCCTTCGTCCATACGACGTCGTCGGCTCGACGCGCCTCGGCGGACAGGTGAAAACCGACAATTCGTGGACACCGCAAAACCGACATTTCAGCGACGGCCGAGACTGGTGAGGTTTTACTTCGTGCCGTCCTCCGTACGCAAGTCGGTCTGGACCTTGGTGCGCCAGCTCCGC
>JAIQFX010000049.1 GCA_020073005.1 Terriglobia bacterium | reverse complement strand
TGTGTGTGCTGCTCCAAGACGTTGCTCATCCGGGCGAAGGACTACACGTCCCTCCCCCTCGTCAACGTCCCGGCCGGGGTCAGCTAATTGTCGGTTTTGAGGTGTCGATTAATTGTCGGTTTTGGGTGTCCACCGAGGTTGTGAAGCTGAAGATCCTCAGCGGTGCGCTGCCGCGTCTGCTGCTGCCGATATTCCTTCTCTTTGTCGTCGATCCAGTTCATGCGGAGATTATCGCGTACCGGCCGCTCAGCTCTGAACAAAAAGCGAAGGTTTAAGGCGATCCGCACGCCTTAAAATAGGCCGTTTAGCCGTGATTAGTCAAGTATGTTCTTGTCACTTTATGTTCGATAGAGCGACATGTGACTATTAGTGGAACAAATCTCATTCTAGTGCCATTTTTGTTAGTGTATTCGCATGTATTCATCATCATATGTCGTCAATGTGTAACTGTATAGAACAGACATATACTGTCATATAAGGTCCACTGGAGTCACTGAAAGGTGACTTAACCTGTTGATTTCAAAATATCTTAGCTAATTTGGTCGGCTGCAACCCAATCTTGGCCGTCAGATTGCTCTTATTGATCGCGTGAGTCTCTCCAGATCATTGCGTCCTGCCGTTGCCGCCCTCCTCTTTCTTCTTATTCTCCTGGGCGCGCACGCGGCGTTTGCCGCGCCGGGGGGACACGCGAAGGTCGATCGCGCGCTGCGCGAATCGCTGCGATCGGGCGCCGCGACGCAGCACGTCATCATCACCGTCAAAGCCGGCTACCGCGCCGACATCCGTCAGGCGCTCGAGAAGCACGGCGACAAGATCAAATCCGAACATCCGCTGATCGACGCGCTCGCGGTGGAAATCCACAGCGAGGACGTCGACGAGCTCGCGAATCACCCGTGGGTGGACGCCGTCTCGATTGACGCGACCGTCTACGCCGGCGCGGCGCAGGCCGCGAAAGGCAAGGGGCGCCTGTCGCCGATGCGGTCGGTCGCGGTGCCGCCGTACGAGCTGATCACGCCCACGCTGCGGCAGGAGCTCGGGTTGCCGCGCCAGAGCGACTGGTCCACCCCGAGCGGCGCGGGCATCGGCGTCGCGATCATCGACTCCGGCATCGCGCCGACCAAGGACTTCGACGGCCGCATCACCGCGTTCTACGACTTCACGCGCGGCGGCATTCCGACGGCGCCCTACGACGACTACGGCCACGGCACGCACGTCGCCGGCCTGATCGGCAGCGGCGGCCAGATGTCGGACTATCAGTATCAGGGCGTGGCGCCGGACGTCCGGTTCGTGGGCCTCAAGGTCCTCGACAAGAACGGCGCGGGCAGCACGAGCGATGTGATCAAGGCGCTCGAATACGTCACCGTGAATCACGCGCGGCTGCAGGTTCAGATCGTCAATCTCTCGCTCGGTCATCCGATTTTCGAACCGGCCAAGACCGACCCGCTCGTGCAGGCCGTCGAGAAGGCCGCCGCCGAGGGCCTGATCGTCGTGACGGCCGCGGGCAACTACGGACAGAACAAGAAGGGTGCGGTCGGCTACACCGGCATCAACTCGCCGGCCAACGCGCCGTCGGCCTTCACGGTCGGCTCCGCGATGACCAACGACACGTTGTCGCGCGACGACGACAAGGTCGCCGACTACAGCTCGCGCGGTCCGACGTGGTACGACGGCTTCGCCAAGCCCGACGCCGTGGCGCCCGGACATCACCTGACGTCGGACACGAATCTCGTGTCGACGCTGTTCACGAAGCTGACCAACGAACACAAGTCGGAGAAGCGCAATTCCTTCCTCGAGCTGAGCGGCACGAGCATGGCCGCCGCCGTCGCGAGCGGCGTCATCGCCGACGTGCTCGACGCGCACAACCGCGCCGGCTACTACAACGCGGGGCCGCTGACGCCGAACGCGGTGAAGGCGATCCTCGAGTACAGCTCGATCCCCCTGGCGGGCGCCGATTATCTGTCCCAAGGCGCGGGTGAACTCAACGCGGCCGGCGCCATCGCGCTCACCAGCGCGATCGACACCGCCGAGTCCGTCGGCAACTGGTGGCTGCGCATGGGCGTGTGGCCGCACACGGCCCTCGGCGGCAAGGTGTACGCGTGGGGCGAACAGGTTATCTGGGGCGATACGGTCTACACCGGCGACTTCGTCTACCACAACCTGAAGACGTGGGGGCTCGGCGTCGAGTGGGGCACCAGGCTCATCGGCAGTACTGCGACCCTCGCCGCCAAGATCCCGTTCGGCGCCCACGCGCAGGTGAAGGCCTCCAACATCGTCTGGGGCACCAACATTGTCTGGGGCACCAACATCGTCTGGAGCGACCGGATCATCGGTCAGCAGGACGGCGACGAGAACATCGTGTGGGGCACCGGCGATGACGAGAACATCGTCTGGGGCACGCTGGACGACGAGAACATCGTCTGGGGCACGGTCGTCGGCAACAACATCGTCTGGGGCACGTCGGACGATGGCGAGAACATCGTGTGGGGCACGTCGCGTCTCGACAACATCGTCTGGGACACGTCGGACGATGGCGAGAACATCGTGTGGGGCACGTCGCGTCTCGACAACATCGTCTGGGGTACCGCCGTCGCGGGCGGAAAGGGGCAACCCTTCTAACGAAGGATTCTCCCGATGGAGAAGATGCCCTTCACCCCTGGTGCCGACGCAATCGTTTCGACCGTCCCGCTGCCGGCGCAGGAGCCCGCGGCGATCGACTGGCGCACGGGTCTGCCGACGTTGACGGGATCGCTGGTGACGCTGCGTGAGCTGCGCCACACCGATGCCGCGTCGCTGCTCGCCTCGCTCACGACTGAGGAAGTCACGCGGTTTCTCTCCCCACCGCCGACGACCGTCGAGGGCTTCGAGCGGTTCATCGCCTGGACCCAACGTCAGCGCGCCGCGGGCCAGAGCGCCTGCTTCGCCATCGTGCCGCGGGACAGCGACGTCGCCGTCGGCCTGTTTCAGGTCCGCTCGCTCGAGGCCGGATTCGGCACCGCCGAGTGGGGCTTCGCGATGGCCGTCGAGTACTGGGGCACGGGCATGTTCGCCGAAGGCGCCACCCTCACCGTCGACTTCGCGATCGACGTCATCGGCGTCCACCGGCTCGAGGCGCGCGCGGCGCTGCGGAACGGGCGCGGCAACGGCGCGCTCAGGAAGATCGGCGCCGTGCAGGAAGGCGTCCTCCGCCGGTCGTTCCTGCGCAACGGCGAGTATCTCGAGCAGGCGTTGTGGACCATCCTCGAAGAGGACTGGCGCGAGGCCAAGGCCGTCTGGGGCCCGAACATCATCGTCCATTAACATGAGTCGCGGATGGACGTCCGCGACTTCGATTTCGACCTTCCTCCCGAACTGATCGCACAGGAGCCGTCGCCCGACCGCACGGGCGCGCGGTTGTTGCTGCTGCGTCGCGACGCCGGCGCCGTCGAACACACGCACGTCGCCGCGCTTCCTGATCTGCTGCGCGCGGGCGATCTGATCGTCGTCAACAACACGCGCGTGTTTCCCGCGCGGCTGCTCGGACGCCGCGTGCCGAGCGGCGGCGCCGTCGAGTGCCTGCTGATCCGCCGCGAAGAAGGGTCCGACCCGGGTCGGACCGGGGTCGGACCGGGGTCGGACCCTGTTGCAGTTTCTGCCAACTGGGAGGCGTTGATGCACCCTGGGCAGAAACTGAAACCGGGGGCGCGCGTCGAGTTTGCTGGAACTCACACCATTCACGGAGAAGTGCTCGAGCGGCGGTTCTTCGGACGGCGCCTGATCCGCCTGTGGACCGAGGACGGCTCGACGGTCGACGCCGCGGTCGACGCGATCGGACACGTGCCGCTGCCGCCGTACATCAAGCGCGAGGACGCGCCGCCCGATCGCGATCGTTATCAGACCGTCTTCGCGAAGGAACGCGGTTCGATCGCGGCGCCGACAGCCGGACTGCATTTCACACCGGCGCTCACGGCCGCGCTCGCGGACCGCGGCGTCGCCCTGACGGAGATCACGCTCCACGTCGGCTACGGCACGTTCCAGCCCGTGCGCGTCGATCGCGTGGAAGATCACCGGCTCGAGGTGGAGCACTACGAGATTTCAGAGTCGGCCGCCGCGACGATTGAAGCGGCCCGCGCTGAAGGCCGCCGCATCATCGCCGTCGGCACGACGACGACGCGGACGCTCGAGGCCGTCGCGCAGGCGCACGACGGTCGCGTCGTCGCCGGGCGCGGGTCGACGGACCTCTTTATCTACCCCGGCTTCACCTTCCGCGTCGTCGGCGGGCTGCTGACGAACTTCCACCTTCCGCAGTCGTCGCTCTTCATGCTGGTGTGCGCGTTTGCGGGACGCGATCGCGCGAGAAACGCGTATGATGCGGCAATCGCCGAGCGGTACCGGTTCTACAGTTATGGCGATGCGATGTTGATTCTCTGATGCCATTCCCCTACGAAGAATTCGATCTTTCGGACATCAAGACGTATCCGCTGAAGGCGCGCGCGAGCAAAGCGCGGTCGGAGGATTTCGCGCGAGCCGCTGCGCCCGCCGGATCGATCGGCGCCTTCGTCGACGCGCTGCCGAACATTCAGGCCGCCGCGGATTTCAAAGCCGTCGTGCGGTCCGTCGTCGCCGCGAAGCGGACGGGCGCCGGCGTCGTCTGGGGCATCGGCGCGCACGTCATCAAGACGGGACTCGGCCCGGTCCTCATCGATCTGATGGAACGCGGCTTCGTTTCGGCGATCGCGACCAACGGCGCGACCGTCATCCACGACTTCGAAGTCGCGCTCGTCGGCGCGACGTCCGAGGACGTCGACGAGGCGCTCGGTCCTGGGCGGTTCGGCATGGCGGAGGAGACCGGGCGTCTGCTGAACGGCGCGATCAACGACGGCGTCGCGGCGGGGCTCGGGATTGGACAGTCGGTCACGCGCTTGGTCGCGTCGAAGCAGCCGCAGCACGCGCGGAGCAGCATCCTCGCGGCGGCCGCGCGGCTCGAGATTCCGGTCACCGTCCACGTGGCGATCGGCACCGACATCATCCACATGCATCCCGCGGCGTCCGGCGCGGCGATCGGCGAAGGCAGCCTGCGCGACTTCCGCTATTTCGTGTCGAACGTCGCGCGGCTCGAGCGCGGCGTGTACTTGAATTGCGGATCGGCGGTCGTGCTGCCCGAAGTCTTTCTCAAGGCGGTGGCGCTCGCGCGCAACCGCGGCCTCGCGCTCTCCGGCCTGACGGCGGTCGACCTCGATTTCGTCCGCCACTATCGTCCGCAGACCAACGTCGTCACGCGGCCGACGGCGGGGACTGGCCGCGGCTTCTCCCTGGTGGGCCACCACGAGATCATGATTCCGCTGCTCGCCGCCGCGGTGATCGACGCCGACGCGCGCGGGAGCGCGTGAAATCGGGAGTTCAGAGTTCAGAGTTCAGATTTCAGATTGAGAGACTTCGTTCAGACTGGTAAGATCGAAAGTTCCGGCCGGAGTAGCTCAGTTGGTTGAGAGCACGCGTCTCATAAGCGCGGGGTCGGCGGTTCGAGTCCGCCCTCCGGCACCAGATATGGGTCGGCTGGGGCGGGTAGGGCGGGTGGGCCGGGTAGGTTAGCTTCGCGGCGCTCGCCTTCCTGCTCCACCTACCTGCCCCACCTGCCACACCCGCCAGGAACGCATGACTGCACTTCTCGATTGCGTGCGCCGCTTCATCCGCCAGCACGCGCTGATGCGCGCCGGCGCGCGCGTGCTCGCCGCCGTATCGGGCGGATCCGATTCGGTCGCGCTGGCGCACGTGCTGCGCGAGCTCGACGCGGCCGGCGATCTGAAGCTGGCGGGTCTCGCGCATTTCAATCACCAGCTCCGCGCGCGCGCCGCCGACGATGAGCGCGTGGCCGCCGGCGTCGCGCGTTCGCTGAACGTGCCGATGCTGGTCGATCGCGCCGACGTCGCCGCGCGCGCGCGCGACGAACGCCGGTCGATCGAGGACGCGGCGCGCGCGTCGCGGTACGAGTTCTTCGAGCGCGCGCGCGTCGAGGCCGGCGCCGACCTCGTCGCGCTCGGCCACACGCGCGACGATCAGGCGGAGACCGTTCTGCTGCGCCTCGTGCGCGGCGCCGGGCCGCGCGGCCTCTCGGGCATGCATCCGCGCCACGGCCACATCGTCCGCCCGCTGCTCGGCTGCCGCCGTCGCGACCTGCGCGAATGGCTCGACGAGCGCGACATTCCCTTCATCGAGGACGAATCCAACCGGGACGTCGCGATTCCCCGCAATCGCGTGCGCGCCGAGTTGTTGCCGCTGCTCGAGACGCGCTTCAACCCGAACGTCGTCGACGTGCTGGCCGACGAAGCGGAGCTGGCGCGCGAGGTCTGGGCGTGGATGGAGGCGGAGTGCGAGCGGTTCGGATCCGATCTCGACGTCGAGCGGCTGCGCGCCGCACCGCGCGCGCTCGCGCGCCTTGCCGTCTGGCGCGCGCTGAACGGCGCGTCGGGCGGCCGGCCGATTTCGTTCAACCATGTCGACGCGGTCCTGCGTCTTGTCGACCGTGCGGACGGGACCGTCGACCTGCCGGGGCAGCGCGTGCAACGGATCGGTCCGCGGATCGTCTTAACCCCTAGGGACGCTGGCACGCCGCCCCCTGTCACCCTTGAGACCTTTTTCCAGTATCCGCTGTCTATCCCAGGAGAGGTGACGTTGCCGGAAGTCGCGCGCGTCGTGTCCGCCGAGACGTCCGCGACCGTCCCGGGTGCAACTCTGGGCAGCGAGGGCCAGGCGGTGGTCCGCCGCGACTTGTGCGGGCCAAGTTTGGTCGTACGAAACCGGCGGCCGGGAGACCGGTTCCGACCGATCGGGCTGGGTGGGCGCAAGAAGCTGCAGGATTTCTTCGTGGACCGCAAGGTGGCCCGCCGCGATCGCGACGACGTGCCGATTGTGGTTGATACAAGGGGCCGGATCGTGTGGGTAGCCGGTTACGGAATTGACGAGGCTTTTCGGGTAACCGACCCTGTGCAGGGCGTGATAATCTTGAAAATCAGGCAGGCTCGCTGACGCGCGAACGCGCGTAAGCGGCTGCTGCAGTGGTAATTGGGAGGCAGTGCGTGAACACGACCGTGAAGAGTCTGTTGTTCTGGGTGGTACTCGCGGTGCTGGCCGTGCTCATCTGGAATTTCTCGACCAAGTTCCAGCAGCACGAGCGCACCGTGACCTTCAGCGAGTTCATGTCCTGGGCGGACTCCGGGAACGTGGCGCGCGTGACGATCACGGGACAGGAAATCACCGGCGTCACCAAGGTCAACGACTCCTTCCACACCTACGCGCCGAACCAGTACGACGGTCTCGTCAACAAGCTGATCGACCGCGGCGTCGTCGTCACCGCGAAGGAACCGACGGCGAGCCCGTGGGCGGCGATTCTCTATTCGTGGGCGCCGATCCTGTTGATGATCGGCTTCTGGCTCTTCTTCATGCGCCAGATGCAGAGCGGCGGCAACAAGGCGCTGTCGTTCGGCAAGAGCAAGGCGAAGCTCTCGTCCAGCTCGCAGAAGAAAGTCACGTTCAAGGACGTGGCGGGCGTCGACGAGGCGAAGGAAGAGCTGCAGGAGATCATCGAGTTCCTCAAGGAGCCCCAGAAGTTCCAGAAGCTCGGCGGGCGCATCCCGAAGGGCGTGCTGCTGATGGGCCCTCCCGGAACGGGCAAGACGCTGCTCGCGCGCGCCGTCGCCGGCGAAGCCAACGTGCCGTTCTTCTCGATCAGCGGCTCGGACTTCGTCGAGATGTTCGTCGGCGTGGGCGCCTCGCGCGTGCGCGACCTCTTCGAGCAGGGCAAGAAGAACGCGCCGTGCATCGTGTTCATCGACGAGATTGACGCGGTCGGCCGTCACCGCGGCGCCGGCCTCGGCGGCGGGCACGACGAGCGCGAGCAGACGCTGAATCAGCTGCTCGTCGAGATGGACGGCTTCGAGTCGAACGAAGGCGTGATCCTCGTCGCGGCGACGAATCGTCCGGACGTCCTCGACCCGGCGCTGCTGCGGCCCGGCCGCTTCGATCGCCGGATCGTGGTCAACCGTCCCGACGTGAAGGGCCGCGAGGGCATTCTCGCCGTCCACACGCGCAAGATTCCGATGTCCGACGATGTGGAGATCGCCGTGCTCGCGCGGGGCTCGGCGGGCTTCTCGGGCGCGGACCTGGCGAACCTGGTGAACGAAGCGGCGCTCAACGCCGCGCGCTACAACCAGAAGGTCGTGCGCATGCACGACTTCGAGTTCGCGAAGGACAAAGTGCTGATGGGATCCGAGCGCCGCTCGATGATCATCAGCGACGCGGAGAAGCGCGTCACGGCGATTCACGAAGCCGGGCACGCGCTGCTGACCGTGCTGCTGCCGCACGCCGATCCGATCCACAAGGTGACGATCATCCCGCGCGGGATGGCGCTCGGCCTCACGCAGCAGCTGCCGGCCGACGAGAAGCACAACTACTCGCGCGACTACCTGAACGATCAGATCGCGATTCTGCTCGGCGGGCGCATCGCCGAGGAGATCACGATGGACAGCCTCACGACCGGCGCCGGCAACGACCTCGAGCGCGCCACCGAGCTCGCGCGCAGGATGGTCTGCGAGTGGGGCATGAGCGACGCCATGGGGCCGCTGACCTTCGGCAAGAAGGAAGAGCAGATCTTCCTCGGCCGCGAGATCGCGCAGCACCAGGACTACAGCGAGGCCACGGCGGTCCAGATCGACCAGGAAGTGAAGAAGTTCGTCACCGACAACTACGAGCGTTCCAACGCGCTGCTCACCGGCAGCAAGGACACGCTGCTGAAGATCGCCGAGGCGCTGCTCGCGCGCGAAGTGCTCGACGCGGAGCAGGTGAAGCGCCTGGCGGCCGGCCTGCCGCTCGACGAGCCGCAGCCGGTGGCGGCGCGCACGATGACGCCGGAAGAAGACGAGCGGCCGCGCCAGAAAGAGCGCGCGCCGATCGTGCCGTCGCTCAACAAGCCCATTCCGCAAGAATAGTCGTTGGTCGTTGGTCGTTAGTCCTTGGTCGTCGGTCGAACGCTTGACGAACGACCAACGACCAACGACTAACGACTAACGACTAATGACTACACCGTGTTTCCCCCCAGACGTCTCTACACCGTCTCCCTCGCGCACGGCCACGTCCTGCGGCTCGGCGATCGCCCGCTCGTCATGGGCATCCTCAACGTCACGCCGGATTCCTTCGCCGACGCCAACCACTGCGCCGATCCGGAGAGCGCGATCGCAGCGGCGCTGCGCCTGGAAGCGGACGGCGCCGATCTGATTGACGTCGGCGGCGAATCGACGCGACCCGGCGCGGATCCGGTCCCCGTGGACGAGGAACTGCGGCGCGTGCTCCCCGTGCTGAACGCGTTGCGCGGACGGCTGCGCGTGCCGATCTCGGTCGACACCTACAAGTCGGACGTGGCCCGCGCGGCCATCGGCGCCGGCGCCTCACTCGTCAACGACGTGAGCGGACTGGACCGCGATCCGGCGCTCGCCCGCGTCGTGGCCGACACGGGCGCCGCCCTCGTCCTCATGCACTCGCGCGGCCGGCCGAAGACCATGTACGCGGAAGCCTCGTATGGAGATGTCGCCGCCGACGTCGCGGCGGAGTTGCAGGACAGCATCCGGCGGGCCGCCGCGCAGGGCGTCCCGCGCGATCGGGTGATCGTCGACCCCGGCGTCGGGTTTGCCAAACGCGCGACGCACAGTTATGGTGTCCTCGCGCGATTGCCTGACCTGGCCGCGGCGCTCGACCGGCCGATGCTGGTGGGACCGTCGCGCAAGTCGTTCATGACGGACGCCGTCGGCGATCGGCCCGCGCCGGAGCGGGATTGGGGTACGGCCGCCGCGGTGACCGCCGCCGTGCTGGCCGGCGCGCACATCCTGCGCGTGCACGCCGTGGCTGAAATGGCGCAAGTCGTCCGCGTCGCCGAGCAGATTCGGCTGGCGGGACCAACGACGAACGACGAGCGACGAACGACGAACGACTACTGACTCAAATGTCCTGGCCCGCCGCGTTGAATCACTGGCCGTCGTTCATCGACCTCGTCGACATCCTCGTCGTGTCGATTCTCATCTACGAGGTGATGAAGCTCATCCGCGGCACGCGCGCGGTGCAGATGGTGTTTGGCGGCGGCCTCTTCGTCGTCCTGTTCTACGGCTCGCGCTGGGCGCATCTCGAGACCGTCAACTGGCTCGTGCGCAACCTCGCCGGCTACATCGTGTTCGCCGTCATCGTGCTGTTTCAGTCGGACATCCGCCGCGCGCTCGCGCATTTCGGACGCGCGCCCTTCTTCCGCTACTTTGCGAAGGCCGAGTCGGCGGCCGAGACGATCGAAGAGCTCGTCGTCGCAGCGAGCATGCTCTCGAACCAGCGGATCGGCGCGATCATCGCGATCGAGCGGCAGATCGGGCTGCGCAACTACATCGAGGGCGGGATTCCGCTCGACGCCGTGCTGACCTACGATCTGCTGCTGAGCATCTTCCTGCCGTCCTCGCCGCTGCACGACGGCGCCGTCATCGTGCAGGAAGATCGCGTAGCCGCGGCCGCGTGCTTTCTGCCGCTGACCGTGAACCCGCGCCTGAGCAAGGAGCTCGGGTCGCGGCACCGCGCGGCGATCGGGTTGACCGAAGAGAACGACGCCGTGGCCATCGTCGTGTCCGAAGAGACGGGACGCATTTCCATCGTGGCCGAGGGACAGATCGAGCGCGGGCTCGATGCCGACGAGCTGCGCGCGCGCCTGCGATCCCTGATGCTTCAACGACGCGCGAAGGGCGCGCGGGCGCGCGAGCCCCAGCTGACGTGATGCGACCCATCTGGCCCTTCCGGCACGTCGGACTCAAGCTGCTCTCGGTGGCGATCGCGCTGCTGCTGTGGATGGCTGTCTCCGGCCAGGAGATCGTCGAGCGCGGGCTGCGCGTGCCGCTCGAAATCCAGCAGATTCCCGCCGGCATCGAGCTGAGCGGCGAAGCGCCGGCGACCGTGGACGTCCGCGTCCGCGGCGAATCGGGCGCGCTGAGCCGCGTCGGTCCGGGCGACCTCGTGGCCGTGCTCGATCTGCGCGCGGCGCGCGCCGGGCGCCGGCTGTTTCCGCTCACGCCCGATCAGGTCCGGGCGCCGTTCGGCGTCGAGGTCGTGCAGGTGCTGCCGTCCGCGATCGCGATGGCGTTCGAGCCGTCGGCGACGCGATCGGTGCCCGTCGCGCCCGCCGTCGATGGCCGCCCGGCGCCCGGCTACATCGTCGGCGAGATCGTCAGCGATCCGCCCACGGTGGACGTCATCGGGCCCGAGAGCGCCGTGCGGCGCGTGACCGAAGCGCCGACCGCGCCCGTCGCGGTCAGCGGCGCGCGCGATCGCGTGCGCGAAAACGTCATCATCGGCCTCGTCGATCCCTCGCTCCGGCTCAAGAACGCGCGAACCGCCACCGTCACCGTGCAGATTCTGCCCGCGCCGCTCGAGCGTGTGCTGCGCCACCGGCCTGTACAGCTGCGCAACCTCGAGCCCAATCACGACGCGCAGGCCGAGCCCGCGACCGTCGACGTGACGCTGCGCGGCAGCAAAGCCGCGATCGATCGCGTCGAGGCCGATGACGTCGTGGCCTACATCGATCTGGCCCGGCTCGGGCCGGGCGAGTATTCGCTGACCGTGCACGCGGACTCGTCGCCAGATGTCGGCGTCACTCACATCGAGCCGGCGTCGGTCCAGGTGCGAATTGCCAGTGGCAAACGCTGACGCCCCGCGTCTGTTCGGCACCGACGGCATCCGCGGCACCGCAGGACGCTATCCGCTCGATCGGCCCACCGTTCGGCGGATCGGCGCCGCGCTCGTCCGCGTGCGGCCGACCGGCTCGCGGCGCTTCCTGATCGGCCGCGACACGCGCGAGTCGGGCGGCTGGATCGAAGCGGAGCTGGCTCACGGCGCGGCGGGCGCGGGCGCGGTCGTGACGAGCGTCGGCGTCGTGCCGACGCCCGCCGTCGCGTATCTGACCCGGACCGGCCCGTTCGACGCCGGCGTCGTGATCTCCGCGTCGCACAATCCGTACGAAGACAACGGCATCAAGGTCTTCTCGCATCAGGGCGAGAAATTCACCGAGCGCGTCGAGCGCGACGTGGAAGCCATCGTCGCGGACGCGTCGTGGCAGGCGCGAAGCGGCGATCCCGGTCCCGTCGCGCGCGCCGATCTGGTCGGCGGATATCTCGATCACCTGCGCGCGATCCTGCCGGATCCCTCCGCGCCGCGGACGTCGCCGTTCCGCCTCGCCATCGACTGCGCCAACGGCGCGACGACGGACGTGGCGCCGCGGCTGTTTCGCGGCCTGGGGTTCGACACGGTGGTCATCGGCAACGAGCCTGACGGGCGCAACATCAACCTGCGCTGCGGCTCGACGCATCCCGAAGCGCTCGCGCGCGTCGTCGTCGAGCGCGGCTGCCGCATGGGCGTCGCGTTCGACGGCGACGGCGACCGCGCAATCTTCGTCGACGAACGCGGGCGCGTCGTCGACGGCGACGCCGTCCTGTTCCTGTGCGCGCGCCAGCTCCAGCGCGAGAGGCAGCTGAAGGGCAACGCGATCGTCGCGACCGTGATGAGCAACATCGGTCTCGAGCTGGCGCTCCGTCCGCTCGGCATCTCGCTCGTGCGCTGCGCCGTCGGCGACAAGTACGTGATGGAGGAGATGATCGCGCGCGGGCTGTCGCTCGGCGGCGAGCAGTCCGGCCACATTATCTTTTCCGACTACCTGTTCACCGGAGACGGACTGTGCACGGCGCTGAACGTGATCCGGACCGTGCTGGTGAGCGGGCGCTCGCTCGCGGATCTGGCCTCGGACCTCGTGACGTACCCGCAGGTGCTGCTGAACGTCCGCGTGCGCGAGAAAGTGAATCTGCAGTCGGTGCCCGCCGTCGCCGCCGCGATGGCGAAGGTCGAAGCGCGCGTCGAGGGCCGCGGCCGCCTGCTCGTGAGGTACTCAGGTACTGAGCCGCTGCTACGGGTCATGATTGAGGGGCAGGACCAGGAAGAGATACGGACATGGGCCCAAGAGATTGTTGATGTTGTGAAGATGGAGATTGGGTAGGGTGCTGGGTGCGTGGCGCGGGGTGCTTGGTGCTGTGCAGAGTGCCGCGTGCCTGGTGCGGCCTCACGAGCCCCTGCGCGGCACGCAGCACCTTGCAGGCACCCTTGCACCCAGCACCGCACCTGGCACCACGCACCCGGCACCCGGCACCCGATGATCAAGTTATCCGTCAACGTCAACAAGGTCGCCACTCTTCGCAACTCGCGCGGCGGGCACTCGCCGAGCGTGCTCGACGCCGTCGATGTGTGCGTCGCGGCGGGCGCGCCCGGCATCACCGTGCATCCGCGCGCCGATCAGCGCCACATCACGCCCGGCGACGTTCGCGACATCGCGCGCAGGCTGCGCACGGCGGCGCCGGGTGTCGAGTACAACATCGAAGGCGATCCGCGTCCGGATCTGCTCGCGCTGGTCGACGAAGTCCGTCCCGATCAGTGCACGCTCGTGCCGGTGAAGCCCGGAGAAGTGACGAGCGAGGCCGGCTGGCGGCCCGGTCCGGCGGCCGCGCAACTGCCCGATGTGATCGCGCGGCTTCATGCGCGCGGCATTCGCGTCAGCGTGTTCGTGGATGCGGAGCCGGATCCGATCGCCTGGGCCGCATCCGTGGGCGCCGATCGCGTCGAGCTCTACACGGAGCCGTTCGCGCGCGCGTTCGAGCAGGGCCTCGATGCGGGACGCCGCTCGTTCACACGGTACGCGGAGGCGGCCCGGCGGGCGCACGACCTGGGACTCGGCATCAACGCCGGCCACGATCTGGATCTCGACAACCTGGTGATCTTCCGCGAGCTGCCGTGTCTCGACGAAGTCTCGATCGGTCACGCGATCGTGTCGCGCGCGCTGTTTGTCGGCTTGAAGACCGTCGTCGGCGAGTACCTGAAGGTGCTCTCTGGGATATGATCGGCTGACGGCTTCTCTATGAAATCTGACGCGATCGCCTTCGGCATCGCCGGCGTGTTGTTCGGCCTCCTCGCCGGCTGGATCATCGGGTCGCAGCAGGCGGCCCAGCGGCCGCCGACGGCGGTTCCGGCGCAGCAGGCCGCGGCGAACGCGCCGTCCGGCAGCGCGGGTACCACCCGCGCTGCTGTACTCGATGACACGCAAGTCAGCGCCCTGAAGACCGTCGCCGAGCGCGACCCGAAGAACGCGACGCCGCGCGTCCAGATCGCCAACCTGTACTTCGACGCCGAGAAGTACGACGATGCGATCACGTGGTACGGCGAGGCGCTGGCGCTCGCGCCGAACGACGTCAACGTCAGCACGGATCTCGGCGTCTGCTACTACTACACGAACCAGCCGGACAAGGCGCTGGAGCAGTTCGCGAAATCGCTGAAGATGGATCCGAAGCACGCCAAGACGCTGCTGAACGTGGGCATCGTGCGCGCGTTCGGCAAGCAGGATCTCGCGGGCGCGCAGGAAGCGTGGCAGGCCGTCCTGAAGGTCGCGCCCGACAGCCCGGAAGGGCAGGCGGCCAAGCGCGCGCTCGACAGTCTGAGCTCGGCGCATCCCGGAGCGAGCACCCCGAGCGGGCAGAAACCGGGTACGTAGGATGCTGCGCTTCGCGCTGCTCGCCATCCTGATTCCGCTCATCGCGCGGATGTTCTGGCGCGCGGTCGACCACTTCATCGAAGGGCTCGCTGGGAACAACGCCCAACCCGGGCATCCCGCGTCGCGGCCGCAGGCGCCGCCGCAGGGCGTGCAGATGGTGCGCGATCCCGTGTGCGGCACGTTCGTCCAGCCCGAGCGCGCCGTGACGCTCCTCGATGGGCGCGCGCGCGTTTTCTTCTGCTCTGACGCCTGCCGCGACAAATACCGCGCCCGCCCTGAGCGTGTCGAAGGGCGTACCGCATGACGCCCGAGTCTGCGCTCCGCGCCGACATCGTCGAAGTCGGCCGCCGCATGTACGCGCGCGGGTACACGGCGTCGAACGACGGCAACATCAGCGTGCGGCTCGGATCCGATCGGCTCGTCATGACGCCCAAGAGCGTGTGCAAGGGCTTCATGACGCCGGACATGATGTGCATCACCGATCTCGACGGCACGAAGCTGCAGGGCGATCGCGATCCTTCGTCCGAGATGCTGATGCACCTCGAGGTCTACCGGCAGCGCCCGGACGTGCAGGCGGTCGTGCACGCGCATCCGCCGACGGCGACGGGCTTCGCGGTCGCGGGCATTCCGCTCGACCGCGCGGTGCTCGCCGAAGTGCTCACGACGCTCGGCAGCATTCCGATCGCCGAGTACGCGACGCCGTCGACGCGCGAGCTGCCCGACGCCGTGCGCAAGTACATCAAGGCGCACGACGGCATGCTGCTGGCCAATCACGGCGCGCTGACCGTCGGCGTCGACCTCTACGCCGCGTACTACAAGATGGAGACCATCGAGCACTTCGCGAAGATCAGTCTGGTCGCGCGGCTGCTCGGCCGCGAGAACCTGATCTCGCGCGACGAGGTCCTGCGGCTGCAGGACCTGCGCGGGACGTATGGCATCACGGCTCCGGCGCCGATTTGCGCCGACCCCTCGACGGAGCTCGGGGCAGGCGATCTCACCGATCCCGCGACGTGTCAGGTCGTGCAGGCGCCCGCGGGCGACGGCGCGCGCCTGGTGCCCAACGCCGTCCGGCGGGCCGTCGAGGCCGCGCAACACAATGACGAGGGCGAAATTCGGTTAACATACCGCGAGTTGTCGGCATTGATCGAAGATGCGGTAAAGAGCCTGCGGTAATGCGGACTGAGGAATGCGGAATGCGGAACGGGAGACCGAGTTCTTCACTCCGCACTCCGCAATCCTCAATCCGCAATTAAAGGAGAGCCCCATGGGCGAGGCGTTAGGAATGGTCGAAACCAAGGGCCTGGTCGCGATGATCGAGGCCGCCGACGCGATGGTCAAGGCGGCGAAGGTCACGCTGGTCGGCTGGGAAAAGATCGGCGCGGGCTACGTGACGGCGATCGTGCGTGGCGACGTCGCGGCCGTGAAGGCCGCAACCGACGCCGGCGCCGCGGCGGCCCGCCGGGTCGGCGAGCTCGTGTCGGTGCACGTCATCCCGCGTCCGCACGCGAACCTCGAGGACGCGCTGCCGATCGGGAAAGCCACGACCTCGAAGGCGTAACAACTTTTGCTCCTCGCCAAAGTCGTCGGGACCGTCGTCGCGACGCGCAAGGATCCGCGGCTCGTCAGCAGCAAGCTGCTCGTCGTCCGTCCAATCGATCCTCGTGGCAAAGCCGAAGGCAGTCATCTCGTCGCCGTCGACACTGTGCAGGCCGGCGTCGGCGAAACCGTGCTCATCGTCAGCGGCAGCTCCGCGCGCATGGCCGCGGGCCTGAAGGAGTGTCCCGTCGACGCCGCCATCGTCGGCGTCATCGACGCGATCGAGATGAACGAGTAATGCATCTCGCCAGAGTCATCGGCGACGTCGTCGTCACGCGCAAGGACGAGAACCTCGCGGGCATCAAGCTGCTCGTCGTCCAGCCGCTGACGCCAGAGCGCGAGCCGGCAGGACGGCCGCTGGTCGCCGTCGACGCCGTCGGCGCCGGCGTCGGCGAGGAAGTGTTCTTCGTCCGCGGCAAAGAAGCGAGCTTTCCGTTCCATCCGGCGGAGCCGCCGGTCGACGCCGGCATCGTCGGCATCGTCGATCACTGGGATGTTGAGAGGTGAGGAGGTGAGAATGTGAGAATTTGAGGATCTGAAATCACTTCCTCACTTCCTCAAATCCTGACCTCCTCAAATTCAGAACGATGCAGATTGCCAGGGTCATCGGGACCGTTGTGTCGACGCAGAAGCACCGCAAGTTCGAGGGCGCGAAGCTGCTGCTCGTCCAGCCGCTGAACATCGACGACACGCCGCGCGGCGTCGCGCTGCTCGCGGTCGACGGCGTTGGCGCGGGTGTCCACGAAAAAGTGCTGATCGTGCTCGAGGGGCGCGCGGCGGGCGAGGCGCTCGGCAGGAAGGCCGCGCCGGTCGACGCGGCGATCATCGGCATCATCGATTCGGTCGACATGGCGGTGGCGTGATGGCGGACGTGAACGAACAGGAACTGCGCGACATGATCCGCGCGTCGATTGCGCGGCACCTGCCTCCCGAGCCCGCAGCCGCGTTCCGCGCGCAAATCAGCCACCTGCGGTTCACGCTCGCGCAGGGCGGCGACGGTGATGGCGCGTGCCTCATCGAACCGGCGGTGCGCTGCAATCACTGCGGGTACTGCCAGTCCTACGGACACTGAACCAGCGTCGAATTTGGTCATCGAGTCATCTGGTTATTTGGTCATTTGAATCTGCCAATTACAATGACTCGATAACCAGATGACTCCATGACCCAATTCAGCGTCCTGGTCACTCGCAAGCTCCCTTCCTCGGTTCTCGATCGGCTGCGCGCCGCCGCGACCGTTGATCTCTACGCCGGCGACGCGGCGATTGCGCCGCAGGAGCTGCGCGCGCGCATCGCGGACAAGGACGCGCTCGTCTGTCTTCTCACGGATGCCATCGACGCCGGCGTGATGGACGCCGCGCCGTCCTTGAAGGTGATCGCCAACGTCGCCGTCGGCTACAACAACATCGATGTCGCGCACGCGCGGGCGCGCGGCATCGTCGTCACGAACACGCCGGATGTCCTGACTGAATCCGTCGCCGACTTCACATGGGCGCTCATCCTCGCCATCACGCGCCGTCTCTCGGAAGGCGAGCGGCTGCTGCGCCGCGGCGCGTGGAAGGGCTGGGCGCTGGACTTCATGCTCGGCACCGAACTGAAGGGCAAGCGGCTCGGGCTCGTCGGTCTGGGACGCATCGGGCGCGCGGTCGCCGCCCGCGCGCCGGCGTTCGGCATGCGCGTCGCGTACACCTCGCGCCGCGAGGCCACGATTGCGAACGCCGAGTTCATGTCCTTCGATCGGCTGCTCAACACGTCCGACGTCGTCTCGCTGCACGTCCCGCTGACGGAGGAGACGCGCCATCTGGTCGACAAGAAGGCGCTCGCGCGCATGAAGCGCTCCGCCTACCTCATCAACACCGCGCGCGGTCCGGTCGTCGACGAAGCGGCGCTCGCGTGGGCGCTGCAGCAGCATCTGCTCGCGGGCGCCGCGCTCGATGTGTACGAGAACGAGCCGGCCGTGCATCCCGATCTGCTCGGTCTCGAGAACGTGCTGCTCGTGCCGCATCTCGGCAGCGGGACGACTGAAACCCGGACCGCGATGGCCGATCTCGCGATCGACAACGTGATCGCCGTTCTCGGCGGCCGCGCGCCGCTGACGCCCGTTCCATGACCGCTCGGATGAAGCCTCGCCCCTCGATGAAACTGGGGGCGACCCTGAGCGTGTCGGAGGGTCGCGCTACGAAAGCGCGGAACGTCGAACCGGTCATGCGCGCGCTCGCGCGCGCGATCGACGATCACGAACTGCCGGCCGTCGAGAAGATCGCCGAAGAGAGCGAGCAGGACCCGTTCGAGGTCCTCATCTCGACGATGCTCTCGGCGCAGACGCGGGATCCGGTGACGGCGGCGGCATCGGCGCGGCTGTTCAAGGTGGCGCGGACGCCGCGCGCGATGGCGACGCTGACGGCGCCGCAGATCCAGAAGCTGATCTATCCGGTGAGCTTCTATCGCCACAAGGCGAAGCACGTGAAGACGACGTGCCGGCTGCTCGTCGAGCGTTACAAAGGGCGAGTGCCCGGCACGATGGAGGAGCTGCTGATGCTGCCGGGCGTCGGCCGCAAGACGGCCAACCTCGTGCTGATTCTGTCGTTCAAGAGCCTGAAGAACATCTGCGTCGACACGCACGTGCACCGGATTTCGAATCGCCTCGGCTGGGTCCGCACGCGCACGCCGGAGGAGACCGAGCACGCGCTGTACAAGGCGACTGACGATCGCTGGTGGCCGTACATTAATCTGTACCTGGTGACCTGGGGCCAGAATGTCTGCAAGCCCGTGTACCCGCGCTGCGGCGCGTGCGTGATCCGCCAGCACTGCGCGCGCGTGGGCGTGACCCGAGTGTCGAAAGGGGACGGGTCTCGGAGATGATCAACGCCGAGCCCCGTCCCCTTCTCCTCAGCGCGCTCTGCGGTTGCTTCGTCTTCATTGCGGCTGTCAGCGCGCAGGTGGGGCCGATCATCGTCGTCGAGACGACGAAGGGCACGTTCGCGTTCGAGACGTATCCGGCCGACGCGCCCGCCACGGTGGCGCACATCGTCGATCTGGTGAAGCGCGGGTTCTACGACGGCCAGCGCGTGCATCGCGCGCAGCCGGGCTTCGTCGTGCAGTGGGGCGATCCGCGGTCGCGCGATCTGTCGCGCGAGGCCGACTGGGGCCTGGGCGCCGACGCGTCCAGCGGCACGCCGATTGGCGTCGCCGAAATGCCCAAGACGCGCACGCACACGGCAGGCGCCGTCGGGATGGCGCACATGGGCAGCCCCGCGCGCGCCGACAGCCAGATCTACGTCACGCTCGCGGACCGTCCCGAGCTCAACGGCAAGTACACCGTGTTCGGCCACATCATCTCGGGGGCCGACGTGCCGCCGCGGCTCGAGCGCGGCGACGTGATTGTGAAGATGTCCCTACGGGAGTAATGACCGGTGGCTGGTGGCTGGTGGCTGGTGACCGAGCCCTGATAGTCCGGTCTTCACGACTTCACGGAGCTCCGGGTACTTGTCCAGGAACTCCGGCGGGTACTCGCCGTCGATCGGCTCGCCGAGCTGCTGCTTGATCATCGCCGCGTTCGCGATCGCCTTCGCGGAGAAGTGATTGTTCGTGTACAGATAGAGTGTCTTCACCAGTTCCTTCGCCGCCGCGGCCGTTTCCGAAAACTCCTTCACCTCGTCGGCGGAATACAGATAGTCGTAGCGTTCCTCCGCCTTCTCGTGGCTCCACCACTTCGCGGCATTCCGTCCATGCAGCCGCATGTAGTAGCACCCGGTGACATTGGGAAGAAGGTTCTGGCGGATGGAGAAGCGGAACTTCGGCTCGTCGATCTGGACCCACGCCGCGCCGAATCCGTTCAGCAGCGCGAGCGTGCCGCCGACGTCGTCGCTCCAGCTGCGGTGGCGCAGTTCCACGGCGATCGTGTAACCGCCGAGCGCGTGGATCAGGTGCGCGAGGTACTCGCGCGACGCCGGGTCGTCCTTGAAGCTCGGCGGGAACTGCGCGAGCAGCGCGCCGAGCTTGCCGGCCGACGCGAGCGGATCGATGCCGCGCGTGAACTCGTCGAGATCCGACGCGGTCGGCCGCGCGAGCGCGCGCACGCGCTCCGCGTCGCGCGCATCCGGCGGCAGCGTGCCCGCCAACCGCTCGCCGAACATCTTCGGGTGCGTGAACTTCTGGTAGAGCTTGACGGAGAACTCGAAGCCTGCCGGCGTGCGGTCGGCCCATTTCCGGCACACGTCGGCGCGCGGCTGTCCGTAGAAGGTCGAGTTCACCTCGACGGTGTTGAAATGCTCGGCGTAGAACGCGAGCTCGTCGAAGCCCCTGGGCCGCCGGCGCGCCGGCGGATAGAACACACCATTCCACGTCCCGTGTCCCGACGGGTAGTGCCATCCCGACGTGCCGATGCGCAACTCAGACATTCCCCACCCGCCCTAGAGGGCCTTGTAGCGATCCTTGTCGAATCCGAAGATGATCTTCGATCCCTTGACGATGATCGGGCGGCGAATCAGATTCGGATTCTTCATCATCAGATCGATCGCCTCCTTCTTCGACTTCGGGAGCGGCCGCTCCTTGAACACCGGACTGCGCGTGCTCACGAAGTCAAGGAAGCGATCGGCCTCGATGTGCTTCTCGAGGAACTCGCGCGACGGCGGTTCCTTGTTGATGTCAATTTGCTCCACGTCGACGCCGGCTGTGTCCAGAAAACTTCTGGCGTTCTTGCAGGTCGTTCACGTGGGCTTGGTGTAGAAGGTCGGTTTGGGCATAGAGATAAGATAATGGAGATTGCTGACCATCAACGAAATCTTCCATTCGATTCAAGGCGAATCCACTCGCGCCGGCCGTCCGTGCGTGTTCGTGCGCCTCACGGCCTGCGACTTGCGCTGCACGTGGTGCGACACGCCGTACGCGTTCCACGAAGGCGGGAAGATGTCGGTCGACGAGGTCGTCGCCGCGGTCGAGCGGCACGGATGCCGCCTTGTCGAAATCACGGGCGGCGAGCCGCTGCTGCAGGACGATGTCTATCCGCTGATGGAGCGGCTGCTCGCGCGCGGGTACACGGTCATGCTGGAGACGGGCGGGCACCGGCCGATCGACGAAGTGCCGGCCGCGGTCGTCAAGGTCGTCGACGTCAAATGTCCCGCCAGCGGCGAAGCGGACAAGAACGACTGGCGCAATCTCGAGTGGCTGGCGCCGCACGACGAGGTGAAGTTCGTCGTCCAGGATCGCGCGGACTACGAGTTCGCGCGCGACGTCATCGCGCGCCACGCGCTCGCGTCGCGGACGGCGGCCGTGCTGATCTCGCCCGTGCACGGCGTCCTCGATCCGCGGACGCTGTCGGAATGGATCCTCGCGGATCATCTGCCGGTTCGCCTGCAGCTGCAGCTCCACAAGTACATCTGGACACCGACGACGAGAGGCGTGTGAATCTGGCGATTGGGTGATTGGGTGATTGGGTGATTGGGTGATTGGGTGATTGATTGGCGAACTGCGTCGTTCTGCTGAGCGGAGGACTTGACTCGTACACAGCCGCCGCGATCGCCCGCGCCGACGGCTTCGCGCTGCACGCGCTCACGATCCACTACGGTCAGCGCCACGCCCGCGAGATCGAGTCCGCGCGCGCGGTCGCGGCCGCCCTCGGCGTCACGCGGCATCTCGAGCTGAACCTGGACCTGCGCGCCATCGGCGGATCGTCGCTGACGTCCGACATGCCGGTGCCGCGCGATCGCGATCTCGGCGCCGCCGACATTCCGTCGACGTACGTGCCCGCGCGCAACACGATCTTTCTCTCGCTCGCGCTGGGGTGGGCGGAAGTCCTCGGCGCGACCGACCTCGTGATCGGCGTCAACGCGCTCGACTACTCGGGCTATCCCGACTGCCGTCCGGAATTCGTCCGCGCCTTCGAGCAGCTGGCCAATCTGGCGACGCGCGCCGGCGTCGAAGGCGCGACGTTCCGCGTCCACACGCCGCTCATCGCGCTGAGCAAGGCCGAGATCATCACGCGCGGGATCGCGCTGGGCCTCGACTACGGCCTCACGCACAGCTGCTACGCGCCGGATGCTCAGGGCCGCCCCTGCCGCCGCTGCGACAGCTGCGTGCTGCGCGCCAGAGGGTTCAGCGAGGCGGGCGTGGCCGATCCGCTCCTCCTGCGCTAAGATCGCGCGAACTCCGTGCAGTTGCTCCGTAGGTTCACCATTCGCCGGCAGGTGGCCGCCGCCACCGCCACGGTCGTCGTGCCGTTCGCGATCGCCGGCGCCCTCTCCGCGAACATGACGCGGCTCGAGCGTCAGGCCGAAGTGCGCGAGCAGGCCGGATCGGTCGCCGCGACCGCGGCGGCGTACTTTCAGCAGTATCTGGGCGGGCTCGATTCGATGGCGTCCGCGCTCGCCCGTCATCCGGCCGTGATGGCCCTCGATCGAACCCAGTGCGATCAGCTGTTCGCCGAAGTGCTGCGCGGCCGCCAGCTGCTCCTCAACGTCGTGCTCACCGATCCGGACGGCGCCCTCAAGGGCACGGGAGTGTCGGCGCGCGCCGGCCTCAGCTCGGTCGTGACGTTGCCGTACGTCCACGCCGTCGCGACGACGGGGCAGCCGGTCGTCAGCGAGCTCGTGACCGGCCAGGTCTCTGGCAAGCCGACCGTGGTGCTCGCGTACCCGGTGCGCGGCCCGCAGCAGAACGTCGTCGGCGTGCTGGCGCTCGGTCTCGATCTGCTGGGGATGCAGACGCTCCTCGGCAACATCCCGCTGCCGGAAGGTTCCGTCGTCACGCTGTCGGACGCGCGCAGCCGCGTCCTCGCGCGCAGCAAGGACGCGGAGAAGTACATCGGCCAGCAGATCGGCACGCAGCCGCGGGCCCCGCGTGACGTGCCGCCGACGCAGCTCACCACGGGCATCGACGGCGTGTCGCGCTTCTACGGCAACGCGGCGATCGACCGCGGGCCCTGGGTGCTGAGCGTCGGCATCCCGCAGAGCGAAGTCTGGGCGCGGCTGATGCCGCTCTACGTCAGAAACCTTGTCCTCGTGTTCATCTCGGCGACGGCCGTGCTGCTGATGGCGCTGTGGCTGTCGCGGCTGATGAGCGGCGCGGTCGATCGCGTGCGCTACGCCGTCGAGCGCGTCGCCGGCGGCGACCTGTCGCCGCCCGAGCGGATGCAGGCGCCCAATCTCGAGATCGGCCGGCTGCAGACCGCGTTCATCACGATGGCGTCGAACCTGCGCGACGCGCGCAGCGCCCTGGACCGTCAGATCGAACAGGAGCGCCGGATGCGCGAAACGCTCGAATCGCTGCAGCGCCAGGTGGTCCGCCAGGAGCGGCTCGCGGCCGTCGGCGTCCTCGTGTCGGGCGTCGCGCACGAGCTGAACAACCCGCTGCAGGCGATCCTCGGGTCCGCCGAGCTGCTCGAGCGCCGGAAGGACATGTCGCCGGAGGCGCTCGAAGAGGTGACGTTCGTCAAGACGCAGAGCAATCGCGCGAAGGAGATCATTCGCAACCTCTCGCGCTTCAGCAGCCAGCACTCCGGCCCGCCCGCGATGGTCGATCTGCGCGAGGTGGTCGCCGAAGTCGTCCAGCTCAGGCGGCGCGAGCTCGACAACACGGGCATCGCGCTCGAAGTCGAAACCGCGTCGACGCGCAAGGTGTTCGCGACGGTGACGGAGCTGGAGCAGGTCGCGCTGAACTTCGTGATCAACGCGCAGCAGGCGCTCGAAGCCGACGGACGCCGGAAGGGCCGCATCCGGATTCGCGTCTACGACGCCGGCAAGCGGGTCCGGCTCGAGGTGCAGGACGACGGTCCCGGCGTCGCGCCTGAAGATGAGCCGAAGCTGTTCCAGCCGTTCTTCACGACGAAGCCCGTCGGCAAGGGCACCGGGCTCGGGCTGTCCGTCAGCTACGGCATCATCGAATCGTACGGCGGCGCGATCGGCTACGCGAGGAACGACTGGGGCGGCTCGACGTTCTTCTTCGAGCTGCCGACAGGCGACCCGCGGCCGTCGTCCTCGGCGCCGAATCGCCAGACGCACTCCGATGACCGACCGTCTGTACTACACTGACCCGTACCTGCGGACGTTCGACGCGCAGGTCGAGACAGTCGAGCGAAGCGACGATCGTCTGATCGTCACGCTCGACCGCACCGCGTTCTATCCCACCTCGGGCGGCCAGCCGTTCGACACGGGCACGCTGGGCGACTTCGCCGTCGTCGACGTGATCGATCGCGACAATGGATCGATCGCGCACGTGTTGGAGCACCCTGCACCAGCACCCGGCCCCCCGGCACCCAGCACGGCACCCCGCACCCCGCACCCAGCACCAGGCACCCGGCTCGCCGGGACGATCGACTGGCCCCGGCGGTTCGATCACATGCAACAGCACACCGGCCAGCACGTGCTGTCGGCGGCGATCGATCACCTGTTCGGCGTGCGCACGGTCAGCTTTCATCTCGGCGCGGCCGTATCGACGATCGACCTCGCGCGCGAGATGACGCCGAAGGAGATCGCCGCCGCCGAGGATGACGCCAACCGCATCGTCTGGGAAGATCGGCCGGTCGCGATCCGTTTCGTGACGGCCGAGGAAGCCGCGACGCTTCCGCTGCGGAAGGAACCTGTTCGCGGCGGAACGCTCCGGCTGATCGACGTCGAGCACTTCGATCTCTCGGCCTGTGGCGGGACGCACGTCGCGCGGACGGGCGGCATCGGCGTTATCGCGGTCGCCGCGTGGGAGCGATTCAAAGGCGGCCAGCGTCTCGAGTTTCTCTGTGGCGGCCGCGCGCTCGGCCGATTCCGTTCGCTGCGCGATTCGGTGACGGCGAGCGTGCGCCTGCTGTCCGTGCTGCCGGAGGAGATTCCCGCGTCACTCGAGCGGCTGCAGGCGGACGCGAAAGATCAGAAACGCGCGATGGCCGCCCTGCAGACGGCGCTGTCGCGGTTCCGCGCGGAGGAACTGGCGGCGACCGCGAAAGATGTCCGGCTGAAGCCGGACGCCACTGAACCCAAAGTCGTGGAGTCCGGCTTCAGCCGGACCAGCGCGCGAGGCGACACGAAGCTCGTGCTGCGCGCGATCGACGCCGACGCGAATGGACTGAAGGCGCTGGCGTCGGCCATCACGGCGAAACCAGGATTCATCGTCGTCCTCATCTCGACGTCCAGGCCCGCGCTCGCCGTCGTCGCGCGGTCCTCGGACGTTGGCGTCGCCGCGAATCAGGTGCTGACCGCGCTGACGGCGACGTTCGGCGGCCGCGGCGGCGGCAAGCCCGAGCTGGCGCAAGGCGGCGGGCTCGATGCCTCGCCCGATGCGATCCTCGAGGCCGCGCGCGCGCAGATCGTCTCAGATTCGTAGGGCGAGCCTTTCAGGCGAGCCGAAACGCTCGGCTGAAAGCCTCGCGCGACGTCCGCACGGTCAACGCCTGAATTGCGCGAGGCGGACGACGATCGCGTCCGCCGTCTTCGTGATCGTCTCTGGCGGCGCGTCGAAGTTGTTGGCGATGATGGAAAAGACGAGCGGCTCGCCGTCGGCGGTCGTCACGTAGCCTGAGAGGCCGCGAACGTTGGACATCGATCCGGTTTTCGCGCGCGCGTTGCCTTCGGCCGGCGTCCCCTTCATGCGGTTGGCGAGCGAGCCGTCGCGGCCGGCGATCGGCAGCGTCGCTTCGAACGGCCCGCGCAGACGATCGTCACGATAGACGTGGACCAGAATTGTCGCGAGCGCTTCCGGTGTGACGTAGTCGTAGCGCGACAATCCCGAGCCGTCACGCTGAATCAGATCGGCGGCCTGGACGCCCCACGCCTGCAAGGTCGTCTGCACCGCCGCACGGCCGGCGGCGGCCGTCGGCGTTCCCGTCGCCGCGCCCATCGTCTTCAGAAATGTTTCGGCGTACTGGTTCTGACTGTTCTTCATCAGCCGCGTCGCGAGGACAGAGAGTCGCGGCGAGGTATACGCGATGAGCGGCGGCGTGCCCGGGTGCGCCGGCGGATTCGGCAGTTCGTCGACGTCGACGGCCGGGCCGCGCACCTCGATGCCGTGGGCGATCAGCGCGGCGCGCAGCGTGCTGACGAAGAACAGCGTCGGGTTGTCGACGGACACGGTGAGCACGCGAGGCGCGCCGCCGAGCGCCACGGATCCGCGCAGCTCCAGCGTCGAGCGGCCCGGAAGCCGGCGCGCGCTGACGGATGCCGCTGCGCCCTCGGCGACCGTCGTGATCGCGCCGTCGATCGTGAGACCGGTGTACGCCGGCGCGATCGACACCGCGGCCGATGCGCCGGCCGCCGGTCCGGGCGCGACGGTGACGCGCGCCATGTTCTCGTTGAACTGCAGCGCGCTGACGCCTGCGGCGTAGTCGTCCGGCAGATCGTCCCACGACCATCCGAAGCCGAGCTCGGCGTCGTCGAACGCGTTGTCGTCGCCGATCACGCGGCCGGTGATCGTGCGCACGCCCGCGCTTTTGAGGCGCTCGGCCCAGTTGGCGAACAGGCGATCGGCCACGTCGTCGATCGTGCCGATGGCCGGATCGCCGAAGCCGATGATCAGCAGGTCGCCGTCGAGGACGCCGTTCGCGATCGGACCCGTGCCGAACACCCACGTGTCGTACGTGTAGTTCCACCCGAGCCGCTCGGCTGCTGCCGCGAGCGTGACGATCTTCATGTTCGACGCCGGCATCATCAGCTTGCGCGCGTTGAGCGAGTAGAGCGTGTCGTCACTCTTGAGCGACCTGATGACGACGCCCCAGTAGCCGTGCGCGAGCGCCGGGTCGGCGAGGATCGCGTCGATGTCCTTCACGAGGGCGGGAACGGCTGGAGGGGTGGGAGGGGCAGGTGGGGCGGGTAGGGTTTTGTGGCACGCGCTCAGCGCGAGAACGAGCGCCAGCGATGTGGACCAACGACCAACGACTAACGACCAACGACTACTTGGACAATTCATCCAGCGACTTCAGCGCTTCGGTGAAGTCGGCGGCGTCGGTCTTGGCGGCGCCGGACGCGCCCGGGATCGACGCGTAGACGTCCTTGTCGGCCTGGCCGAACGAGATCCGCTCTTCCTTCTTGCCATCGTCGAACTTCGCGTAGACGACGAGCGCGGGCTTGTCGAGGCCGGTCTTCGCCTGCGACTCGACGAACGAGCTCGCGCGCATGTTCGCGAGCTTCGCGAGCAGCGCGTCGACTTTGTCGCGATCGGCGTCGGCGGCGTTCGGCGACGCGCGCCGCCACTTGTCGGGGTCGCCTTCCTTGGCGCTCTTGACGCGCTCGAACACGACCGTCTGCGCGCCGCGCGTGAACTCGACGCGCGTGGCGTTGTAGGCGCGGAACTCGAAGAGATCCTTGCGGCGGTAGTCGTCGGCGCCCTTCTTCAGATCGTCGAGCAGCGAGCTGTCGATCGTGACGACCATCGGCTTCGACAGGTCGCGCGCGTAGACCGTGTTGTTCTCGGCCTTGCCGCCGACGACGAGCGTCGCTTTCGTGCTGCCGGCGGCGAGATTCACGGTCGCTTCCGGTTTGTCGAGGCCGTACTTCTTCAAGTCGGCCGCGCCTGGCTCGTCGGCGACGATGGATTTCATCGACGCGTTCTGCAGCTTGCCGATCAGGCCTTCGACGGATCCGAAGTCGCCCTTCACCTGCACGGGCTTCGTGATCTTCCAGTCGCCGCCGTCCTTCGCGAACGCCAGCGCCTTGCCGCCCGCGGTGACGTCGACCCCGTCGACCTTCTCGCGGTCGAACTTCATCAGCGCCTTGTCGCGCAGATCGAACGTCTTCTTGTCGAACGTGGTTTCCTGCGTTGCCTGGACGAGGAACACCTTCTTCTCGTCGTTGCGCTTCGCGAACATGTCGCCGCCCGTCGGCGTCTTCTCGCCGAGCAACAGCTTGCGGTAGTCCTTGTCGCCGGATGCCTTGAAGTCGACCTCGATGCGGGGATTCGAGAGGCCGTAGTCGTTCAGGCTCGCGGGGTTTTCGTCGACCACGCGGGAGATTTCGAGCGACGTCAGCGCGGACGTGATGCCCGACGCCTCGGACTCGTCGGCCTTCGCCGCCACCGGCTGCGTCACCTGCCACGCGCCGTTTTCCTTCTTGAGCGTCGTCGAGTCGCCGGCGGAGGAGCTGACCTTCAGTTCGTCAATCTTGTCGGCCTCGAGCGACGCGAAGACTTTCTCTTTCTTGGCGGCGGTGCTGTCGCCGGCGCCCTCGGGCGTCTTCCACGTGACGAAATAGACGTACGCCCCGAGCCCGCCAAGAACGACGATGAGGAAGAGCGTTGACTTCAACCCGCGCATGATGTTCGTCTCTCGACTAACGACCAACGACCAACGACCAACGACCAACGACTAACGACCAACGACTATGACCTTCTTCTCCACCACGTATAGATGCCCGTGCCGAAAATGAAGCCGGGGATCACGAGCAGCGACAGCCACGTGACGTTGGACTGCTGCGTCGCCGTGATCGTGATGCGCCGATCCTCGGGATCCTTCGCGCGAATCGAAATCAGGTTTTCCTGCTGCGACAGCCAGCCGACCGTGTTCATGAACAGGTCCTTGTTGCCCTGGATGCCGAGGCCGGAGTTGGCCGCGAAGTCCGAGTCGCCGATGACGGCCACGCGCGTCTCGGGCTTCGGCGCGTCGGGCGCGGCGCCCGGCGCGGCCGTCGTTGCCGCCGCCGACACCGCGGCGGCGATCGACACGGGGCCTTTCTTGTCGCCTTTCGCTTCGTCGAGCGACACCTGACCGCTGGTCAGCAGGCCCTTGATGTCCGCTTCGGCCCAGCTGCGCGGGCTCGATTCGACGAAGGTCTGCGCCGTGCGCCCGTTGACGCCTCCGCTGACGGGCGACGCCGATCGCGCGAGCGGATACGCCGTGAGCAGCGTGAAGCGCGCGGTGATCGGATGCGACGGATAGTTCGCCGCGACCGGCACCGACGCGTCGGTCCCGATCAGCCGGCCCATGCCGCTGACGTCCACGACGACGTCGTTCCCGACCTGTACGCCCCAGTCGTGCGCGAGGGCGATCAGGTTCGTCACCGGCGGGCTGTCCGGCTTGTCCGGCGGATCGAGCATCAGGAGCAGCTTGCCCTGCTTGTCGAGATACTTCTTCAGCGCGTCCACTTCAGCCCCGAAGAAATCCGTCCGCGGTCCCGCCACGACGACCATCGAGGCATCGTCCGGCACCGCGCCCTGCTGCGCGAGGACGAGCTTCTCGACGCCGTAGTTTTCGTGTCCCAGCGCGGCGGCGATGGCGTTGTAGCCGTCACGCTCGGACGAGCCCGTGTCCTTCTCGCCGTGGCCCGCGGTGAAGTACACCTTGCGCTGCTGGCCGCTGACGACCTTGATGATGCCGTTGGTGATGTCCTGCTCGCCGTCCGACGTGATGCGCTCGGTGCGGCCCTTGTAGTTGATGACGATCGTGCCGTACTGCTGAATCTGGTTCTGCTTGGCGATCATCGGCTTCTTGTCGGGGTCGATGTACTCGGTCGAGATCTGCTTGGTCGAGTACTCGTACTCCTTCAGCTTGTCCTGGTAGCGCGGGAACTCCGGCTCCTGCGCGAAGACCATGACCTGCATCGGCGAGTCGAGCTTCGACAGGACGGTGCGGCTCTGGTCCGACAGGCTGAACTGCTTGTTCGCCGTCAGGTCCCAGCGCTTGTGCTGCTTCGATCCGATGTAGTTGATGGCGACGAGAATGCCGAGCACGACGAACACGCTCGTCGCGGCCAGCGTGCCGTAGCGCGCCTGCCGCCGCGCGAAGATCTTCGCGATCTCGCGCCACTGCCCGAGCGTGTACGCCAGCACGCAGACCAGGCCGGCCCACGCCAGGTAGTAGGCGTACTGCTCCTTCGCCGGGAATCCGAAGCGGATCGCCACCGCGATGAACACCATCGCCGTGCCGAGCCAGCCGACCAAACTCAAAATACGATTCACCATATGGCTTTCAGCTCTCAGCTTTCAGTTATCAGTGCTCACCCGCGCCAGCGTTCGCTGTCGACCGCCTTCGCCGTCAGGAACAACCCGAAGGTGATGAAGCTGACGTAATAGATGATGTGCGTCGTGTCGAGCACGCCCTTGCTGAAGTCGTCGAGGTGATCGACGATCGACAGGTACTGCGTGAGCTTGTCGATCGTCGGGCCGGAGAAGCTCCCGATCCACGTGATCACCCACAGCAGCAGGAACGTCCCGAACGTCAGCATGAAGGCCGCGATCTGGTTCTTCGTCATGCTGGAGATGAAGAGGCCGACCGAAATGAAGCAGCCGCCCATCAGCAGCATGCCGATGTACGCCGTCACGATCGGCTTCCATTCCGGCGTGCCGTAGATGAAGAGGATGCCGATGTGGATGAGCGTGACGGCGAGCATGACGCCGTAGAGCGCCATCGCGCCGGCGAACTTGCCCATGATGATCTCGAAGTCCGTCAGCGGCGAGGTGAGCAGCAGCTCGATCGTCCCGGATCGCTTCTCCTCGGAGTAGGTCCGCATCGTGATGCCCGGCATCACGAACAGGATGAGCACCGTGACGTTCTGCAGCAGCGGCCGGATGAGCTGCTGGTTGACGTTCATCGCCTGCGGGCCCTGCATGCCGAACTGGTTCATCTGCATGCTCTGCCGGACGAAGTACATCATCATCGTGTTGAAGAACCAGCCGTACATCAGCGCCCAGACGCCGATCGTGATGTAGGCGATCGGTCCGGCGAAATACCCCTTCAGTTCCTTCTGCGCGATAGCGAGGATGTTCCTCATGACTCGGCTCCGTCCGTCGCCGCGACAGTTCCTGGCGGCGGCGCGTCGCCCGCCGCGGCGGGCGTCTGGGTTTCGTCGGTCGTCAGCGAGAGGAAGATGTCTTCCAGGCTCATCCGCATCGGACGCAGCTCCAGCAGACCCCAGCCGCTGTTGACGATGGTGCGCGCGAGATCGCGGCGCACGTCGCGCCCGCGCTCGCTGTCGATCTCGTAGCTGACGTGGTGATCCTTGCGCTCGGATTCCGCCACGCGCGTCACACCCGGCACGCGGCCCAGCGCCGCGCTCGCGTCGGCGCCGCTCGAGTCCACCTGCACGTACATCGTCTCCGATCCGCGCAGCCGCGCCGTCAGGTTGTCCGGCGTGTCGATCGCGACGACGTGACCTTTGTTGATGATGACGACGCGCTGGCAGGTCTGCGAGACCTCGGGCAGAATGTGCGTGCTGAGGATGATCGTGTGATTGCCGGCGAGCTCCTTGATGAGCTCGCGGGTTTCGATGATCTGCTTCGGGTCGAGGCCGGCCGTGGGTTCATCGAGGATCAGGACGTCGGGATTGTGGATGATCGCCTGCGCGAGGCCGACGCGCTGCCGGTAGCCTTTCGAGAGCTTGCCGCACAGCCGGTTCGCCATGTCGGCGATCCGCGTGCGCTCCATGACCTGCTGGATGCGCTGCTTCCGCTCGGCGGCCGGCACGCCCTTGATGCGCGCGACGAACCCGAGGTACTCGATGACGCTCGTGTCCGGGTACAGCGGCGGCGTTTCGGGCAGGTAGCCGGTCCGGCGCTTGGCTTCGATCGGTTGCTCGAAGACGTCGAATCCGGCGACGATGGCTTTGCCTTCCGTGGCCGGCATGTAGCCGGTCAGGATGCGCATCGTCGTGGTCTTGCCGGCGCCGTTCGGTCCGAGGAATCCGAGAATCTCGCCGCGTTCGACCTTGAAGCTGATGTCGTCGACGGCGGTCACGCGGCCGTAGCGTTTACTGAGGTGCTGGACCTCGATCACTGCGATCTCCTGTGTGCGAAAGGGCTGAGGGCGTAGAGCCGAGGCCGGCGTCCCTCGCCAACCGAAAATGCTAACCCGAACGGCCCGGTTTTGTGTAGGGGAACGCCTTTAGGCCGTCATTATATGTAAGGAGGTCACATGTCTGCAGACGTTGGATCGAAGGCTCCGGACTTTACCTTGATGAATCAGGATCGGCAGCCGGTCACGCTGAGCGCGCAGAAGGGCCGGCCGGTCGTGCTCGCGTTTTTCCCGGCCGCGTTCAGTTCCGTGTGCGCAAAGGAGATGTGCACGTTCCGCGATTCGCTCGCGAAGCTGAATCAGGCGAACGCGCAGGTCTACGGCCTGAGCGTGGACACGTTCTTCACGCTGAAGGCGTTTGCCGACCACGAGAAGCTGACGTTCCCGCTGTTGAGCGACTTCAACAAGCAGGTCATCCGCGACTACGGCGTGTTCAACGAGGACATGATCGGCCTGAAGGGGATTGCGAAGCGCGCCGTCTTCGTGCTCGACAAGGACGGCATCGTCCGGCATCGCGAGGTGCTGGATGACGCGCGGAACGAGCCCAATTACGGCGCGGTGTTTGAGGCGCTTACGCGCCTGTAGGTGCCTGGTGCCTGGTGCCTGGTGACTGGGAGAGCGCTCTTCCAGCCACCAGCCCCTAGCCACCAGCCACCCGATTGGAATACCATGAACGTATGAGCACACGCTCATATGTTGCCCTGAAGGAGCGCCTCCTCGACGACCGGTCGGTGGCGGCGCTCGCCGAAACGTTCAAGGTCCTGGGCGATCCCACCCGCGTGAGGATCCTCGATGCCCTCGCGCGCGAGGAAACGCCGGTCTGCGATCTCGCGGACGTGCTCGGCCTCTCGCAATCCGCCGTCTCGCACCAGCTCCGCCTGCTGCGGAACATGCGGCTGGTGCGGTCGCGCCGCGACGGCCGCCACATCTACTACGTCCTCGACGACGACCATATCGCCAGGCTGTTCAAGCAGGGGCTCGAGCACGTGCAGGAGCGCCGGGAACCATGACGACCACCTGCACCGTCTGCGAGCTGCACGCCGAATCGACCTTCAAGATCGAAGGCATGGATTGCCGCGAGGAAGTGGCGCTGCTCGAGCGCCGCTTCAAGAACCTCAGGGGCCTGGAGGATTTCTCCGCGGACCTGATGGGGCAGCGGCTGCACGTGAAGTACGACGCCGCGAAGCTGTCGGCGTCGGCGATTGCCGGCGCGGTCGCCGACACCGGGATGCGCGCGTGGCTCGAGCACGAGGAGCCCCTCGCGTCGAGCGAACCGCACACCGGACGACGTCAGGCGCTCGTGTGGACGTCTGGTATCGCGCTCGTGGCCGGCATCGTCACCCACGCGATCTCCGCTGGCGGGAGCGCGGCGGCAGTGCTCGGCTGGTGTCTCCCCGATGTGCCGGCCGTCGGCGTGGGGACCATCGCGTGTTTCGTCATCTCGCTGGCCGCCGGCATTCCGTTGACCGCCGGCAAGGCGTGGCGCGCGCTGAAGACCCGTTCGCTGGACATCAACGTCCTGATGCTGATCGCGGCGACCGGCGCCGTTGTGCTTGGCCAGTGGTCGGAGGCCGCCGCGGTCGTCTTTCTGTTCGCGCTCGCGCAGATGCTCGAGGCGCGCACGCTGGACCGCGCGCGCAGTGCGATTCGCGCGCTGATGGATCTGACGCCGGCGCACGCGCTCGTCCGCGACGCGACGGGCGAGCGGCGCGTGGACGTCGATCAGATTGTGCCCGGCGCGGTCATCGTCGTGCGGCCCGGCGAGAAGATCCCGCTCGACGGTGAAGTCGTCGCGGGGCAGAGCGAAGTCAATCAGGCGCCCGTCACGGGCGAGTCGCTGCCGGTCGACAAGGCGCCGGGCGACGGCGTGTTCGCCGGCACGATCAACGGCCGCGGCGCGCTCGACGTCCGCGTGACGCGGCTGCGTCGCGACACGACGCTGGCGCGCATCATCCACATGGTCGAGCGGGCGCAGGCCGAGCGCGCGCCGTCGCAGACGCTGGTCGAGCGCTTCGCGGGCATTTACACGCCCGCGGTCATCGTGCTCGCGCTCGGGATTGCCGTCGTTCCGCCGGTCGCGCTGCACCTCGCCTGGCACGATTGGATTTACCGCGCGCTGGTCCTGCTCGTCGTCTCGTGCCCGTGCGCGCTCGTCATCTCGACGCCCGTGTCGATCGTCGCGGCGCTGGCCGGCGCCGCGCGCAAGGGCGTCCTCATCAAGGGCGGCCGGCATCTCGAGCGCACGAGCCGGGTGCGGTGCATCGCGTTCGACAAGACCGGCACGCTCACGCGCGGCGCGCCGGAAGTCGTCAACGTGGTCGCGCTCGACGGCGCAGGCACTTCATCCATCGTCGGGCTCGCGGCGGCGGTCGAACACCGGTCGACGCATCCGGTCGCCCACGCCATCCTCAAGCACGCGGCGCAGTTGCACGTCGCGTCGCTGCCGGCGACGGGCGTCGTCGCGATTCCCGGGCGCGGCGCCGAAGGCACGGTCGATGGCGCGCGGGTGCTCGTCGGCAACCATCGGCTGTTCGAGGAACGCCACGTGTGCGTGCCGGCGATTCACGATCACCTGGCCGCGCTCGACGCGACCGGCCGCACGGCCGTGCTCGTCGCGCGCGGCCAGGCGCTCATCGGGCTGATTGCGATCGCCGATCGGCCGCGGGACGCAGGCAGAGACGCGCTCGAGCTGCTGCGGCGCCAGGGCGTGGCGCCGGTCGTCATGCTGACGGGCGACAGCCGTGGCAGCGCGCGCTCGATTGCGGCCGAGCTCGGCATCGCTTTTGAGGACGTCCGGGCCGAGCTTCTGCCGGAAGACAAGGTGACGGCGATCGAGGATCTGCGGCGCCAGCACGGAACGGTCGCGATGGTGGGCGACGGCGTGAACGACGCGCCGGCGCTGGCGTCGGCGGACGTCGGGATCGTGATGGGCGCGGCCGGCAGCGACGCCGCGCTCGAAACCGCGGACGTCGCCCTGATGGCGGACGAGCTGCTGAAGATTCCCTACACGATTCGCCTGAGCCGCGCGACCGTGCGCAACATCAAGGTGAACCTGGCGATCTCGCTCGCCCTCAAAGGCGCGTTCGTTGTCGCCGCGGTCGCCGGCATCGCGACATTGTGGATGGCCGTCCTCGCGGACACCGGGGCCTCAGTCATTGTGATCGCGAACGCCCTGCGACTGCTGCGGGCTGACTGACGAAGTCGACAGCCACACTTTCGCGACCCTCAACCCATCCAGCGCCTCCACGCGCATCCGGCGGCCATCGACGTCGAACTCGTCGCCGACGCGCGCGCCGCGGCCGAGCCGGCCGAGCACGTAGCCGCCGACCGTCGTGAACGTCGCCTCGTCGATGTGCAGCGCGAATTGCTCGTTGACGTCGGTGACGAGCGCGAGGCCGTCGAGATCGGCTGACCCGTCCGGACGAACGCTGATGCGCGGCGCGGCGCCGGCCGTGCCGGGCACCTCGCCGACGATCCGTTCCACCAGCGATTCGAACGTCACGAGCCCGGCGGTGCCGCCGTACTCGTCGATGACGAGCGCTTCGCGCGCGCGCCGGCGGCGCATCTCGGCCAATAGATCGTCCGCGCCGAGCGTCTCGGGCACGGTCAGCACTTCGCGGGCGAGGCTGCCGGCGGTCGATTGGCGGTCGGCCGCCGCCAGCGCGCTGAGGACGTCGGTCACGTGCAGCATGCCCGCCACATCGTCGAGGTCCGCGCGATAGACGGGGAAGCGCGTGTGCCGCTCGCGCGCGATCAGCGGGACGAGCTCCGTCATCTTCGCGCCGGCCGGGAGCGCAATCAGCTCCGTGCGCGGCACCATCACCTGACCCGCGGTCAGATCCGCGAACCCGAACACGCGGTGGAGCATCTGTTCCTCCTGCTCCTCGAGGACGCCGGCCTCCTGGCTCGCCGTGACGAGCATCTTCAGTTCTTCTTCCGAGTGCACCATCGCGCGCCGGTCTCCGCCGTGCAGGCCCATCGCGGTGACGATGGCCTGGGCCGTGCCGTGGACGAGGCGGATGAACGGCCACAGCACGCGCATGAAGAGCTCGAGCGGCTTCACGGTCCACATCGCCGTGGCCTCGGATCGCTCGAACGCGATCCACTTCGGCGCCAGCTCGCCGAAGACGAGGACGACGGCGGTGATCAGCGTGAACGCGATCGCGACGGCGATGCTGTGCGCCGTGGCGGCCGCGAGATGCGCGGGGAGGAAGGCGAGCGACGGCTCGACGAGCGACGCGAGCGCGGGCTCGCCGATCCAGCCGAGTCCGAGGCTCGCCATCGTGATGCCGAGCTGCGTCGCCGCGATGTAGCGATCGGGCGCGCTGACGGCCCGGCGCACCGCGCGCGCGCCGCGATGGCCTTCCGCGATCAGCTGATCGATGCGCGTCTTGCGCACGGTGACGATCGAGAATTCGGCCGCCACGAAAAACCCGTTGGCGAGAACGAGCGCGAAGAGTCCGGCTAATCGCCAAAACACATCCATAGGCGGCCTCGAATCGGGTAATCGGGTAACAGGGTAAGTGGGTCATTGGTTTGGGAGTGCGACAATCCCATTACTCAACTACCCAATTACCCAGCTACCCAATTCGTCGAGTCTATGCTTTTCTGTTCGAGAAGAAGTGCGCGTCGACGAACGTGTCGATCACGGCCTGATTGGCGGGGTCGACCGTCTCGAACTGGATGCCCATGCCGACGCGGCGGTCGGCCCAGGCGACGCGGCCCTCGGCGTCGATGTCCTTCTTCGATCCGGGCATGCGGAAGCGGACCCGGATCTTGGCGCCGGCGTCGAGCGGGCTCGTCGTGCGGATCGCGATGCCGCCGTGGCTGAGGTTCAGCGTCAGCGCCGCGGCGATCGTGTTGCCGAAGCGGTACTGAATCGGAATGCCGAGCACGACGCGCGGGCTGCTGCGGCGGTTGAAGTTGTCGGGGAAGAGATGCGGCGCGAGCGACGGCAGGATGTGCTGGACCGCGCTGTACTCGTTCACGTAGCCGGCGACGCCGAGCGCGGCCAGCTCGCGCACTTCGTCGGCGGTCGCGATCGTGCCGCTGAAGATCAGAATCGGCAGCCGGCCGTCGTCCAGCTTGCGGATCGATCGCACGAGATCCACGCCGGGCGCGTGCGGCAGCCGCAGATCGAGGACGAGGAGATCGATGCGCGCGAGATCGGCGTGCACGCGCGCCAGCAGCTCGGCCGCGCTCTTGACGGTGATCGCCTTGTGGCCCGCGGCTTCGCACGCCGCGCGAAAACGATCGCGCACGAACGCCGTGTCGTCCGCGATGACGATCGTCTTCGTCGTGACCGAAGGGGCGGCCATGTCTGGAGCTATCGCAATTCGCCCGTGCAGGCGTGAGCCCGCGTTGCAGAGTTTTGCAGGTTGTCGCTATAATCCGAGCACTGTCGCGAACGCGCCTGCCGAGCGGAATTCTGGCACGTCACGTCCCCAATTGCCAATCCGTCGTCATGCGCTGCGAGGACACGTATGGCCACCTGCCCGGAATGCGACGCGGAAATCGAAGTCGACGAATTCGACGTCGACAAGGGCGATCAGCTGAGCTGCCCCGAGTGCGGGTCGAATCTCGAGGTGGTCGGTCTGTCGCCGATCGAGCTGGATATCGCGCCCGACGACGAGGACGATGAGGATCTCGACGCGGACGAGACCGAAGAAGGCGAGGGCGAAGACGACGACGACGAGGACGAGGACGAGGACGAGGACGACGAGGAGGACGAAGGCTGGGAGGAATGACGAAGGAAGACACGCTGCGCGACTGCCTGAAGTCGCTCGGCTCCGTGGTCGTCGCCTACAGCGGCGGCGTCGACAGCGCGTATCTGGCGCTCATCGCCGCCCGCACGCTCGGCGATCGCGCCGTGGCGGTGACGGCTGACAGCGCAAGTTACCCGGAGCGCCACCGGCAGCTCGCCATCCGCATCGCGCGCGACTTCGACCTGCGCCACGAGATCATCCACACCAGCGAGCTCGATCGGCCCGAGTACCGCGCCAATCCGTCCAACCGCTGCTACTACTGCAAGCACGAGCTCTACACGCATCTCTCGCGTCTCGCCTCCGAGCGCGGCGCCATCGTCGTCGACGGCAACAACGCGGACGATCGCGGGGACTACCGGCCCGGACGCCAGGCGGCGCGCGAGTTCGGCGTGCGCAGTCCGCTCGACGAAGCGGATCTGACCAAGGACGAGATCCGCGCGCTGTCGCGCGCCGCGGGCCTGCCGACGTGGGACGAGCCGGCGTCGGCGTGCCTGTCGTCGCGTATTCCGTACGACTCCGAAGTCACCGACGAGAAGCTGCGCACGATCGAACGCGCCGAAGAGGCGCTGCGCGCGCTCGGCTTCCGCGTGTTTCGCGTGCGCCATCACGACGACCTGGCGCGCATCGAGCTCGCGCGCAGCGAGATGCCGCGCGCGCTCGAGCCGGAGATCGGCGCGGCAATCGTGCGCGACGTGAAGGCCGCCGGCTACCGCTACGTCAGCCTCGATCTGCAGGGCTACCGCATGGGCAGCCTGAACGAAGCGCTGTTCCTGCGGCCGACCAACGACTAACGACCAACGACCAACGACCAACGACCAACGACCAACGACTATTCAGGCTTTCTCGCCAGACAGAGCAGCGAGCTGCCGAACGGCGCGTCGAACGCGCGCAGCCACAGACTTTCGAGCCACAGCACGCCGGTCAGCAACGCATTGACGGGCGCCGGCGGGACCGTCAGCTCCTGCGGCGCGTCGCTCTCACGCCGCAGTCCGCGCACGCGCTGCAGCGTGCGCGCGCACAGCAGCGGCGGAAACAGTGTCGCGTTGGTGTAGGTGAGACGGATGATCGTGAAGCCCGCCCGCGACAGGAGCGCCCGCAGATCGGCGCGCCGGTACCGGCGAATCTCCTGGCTGAGGACGGAATGATCGCCTCTCAGCGTCTCCATCGCCGCGACGTTCACGACGGCGAAGCCGCCCGGGCGCAGCAGCCGGAACATCTCGTCGATCGCGGCGCGCTCGTCGCGATGCTCGAGCGAGTACAGGACGTCGAATGACGTCACGACGTCGAACGATCCGTTCGAAAACGGCGCGGCCGCGACGCTGGCGCGCGCCACGCGCGTCCGCCCGGCCTCGCGCGCGAGCCGCAGCCCCGTCGCGGAGAGGTCGAACCCGTAGGCGCGGCCAAAACCGTCGAGCAGCGCCAGGTTGGCGCCGGTGCCGCAGCCGCAATCGAGCAAACGCGCCCCCGGACGGTTCGCCGTGGCGCGTTTGAGGAGGGGGGTGACGAAGGCGCGGAAGCCGCGGAACCAGAAGTGACGCGCCTCCGCCCTGGCGGTGGCGCGCAGCAGGTGTTCCACGACGCGATTGTATCGTTTTCGTCCTTAGACTCCCTTTCATTGACACCGCAGAGCCTTGTGCGTAACCTTCCATCTCTGAGGAGCACACGATGACTGGCGTTCGCCGAATTCTCCCGATGCTCGCCTTTGGCGCAGTTCTCGCACTTGCGGCTGCGGGCTG
This sequence comes from Terriglobia bacterium, assembly GCA_020073005.1. Taxonomy (GTDB): domain Bacteria; phylum Acidobacteriota; class Vicinamibacteria; order Vicinamibacterales; family CAVVIG01; genus SRVP-36. The sequence goes on along the minus strand of JAIQFX010000049.1, from coordinate 13,124 downwards.
CCACAAGAAGGTTCCGCCGCCGGCACCACCGCCGCCGCCGCCGCCGGCGCCGGTAGTCGTGCCGCCGCCGCCGCCACCGCCACCGCCGCCGCCACCCCCACCGCCGCCGCCGGCTCCACGGGCGCCGACGGAGGACGAGATCTTCGCGCGCAAGTCGGTCGACCAGTTGAACGCCGAGCGTCCGCTCGACGACAACTTCTTCGACTTCGACAAGTCGGAAATCCGCGACGACGCGAAGGCGCCGCTCCAGAAGGACGCTGACTGGCTCAAGCGCTGGACGAGCGTGCAGATCTCCGTCGAGGGGCACTGCGACTCGCGCGGCAGCTCGGAGTACAACCTGGGGCTCGGCTCACGCCGCGCCAATGCCGTGAAGGACTATCTGGTCAACTATCTGGTCAACCTCGGCGTCGCTGGCAGCCGAATCCAGGTGGTCAGCAAGGGCAAGGAACAGCCGTTCTGCCGCGAGGAGAATGAGTCCTGCTGGCAGCAGAACCGGCGCGGGCACTTCATCATCACGGGCAAGTAGCCAATGATGGCTAAGGGGCTGAGGGCTGAAGGCTGATGGCATGGTCGATGGTTCGCCATCAGCCATGCCGTCAGCCATTAGCCATTAGCCCTCAGCCATTTCGTCCTGCCAGCGCCCGTCGAAGCTCGTCCTCGGTGATTCGCACCTTCGCCGCTTTCCATTCACCAGCAGCACGGGAATTTCGAGGCCGTAGCGCGCTTCGAGCGCGGAATCGGTCGAGATGTCCACGACGTCGATCGTGATCGGCACGGGCATCGAGCGGATCACGCGGTCGACGATCGCTTTCATGTCGTCGCAGAGATGACAGCCGGGCCGCGAGTAGAGGGTGAGCGCGATCACGGGATCAGCGGGCGTGCGCGCGGCGGCACTCGTCGGCGATGCGCAAGGCGGCGGCGCGCGGATCGGCCGCGGCGATGATCGGGCGGCCCACGACGAGATGCGTCGCGCCGGCGGCGAGCGCGTCCGCCGCGGACATCGTGCGCTTTTGGTCGCCCTGTTGATCGCCCGCGCCGCGGATCCCCGGCGTGACGATCGCCAACTGTGTGCCGCAGCGGCGACGGATGATCGCGATTTCCTGCGGCGACGCGACGACGCCGTCGAGACCGGACGCCTCGGTCAACGCCGCGAGACGTTCCACCTGCGCGGCGACGGCGTCCGGCATGCCGATCTCCGTCAATGCCTGCTGATCGAGACTGGTGAGCATCGTCACGGCAATCACGAGCGGCGCCGGCCGCGATCGGCGCGCGGCCTCCTCGTGCGCGGCGTCGCGCGCCGCGCGCATCATCGCGCTGCCGCCCGACGCGTGGACGTTCACCATCCACACGCCCAGACGCGTGGCGGCCGCGACGGCGCCGGCGACCGTGTTGGGGATGTCGTGAAACTTCAGATCCAGGAAGACGCGATCGCCGCGCGATGCGAGCGCCTCGACGAATGCCGGGCCTTCGCTCGTGAACAGGCGACTGCCGATCTTGAAGCCACCGACGGCGCCGCGGAGGCGATCGGCCAGCGCGCTCGCGTCGGCGACCGTGTCGACGTCGAGCGCCACTAATAGTTGATCCATATCGTTCGTCGCTCGCCTGAAAGGCTCGCGCTACATCCGCAAGACCACGCTCGCGCTACATCCACAAGACCACGCTCGTGCTACATCCGCAAGACCACGCTCGCGCTACATCGGCTCGTGCGCCGCCTGGCGCGTTTCGACCGTACCGACAAGATCCGCGACGCGGGCGATCTGGTGCCGCTCGAGGTAGTCGCCGATGCCGTCGAGCAGTTTCGACCAGATGAACGGATCCACGAAATTCGCCGTGCCCACCTGCACGGCGTTCGCGCCGGCGATCATGAACTCCAACACGTCGCGCGCGTTGGCGATCCCGCCCATCCCGACGATGGGAATCTTCACCGCCTGGCGGCACTCGTGCACCATGCGGACCGCGATCGGCCGGATGGCGGGGCCGCTGAGGCCGCCGACGACGTTCGAGATCTTCGGGCGGCGCGACTCGACGTCGATCACCATGGCGAGAAAGGTATTGACGAGGGACACGGCGTCGGCGCCGGCGTCCTCGGCCGCGCGCGCGAACGAGGCGACGTCGGTCACGTTCGGCGTCAGCTTCGGCATGATCGGCAGCCGCGTGACCTTGCGCACGGCGCTGACGACGGCAGCCGTGCCGGGCAGGCTGCAGCCGAACTGGATGCCGCCTTCCTTGATGTTCGGGCACGAGATGTTCAGCTCGATCGCGGCCACGCCTTCGGCGTCGGACAGGATGCGCGAGACCTCGACGTACTCGTCGATCGTCGTCCCGCAGACGTTGACGATCACGGTCGCCCGTCGCGCGCGGAGCTCCGGCAGCTTCTCGTCCACGAACCGCCGCGCGCCGATGCCCTGCAGGCCGATCGCGTTCAGCATCCCCGCGGGCGTCTCGACGATGCGCGGCGCCGGGTGTCCTTCGCGCGCGTTGAGGAAGAGTCCCTTCGTGACGACGGCGCCAAGCGACGACAGATCGACGACGTCGGCGTACTCGACGCCGTAGCCGAAGCAGCCGCTCGCCGCCATGATCGGATTCTGGAGTGTCAGCGAACCCAGACGAACGGAAAGATCCATGTCTAAGAGATGAACCACGGAGGACACGGGGGACACGGAGGAGAAAGTGTACGGGCCGTGAGGTTCCCACATTCCATCGTGTTTCTTCCTCCGTGCCCTCCGTGCCCTCCGTGGTTACTCATTCGTCAGTCCCACAGTACTTGATCCGCCGCAAGCACGGGCCCCGCGAGACACGACCGCACGTGGTGGAACTTTCCATCATCCCCGCGCATCGGGATCACGCAGCTGTAGCAGCCTCCAAGCCCGCATCCCATGATGCGCTCGACGGAGACCTGACAGGGCCGGCTGTGTTTCATCGCCGTGCGCGCGGCCGCGGCCAGCATGCCTTCGGGTCCGCACGCGTAGACCATGACGCCGGACGAGGCCGGACGCGCGGCGAGCTGCCGGTCGAGCGGCGCGACGACGCGTCCGCGCTCGCCGGCGGTGCCGTCCTCGGTCGTCAGCACCAGCTCGACGTCGAGCGCGCGGAAGAAATCGAGATAGAACAGCTCCGCCGACCGTCGCGCGCCGTAGAAGAGCGTCGTCTTCACGCCGCGCGCGCGCAGCGATTCGGCGAGCGTCGCGAACGGCGCGAGGCCGACGCCGCCGGCGACCATCCACGCTTCGGCCGGCGCGTCGACCGGCGTGAACGGACGGCCGAGCGGGCCGAGGCACGCCACGCGATCGCCGGGCCGCGCGTCATAGAGAAGCCCGGTCGATGGCCCGATGCGCTTGCTGAGAATCGTGAGGCCGGCCGGCGCCCCGCGCGGGTCGCGCAGCACTTCGAAGACCGAGAACGGGCGGCGCAGCAGCGGATCGAAGCCGGCGCCGGGTTTCACCATCACGAACTGGCCTGGCGCGGCGGCGGCGGCGATCTGCGGCGCGGCGAGCGCGAGCACGTTGTAGTCGCTGGAGAGCGCGCGGTTCGCGATCACCTCGGCATCGACGTCGACGGGCATGGAGGAAGTATACTTCGCAGCCCGTGGCGTCCGGCTTCAGCCGGACCACGAATGAGGATATCGAGCGTGGCGCATCTGACGATTGAGGAGTTGGAAGCGGGACTTGAAACGATCCGCCGGTCGCCGAAGGATCACGGCGTGCTGGAATTGATCGTGCGGCGGCCCGGCGTCGGCGAACGGGAAGTTCTCGAGGAGGGCCGTCTCGATCCGGAGGAGGGTCTCGTCGGCGACAGCTGGAAGAGGCGCGCGAGCAAAAGGTCGGCGGACGGACTCGCGCACCCGGACATGCAGCTCAACATCATGAACTCGCGCACGATCGCGCTGATCGCGGGGGAGCCAGGCCGCTGGCCGCTCGCGGGCGATCAGCTCTTCGTGGACTTCGACCTCAGCGAGGAGAATCTGCCGCCGTGGACGCGGCTCGCGCTCGGCGACGCGGTGATCGAGGTCACCGATCAGCCGCACACCGGCTGCGAAAAGTTCATCTCCCGGTTCGGCGCCGACGCCGTGAAGTTCGTGAACTCGACCGTCGGCCGGCAATTGCACCTGCGTGGCGTCAATGCCAGAGTGGTGCGCGCGGGAGCGATTCGCGTCGGCGATCGCGTCAGGAAGCTGTGATGAGACGGCGATGACCAGGATGACGCCGGAGGTCCGCGCGATCTACGAACGGCTGCTGAGCGTGGCGCGCGCGATCGGCCCATTCACCGAGGATCCGAACCAGTCGTCGATTCACCTGCGGTGCGGGACGGTGTTCGCGGGCGTCACGCCGCGCAAGGACGCGCTGATCCTCACGATCAAGTCCGACGCGGACATCAGGAGCAAACGGATCTTCAAGCGCCAGCAGGCATCCGCGCGCCGCTGGCATCTCGAGATCCGGCTCGACGATCCGAAGCAGGTCGATCGCGAGCTGAAGTCCTGGCTGAAAGACGCGATGAAGCTCTCGTCATAGATCGTGGCGTCCGGCTTTACCGGTAACAATATACTTGACACACCGACAGAATTAGCCTACCTTGGAAGGCGTGAATGTTGGTTCCTCGAACTCGAATAACACGCTAACGCCGAGCGCGCCCTTCTGGTCGAGCACCCGAAGCGATTGGACTGTCTTTAGGAACTTTACGAAGTCATCGTCGATGTCCGGCTCAGGCTTCTGCGCCGGACGCCACGATGCCCCACAAGCGCAGGCGTGCGGAATCGTCGTCAAGAGTTCCGGCGCGGATGTCGTCCGGCGCTTACAGGACTTGCATTCTAACGAAATGGCCTTGATGTCATTCAGGCCGACCACTAGCCGACGTTCAATCGTCATCGGTGATCCCCATGTCTAAGAACGGTCTCGACACTCTGCTCGACGCGGTGAAATACTTCTCGGACAAGGAAGTCGCCATCGGCTTCATGGCGTCCTTGCGCTGGCCCGATGGGGTCGCCTGTCCGAACTGCGACTCCAAGGAAGTCACCTTCCTGAAGACTCGGCTGATCTGGAAGTGCCGAGGATGCCAGAAACAGTTCTCCGTCAAGGTCGGGAGTCTGTTTGAGGATTCGCCCATCGGCCTCGACAAGTGGCTTCCGGCCCTGTGGATGCTGGTCAATTGCAAGAACGGCATCAGCTCCTACGAACTGGCCCGCGACCTTGGCGTGACCCAAAAGACCGCATGGTTCATGCTCCACCGGCTCCGCTTGGCGATCCACGCGAAATCCTTCAACAAGATGGGCGGCACCGTGGAAGTCGATGAAACCTTCATCGGGGGCAAGGCGCGCAACATGCACGCCGGCAAGCGGAAGCGCCTCGGTATTTCGCAGTCGCGGTCGATGATCGGTAAGGTCGCGGTGATGGGTCTGCTGGAACGGCACACCAAAGACGACGGCAGCAGCCAAGTCCGGTTCAAGGTCATCGCGAACCGGAAGAAGCATCAACTTGAGCAGGTCGTCACTGAGAACGTCGCCATCGGCGCGAACATCTACACCGATGCGCTGAAGTCGTATGATCGCATGGGAGAGCGTGGCTACGTTCACGGCGTCATCGACCACGCGGAAGAGTACGTGGATGGCGCGGTTCACACCAACGGCCTCGAAAATTTCTGGTCGCTGCTCAAGCGCGCCCTGAAGGGCACCTACGTATCGGTTGAACCGTTCCATTTGTTTCGTTACCTCGATGAGCAGGTCTATCGTTTCAACAACCGCAAACTGACCGACGCCAAGCGGTTCGTCGATGCCGCCGCGTCATTGTTCGGTAAACGTCTGACCTACACTGCGCTGACTGGCAAGGACGTTCCAGAAACGTGCTAAACTCTCTGCGCCGCAGATTCGACGTGGGCGGAAAAGAGCGACACGATGAGCGCATGGGCCAAGCTTGCTGCCGAACGAATCCGAGACGCGAATGACCGCTCCGTAAATCGGCGCGGTTGGTGGCTGTTTCGGCGCAACGAAATCATTGCGCACGGTGAACGTGTGTGGCACTCCATTGTGCGCGAGTGCCAACGTGAAGCTGATTGCTTTAACGCCGCGCTTGAGGTTCCACACCATCCAGACGCGATCCAGCCATTCGACACGGGGATCCCATTCACGGTTGTCATTCGTCAACTGAACTTCCCTGAAACTCGTGTTCAATGCTCCATTGACCGTGAAGCCCGAGAAATTGTCGTGACGTGGTTTCGAAAAGCATCTCACGCATCAGCAGAAACGCACGATAGTGAAATCTTGGAGCTTGATGTGTCGGAAGAAACGGGCGAAGTCTTTGTGTCTCTGGCCGGTACTCCGTTGACGACCAATCAAGTCGCTGAAGTTATCCTGACGCCGCTGATGAATAAACGCCAATGGCCATCCGTAAGCTGTCTCGCTTCCTAACATCGGTGATATGAAAATCATCGTTCCTGGCGACACGCCGCTTGAGCGCCTGACCAACCTAACCAAACGCCTCATCGCCGTCCCGAAATCTGAAATCGACGCACAAGCCAAACGGTACGAGCAGAAGAAAAAACGGCGGCGGCGAGCGAAAGCCTAGTCCCGTTCATTCGTCTTCTGCGGGGTTTTCGCGTAACCACTTCTCAGCCGCTTCCTGCTGCGCTTCCCATGTCTCGTCTCGCTCGTCGTGCCGTGCGTCCGTCCACGCCCGGATCGCCGCTGCATCGTCCTGAATCGACTCCAAGAGTCCAATAATCCGATCTAGTTTCTGCGCGAGCGCATGGGGATTGAGTCGCTCTACTCCAAGACCTACCAGTAGAACGACGATGATCACGAGTGCGCCGAAGATCGCCCAGAGTGCCATATCTAATGGACCGTAGCTGGCTTCACGTCTCCATGTTTCTGCTGCGGCTCATCAGCGAGTCGCTTCGCCAGATACTCCATAAAGGTGCGTGTCGCGTTGAAGATATTCTCAGCGTCTTCGACCGTGTGCGTTGTTGCGACGTGCATCGTCGGGTTGCGCCACGCGACCTTTAACGTGCTCATGTGCGCTGCGACATCGCGAAAGAACAACTCGTCCCGTTTCCATCGGATACCTTTTCTTCTGTGCTTTTTGTCGATCTTGACCGTGATTTGCCGTAAGTAGGCTTCCCAACTTGGCGCATAAGGAATACCCAACTCACGAGCGAGTGAGCGCAGCCCGATTTCAAGCACTCTCATCAAGTGAAACACGCACGCGGTTCCTCGGTCGCACGCGAGGCATTTTGCCGCCTCGTCAATGTCGATGATCGTTGAAGGGAAACTGACGGCGGTTTGGTCCCAGCCGTGCAAGGGTTGTTGGTACAAACCCGCCTGACTCGGCAGAAATTGCATGAACAGCGATTCAGTCAAGGCATCTTCCAACCGAGTGTGTAGGTCGTGGATGAGTCGTTGAATGTCGTCATCCGATCCACGATCAAGAACTTGTAGGAGCCGCTGACACACCGGAGCCATCAGTGGCAGTCCACCTTTTCGGCAACTCTCCTCAATCTGTGGAACGCCAGTTTTTAGGCTTTCGCGTGCGGCTGGCGAATAGGGCCCGTCGCTATGCTTGGTCAAGAACGTGGCGGTTCTAAATAAGCGGCCGACATATATTTGCCTCATCAACTCTCCCAAGCTAAGGAGTGCCATTCTGGCCTCCTCGACTCGGTGAGTCAACTATATTGTTACCGCTTTACCTGGACTAGATCGAATGCCGCCCGAGGCCCCTCGGCCGGCCATTCAATGGCCGTGCGGCAGCAACTCATTGTCCGGATGTTGATGCCGGCTTGACGCGTCCGACGCACTCGTTTAGCAGGAGAATCGAGAATCACGCGGCGATGGTTGGTGTTCACGTCCCAGACGCTTACGACGATGGAGAATTTACGATTCTTCATGCACTTGTGGCTTGGCTGCATCATCGTCTTACTGGCCCTGATTCTTTGGCGTGTTTGGTGAGTGTTCTTGCGTGGCTACTCTGGGAGCGAGAGGAGGAAATCGTGACAGGCAATATTCCAACGCAGATTGGCGACGTTGTGATTCTGACGGCCGATAGGGCAGGCAGCACCCACGTCGTTGGAGCCATCTCGCAAGAGGATCAGCAGGACTTCAAGAGCCAGATGAACGAATTCTGGCATCGAGCGACTCTGCCGTCCGTAATGGTATAATCCCTCGTTAGCTTCAACTCTTTAACGCGCTCCTGCGAGAGCGCGAAGAGGTGCCAGATGCCGGTCCGCGCTCGCTTCAGCGATTCCTCGATTACCCAACTACCCACTTACCCAATTCACCTTCAGGTGCGCCCGTGTCCGTTGTGATGGATGCGGATCGTGTCAGCCGGGCGCTGACGCGCATTGCGCATGAGATCCTCGAACGCAATCGCGGGATCGACGAGCTCGCGCTCATCGGCATCCGAACGCGCGGCGTGCCGCTGGCGAAGCGCCTCGCCCAGACGATTCGCGAGGTCAGCCATCACGACGTGCCGACCGGCGCGCTCGACATCACGCTCTACCGCGACGACCTGATGCGCGCGGCGGTCGCCGCGCAGCCGGTCGTCCGCAAGACGGAAATCCCGTTCTCCATCGACGACAAGCGCATCCTGCTCGTCGACGATGTGCTCTACACGGGCCGGACGATCCGCGCGGCGCTCGACGCGCTGATCGAATTCGGACGCCCGAAATCCATCCAGCTCGTCGTCCTCGTCGACCGCGGCCATCGCGAGCTGCCGATCAAGGCCGACTACGTCGGGAAGAACGTGCCGACCGCGCTCACGCAGAGCATTCAGGTGCACCTGCTCGAGATCGACGGCCGCGACGAAGTGGAGATCCAGGAATCATGAAGAAGGATCTCCTCGGCATCGGCGACCTCACGCCGGACGAGATCTACGCGATCCTCGACACGGCCGAGGCGATGCGCGAGATCGGCCAGCGCACGATCAAGAAAGTCCCGACGCTGCGCGGCAAGACCGTCGTCAATCTGTTCTACGAGCCGAGCACGCGGACGCGGACGTCGTTCGAGATCGCGGAGAAGCGCCTCAGCGCCGACACGCTGAACATCGCCGTCGCGCAGTCGAGCGTCCTGAAGGGCGAGACGCTCGCCGACACCGCGCTCAACATCGAAGCGATGCAGCCGGACTTCATCGTCCTGCGCCACGCCTCGTCTGGCGCCGGGCACCTGCTGTCGCGCATCTGCAAGTCGCGCATCATCAACGCAGGTGACGGCACGCACGAGCACCCGACGCAGGCGCTGCTCGACGCGTTCACGATTCGCGAGCACAAGAAGCGCATCGAAGGCCTGAAGGTCGTGATCGTCGGCGACCTGCTGCACAGCCGCGTGCTGCGATCGAACGTGCTGCTGCTGACGTCGCTCGGCGCCGAGGTATGGGCGTGCGGACCGCCGACGCTGGTGCCGATCGGTCTCGATCGGCTCGGCGTGCGCGCCTCCACGTCGATAGACGAGGCGGTGGCGGACGCCGACGTGATCATGATGCTGCGCATCCAGCAGGAGCGGATGCACGGCGCCTTCGTGCCGTCGCTGCGCGAGTACTTCACGACGTTCGGCATGACCGTCGAGCGGGTCGCGCGCGCCAAGCCGGACGTCATCATCATGCATCCCGGGCCGATGAACCGCGGCGTCGAGATCGCGTCCGAGGTCGCCGACGGTCCGTACTCGGTGATCCTCGAGCAGGTCGCCAACGGCGTCGCCGTGCGGATGGCGGTGCTGTACATGCTGGCGGGCGAAACAGAAACTGAAAACTGAAAAGAGAAAACTGAAAAGTGAAGACGCACAAATGAGCAAGACGTTGTTGAAGGGCGGGCGCGTCGTCGATCCGGCGAACGGCCGCGACGGCGCGTTCGACGTGCTGATGGATGGCGGCCGCATCGCGCGCGTCGGGCGAGATCTGCCGGTCGATGCGGGAACGACCGTCGTCGAGATTCCGAGCGGCCTCGTCATCTGCCCGGGGCTGATCGACATGCACGTGCACCTGCGCGAGCCGGGGCAGGAGCACAAGGAGACGGTTGCGACCGGCACCGCGTCCGCGGTCGCCGGTGGATTCACGGCGGTCGCGTGCATGCCGAACACGAATCCGGTGAACGACAACGCCGGCGTGACGGAGTACATCCTCAAGAAGGCCGCCGAGGCGAATCTCGCGCGCGTGTATCCGATCGGCGCCGTGTCGCGCGGGCAGAAGGGCGAAGAGCTCGCCGACATCGCCGAGCTGAAACGCGCGGGCTGCGTCGCGATCACCGACGACGGGCATCCGGTGTCCACGGCGATGCTGATGCGGCGCGCGCTCGAGTACACGACGATGTTCCGCATGCCGGTCATCGAGCACTGCGAAGAGCAGACGCTCAGGGGCGACGGCGTGGCGCACGAGGGCTTCCACGCGTCGGCGCTCGGGCTGCGCGGGATTCCCGGCGAAGCGGAGTCGATCATGGCGTTGCGCGACATCGCGCTCGCCGGGCTGACGCGGGGCATGGTGCACATCGCGCACATGAGCGCGCGGCAGACGCTCGACGCCGTGCGCTGGGGCAAGTCGCGCAAGGCGCACGTCACCTGCGAGGTCACGCCGCATCATTTCGTCCTGACCGACGACATGCTCGGCGCGCCGATCGCGTACGACACGAACGTGAAGATGAATCCGCCGCTGCGCGAGACCGCGGATCGCGACGCGCTGCTCGCGGGACTCGCGGACGGCAGCATCGACGTCATCGCGACCGATCACGCACCGCATCATTACGACGAGAAGCACGTCGAGTTCGACCGCGCGCCGTTCGGCATCACGGGCCTCGAGACGTGCGTGTCGCTCTGCTTCGATCGGCTCGTGCACGCGGGCGTCGTCTCGCTGCCGCGGCTCGTCGAGCTGCTGTCGGTGAACCCGGCGCGGATTCTGAGCGTGCCGGGCGGATCGCTGAGCGACGGCGCGCCGGCGGACATTTCCATCCTCGCGCCGGACCTGAAGGTGACGATCTCGGTCGCGCGGATGAAATCGAAGTCGAAGAATTCGCCGTTCGACGGCTGGCGGTTGCGCGGCGGCGTGGCCGCGACCATCGTGGGCGGGCGGGCGGTGTTCGTGAATGAAGGCGCCGGCATTCAGTTGTAGCGCGAGCCTTTCAGGCGAGCGAACGTGGCGCGAGGCTTCAGCCGAGCGAGGGCATGTGGACAAACGCGAGGAATTGAAACAGAAAGCCCTCAAGGATCTGCAGCAGTCCGAGGTCCTGATGATCAACGGGCACTTCGATTACGGCAACGGCTATCACGGCCGCGTCTACCTGAACGCGCACCAGCTCTTCCGTCACCCGTCCACGATCTGGCGCTTCGCGCAGGATCTGATCGACGTGATGCCGGCCGAGCTCATCCAGAAGACGGAAGTCGTGGCCGGTCCGGCGACGGGCGGCGCGCTGCTCGCCCACACGATCGCGGGCCTGCTCGACAGCCGCCGCAGCCTCACGCATCCGCCGTGCAGCTTCGCGCCGTTTCACAACGACGCCGCCACCGGCTTCGCGCTGCGGCCGTTCTATCGCTCGGAGATCAAGGGCAAGCGCGTGCTGCTCGCGGACGATGTGCGGAACACCGGCGAGACGTTCGCGCGGTGCGCGGCGCTGGTGAAGGACGCGGGCGGCACGGTCGTCGCGACGGTCGAGATCTACGATCGCGGCGAGCCGAACGTCGATCTGAAGATCCCGAACATCGCGCTCGCCGAGTATCGCGCGCCGGAAAACTTCAAGGCGGGCGAGTGCCCGCTCTGCAGGGCCGGCACGCCGATCACAAGATTCTGAAACCGAAGACTGAAAACTGAAAAGAGAAAAGCAGGCTGGGTCCGGAAGGGCCCGCCCTACTTCTGCACCATCGCGAGCGTCAGCAGCAGCGCGTGTTGCGTGCCCATCCACGCGTCGGCCGGGTCGAACGACTCGTTCAGCGCGTGCGAATTCCGTCCGCGCCCGCCGCCCCCGATCGTGATCGCCGGAATCTTCACGCTCATGAAGAGGTTCGAGTCCGTCGATCCCTCGCCCAGATTGGCGTTGAATCCGAGAGCGGTGGCGGCGCCCAGACCCGCGCGCACGATCGCGCTGTTCTCCGGCGTGTTGCCCGCCGGGCGATCGCCGATCAGCTCTTTGACGACTGTGATCGTCTGCGCTGTCCCCCAGCGTTTGTTCTCCTCGACGACGGCGGCGTCGATCGCCTTCTGAATACTGGCGTCCACGGCGGCGAGCGACGCCGGGTCGGACGACCGCATGTCGAGTTCCATCCAGCCTTCGAACGGCACCGAGTTGACAGATGTCCCGCCCCCGACGCGCCCTACGTTAAATGTCGTCTTGGGCTGCTTCGGGACCTGGATCTCCTGAATCTTCGCAATCGCGCGGCCCATCGCGCCCATCGGATTCGCCATCCCGAACGCGCCGAAGCTGTGGCCGCCCGGCCCCTTGAACGTGATCTTGTAGCGATGGCTGCCGACGGCGACGTTGGTCACGTGCACGCCGGTGCCGTCGATCGAGATGAAGTTGTCGATCGTTTGTGCCAGCGAGCGTCGTGTTGAAGAGCTCCTTGACGCCGCGCAGATCGCCGAGGCCCTCTTCGCCGACGTTCGCGACGAACGTGATCGTGCCCTCGTTCTTCACGCCGGCCTTCTTGATCTCGCGCGCGATCGTCACGAGGACCGCGAGGCCGCGGCAGTCGTCGCCGATGCCGGGCCCGCGGAGGATCGCGCCGTCGCGCTTCACCTTGACGTCGGTGCCCTCGGGGAAGACCGTGTCCAGGTGGGCGGCGATCACGAGATGCGGATGCGCGGCGCGGCCCGCGTATGAGCCGAGGACGTTGCCGACCTTGTCCACTCGCACGTTCGCGAGGCCGATCTCCTGGAAGACGCGCTGGAGCTCGCGTCCACGGACCTCTTCCTTGAACTCCGGCGCGGGAATCTCGCAGAAGCGGATCTGGTCCTGGAGCACCTGCGGCTCCGCGGCCTTCGCCGCCGCCAGCGCCGCTTTCACGGCGGGCGCGTCCATCAGGCTCTTCAGCGAATCCGCGCCCTGCTGCGCGCGCCCGATCGCCAGGCCCGCCGTCATCGCCGCCACACCGACCAACGCAAGTCGTCTCACAACTCCTCCTCGAGTACTGAAAAGTGTATAGTCCTTTTACCTTTTACCCATTAACTTTT
>JAIQFX010000048.1 GCA_020073005.1 Terriglobia bacterium | reverse complement strand
GGCGTGCGCTCGGTGAGCGAAGTGCTGATGCTCGCCGCGATGGAAGGCTACTCGTTCATCCCGACGTCGTTCGGCGCGAAGGCCGCCGACCTCGGCAGCCGTGAAGAAGCCGCCAAGCTGCGGACGCTCACGGACAAGGCGCAGATCATCGAACATCTCAACAAGGGGTTCGCGCACGCGAAGAAGGAACTCGAGGCGCTCGATCCCGCGACGCTGACGGCGAAGCGCAAGGTGATGGGCCAGGATCGGTCGGCGGCCGACGTCGCGCTGTTCATCGGCGGCGACCTGCACGAGCACCTCGGCCAGATGATTGCCTACGCGCGGATGAACCACATCGTCCCGCCATGGAGTAAGTAGGCCGCAAGAGGATCGGGAAGCGGGTGGTGGTCATGCGCAAACTTGACCACTCCCCGCTTGCAGATCTTGTCCGGCATGTTTCAGTTCACGACACATCAGGTCTGCTCGGCAACCCCGCCAATTTCTCCGTAAGTCATTAATATTTGGCGACATACGTGTGATCTCAGCATTGGCATCTATGTTGACTGTGTATGACAATATGGTTCACTATAACCCCAACGTGTGGAATGCCGCTCAGGCGGTCCCTCCCCTGTGCCCCAAGTGCGGAAGTCACCGGACCGAGGTCGTCGGGCGCTCGAACGACCTGAAGACCGTCACGGTGCGGTGCAACGCATGCGGCGAGCGTTCGCAGATGCCACTCGGCAAGGACAAGGACGACACGCGCGAGAGCGAGGCCATCGCGTAGAGGTAAGCTTCGCGCTCTGACCCTCGATCTTCCGCAGTCATGCGACATCGCAGTCGTCGGCGCCGGCGCAGCCGGCCTGGCGACCGCGATCTTCATCCGCCGATCCACGCGCGCGCGCTCGGTCCTGCTCCTCGACGGCGCGCGCAATCCCGGCGCAAAAATCCTGGTCAGCGGCGGCTCGCGATGCAACGTCACGAACGTCGCCGTGAGCGAACGCGATTTCTGGGGCGGCCGATCGACGATTGTGCGCCGCGTGCTCCGCGCGTTTCCAGTCGCGGACACGATCGCGTTTTTCCGCGAGATCGGCGTGCCGCTGCACGAAGAAGCCGGCGGCAAGCTCTTCCCCGACACCAACCGCGCGCGTGACGTGCTCGCGGCGCTGCTGCGCGAGGCGGCGGCCGCCGGCGTGACGCTGGTCGCGGGATGCCGCGTAACGGACATCGCCCGGCTACAGCCGCCCCTCGACGTCGCTCGGGGCGGCCCTGAGCCAGCCGAAGGGCCGGACGCCACGGAGCGGGCGCGCTTCAGGATCGCCACGTCGCGCGGCGAACTGCGCGCGAACGCTGTCGTGCTCGCGACCGGCGGTCAGTCGTTGCCGAAAAGCGGCAGCGACGGCGCCGGCTTCGCCCTCGCCGCGAGCCTCGGCCACACTATCGTTCCCACGACGCCGGCCCTCGACGCGCTGCGCCTCGATCCTTCCGATCCGCTTCATCGCGCGCTCCCCGGCGTCTCGCAGGACGTCGAGCTGGCCGTGCGAATCGACGGCGCGATCGCGATCCGCCTGACCGGCGCGCTGCTGTGGACGCACTTCGGCGCGAGCGGACCGGTGGCGATGAACGCCTCGCGGCATTGGCTGCGCGCGCAGATCGAGCAACGCCCGGCGTCGATCACGGTCAGCTTCTGCCCCGGCCGGCAGTTCGACGAAATCGACGCGCGATGGACGCGGCGTGCCGCCGAGCGTCCCCGGCAATCCGTACAGACGACGCTCGCGGCGATGGTGCCGGCGGCAGTGGCGGCCGCGCTGCTGGAGGCGCTGGCGATCGACAACCGCATCGCGCTCGCGCATCTGTCGCGTGACGCGCGCCGGCGTCTGACGCGCGCGCTCGTCGAATGGCCGCTGCCCGTGATCGGGACGCGCGGGTATCAGTACGCGGAAGCCACGGCCGGCGGCGTGGCGCTCACAGAAATCAATCCGGCGACGATGGAATCGCGCCTGTGCCCTGGCTTATACCTGGTCGGCGAGATGCTGGACGTCGACGGCCGGATCGGCGGGTTCAATTTTCAATGGGCATGGTCGAGCGGCTTCGTGGCTGGACGCGCGCTGGGGAAGTCGCTCGCCTGAAAGGCTCGCGCTACAGTCGCCATTTGTTATACCCTCACCCTGATGTCCCGCCCCTTTCTGTTCCGCGGCTTCAAGTCGTCGCAGGAGCTTCTCGAGAACGGTCTCGGCGCGCTCGAGCGCGCGGTGATGACGGTCGTCTGGGGCCGCGACGAAATCAGCGTCCGCGACGCGTGCGCGGCGCTCGGATCGTCGGTCGCGTACACGACGGTCATGACGACGATGGACCGGTTGTACAAGAAGGGGCTGCTGGCCCGGCGGAAAGAGGGCCGCGCGTTCGTGTACCGCGCGACCGCGACGAAGCGCGAGCTGGAGGGCGCCGTGGCGACCGAGCTCGTGCAGAGCCTGATCCAGCGCGACGGCAGCGAGCCGCTGCCCGTGCTCTCGTCGCTCGTGGACGCCGTCTCGGATCGCGACCGCGCGCTGCTCGACGAGCTCGAGCGTCTGATTCGCGAGAAGCGCCGCGCGATGCGGAGCGCCGAATGACCACGACCTTCATGCTGCGCGGCGTCGCGCTCGGTCTCGCGTGGTTTCTCCTGCTGAACCTCGTCGCCAGCGCGCTGATCGCGCGCATCGCCGGCGCTCTGGTGGCGCGCGGCACGTCGAGGTCGGCGGCCTGCTGGTTCGGGCTGCGCATTTTTCCGGCGGCGATGGCTGCCGCGTTCGTGGCAGTGGTGTTCGCGCCGTCGTACGTCATGTACGAGCCGCGCGAGTACGGTGAAGGCTTCGACGTCAGCCTCGCGATGCTCGCGATCGCGGCCGCCGCGGTGATTGCCGCCGCCGGCCTGCGCGGCATCGCCGCGTGGTGGCGGGCATCGCGTCGCGTGCGGTCGTGGATGCGGACGGCCGAGCCGATGGCCGTGCCGGGCGCCGACATGCCGGCCTACGTGATCGACGTCGACGCGCCGCTGATGGCGCTCGCCGGCATCTGGCGGCCGCGGCTCATTGTCGCGCGCGGCCTCGTCGGCGCGCTGACGCCCGAAGAACTGGCCGCGAGCGTCGCGCACGAAGCCGGTCACCGCCGCTCGTGGGACAACCTGAAGCGGCTCGCGATGCGCGCCGCGCCGGACCTTCTGCCGGCGACCGCGGCCGCGCGGACGCTCGAACGCCGGTGGGCGTCGGCGGCCGAGCACACGGCCGATCGGGTTGCGGGCCGCGACAGCACCGACGCGCGCTGCGCGCTCGCGTCCGCGCTCGTGAAGGTCGCGCGGCTCACGCCGAGGCCCGCCGTCGACGTCGTCTATGGGGAACCGATCAGCACGTTCGTCGGCGGCGGCGAAATCGTGTCGCGCGTCGAGCGCCTGCTCGACGATCACGCGCTCGCGACATCGACGCGCCGGGCGTCGGCGCGCCGCTGGATGGGCGCGGCCGGATTGATTGTGGCCGCCGGCGCCGGCTACGCGCCGCTGCTGCGCGCGGTCCACGTCGCGACGGAAATCCTCGTCCATACGTTGCCGTGAGCGCCGGGTCCGACCCCGATCGCGAGCCACAGCAGCTCGGCGGCGGCCGCACGTCGATCGCGCTCTTCGCGTTGATCGCCGTCCTGATGGCGACCGACCTGACGATCGAGTATCGGATCAAGAACGAGCCGCTGAGTCTTCAGGGCTTCGAGCTGTGCATCTTCGTCCTCGCGCTGGCCGGTTTCGCCTTTCACTGGTGGCAGATGGCCGCGGCGCGCCGGCGATCGCAGGAGCTCGACCGCGAGCTGGCCGCAGCGCGCGCGGAAGTGACGCGCTGGAGCGCCGACGCGAAAAGGTGGAACCAGGAAGCGCAGGACGTGCTGCAGGGACTCGGCCAGGCGATCGATCGCCAGTTCGACCGCTGGGGCCTGACGCCGGCCGAGCGCGAGGTCGCGCTGCTCCAGCTCAAAGGGCTCCGGCATAGGGCAATCGCCGAACTAAGACAAACCAGTGAACGCACCGTCCGCCAGCAGGCCCTGGCCGTTTATCGCAAGTCCGGCCTCAGCGGACGCAGCGATCTCGCCGCGTTCTTCCTCGAAGACCTCCTGCTGCCCGCCAGTACGTCGTCTGACGTACGCGAATCCGTCAGTTGAGCGATAGCTTTCCGGCTCTAATTCGTTAGAATCGCGGCCTCGACTCCACCATCCCCATCACGCAAGGAGTGAACGTCATGCGCAAGGTAATGGCAGTGCTGGCATTGGCCGGCCTGGCGGCCGCAAGTCCGGCCCGGGCTCAGGAGATCTACAAGTTCTCGAAGGAGATCGCCGTCGGCGGCGAAGGCGGCTGGGACTATCTCTCCATCGACGCGCCGGCGCACCGGCTCTACGTCGCGCACGCGACGAAGGTCGTCGTCATCGATACGCAGGCCGGCAAGGTCGTCGGCGAGATTCCCGACACCCCGGGCGTGCACGGCTTCGCGATCGCGGCCGACCTCGGCCGCGGCTTCTCGAGCAACGGCCGCGAAAACAAAGTCAGCATCGTCGACCTCAAGACGCTGAAGCTGATCCAGAAGGTCGACACCGGCGAGAATCCGGACGCGATCCTCTACGAGCCGTCGAAGAAGGAAGTCTGGACGTTCAACGGCCGCGGCAAGTCGTCGACGGTCATCGACGCGCAGACCGGCAAAGTCGTGGCGACGATCCCGCTCGAAGGCAAACCCGAGACGGGACAGGCCGACTCGAAGGCCGGCAAGATCTACGTGAACATGGAGGATCTCAACACGATCAAAGTGCTCGACATCGCGACGAAGAAAGTGACCGCAACGTGGCCCATCGCGCCGGGCGAAGCCGCGACCGGCATGGCGTTCGACGTCACCACGCACCGCCTGTTCATCGGCTGCGACAACAAGCTGATGCTGATGATCGACAGCACGACCGGCAAGGTCGTCTACAGCGTGCCGGCCGGCGAAGGCGTGGACGCGAACGCGTTCGATCCTGCGACGAAGTACGCCTTCGCGTCGGCCGGTGAATCCGGAACGGTGACGGTCGCGCACGAGGACTCGGCGTCGCTGCTGAAGGTCGTGCAGACGCTGAAGACGAAGCAGGGCGCGCGGACGATGGCGCTCGATCCGCTGACGCACATGATCTATCTGGCGACGACGGACTACGAGCCGCGGCCGGCCGGATCGAAGGAGCGGCCCAAGGCCGTCGCCGGCACGTTCCGCATCCTCGTGTATCAGATGACGAAGTGAGCGGGCTCATGCGTCGCAGCATTGTTACTCCCGGGGCCCCTGTCCCCCGGTGGGCAGCTCTACTCCTGATCGCCGATCTCGCCGTCGCGGGACCGGCGGCCGCGGCCCCAGGGCAGGCGCAGCCTGCCCGTGTGGACAACGTCCAGGACAGCACACCCTTGACGCTGCAATCGGCGCTCGCGCAGGCGCGCGTGAACAGCCAGCAGTTCCGCGCGGCGCAGGCGGCCTCACAGCTCGCGGCCGAGGATCGCAAGCAGGCGCTCGGCGCGCTGCTGCCGTCGCTCAGCGAGTTCAGCCAGTACATCTACACGCAGCCCAACGGCACGCCGTCCGGCGTGTTCGTCGCCAACGACGGCGTGAACGTCTACAACACGTGGCTGACGGTGCACGGCGATCTCTTCTCGCCGGGCAAGTGGGCAGAGTACAAGAGCGCGGCCGCGGCGGAAGCCGTCGCGCGCGCGAAGGCGGACGTCGCGATCCGCGGGCTCGTCGCCACGGTCGTCCAGAACTACTACGGTCTCGTGGCCGCCAATCGCAAGGCCGCGAGCGCGCGCCAGGGTCTGCAGGAGGCGCAGCAGTTTCTCGTCATTACACAGCGGCAGGAGGCCGGCGGTGAAGTCGCGCACTCCGACGTCGTCAAGGCGCAGATTCAGCAGCAGCAGCGGCAGCGCGACGCGCAGGACGCGGAGCTGGCCGCGCTGAAGGCGCGCCTCGCGCTGTCCGTGCTCGTCTTCCCGGATTTCCGCGACGCGTTCGCGGTCGTCGACGATCTGCAGGACGTCGCGGCGCTGCCGCCGCTCGACGACGTCAAGGCGAAGGCGACCGGCGCGAGTCCCGATCTCAAGGCGGCCGAAGCGACGGTGCAGCAGCAGCAGTCCGACGTCGGCGTCGCGCGCGGCGGGATTCTGCCGTCGGTGTCGGTCGACTACTTCTACGGCATCAACGCCAATCAGTGGGCCACGACCAACCCGGACGGCAATCGGTTGCTCGGCTCCGTCGTGCAGGCACAGCTGACCGTGCCGCTGTGGAGCTGGGGCGCCACGCAGAGCAAGGTCCGGCAGGCGCAGCTCCGCGTGCAGCAGGCGAAAGCGGATCTCACGCTGACGCAGCGGCAGCTGCTGGCGAACGTGAGCACGTTCTACGGCGAGGCGCAGGTGGCGCGCGATCAGGTCGCGACGCTGCGGACGTCTCTTGATCTGTCGACGGAAAGCCTGCGGCTGACGCTGCTCCGGTATCAAGCCGGCGAAGTGTCGGTGCTCGAAGTCGTCGACGCGCAGACCACGCTCATCCAGGCGCGGAACGCGTACGACGATGGGCTCGTGCGGTATCGCGTGGCGCTGGCCGCGTTGCAAACCTTAACCGGGACGTTATAAGTCATGCGAACACATCACGCGAGTCCGGCTAAAGCCGGACGCCACGGGACACTCGTCATCGCGTCGCTCGCCGTGCTCGGCGTCACGCTCGTCGCCTGCGGAAAGAAAGAAAAGGAAGCGGAGGTCGTCGCGCCGGTGCGCGTCGCGCCCGCCGTCAAGGGCAGCATCCGGTTGATCGTCAACGCGGACGCCGTCCTGTTTCCGCGCGACCAGGCCAACGTCATGTCGAAGATCGGCGCGCCCGTGCGCCGCGTGCTCGTCAATCGCGGCGACCGCGTCAAGCAGGGACAGGTGCTCGCCGAGCTCGAGAATCGCGATCTAATTGCCGCCGCGCAGGAGAGCAAAGGCCAGTGGGCGCAGGCCGAATCGAATCTCCGCACGACAACGGCGTCGGCGGTTCCCGAGCAGGTGCTGAAAGCGCAGACCGATGTCGATGCCGCGCGCGACGGCCTCGACGCCGCGAAGACGCTCCTCGAGTCGCGGCAGCAGCTCTTCAAGGACGGCGCGCTCGCGCGCAAGCAGGTCGACGAGGCGCAGGTCGCCTACACGCAGGCGAAGGGCCAGTTCGAGACCGCGCGGCAGCATCTGCAGGCGCTGCAGAGCGTCGCGAAGGAAGAGCAGATCAAAACCGCCGCGGCGCAGGTCGACGCCGCGAAGGGTCACTACGAGAACGCGCAGGCCCAGGTCGACTACGCCGAGGTCCGCAGCCCGATCTCGGGCGTGATCACCGATCGTCCGGTCTATCCCGGTGAAATGGTCAACCCAGGCTCGCCGCTCGTGACCGTGATGGACGTGTCGAAAGTCGTGGCGCGCGTCAACCTCGGACAGGATCAGGCGAAGAACATCAAGGTCGGCGCGGAAGCGACGGTGACGCCCGCCGACGGCGGCGAGCTGGTGCCGGGCAAGGTGACGATCGTCAGCCCCGCCACCGACGCGAACAGCACGACGATCCAGGTGTGGGTCGAGGCCGACAACGCGGACGGCCACATGCGCGCCGGCGAATCCGTCCACGTGTCGATCACGGCGGCGACCGTCGACGGCGCGACGCTGATTCCCACCGCGGCCGTCCTGCCCAACGACGAGGGCGAGACGATCGTGCTGATCGTGGACGACAAGAACATCGCGCACGAGAAAGTCGTCCAGGTCGGCCTGCGCGAGCCCGAGATGGTGCAGATCATCGCGGGCCTCGACGTCGGCGAGCGCGTGATTTCGTCCGGCGGCCTCGGGCTCGAGGACAAGAGCAAGGTCCGCATCATGAAGCCCGGCGAGAAGAAGGCCGGCGAAAAAGACGAAGCCGACGAGGACAAATGAGCGGATCGCCCACGAATAGTGCCGCGGGCGGCGTGAACAACGCCCACTGGACCGCGCGCCACGGCAAGCCGATCATCTTCGTCATCCTCACGCTCGTCGGCGCCGGCATCTACCTGGCGTCGACGATTCCCGTCGCCGTGTTTCCGGAAGTCGACTTCCCGCGCATCGTCGTCGGCGTGGACAACGGCGTCGCGCCGATCGATCAGATGCAGGTCACGGTGACCAAGCCGATCGAGGAGGCGCTCAACACGGTCCAGGGCCTCGAGCGCGTGCAATCGATCACGACGCGCGGCACGAACGAGATCGATCTGTTCTTCTCGTGGAAGGTCGACATGTTCCAGACGCTGGAGCGTGTCAACGCCGCGCTGGCGCGCGTGCAGTCCGAGCTGCCGTCCACGGCGAAAGTCACCGCCAACCGGCTGACGTTCGCGGCGTTTCCGATCCTCGGCTACAGCCTGACGTCGGACACGGTTCCACAGACGAGACTGTGGGAACTCGCCACCTACGATCTCAAGCCCCGGCTCAACCGGATGCCCGGCGTGTCGACGGTCGTGGTGCAGGGCGGCCAGGAGCCGGAGTTCGAAGTGCGTCCCGACCCGGCCAAGCTGGTGCAGACGCAGATCACGGTGCCGTCCCTCCTGGACGCGATCGGCCGCAGCAACCTGATCGACTCACCGGGCCTCTTCGAGCACAACCACCAGCTCGTGCTCAGCCTCGTGAGCGGCCAGGCGCGCACGCTGGAGGAGATCGGGAACATCGTCGTCAAGACGACGCCGCTCGGCGCGCCCATACGCATCGGCGACGTGGCGAACGTCTCGCGGACGGTGAAGCCGGTGTACGTCGCGGTCACGGCGAACACGAAGCGGGCGGTCCTGCTGAACGTCTTCCGCCAGCCGGACAGCAACACCGTCATCGTGGCCGACGGCGTCCACGACGAGATCGATCAGATACGGAAGGAGCTGCCGAAGGGCGTCGAGCTTCAGCCGTTCTACGATCAGTCGGATCTGGTCAACGATTCGATCAAGAGCGTGCGCGACGCCGTCATCGTCGGGCTCGTGCTCGCGTCGTTGATCATGGTGCTGTTCCTGCGCGATTGGGGCACGTCACTCGTCGCGGGCCTCGTGATCCCCGCGACACTCGCGGTCACGTTCATCATGCTGCGCGTGCTCGGCCAGAGCTTCAACCTGATGACGCTCGGCGGCCTCGCCGCCGCCGTCGGCCTCGTCATCGACGATGCGATCGTCGTCGTCGAGAACATCGTGCTGCACCGCGACTCCGGGCAGAGCCGCGCGGACGCGATTCGCAGCGCCATCAACGAGATTCGCGTGCCCCTCATCGGCTCGACGATCACGCCGATCGTCGTGTTCCTGCCGCTGATCTCGATCACCGGCGTCACGGGCGCGTTCTTCTCGGCGCTGGCGATCACCGTGGGCGGCGCTCTGCTGACGTCGCTCGCGCTGGCGCTCACGTGGACGCCGACGCTGAGCCACTACTTTCTCCGCGGCGCCCGCCAGCACCCGGCACCCGGCACTCCGCACCCCGCACCGAGCACCCAGCACCCGAATCGTCACAGCGGTGTTCCACCGCGGCTGATGGCGATCTACGAGCGCGTGCTGAAGTCGCTGCTCGAGCGGCCCGCGATGCTGATCGCGGGCAGCCTCATCGTCATCCTGGGTGCGTACGGCGGCTATCGTCTGCTCGGCACCGACCTGCTGCCCGAGATGGACGAGGGGGGGTTCATCCTGGACTACATCATGCCGGCGGGCTCGTCGCTCGCCGAGACCGACGCCGTGATGACCGCCGTCGAGCGGATCCTGCGGTCGACGCCGGAGGTGGAGAGCACGTCGCGGCGCACGGGATTGCAGCTGGGCCTCGCCACCGTCACCGAGGCGAACACCGGCGACATCGCCGTCAAGCTGAAGCGGAACCGCACGCGAGCGGGCGACGACGTCATCTCGGAGGTGCGCGAAAAGATCCACAACCAGATGCCGATGCTCGACACGGAGTTCATCCAGCTCACGCAGGACATGATTGGCGATCTGACGAGCGCGCCCGAGCCTATTGCGATCAAGCTCTTCTCGCAGGATCCGGCGCTGCTCAAGACGTGGGCGCCGCAGCTCGGCGACGCGATCAAGAAGATCCCGGGCGTCGTCGACGTGCTCAACGGCATCGAGAACACGATCAGCGGGCCGGCGACGATGTACAAGGTCGATCAGGCGATGGCGGCGCGCGCCGGCTTCACGCCGCAGGAGATCGAGCTCGACGTCAGCGCGATCCTGCAGGGCGAGCCCGCGCCGACGCCGGTCGTGCTGAACGATCGCGCGTACACGATCCGCGTGCGCTTCCCGGAATCGACGCGATCGTCGGTCGACGCGATCCGCAACACGCTGCTCGTCAGCTCGAGCGGCAAGACCGGCACGCTCGGCACGCTGGCGAGCGTCGAGGACATACCGGGTCAGACGGAAGTGCGGCGCGAGAACCTGCAGCGCAACGTCACCGTCACCGCGCGGCTCGAGGACGTCGACCTCGGCACGGGCATCGCCGCCGTCAAGAAGACGATCGAGGATCTGCACATGCCGTCCTCGATTCGCGTCCGCTTCGGCGGCGGCTACGAGGAGCAGCAGAAATCGTTCGGCGATCTGCTCGTCGTCCTCGTCATCGCGATCCTGCTCGTGTTCACGGTGCTGCTGTTCGAGTTCGGCGGCTTCGCCGCGCCCGTCGCGGTCATCGCGTCGGCGCTGCTGTCCACGGTCGGCGTCTTCGCCGCGCTCTTGATCACGCGGACGACGTTCAATCTCTCGTCCTTCATGGGCCTGATCATGGTGATCGGCATCGTCGCGAAGAACGGCATCCTGCTGCTCGACGCGGATCAGCGGTTCCGCGCCGAGGGCATGGCGCCGGAGGACGCGATGATTCACGCGGGCGAGCGGCGGCTGCGGCCGATCATGATGACGGCGCTGGCGACGGTGGCCGGCATGATTCCGCTCGCGCTCGGATGGGGCGCGGGATCGCAGATGCTCCAGCCGCTCGCGATCGCGGTGATCGGCGGCATTCTGGCGTCGATGGTGCTGTCTTTGGTGATAACTCCCGCGGTCAATTTCTATCTCGCGGGAAAGTAGGACGGATTGGGTAGGTGAGTAATTGGGTAGGTGGGTAATTGGGTAGCTGGGTAATTGCTTCGAAGCGATTACCCAATTCCCCGACTACTCACTTACCCAATTGATCGCTAAGACTCTTTCTTCTTCTTCACGGCGCGCTTCCGAGTCGGCGTCTTGTGCGGCGCCGGCTCGTTC
The DNA here is from genome assembly GCA_020073005.1 of Terriglobia bacterium. Lineage (GTDB taxonomy): Bacteria > Acidobacteriota > Vicinamibacteria > Vicinamibacterales > CAVVIG01 > SRVP-36. Next base: position 56,979 of record JAIQFX010000048.1, on the reverse strand, counting down.
GTGGCCTGAAGTGTGACGAGCCTGGTCGCGAACGTGCGGCGACCGTGCTCGTCGAAATCAATCACCGTGTGGTGCTCGTTGACCTCGACCAGCGTGCCGGCCCCGTACGTGGGTTGAACGACACGGTCGCCTTTCGACCAGTTCTTCATGAGGTATCCCTAATCCGGGTGCGAGGAGCGCTACCAGCGCGGCTCGCGGCGTCCGCCGCCGCCACCGCCGCCACGGTTGCCGCCGTAGCCGCCGCCGCCGCCGAATCCGCCTTCCGGCTTCGGCCGCGCCTCGTTGACGGTCAGCGCGCGTCCGCCGAGCTGATACTGGTTCAGCTCCGTGGCGGCCTTGGCGGCCTCCTCGTCTGTCGCCATTTCGACGAAGGCGAAGCCACGAGCCCTGCCGGTCGCGGCGTCACGCATGACGCGGACCGACTCCACGTTGCCGGCTTTGCTGAACAACTCTTGCAGTTCCGCTTCACCGGTGGTGTAAGGAAGATTCCCGACGTAAAGCCTTCGACCCATCACACTCTCCTCGTTCGCACCAGGCGGCTAACGCGCGCTCGATGCCGTCACCGAAGGTGGCTGCGCGTCGGCTAAGCAATGGCGTGGAGGGAGCGAGTCGGAACGGAGGCTCGATCGGCTCTCGGCGCGGGCGAAGCTGGCAGGCCTAACCACCAAACGGTGCGTAGTCTATCAACCGGACTCGGTACGTGCAAGTTGTCAATCGGCTCGGGGTAGGTGCCCGATGCCCTTGTCGCTAGAGTCAGTTGCGGTCACTGCCCGGCTTGCGTGACTGTCACCGTTTGTCCCCGCGACGGTGAGCCCGCGAAGGGACTCGGCTACTGCCCTTCTTGATTGATCGTGACGGTGGCGTTGCCGATCGCGAAGGACGCGCTTCGTGGTCCGCCGGCATTTGGAGCGACGGCGATCGTAACGGTCCCGTTGCCCGATCCCGTCGCGCCACTGAGGACCGTGAGGAATCCTGGATCGGTGCCTGTGATGTTCCACGACGCGCACATCGTGATGACGGAGAAACTGATCGTCGCGCCCTCGGCCGCGACGTTGAACGACGTGGTCTCGACGCCGAAGCTGCCGATGCTGGACGGCGAGAGCGTGACCACGCAGGCCGCCTGCCCCACGGTGAGCGTCGCGCCTCCCGCGGCCACGTTACCGGTGCGTGATGCTGATGACGGATTCGGATCCCCGCGAAGCTGGATCGTCGCGTTTCCCGATCCCGAAGGAGGATCAGCGGTCAGCCAAGGGTCGGTCGTCACAAACCAGCTGCACGTGGAGGGCGCGAACACCCCGGCGGACACACTGCCGCCGGCGCCGCTCAACGAAGGAGGAGGAAGCCCGCATCCCCGGCTCCCCAGCACGCAGAACGTCGTCACACACGCCGAGATGGCCGACGAGCCGGCCTGGATGATCGACACCGTGTGGCCGGCAAGCGTGAGCGTGCCATCGCGAGTCGCGCCCGCATTGGCTGCGACTGAAAAGATCGCGGCGCCCGATCCCGTGTTCGCGGACGCAGAGGTCAGCGCGATGAAGCTGCTGTTGCTGACGGCGCTCCACGCGCAGCCGGACAACGTCGAGACCGCGACCGATGCATCTCCGCCGCCGGCCGCCGCATTCAGCGTCGTCGCGGACAGCGAATACCCGCACGTGCGCTGCTGATTCACCGTCAGCGTCTGATTGCCGACGGTCACCGTCCCGGTGCGTGCGCTTCCAGGATTGGCGGCCACAGTAACGTTCACGGATCCTGATCCGGTCGAAGAACCGCCAGGCGCAACGATGAACGACGCGTTGCTCTTCGCCGCCCACACACACGACGGCGCCGCGGTGACGGCGACGGTCACGACAGACTCCCAATCGCCGATCACTGTTACCGTCGACGGCGAAAGGCTCGTCGGACAAGACGCCGTCGTGGGCTGCGCGATCGTCACTGTCTGTCCGGCGATCGTGATCGTCCCGGTACGAACGCCTCCATCCGCGTTCGCCGGTGCGGTGACTGTGATGAGCCCGCTGCCGCTGCCGCTGACCGTGGCAATCGACAAGAAACTCGCGTTGCTCTGCGCCGTCCAGGTGCAGCCCGTTTGCGCCGTGACGGGAATCGTGAGCGCTCCTCCGGCCGCGTCCACCATTCGGCTCAGTTGATCGGCAGCGATCGTTGGCGTGCACGGCCCGCTCGGCGCGGTCGGACTCGTGGACCCGCATGCTCCAGCTGCCAGAGCAACTGCGGCCAGCAAACACGCGCCCGATGGCATCGCTATGACATGCCTCGGCATCTATGAACCCGCCTGTTTGACGGTGACCGCGGCGAAATTCACGCCGAACACCGCAGTGCGCAGTCCGCCAGGGTTCGGCGCGACCGAGAACGTGACCGTACCGTTGCCGGACCCTGGGCCGCCATCGAGGATGGTGATGTACGGGTAGGGACTGTTGCCTCTGACACTCCAGGACGGGCAAATCGTGAACACCGCCAGACTGACCGTCGCGCCCTCGGCCGGCACATTGAAATTGGCAGGAGACAACGTCACCACGCACGAACTCTCCACCGTGGTGATCGACGCACCTCCCGCTGTGACGCTGCCGTACCGTAGAGCCGGCAACGGATTGGGATCCGCGTGAAGGTGTATCGTCGCGTTGCCGGTGCCGACGGGCGGATCCGACGTCAACCAGGAGTCAGCCGTCACGAACCAGTTGCAGGTCGCCGGGGCGTACAGCAGCACGTCGGCGATGCCGCCGTTCCCTTCAAACCCGGCGGCGGCAGTGCAATTCCCCAGCGGGTCATTCAATGCGCAAATGCGGGTGACGCACGCCGAGATGACGGTCGTGCCGGCCTGCACGACCGACACTGTGTGACCAGCAACGGTCAGCGTCCCGGCGCGGCTCGCGCCCGCGTTCGGCGCGACGGTGAACGTGGCCGCACCGGACCCCGTGTTCGCCGCAGCCGACGACAGCGTGATGAAGCTGCTGTTGCTGCTTGCGCTCCACGTGCATCCGGCGGCCGTCGAGACCGAAACCGTCGTGTCCGCGCCGCCGGCCGCGATCGTCAGCGTCGTCGCCGAGACCGTGTACCCGCAGGCCTGCCGCTGATTCACCGTCAGCGTCTGACTGCCGATCGTCACCGTTCCGCTCCGCGGGCTTCCAGGATTCGCGGACACGGTGACGTTCACGGATCCCGATCCTGCCGTGGATCCGGCCGATGCCGTGATGAACGCCGCGTTGCTCCGGGCGCTCCACGTGCACGCCGGCGCGGCCGTCACGGCAATCGTCACGACAGTCGCCGTGTCGTCGACCGTCAACGTGGACGGCGCGAGGCTCGTCGAACAAGGTTGCGCCGGCTGTGTGATCGTGACCGTCTGTCCCGCGACGATGATCGTGCCGGTCCGTGGGTTGTCTCCGGCGTTCGCCGGCACCGTCACCGTGACGAGGCCCGTGCCGCTGCCTGCGGCCGATCCAATCGTCAGAAAGCTCGCGTTGCTTTGCGCGGTCCAGCCGCAGCCGGCCGCCGCGGTGACGGGAATCGTGAGCGTGCCGCCGGCCCCGTCAACCGTGCGGCTCAGTTGATCGGCTGCGATGCTCGGCCTGCACGTCGGCGCCGTGGGCGACGAGCTCGAGGATCCGCATGAGCCGGCCGCGCAGCAGGCTGTGGCGATCAGCAACAGGTGTGACCAGGTCGTGGTACTCATCGCGATGCCCTGCGTTGACCGTGCAATAATCGAGCCTCTGACTGTCACACTTGGCTCCGCGCAACTGCTTGATTCCTCAGCGTTGAACGGCAGACGCGTCGGCGTGGTGTGTAATCCAGCCTCAGTCGACCGTGAACTTCGCCACATCGCCGACCGCCTCTTCACGCACCCCGGCACGACGTTGACCGCGATCTTCGGCCCGCAGCACGGCTTCAGGTCCGACGTGCAGGAAAACATGATCGAGACCGGGCACGCGGTTGACGACATCCGCCGCGTGCCTGTCTACTCGCTCTACAGCGAAACGCGCGAGCCGACCGCCGAGATGCTGCGCGACGTCGACGTCCTCGTCATCGATCTGCAGGACGTCGGCACGCGCATCTATACCTACATCTACACGATGGCGAACTGCCTCGTCGCTGCGAGGAAGCACGGCGTGAAGGCGATCGTGTGCGACCGGCCGAATCCGATCGGCGGCGCCGCCGTCGAAGGGCCGATGCTCGTCAAGGGATTCGAATCCTTCGTCGGGATGTATCCGATTCCGATGCGCCACGGCATGACGATCGGCGAGCTGGCGCGGCTGTTCAACGACGAGTTCGGCATCGGCGCGGACCTTGAAGTGATTGCGATGGAAGGCTGGCGCCGCGAGATGTACCACGAGGAGACCGGCCTCCCGTGGGTGATGCCGTCCCCGAACATTCCGACGAACGAGACCGCCGTCGTCTATCCCGGGACCGTGTTGTTCGAAGGGACCAACGTGTCAGAGGGCCGCGGCACCACGCGCCCGTTTGAACTCATCGGTGCGCCGTGGGTGATCGGCGAGCACTTCGCCGATGCGCTCAATCGTCTCGATCTCCCCGGCGTACGATTCCGCCCCGTCGTCTTCGAGCCGACGTTCCACAAGCACGCGCACGCGAGCTGCGGCGGCTGCCAGATCCACGTCCTCGATCGCGCGGCGTTCCGTCCGGTCGAAACGGGCGTCGCGCTGCTCGAAGCCTTCCGCGCGGCCGGTCGCGATCGCTTCGCGTGGCGCGAGCCGCCGTACGAGTACGAGGCCACGAAACCGCCGATAGACATCCTCGCCGGATCGTCGGCGTTACGCGAAGCGATCGAAGCCGGCGTGTCGGCCAGCGACATCGCCCGTTCCTGGCAGGAGTCTGTGCGGGCGTTCGGGAAGACGCGAGAGCGGTTTCTGATCTACTGAGGTGGAATTGAGTAGTTGGGTAATTGGGTAAGTGGGTAAGCGCGATCACGCGGACCTGGCGGCGTCGCCGCCATTACCCACTTACCCAATTACTCAATGACTCAATTCACCCGCGGGTCTTCGCAATCCCCGGCGCCACCGCTTCCTGCGGGACCGGGGACTCGAGATGATGCTCGACCAGATGCGCGCGCAGCCGCTCGAACGCGTCGGCGGGCGTGTCGGCGTAATTGAGCAGCTCGATGTCGTGTTCGGCGATCGCGCCCCACTCCGCCATCGGCTTGAAGTTCAGGATCGGCTCCCAGTATTCGCGGCCGTACAGAATGACGCCGATTTGCTTCGACAGCTTGTCGGTCTGGACCAGCGTGAGGATTTCGAACAGCTCGTCGAGCGTGCCGAAGCCGCCTGGGAAGATCACGAGCGCCTTCGCGAGGTACGCGAACCAGAACTTGCGCATGAAGAAATAGTGGAACTCGAAGTGCAGGCCCTCGGTGATGTACGGGTTCGCGCCCTGCTCGAACGGCAGCCGGATGTTGAGGCCGATCGTCTTCCCGCCCGCTTCGCGCGCGCCGCGGTTGGCCGCTTCCATGATCCCCGGCCCGCCGCCCGACGTCACGACGAAGCGATGGTTGTCCGACTGCAGCGAGCCGGACCATGTCGTCAGCAGCCGCGCGAGCTCGCGCGCCTCTTCGTAGTAGCGCGCCCACTCGACGGCGCGGCGGCTCTTCTTCAGCTCGCGCTGATAATGATCGTCCGCGTCTTGCACGCCGCGTGCCCGCAGCGTCCGCAGCGCCCGCTCCGCACGCTCGCGGCTGTCGATCCGCGCCGACCCGAAGAAGACGACCGTGTCCTGAATCTTCTGATCCTTGAATCGCCGAAGCGGCTCGAGGTACTCCGAGAGAATGCGGATCGGCCGCGCGTCGGCGCTCTCGAGAAACTCCGGGTACAGATACGCCAGAGGCTGCTGGGACATAAACGTCACTTTATCATCTGGGTGAATTGGGTCATCTGGTCATCTGGTTATCGAGTCAATGGGATGGTCTCCCAAATGCCCACATAACCAGATGACTCAATGACCAAATTCATCGCGTGCGATATCATCACACTTTACGAAGGAGCCGTCTCCGCATGATTCGCACGCTTCCACGTCGCGCACTCCCCATGCTGTCCACGGCCCTCGTCCTCGCGGGCCTGATCACGTTCCGCACCGAGGCGCAGCAGTCCGTGGCGACGCCCGCGATTCATGCCAGGGCGGCGCGCCGCCTCGTCATCAAGAACGCGATGGTGATCTACGGCAACGCGAAGCCGCCGTACGGCCCGGTGGACATCGTCGTGCAGGACGGGCTGATTTCGTACATCGGGTCCGGGGCGAGCGTCGTCGCCAACGCCGGACGCCAGACGACCGACGCCGTCATCGACGCCGCCGGCAAGTACGTCATGCCCGGCATCGTCAACGCGCACATGCACTGGCACGAGGAGCGGCAGCCCGGCATCCCGCAGCCGATTCAGTACGAGCGCAATCTGTACCTCGCGGCCGGCGTCACGACCGTGCGCGAGGTCGGCGGCGACTTCGACAAGTCGAAGCAGTGGCAGGCCGAGAGCAACGCGCACTCGATCGTCGCGCCGCGGATCCTGGTCTATCCGTTCGTCAGCAAGGGCCGCACCGGATCGCCGAACGAGATCCGACGGCGACGCACATCGCGGTCGAGGAGACGACGGCGAAGGACTTCGTCGAGCTGGGCGTGAGCTCGATCGAGCACTTCTACGGCGTCGCGGACGCGGCGCTGCGCGGCATCCAGAACTTCCCGCCCGACATGAACTACTCGAACGAGATCCACCGCTTCGGCCGCGCGGGCGAGCTCTACGCGCAGGCCGATCCGGAGCGGCTGCACAAGATCATCGACATGATGGTCGAGAAGAAGGTCGCGTGGGATCCGACGTTCTCGATTTACGAAGCCAGCCGCGATCTGCAGCGCGCGCAGGCGCAGCCGTGGTTCAAGGACTACCTGCACCCGTCCATGGAGGAGTACTTCAAGGGCGCGATGGACAACCACGGCTCGTACTTCTTCGGCTGGACGTCCACGCAGGAAGCGCGCTGGCGCCAGCAGTACCGGATCTGGATGGACGCGGTCCGCGAGTTCGCGAACAAGGGCGGGCTCGTCACGACGGGCGACGACGCCGGCTACATCTTCTCGATGTACGGCTTCGGCATCTCGCGCGAGCTGGAGCTGCAGGAAGAGGCGGGCTTCCAGCCGCTCGAGGTCATCGAGCACGCGACGTGGAACGGCGCGCGGCTGCTCGGGATGGACGACAAGCTCGGCAAGGTCCGCGAGGGCTTCATCGGCGATCTCCTCGTCGTCAACGGCAACCCGCTCGAGAATCTGAAGCTGCTCAACCCGTACGGCACGGACGTCATGCTGATCAACGGGAAGCCGGCGCCGAACTACTCGCCGATTGCGATCGGCGATCGCGTGGAGAACACGCACGGCGGCGGCATCGAGTGGACGATCAAGGACGGCATCCCGTACCACGTGCCGACGCTGATGCGCGAGGTCAAGGACATGGTGGCTCGCGCTCGGGCGGAACGTCGTCCTCGCGCGACCGCGGGCCAGAGATGAATTTGGGCATTGAGTCATCTGGTTATTTGGTCATGTGATTGGTGAATTGATCACTCCAATGACTCGATAACCAGATGACTCCATGACCAAATTAGGCCTCGACATCTCCGCTGTCATCGGCGCGCCTCCGGGCATCGTGCTCAAGGCGTTCTTTGACGCCGAAGCGCTGCACGCGTGGTGGCAGGTGGCCCACTCGGTGACGACGCCGCGCACGCTCGGCCCGTACTCGGTCGAGTGGCCGCCGACGGATTTCCGCGACGAAGTCCTCGGCCGCCTCGGCGGCGTCCTGCGCGGCACGGTGATGGAGTTTCACCCGGGCCAGGGATTCATGGTCGCCGACGTGTTCTGGCTGCCGCCCGACGGCGATCCGATCGGGCCGATGGCGCTCGAGATCACCGTGCAGGCCGAAGGCAACGGCACGCGCATCCGCGTCACGCAGACCGGCTACGAAGAAGGTCCGCGGTGGCGGCGCTACTACGAAGTGATCGCGCACGGCTGGGAACGAGCCCTGGGGGGGATGAAGAGCCTTCTGGAGAAATGAAGAATTAGGAATTGAGAATTAAGAAGGGTCTCACCGCTCCATTCTCAATTCCTCATTCTTAATTCCTAATTTCGATCTCGTCGTCTACCCGCCCGTATGAGTAAGTAAGCCATCCCCGCCCCTATCGCCACCGCGCCCGCCACGATCGCGACGCCGGCATAGGTCACCGGCCCCGGAGGCGGCGGCACCTGCGCTCTCGCGGCGTCCGACGTCGCGCGCCGACGCAGCAACTCGAGCTTCAGACTCTGCTCGCCCTGCGTCATCGCCCACCGGTGGTTGGCCTCGAAGATCGGCTTCAGCAGAAACGACAGGTTCTTCAGCAGCGGCTTCTCGACGCGCAGGCGCCAGTCGTACGTGACGTCGACGAACGCGCCGTCCTGCTCGAACGTCCACACGCCACGGCCGTCGAAATCGCCGGTCGCGACGATCGTGAAGCCGTTGGGATACTCCGAGGCGACGACCTCGAACTCCCACGTGATCGTGTACGGCAGCCAGCCCTTCGTGAGCAGCGCGACGCGGCGGCCGAGACCGCGCGCGTCGGGCGGCCGCAGCTCCCGCACGTCCAGGTAGACCGACGGCCACCAGCGCGTGAGCTGCAGCGGATCGCCCAGGACGTCGGCGACTTCGCCGCACGTCCCCTCGATCCGCCAGCGTGAAAGAAACGTGTAGTCGCAGTTGGCGTCGTTCACGGGGCGGCTGGCGCCGGGATCGGCTTGCCGTCGAGATCGAGGAACGTGATGTTCGTGTACGCGCCGAGCTGATCCTTGACCTTCGCCCAGTCGCCGACGATCGCGATGACGGAGTTCTCGGACCCGAGCAGCGTGGACGCTCCGCTCTTCACCTGCGCCGCCGTGACGGCCGCGATCTTCGCGCGGTACGTCTCCGTGTAGTCCTTCGGCAGGCCGAACACGTAGACGTTGTTCAGCGTCGCCGCCAGCCCGGCCTGCGTCGCGGTCTGCACCGGGAACAGGCCGCGCAGGTACGCCTTCGCGCCCTGCAGCTCGTCGCCATCGCTCCCCTCGGCGCGGAACTTGTCGATCTCCTTGAACACTTCCGTCAGCGTCGCGCCCGTGACCTCGTTCCTGACGTCGGCCGTGAAGCGATAGAAGCCGGCGTCCGCGAACCCGGTGAGCACGGAGCCGGGCGAATACGTGTAGCCCTTCTCCTCGCGGATGTTCCGGATGATGCGCGAGTTGAACGCGCCGCCGAAGATCGTGTTGCCGAGCGACAGCTCGTACCAGCGCGGATCGCCGCGCGTGATCGCGATGTTGCCGACGGCGATGGACGACTGGATGCTGTTCGGCCGCTGGATGAAGTACACGTGGCGGCCGGTCGTCGCCGGCGCAGCGGCGAACACGGGCTTCGGCACGTCGCCCTTCGCCCACGCGCCGAACGACTTCTCCACCGCGGCGATCATCGCGTTCGGTTCGACGGCCCCGACGATGATGAGGAACGCGTTGTTGGGACGGTAGTGATCGCGATGGAAGGCGACGAGCTTGTCGCGATCGATCGCCTGCAGCGTCGCTTCCGTCTCGCTCGTCCGCGCGTACGGATGATTGCCGAACAGCGCGCGCCTGAACTCGCGGTTGGCGAGGAACTGCGGCGACGACTTGTTCTGCGCCGCGGCCTGCATCCGCTGCTGCTTCAGGATCGCGACCTCCTCGGCCGGGATCGCCGGGTTCATGGCGACGTCGGCGAGCAGATCGATGAGCCGCGGCGCGAACTCCGCGAGGCCGCGCGCCGAGAGCGACGAGAAATCCTGCGACACGATCGACGACAGCGAGCCGCCCATGCCGAAGACGTCCCTGCGGATCTCGCGGCTCGTGCGCGTCTTCGTCCCTTCCTGGATCGCGTCGGCCGTGAAGTTGGCGAGCCCGGTGAGATCCGCGGGATCGCTCGAGTAGCCGGACAGGACGGTCAGCGTGATCGAGAGCTTGGGGATCGCGTCCTGCCGCGCGACGATGACGCGCAGTCCGTTCGGCAGCGTTCGCTCGACGCGCGGGGCCAGCTGGAAGGGCTTCTCCGGGCCGACCGTCGGCCGGCCTTGAGCCCTGGCACTTGTTGCCATCGATCCGAACGCCACGATCAAGAACATAACCACGGAGGACACAGAGGACACGGAGGTTAGGCTTTGCTTTGTACTCATTCCCTCCGTGACCTCCGTGTCCTCCGTGGTGAATATCTTCTTCGAGATCATTTCGCACCGCCTTCCGGACGGCGGTCAATGGACGTCCGGTTCGCGGGCACCAGGTACTTCTTCGCCGCCGCCTGGACGTCGCTCGTCGTCACCTTTTCCAGATCCGCGAGGATCGTATTGATGCGATTCGGGTCGTCGTCGTAGAGCGCGAGCGCGGCGAGCAGGTCCGATCGGCCGAAGCCGGGGATGCCGCCACCTTCGAGGTTCTCGAGGAACGACGATCGGAAATTCACCTTCGCCTGCCTCAGCTCGTCGGCCGTGATGCCGTGCTCCTGAATCGCGCTGATCACCTTGTCCACGACCTTCATGACGTCCTCGCCCTTCAGGTCGGGCCGGTAGTCGACGCGGAACGTGTAGAGCATCGGGCCGTTGTAGTCGAAGTTGTTGCCGAGACCGTAGTTGAACCCGCCCGACACGTCGGACGCGATCTGGTTCTCCTTGATCAGCGCCTGGTACATCTTCGCGCTCTCGTCGCTGACGAGCAGCGGATCGAGCAGCGACAGCGCGAAGAAATCCTTCGTCATGCGATCCGGCAGGTGATAGCCGAACGCGAGCGCCGGCGTCCGCGCGAGCTTGTCGCCTTCCGAGAACGTCTTCTCTTTCGTCTGCGGCGGCTCCTTGATGTCCGGCCGCGCCGGCAACTGCCGCTGCGGAATGCCGCCGAAGTGCTTCTGCGCGAGCCTCATCACGTCGTCGACGGTCGCGTCGCCGGTCACCACGAGCACGGCGTTGTTCGGCGCGTAGTACGTATCGAAGAATTGCTGCACGTCCTCGAGCGTGGCGGCCTGAATCTCGGTGAGATCGCCGTAGAAGTTGTGCGCGTTGTACCAGTTCTCATTGGCCTTCTGCGGCAGGCCGAGCCACTCGAACGCGCCGTACGGCTGGTTCAGCACGTTGACGCGGACTTCTTCCGAGACGACGTCCTTCTGATTCTGAAGATTCTCCGGCGTGATCTTGAGCGAGCGCATCCGGTCCGCCTCGAGCCACATCGCGACTTCGAGGGCGTTGGACGGCATGACCTCGAAGTAATTCGTGTGATCGAAGCGCGTCGATCCGTTCAGCACGCCGCCGTTTTCGTTCACGATGCGGACGTGCTCGAACTTGCCGACGTGCTCGGAGCCCTGGAACATCAGGTGCTCGAACAGATGCGCGAAGCCCGTGCGGCCCTTCGGCTCGATGCGGAAGCCGATGCGGTACATGACCTCGACGACGACCACCGGCGCCGCGTGGTTTTCGCTGATGACCACGCGCAGGCCGTTGGGCAGCTTCCGGTACACGACCGGCACGGAGAAGGGCGCGCTGGATTGCGCCTGCGCGGGCGGCGCGACACCGGCGAGCGCGGCAAGACAGACGGCCAGCAGACTGGTACGCATAAGGAATGAATTTAGCATTTGGAAAAGGGGACGGGGATGTTTTTCGGGCTAACGCGTCGAGAAGCGGATGCCGCGCTCGTGAAATGACGTCAGGATGCGGCGGCGCAGCTCGCCGGCCACCGGACCGTGCTTCAGCGGCAGCGTCTTGCACCGGATCCGGACAGTCGTCCCACCGCCGACCATCGACTCGATGCCTGGCGCCTCGATTGGCCCGAGCAGACTCGGCGCCCACGCGGCGTCCCGCGCGAGCGACTCGCCCACCTCTCGCAGCGCGGCGAGCGCGCCCTCGGCGTCCTCGCTGTATGGAATCTTGATGTCGACGACGGCGAACGAGTAGCGCTTGGTGAGATTGGCGAGCGCGGTGATGGTGCCGTTGGGAAAGACGTGGACCGCGCCGTCGCCGTCGCGCACGACGATCGTCCGCAGGTTGATCTGCTCGACGGTCCCGCCGACGCCGTTGATGCGCGCGATGTCACCGACGCGCACCTGATCTTCGAGGATGAGGAAGAAGCCGGAGATGATGTCGCGCACGAGGTTCTGCGCGCCGAAGCCGATCGCGAGGCCCGCGATGCCGGCGCCGGTCAGAATCGGCATGACGTCCACCGACAGCTCGCCGAGCGCCATGAGCGTGGCCACGAACACCACGCTCACGTGCACGACGCTCGTGAGAATGCCGCCGAGCGTCTGCGCGCGCCGCGCCCACTCCTGATCGCCGGCCTCGTGACGGCGGCCGAGCCGGTGCTGCAGGTAGCTGATGGCGAGGCTCGCCGCGCGCACGACGATGAACGCGCCGACGATCGTCAGGACGAGATGGACGCCGTGCGTCTCGGCCCAGCGCGCGAGGCGCCTCGGATTCCACGCCGGCTCCTGGATGCCGAATCGCTCGAGCGCGAGCGAAATGCTGGCGAGCGCGGCGACGCCGTACGCGACGGCCGTGAGCGTGCGCGTCAGCTGGCGCGCGCGCGTCTCGACGATCGCGCGGTTCTCCGGGCCGAAATCCAGCGCGCCGAGCACACGGCGAATGATGACCGTCGCGAGTCTTGCGAGGATCGCCGCCGCCGCGAACGCGAGCACGACGGCGCCGACGGTCGGATAGTGCACGTGCGGCATCAGAGTCGCTGGATCTTGAGGTAATTCGCGTCGGCGCGCGTCAGGTCGGCGTTGACGCTGACGAACACGACCGCGTCGCCCGCCTTGACAAGTCCCTGCGCCACGAGCCGCCGCCCCGCGCGCGCGCTCGCCGCGTCGAGCTTCTCGCCGAGGTCCATGCACAGCGGCACGACGCCCCAGTGCAGCGCGAGGCGCCGCGCCGTTTCGCCGAGCTCGGTCGCGGCCACGATCGGCGCCGACGGACGCAGCGCCGACAGGCGACGCGCGGTCGCGCCGCCGCGCGTGACGGCGACGATCGCCTGCACGTCGGCGCGATCGGCCAGCGTCACCGCCGCTTCGCAGATCGCCTGCGCGTGATCTTCGTGAATCGGGGCGACGGGAAGCTCCGACACCGGCTCGGGCGACGACTCCGCGTCTCGGATGATCGCGTCGAGCGTCTGCACCGCTTTTGCCGCGTACGCGCCGATCGCCGTTTCGCCCGACAGCATGATCGCGTCCGCGCCGTCCGCGACGGCGTTCGCCGCGTCGTTCACCTCCGCCCGCGTCGGCCGCGCCTCCATCGTCATGGACTCGAGGACCTGCGTCGCGACGATGACCGGGATGCCGTGGTGGCGGGCGCTGCGCGTGATCTCCTTCTGCGCGCGCGGCACGCGCTCGAGGGGCATCTCGAGCCCGAGGTCCCCCCGCGCGACCATCACGGCGTCGCACGACGAGATGATCTCGTCGAGATGCTCCAGCGCCTGCGGCCGCTCGATCTTCGCGACCAGCGGCACGCCCGCGCCGCCGGCGTCGAGCATCAGTTGGCGCGCCTGCCGCAGATCCGCGGCGGTCTGCACGAAGCTGAGCGCCAGCAGGTCGACGCCGAGCGAGAGCCCGAATTTCAGATCGTCGACGTCCTTCGGCGTGATCGCCGACGCCGGCAGCGGGACGCCCGGCGCGTTGATGCCCTTGTGCTCGCCGATCCGCCCGCCTTCGACGACCGTCGTCTGAATCACCCGGCCGTCGGTGGCGTCGACTTTCAGTTCGATGACGCCGTCGGCGAGCAGCAGCCGATCGCCCGCGCGCACGCTGCGCGCGAGGCCGTCGAACGTCGTGGAGAGGCGGCCGGGGCCGCCGGCGAAGTCGCCGGTCTCGATGCGCAGCTTCTCGCCCGGCTTCACCTGCAGCGGCTGCCCGCCCGCGAGCGCGCCGGTGCGAATCTTCGGGCCGCCGAGATCCTGCAGGATCGCGATTTCCCTGCACGCACGCGCGGCCGCGGCGCGAATGCGCGCGAAGGTCGCCGCGTGCGTTTCGTGCGTGCCGTGCGAGAAGTTCAGACGAAAGACGTCCGCGCCGGCCGCGATCAACGCGTCCAGCATGGCGTCGGAGTCGGAGGCCGGACCGACGGTCGCGATGATCTTGGTGTGACGCATGTCGTTGGTCGTTGGTCGTTGGTCGTTGGTCGTTGGTCGTGAGGCCCTGCGTGCGACCAACGACGAACGACGAATGACTAACGACTAGAATAGCGTTTTATGGGCGTCATCGTTCCAGACGCGGTCGAGCGGTATCTGGCGGGACTCAATCGCGCGAGCGACGCGGTGCTCGACGGCATCGCCCGGGAAAACGAGGCGCGCCGCCTGCCGCTGGTCGACGCGGAAGTCGGCGTGCTGCTGCGCGTGCTCGCGATGTCGGCCGGCGCGACGCGCATCCTCGAGATCGGCACCGCGATTGGCTACTCGGGCATCTGGCTGGCGGGCGCGCTGCCGGCCGGCGGCATGCTGTTCACGATGGAAATGGATCCGGAGCGCGCGCGGGAAGCGCGCGAGAATTTCGCGCGTGCCGGGTTGACCGATCGGGTCAACGTGATTGTCGGCGACGCGCAGCGCATGGTCGCGAAAGTGTCCGGGCCGTTCGATCTGGTCTTTCAGGACGGCGCGAAGTCGCTCTACACGCCGCTGCTGGATCGGCTGGTCGCGCTGCTGCGGCCCGGCGGCCTGCTCGTCACCGATAATGTGCTGTGGGACGGGACCGTGGTGCCGGGGTTCACTGATCATGTAAAAAATGGTCACGACACGCGCGCCATCGCCGAGTACAACGAGCGCGTCGCGTCGCATCCGCAGCTGACGACGTCGGTCGTGCCGCTGCGCGACGGCGTGTCGATATCAGTAAAGAAGATGTAGCGCGAGCCTTTCAGGCGAGCGAGGACACATGACGATTGATACCTGGCTGCAGGCCGTCATCGCCGACGCCGAGCGGCGCGGGCTGCCCGAACTGAAACCGATTCTCGAAACGCTCGCGCGCGCGACGAAAGCGCTCCGCGCCGCCGACTTCAACGATCGAGCGGACGGCCAGCCATCAGCGATCAGCCCTCAGCCATGATGACGATTGAAGAATTCGGGCGCGCCCTCCGCGCACGCAAGACGACCTCTGAACAGATCGCGAACGAATGTCTGAGGCGGATCGAGGCCGACAATCCTCGGCTCAACGCGTTCATCCTCGTGATGGCCGACGAGGCGCGCGCGCAGGCGCGTGAGCTCGATCGCGAGCTCGCCGCGGGCAAGGATCGCGGTCCGCTGCACGGCGTCCCGATCTCGATCAAGGACCTGTTCGATATCCGCGGCACGGCGACGACCGCGGCGTCGCGCGTGCGCGAGGGCCACGTCGCCGATCGCGACGCGACGGCCATCGCGCGCCTGCGGCAGGCGGGCGCGGTCTTCATCGGCAAGACGAACCTGCACGAGTTCGCGTTCGGCACGACCAACGAGGATTCGGCGTTCGGCCCCGCGCGCAATCCGATCGATCCCGCGCGGTCGCCCGGCGGATCGAGCGGCGGATCGGCCGCGAGCCTCGCCGCCGGCATGGCGCTCGCGACGATGGGCACGTGCACGGGCGGATCGATCCGGATTCCCGCGGCGGCGTGCGGCACCGTCGGCCTCAAGCCCACGCTCGGCGAAATCCCGACCGACGGCATCGTCCCGCTGTCGCGCACGATGGATCACGCGGGCCCGCTGACGCAGACCGTCGGCGACGCGGCGCTGGTCTACGAGGCGCTGATCGGCGAGCCGCGGAAGACGCCGCCGGCGCCCGTGCCCGTGCGCGGGCTGCGCTTCGGCGTGCCGCGCAAGTACTTCTGCGATCTGCTCGACGAGGAGGTGCGCGCGCGATTCGAAGAGGCGTTGGAGCGCCTGCGCGCCGCCGGCGTCACGCTCGACGATATCGAGATCCGCAACGCGGCTGACCTCGGCACGATCTACCTGCACCTCGTGCTGGCCGACGCGGCGGCGTATCACGCGGCCACCCTCGAATCGATGCCGGAGAAGTACCAGAAGAACGTTCGTCTGCGGCTGGAGATGGGGCGCTACGTGCTCGCCGAGGATTACGTGCGGGCGCTCGCCGGCCGCGAGATTCTCCGGCGCGAAGTCGACGCGGCGCTTGGCGCGCACGACGCGCTCATCCTGCCGACACTGCCGATTCCGGCGCCGCTCATCGGCGCGGACACGGTGCAGATCGCCGGCAAGGCCGAGCCGGTGCGCAACGTCATGCTGCGCCTCACGCAGCTCTTCAACGTCACCGGTCATCCGGCGATCGCGCTGCCCTCGGGAAGGACGAATGCGGGCCTGCCGTGCTCGGTTCAATTGGTCGGGAACCGGATGGCGACCGACGCGCTGCTGCGCGTCGCGCTCGCGTGCGAGCCGCACATCTCAAGACCGTAGCGCGAGCCTTTCAGGCGAGCGAGACCGACGCTCGGCTGAAAGCCCCGCGCTACAACTTCACAAGAGCCCGGGCGATCGTGACGTAATGATCCGCGGCGGCGCGGAGCTCCGCGATCGACACGAACTCGTCCGCGGTGTGCGCGACGTGGATCGATCCGGGGCCGAACAGCAGCGGTTCGCCCCAGCGCGCGAGAAACGGGATGTCCGTCGTATAGGGAAACACGGCCGCGTCGAATCCCGGCACGGTCTTCAAGCGCACGGGCGGCACGTCGAGGACATGCTCGATCGTCACGCGCCGCTCGAGCGGTGTGACCGCGCGCCTCACTTCTGCGGCATCGCTCACCGTCCGGAACATCACTTCAGCGTCGGCCGACGCTGACACGACGTTCGGCGCGACGCCCCCGCTGATCAATCCGATCGTGTAATGCGTGTGTCCCAGCACAGGATCATCCGGCAGCGGAATCGATCGCAGTTCGATCAGCGCGTCGATCAGTTTGTCGATCGCCGACTCGCCGAGCTCGGGAAACGACGAGTGCGCCGCGCGCCCGGCCGCGCGCAGCTTGAGTCGCAGAATGCCGCGCGTCGCGAGGCCGAGACGATTGTCGGTCGGCTCGCCGTCGATCAGAAATCGCGATCCGTTTGCGGCGTCGTTCGCGATTCGCGCGCCGTCGCTGCCGCGCTCCTCGCCGACGACGAACAGCAGGCCGACGCGCGTCTCGCCGTCGCGCCACAGACGATCGGCCGCCGCGACCTGCGCCGCAAGGATGCCCTTCGCGTCGCACGAGCCGCGGCCGTACAGGCAATCGCCCTCGATGCGGCTCGGGAAGAACGGCGGGACGCAGTCGAAGTGCGTGGAAAAAACGACGGTCGGGCTGAAGCCCGACGCCACGTTCGGAGGGCCCGCGATCACGTTGAATCGCGTGTCGTCGACCTTCTGCTCGACGACGGCGCAGCCCCGGCCACGCAGGTAGTCGGCGAGCCGGCGTCCAGCGGCGCCCTCACGGCCGGTCGTCGAGTCGATGTCGACCAGCGCGCGTGTAAGCGAGACCAGATCTACCGGATCCACTCTTCGAGTTCCGTGCGCGTGTCGGTGCGGGAGTCGCGGTACTTGACGATGACGGGCGTCGCGAGCGCGAGACCCCACTCGATGCCTTTGCCCGTCGTCACGGCGCGCGCGCCGGGCACGACGACCGCGCCTTCAGGGATGACGAGCGGATGATCCGCGGTCGGCTTGATGATCTCGCCGCGCACGAGATCGTAGACGGGCGTCGATCCGGTCAGGATGGTGCCGGCCGCGATGACCGCGCGCGCCTTGACGATCGCGCCTTCGTAAATTCCCGTGTTACCGCCGATGAGCACATCGTCTTCGACGATGACCGGCAGCGCGCCGACCGGCTCGATCACGCCGCCGATCTGCGCGGCGGCGCTGACGTGCACGCGCGCGCCGACCTGCGCGCACGAGCCGACGAGCGCGTGCGAGTCGATCATCGATCCTTCGCCGACCCACGCGCCGATGTTCACGTACATCGGCGGCATGCAGATCACGCCGGGCGCGAGGTACGCGCCGTCGCGAATCGCCGAACCGCCCGGCACGATGCGCACGCCGGCGGCGAGTCCTGGTTTCTTCAGCGGCAGCGTGTCCTTGTCGTAGAACGGCAGCTTCCCGTGGTCCATCGACGCGTCGACCATGTCGCCGTACTTGAAGCCGAGGAGGATGCCCTGCTTCACCCACGTGTTGACGCGCCAGCCGATCGGGCTCGACTCATCCGGCTCGGCCGCGCGCACGTCGCCGGACGACAGCGCGGCGCGCAACCGCGCGAACGTCTCGCGCGCGAGCTCGCGGTCGACGGACGCGCCCGTCGCAATCAGATTGGCGATTTCGTTTTTCAGCATTTGGTCGGTCGCTCGCCTGAAAGGCTCGCGCTACATCTCCGCTCGCGCTACACGAGAGCGCCCTTCAGCAGGCCGAGCTCTTTCAGAATCTGCAGAATCTTCGTCTTCGACTCCGGCTTCGGCGACGTCATCGGCAGGCGATAGATCTCTTCGATCAATCCCATCGCCGCCATCGCCGCTTTCACCGGCACCGGATTCGACTCGATGAAGTTGCCGAGCATCAGCGGCAGGATGCGCGTGTGAATCGCGCGCGCGGCGGCGAAGTCGCCGCGTTCGGCCGCTTCGACCATCTGCACCATCTCTGACGGGATTTCGTTGCCCGCCACCGAGATGATCCCGCGTCCGCCCACCGCCATCAGCGGCAGCGTGAGCGCATCGTCGCCCGAGACGACGATGAAGTCCTTCGGCACGATGCGGCAGATCTCGCACATCTGCGTCACGTTGCCGGACGCTTCCTTCACGCCGACGATGTTCGGCAGCGCGGCCATGCGCGCGAGCGTCGCGGGCTCGACGTTCACGCCCGTGCGGCCCGGCACGTTGTAGACGACGATCGGCAGCGGCGTGCTCTCGGCGATCGCGCGGTAGTGCTGGTAGAGGCCTTCCTGCGTCGGCTTGTTGTAGTACGGCGTGACGGAGAGCAGCCCGGTCGCGCCGGCTTTCTTCATCTCGCCGGCGAGATGGATCACTTCTTTCGTGTTGTAGCCGCCGGCGCCGGCGAGGATCGGGACCTCGCCCCGCACTTCGTCGGCGAGAATGTCCACGGTGCGAATCCGCTCCGCGTGCGTCAGCGTCGGATTCTCGCCGGTCGTGCCGCACGGGCACAGGAAGTGGACGCCCGCGTCCACCTGTCGCCGCGCCAGCCGCCGAACTGCCGCTTCGTCCAGCTCGCCGCCGCGCGTGAACGGACTGATGAGCGCGGTGCCGACTCCAGTGAATGGTGTTCTCATGACGTTCCCTCCACCTGCCCCACCAGCCCTACTTCAGGCCCAACACATCCTTCATCGAGTACCAACCGCTCCTGCCGTTGATCCACTTCGCCGCCGTCAAGGCGCCGCGGGCAAACGCGGTGCGATCGCGCGCCGCATGCGTCAGCGTGACGGTTTCCGCCGGGCCGTCGAAGCCGACCATGTGCGTGCCGGGAATCGATCCGGCCCGCGTCGACGAGACGTCGATCGGCCGCGCATAACCGGCCTGCTCCATCGCGCGCCTGAGCGAGAGCGCGGTGCCCGACGGCGCGTCCTTCTTGGCGCTGTGATGCGCTTCGTGGAGAAACGCGCCGAACTCCTGGTGCGGCGCGAACAGCTTCGCCGCGTACGCCACCGCCGCCTCGAACAGCACGACGCCCGTCGAAAAATTCGGCGCGACGACGATGCCCGATCCGGAGTCGGCGATCACCTTCCGCAGCGCGGCCTCGTGCGCGGACCAGCCGGTCGTGCCGATGACGAGACGGATGCCGCGGCGCGCGAGGACCGGCGCATTCTGCATCACGGAGTCGGGCGTCGTGAAATCGATCGCGACGTCGACGCCGCGCCACGCGTCGGCATCCGGCCCGCCGCCGTGGCGGGGCGAGAGCGGGTCCAGGACGCCGGCGACGTCACACCCGTACTCCGGCGCGAGCGCTTCGACCATCCGTCCCATCTTGCCGTGACCGACCAGGAGTATGCGCATCTTAGTGAAAGAACTCGTCATGGAGACGCGTCATCGCCTCTGGGACGTCGGCGTCTCTCAACACGAACGTAATGTTACGCCGCGACGCGGCCTGCGACACAAGGCGCAGCGGCACGCGGTCCAGCGCGGTCACCGCGCGCGCGAACACGGTCGGATCCGACCGGAGATTCTCTCCCACGGCGCAGATAATCGCCATCTCCCGCTCCGAGCTCACTTCCGCGAAATGCCGCAGTCCTTCGACGATGTCGTCGAGCCGGCGCGTGTCGTCCACGGTGACCGACACGCTGACCTCGGACGTCGTCACGACGTCGACCGGCGTCTTGAAGCGCTCGAACACCTCGAAGAGCCGCCGCAGAAAACCGTGCGCCATCAGCATGCGCGTCGACGTGATGTCGACGACCGTGACGTCGCGCTTGCACGCCAGCGCGGTCAGGCCGCGCGCGTCAGGCCGGCCGGTCGCGGTGATCCGCGTGCCCGTGTTCTCCGGGCGCCGCGAGTTGAGGATCAGGACCGGGATGTTCTTGTCGACGGCCGGCAGGATCGTGCTCGGGTGCAGGACCTTCGCGCCGAAGAACGCGAGCTCCGACGCTTCGTTGAACGACAGCTGCTCGACGAGCCGCGGATGCTCTACGACGCGCGGATCGGCGGTCAGCATGCCGTCGACGTCGGTCCAGATCTGAATCTCGCCGACGCCGAGGCACGCGCCGAAAATCGCCGCTGAATAATCCGACCCGCCGCGCCCGAGCGTCGTCGTCACGCCGCTCGCCGTCGCGCCGATGAAGCCGCCGAGCACGGCGACCTTTCCGGCGGCCTGCAGCGGCGCGAGCGTCTCGCGCACGCGATCGCAGGTGGCCGTCATGTCCGGCACGGCCGCGGTGTACTCCGCGTCCGTGACGAGCACGCCGCGGGCATCGACCCAGGCGCTCGCGATCCCGCGATCGGCCAGCGCGGCGGCCACGATGCGGCTGCTGACGAGCTCGCCGACCGAGAGCACGGCGTCCTGCGATCGCGGCGAGACCTCGCGCAGCACGGCGAGCGCGTGGACGAGGCCGATCAACTCGTCGAACTCCTCCTTCACGCCGGCCAGGACGCTCGCCCGGCTCGCCGACGTCACGGCCGACGCGATCGACACATGCCGGTCGACGAGCCCGTCGAGCGCCTGCGCGGCGCCGGTGCCGTCGCCGTCTTCAGCCAGGCGACAGACTTTCACGAGCGTGTCGGTCACTTTCGACAGCGCGGAGACCACGACGACCGGCGACTTCTCTTTCGCGACGATCGCGATCACGCGGTTGATCGCATCCGCGTCGGCGACGGACGTGCCACCGAACTTCATGACGACGCTCATGAAGAGATCCTCCGGGCGGGTGGGGCAGGTAGGGCGGGTGGCGCGGGGAAGAACGTCGGTCTCACAGCAGTCCCTCCCGGTGCATCAGTTCGGCGTTGAGAATCGCCGCGCCCGCGGCGCCGCGGATCGTGTTGTGGCCGAGCGCGGCGAACTTGTAGTCGAGCACCGGACAGCGTCGCAGCCGGCCGACCGTGACGGTCATGCCGCCGTCGCGATTCGCGTCGAGCGAGGGCTGCGGCCTGTTCTGTTCGGTGAGATAGACGATCGGCTGCGGCGGCGCGGACGGCAGCTCGAGATCCTGCGGCTTGCCGCGGAAGGAATTCCACGCGGCGATGATCGAGTCGAGATCGGGATGCTGATCGAGCGCGACGGCAATCGATCCCGTGTGCCCGTTCTGCACGGGCACGCGCGTGACCGCGGCGCTGATGGTGACGGGATGATTGACAATCTCGACAGGGCGGCCGTTCTTCACCGCACCGAGAATCTTGTTCGCTTCGGTTTCGATCTTCTCTTCCTCGCCGCCGCCGATGAACGGAATCACGTTGCCGAGAATGTCCCACGACGGCACGCCCGGATAGCCCGCGCCGGAGATCGCCTGCAGCGTCGTGATCATCGCCTTCTTCAATCCGAACTGGCGCAGCGGCGCGAGCGCCATCGCCAGCACGACGACGGCGCAATTGGGATTCGTGACGATGCGGCCCTTCCATCCCGCCGCCGCGCCCTGCGCGGCGAGCAGCGCGAGATGATCCGCGTTCACTTCGGGGATGAGCAGCGGGACGGTCGCTTCCATCCGGTAGTTGCGCGCGTTGCTGACGACGATGTGGCCGGCCTGCGCGAAGGCGGCTTCGATCTCGCCGGCGACGGAAGAGTCGAGGCCCGAGAAGACGAGCTTCGGCGCGCGCGGCGCAGCCTCCTGGGCATTTTCCACAGGCAGCCGCGCGACGGAGTCCGGCAGCAGCGCCGGCAGCCGCCACGCAGTCGCCTCGCTGTACGCTTTGCCCGCGGACCGCTCGCTCGCGCCGAGCCAACTGACGCGGAACCACGGATGATTCGTGAGCAGCGCGATGAACTGCTGGCCGACCTGCCCGGTCGCGCCAAGAATGCCGACGTCGATGACTGACATATCAAGAAGCCCCTTTGGCCAAAAAAAAAGCCGACGCGGTTTTCAACCGGTCGGCAGCATGAACGCTCGTTGCTATGAGGACTAGGTCTCGAGCACACATTCTCCGACGCGGCAGGCCCGCTTTCGGTCGATGCACTTGGATTTCTTCACAGAGAGGAACGCCGCGCCCCCTGTGAACAACGTCAATGAATCGAATCGCATGAAGCAGGCAGTATAGCATGAGAGATGGATGCTGCAAGCCATCTTCCACGCCTGGGAGCACCGCCTCGCCTCGGTCACGAAAGATCGCGTCGTCCGTCCGTTCGAATGGGGACTCGACTGGATTCCGCAGAACGGTCACGCGGCCGGCGTTCCGCGCGTCGACGGCGATCAGCCGTCGGCAATTCTGAGCAACTGGGTGTCGAGCGTGATGGCCGACACCGACGCGTTCTATTCGCTGCCGCCGACCGACGAGTACACGCTGCGCGCCGCGCCCGATGGCCCTGGCGGGAATGTTCTCACGTTTCCCTCCGCGCTCGTCACGCCGCACGAGACGAACAACACGGTCTATTGCCGCTACTATCCCGCTCGCCTGAAAGGCTCGCGCTACAACTCACACTTCCGAGCGGCGGTGCTCGTTCTCCCGCAATGGAACGCCGAGCCCGGCGGTCACGTCGGCCTGTGCCGGCTGCTCGCGTGGAACGGGCTCAGCGCGCTGCGCCTGAGCCTGCCGTACCACGATCAGCGCATGCCGCCCGAGCTGCACCGCGCCGACTACATCGTCAGCGCGAACATCGCGCGGACGGTGCAGGTCTGCCGGCAGGCCGTCCTCGACGCGCGGCGCGCGATCGCGTGGCTCGCGTCGCAGGGCTACGATCGCATCGGCGTTCTGGGCACGAGCCTCGGATCGTGTCTCGCGCTGCTCACGGCGGCGCACGAGCCGCTGATCGACGCCGCGGCGCTCAATCACATCTCGCCGCACTTCGCCGACGTCGTCTGGCGCGGACTCTCGACGCGCCACGTGCGCGAGGGACTCGACGGGCACATCGATCTCGATCTGCTGCGCGCGCTCTGGAAGCCGATCAGCCCGCGCTGGTACCTGGACCGTCTGCGCGATCGGCGGACGCTGCTCGTTTACGCGCGGTACGACCTGACGTTCCCTGTCGATCTCTCGGAGGATCTGGTTCGAGCGTTCGGCGAGCACGGCGTGCCGCACGAGGTGGCGGTTCTCCCCTGCGGCCACTACTCGACCGGCAAGGCGCCGTTCAAGTTTCTCGACGGCTGGATTCTGACGAGATTTCTGAAGAAGGAACTTCTCGGGTCCGCCTGAAGGCGGACGCCACAGATCCGTGGTGTCCGGCTCTACATATCCGTGGTGTCCGGCTCTACATATCCGTGGTGTCCGGCTTCAGCCGGACCTACAGGTATTTCAACAGTCCGCTGAGCGCGGCGAAGATCGCGTCGGCGAGATTGCGGATGAGCGGCGTCACGTCGCCTTCGTTGACGGCGTTGGCGACCGTCATGGGATTGGTCAGAAACAGCCACACGGTCGCCACGGCCAGCAGGATGCTGACGACGGCGACGACCGTGACCAGGCTGACGCCCAACTGTTTCACGCGACCTCGATGGAGATGATCGTACCTGACGCGGCGTGAGGGTCAAGGTGTTCCGCGTCTAGTCCACTTCGAGCACGATCTTACCGAACTGGCCGGACGCCTCGAGCCGCCGGTGCGCCGCCTGCGCGTCCGCGAGCGGAAACGTCCGATCGATGACGGGTTTGAGCTGGCCGGCGAAGAAGAATCGCGCCGCCCGCATCAGCTCGCCCTTGGTGCCCATGTAGGACCCGTGCACGGTGAGCTGCCGCGCGAACAGCGCCCTGAGGTCCAGCGCCGCGTTCGCGCCGCTGGTCGCGCCGCAGGTGACCAGCCGCCCGCCGCGCGCCAGCGACTGCATGCTGCCCGCCCACGTCGCTTCGCCCACGTGCTCTATGACGACATCGACGCCGCGCTTGTTCGTGAGGCGGTTGATCTCGTCGGCGACGTTCTGCTGATAGTGATGGATCGTCTCGTACGCGCCGAGCGCGCGCGCTTTCTCGAGCTTCTCCTCCGACCCCGCCGTCGCGAACACCCGCGCGCCGTGCATGAAGGCAATCTGAATCGCCGCCTGGCCGACGCCGCTGCCCGCCGCGAGCACCAGCACGTCCTCGCCGCGCTTCAACTGCGCGCGGGTCATCAGCATGTGCCACGCGGTGAGGAACGTCAGCGGGAACGCGGCCGCGAGCGCGAATCCGATCTCGTCGGGAATCGGAATGAGATTCTGGACCGGCACTTTCACGAGCTCCGCGCACCCGCCCGGGTGATTGCGATAGCCGAGCACTTCGTACTGCCGGCACGCGTTGTCCCGTCCCGAGAGGCACTCCGCGCATCGCCCGCAGCTGACGCCCGGCTGCAGCATCACGCGCCGGCCGATCGAGACGTCGGGCGCCATCGCCGAGATGACCTCGCCGGCGACGTCGCTGCCGCCGATGTGCGGCATCGGAATCTTCACGCCCGGCATCCCGCGACGCGCCCACAGATCCAGATGATTCATCGCGCAGGCGCGGACGCGCACCAGCACTTCGCCCGGCAACAGATCCGGATCGGGCGCCTCCTCGTAGCGGAGGACGGCGGGGTCGCCGTGCTGATGAAACCGGACGGCTTTCATGGTGAATTGTGTCAGTTGGTCATCTGGTTATCTGGTCATTGATTGGGAGATTGGACAGACCAACGACCAAATTACCAGATGACTCGATGACCAGATTCGGAGAAGGCGAGTCTATCAGTACGTGTCTGGAGCCAGGACGATCGGCTCGCCGAGGCCGAGGCGGGAAAGATCCGGACCAATCGCATCGACGTCGCCTACAACGAGCGTCGTCAGCCGCGCGGGATCGAGATGGCGCGTCATCACGCGCGACACGTCATCGATTGTCACCCGCTCGACGCGCGCGACGAACTGCGCGAAGTAATCGTCGGGCAGATCGTACAGCGCCAGCTGCAGCGCGGCGCGTCCGAAGTGATCGGCGGTTTCGAAATTGCGCGCGTAGCCGCGCGTCAGCGCCGCGATGCCCAGCGCGAGCTCGGCGTCCGTCACCGGACGGGCACCGCGAATGCCCGCGATCTCGCCGATCGATTCCTCGATGGCGCGCGCGGTGCCGCTCGTCTGCACGCCGGCCTGCAGGACGAACGGGCCGGACAGGCGGCGAAATTCGAACGCCGTGCGCGCGCCGTACGTCAGCCCCTTGTCCTCACGCAGGTTCAGATTGATGCGGCTGACGAACTGCCCGCCGAGTACCGTGTTCGCCACGACGAGCGCGTGGTAGTCGGGCGTGTCGCGCGCGGCGCTCACCTGTCCGATGCGCAGCTCGGACTGCGGCGCGTTCGGCCGCGGCACGATGTGGAGGCGCGACGCCGCCGGCGGGACGCCTGTCGCCCGGACGTCGTCACCGCCCGACCCGGTCCAATCGCCGAACGCGTCGGCGGCCAGACGCACGATCGTCCCGTGATCGCAATCGCCGGCCGCGATCAGCGTGGCCACCGACGGCCGAATCGCCCCCGCATGAAACGCGCGCACATCGTCGGGCGTCATCGCGGTCAGCGACGCCTCGCTGCCGATCGGCGGGTGGCCGTACGGATGCGCGCCGTAGAGCAGCTTCAGGAACACGCGATCGGCGAGCGCGCCTGGCATGTCGCGCAGCTGCGTCAGGCGGTGGAGGCGCAGCTGGCGCACGCGCAGAAAATCCTGCTCGCGCAGCGCGGGCCGCGCGACCATGTCCGACAGCAGCGCGAGCGCGCGCTCGGCGAAGCGCGTGAGCACGGTGAGGCTCGCCACGGTCGCGTCGGAGCCGATGTCGGTGTCGAACTGCGCGCCGAGACGCGCGAGCGCCTCGTGCATCTCGATCGCCGATCGGTCGCCGCTGCCCTCGTCGAGCATGTCGGCGGTGACGGCGGCGAGCCCTTCCTTCCCCGGCGGATCCGTCGCGGCGCCGCGGCGGACGAGCAGCGTGAACGCGACGAGCGGCACGCCGGGATGCGGCACGGTCCACACGCGCAGGCCGCTGGCGAGCGTCGACTTCTCGATCGTTGGAAAGGTGAACGGCCGCGCCGGCCCGGGCTCCGGCAGACGGGAACGATCGACGGGCGCCGCTCGCGGAGCCGGCGCCGGCGTCACGAGACGACCGCCGGTTCGGATCCGGACGCGGCCAGGGCGGCGCGGCCCTGCGGCACCACGCTCAGGGTGACGCGGCGCGCCGGATCGAGATACCGGGCGACGGCCTCCTTCAGCGACGCCGCGGTGACGTCCTGATACCGCGCGAGATCGCGATCGAAGTACGCCGGATCGCCGAGAAAGACGTTGTACGCGTTCAGCTGATCCGATTTGCCGCCGAACCCGCCGACGGTCTGGAGCCGGAGCATGAACTGCGACTCGGCCTGCACGCGGCCGCGCTCGATCTCCGCGTCCGTCGGACCGTCCTGCGCGAGGCGCGCGATTTCCTCGAGGATGGCGTGCTCGAGCTCCGCGAGCGTGTGGCCGGGCGCGGCGGTCGCCGTGATCTGCGTGTAGCCGGCGATCTCGCGCGAATTCTGCGAGGCCGACACGTCGGTCGCGATGCGCTCGTCGAAAACGAGCCGGCGGTACAGCCGCGACATCTTGCCGTTGGCGAGCAAATCGGTCGCGAGGTCGAGGTCGGCGTCGCCGGCGGCGAACATCGCGGGCGTGAGCCAGGCGACGTACAGCCGCGGCAGCTCGACGCGATCCTCGAACCGGATCCGCACGTCGCGCGTCAGCGCAGCGGTCACATGCACGGGACCGGCCGGCTCGCCCGGATCGAGATTCTCGAAGTACCGCTGCACGAGGCCGAGCGCGTCCTCGGGATTGATGTCGCCGGCCAGCGCGATCGACGCGTTCGCGGGCCGGTAGTAGCGCCGGAAGAACGCCTGCACATCGTCGAGATGCGCCGCCTGCAAGTCCGCGATCTCGCCGATCGTCGTCCAGTGGTACGGGTGGTCCGGCGGAAACAGCGCGGCGAGGATCGCCATCGGCGCGAGGCCGTACGGCCGGTTCTCGTAGTTCTGCCGCCGCTCGTTCAGCACGACGTCGCGCTGGTTCGCGAACTTCGCTTCGGTCAACGCCGGCAGCAGGTAGCCCATCCGATCCGATTCCATCCAGAGCGCGAGATCGAGCGCGCCGGGCGGCACGACTTCCCAGTAGTTCGTCCGATCGGCGTTGGTCGATCCGTTGAGCGTCGCGCCGGCGCCCTGCAGCGGCTCGAAGTAGCCGCGGTCGTAGTGCTGCGAGCCCTCGAACATCAGATGTTCGAACAGGTGCGCGAAGCCGGTGCGCCCGGGTTGCTCGTTTTTCGAGCCGACGTGGTACCAGAGATTCACCGCGACGATCGGACAGCCGTGATCCTCGTGAAGGAGGACGTCGAGGCCGTTGGCGAGCGTGTGCTTGCTGAAGGAAATGTTCAACGGAAGCTGCCGCAGGTCGACATGTCGTTGTTCTTGCCGAAATACGGATTGGCCAGCGTCTCGCCTTCCTGCAGCCACGGCTTCCGGAGCATCGGGCAGAACGCCACCTTCACACCTTCCGGCGTTTTCAAGTGCAGGCCGGTCATGTACGTGTCGATGGCTTCGCTCAGGTCGGCGAACCGCTCGCGCGCGTCGGTCAGCGTCGTCGTCGCCGCGAGCTTCACGGCGGCCGTGTCGATCTTCATCGCGGGCGCGCCGAGCGCCGTCGCCGCGGTCGCGACGTCGCCGGCGTTGGCACGGACGCCGTCGATGCCGTCCTCGACGAGCGCGGCCTCGATCCTGAGGTACGGATCGAGGATCGCCTTGCTCATCTCGGATCCCTCGGCGGGCGCTTTCGGAAATGCTTTTTCGTCACAGCCGGCGGCCCCGACGACGACAACCGCCAGCAGCGCAGCGAGCACGAATGATGGTTTCATCGCACCACCGTCAAAGGAATCGTGGGCCGGTTGTAGCTCGCGATCGACACCTGCGCCGCCGTCCGCTCCGCCGCCGCCATGAACGCCTTGCCGGCCGGCGAGTCCGGCTCGCTGATGAAGAGCGGCACGCCCGTGTCGCTGCCCTCGCGAATCGGCTGGTAGATCGGAATCCGCCCGATGAACGGCACGCCGAGCTCCGCCGCCATCGTCTCGCCGCCGCCGTGTCCGAAGATGTCGGACTCGTGCTGGCAGTTGCGGCAGACGAAGTAGCTCATGTTCTCGATGACGCCGAGCGTCGGGATGTTCAGCTTCTTGTACATCGCTACCGCGCGACGGCTATCGGCAAGCGACACCTGCTGCGGCGTGGTCACAACGATCGCGCCGGCAACGGCCACGGTCTGGCTGAGACTCAGCGCGATGTCGCCGGTGCCGGGCGGCAGATCGACCACGAGGTAGTCGAGCGACGTCCACGCGACTTCGCGGAAGAACTGCTGCAGCGCGCCGTGCAGCATCGGCCCGCGCCAGATGATCGGCGCGTCGTCGGCCGTCAGGAAGCCCATCGAGATGACCTGCAGCCCGAATTTTTCCGCCGGCACGATCTTCTGGCCGTCGGTCGTGAGCTGCGCCTTGAGGCCGAGCATGATCGGGACGTTCGGCCCGTAGATGTCGGCGTCGATGATGCCGACCTTGCTGCCGGCCTTCGCGAGCGCGAGCGCGAGGTTCACGGCGACCGTCGTCTTGCCGACGCCGCCCTTGCCCGCGCCGACCGCGATGACGTTCTTCACGCCGGGAATCGACTGACGCCCGCCGTCGGCGCTGACCGCTTCGCGCACGCGCGCGCTCAACTGCACGTCGACGGCGCTCACGCCCGGCACCCGCATGACGGCCGCGCGCGCCTGATCGCGCATCTGATCCTTGACGGGACACGCCGGCGTCGTCAGCTCGATCGTGAACGCGACCCGGCCGCCGTCGATCTTGAGCTCCTTGATGAACCCGAGGCTGACGATGTCACGGTGAAGATCGGGATCCTGGACGACCTTCAGCGCCTCGAGAACCGTGCGTTGCTCGACAGACATAGATCAAAGGATAGCGTACCGAGGAGGGCGTCGACGCCGGCAGCTAGGACTGGGGGCCGAGCGGCGCGGGCTCCTGGAAAAGCGCCTTTCCGCGCTCGTTGAGCAGGACCCACAGCGCGTAGAGCCCGAGCGCCGTGCCGTAGGGCAGCAGCAGCAGGTCCACCGATCCGAGCATCAGCGCGATGAGCCGCGCCTTCGGTTTGCGGCGCCGGAGCGGCACGCCGACGGCCACGTGCGCCGCGCCCCAGAGAATGGCGATGAGCGCGAGCGTCGTGAAGACGGCCGCGGTCAGTCCCGCGGCGATCTGACGGCCGCCGTCATTGCCGCCATGGCTGCCCGACAGGAGGAGCGCGACCGCGCCGACGCCGAGCGCGAGCGTCGACAGTCCGACGAGCGCCGTCAGCAGTCCCCAGACGATGAAGAGGACGCCGGCAAAGTCGACGTGAGAGGACATGAAAATGAAAAGTGAAAAGAGAAAACTGAAAAGTGACGAATCCTTATCGCACGTGCGAGCGGATCGAGACGTGCAACTCGACGCGGACGGACGACTGATCGGGCGAGCGCAGGCGGAAGCGGATCCGCGCGCCGTGCGCGACGCCCGGCGGCAGCGGCACGCGCACGCCGTGATACATCTCCGAGTCGCCGCGGCCGCCGCAGACGTCGCACGCCTCGGTCCACGTCTCGCCGCGCCCGCCGCATTGCAGGCACGTGACGCGAACGGGCACCTCGACGGGGACGACGAGCCCGGCGACGGCTTCACGCGGCGATACCGACACGTCGGCGCGCAGGACGTCGGCGTCCGCGCGCTCGCCGAGAAACGCGTCGCGCATGCGATCGACGACGCGCTCCACCGACGGGAAGTCGATGGCGATTTCGTCCGCGAAGCACTCGTGCAGCATCAAAGTTCCGCTAACGATAGGAGTCGATCCACGCCTTGTCAAGGCAACGCGCGGATGGTAGCGTCACGACGTGGAGGACGCGACCAAGGAATGCCCGTTGTGCGGCGGCACCATGCACTTCAAGGAGCACCAGGCCGTCACGCAGGTGCCCGGCAATCCCAAGCCAGCCACGACGACAACGCGCGAATGGGTGTGTCCCGACTGCGACTACTTTGAAGACGCCGATGAGGAAGGATGATCGGGTGCCGGCGCGGCCAGGCTAGCGCGCGCCGATCGTCAGCAGGACTTCCTTGCGGAGCGCATCCTCGAACTCGCCGAACTTCAGCTCGGTCTCGCACTCGTCGCACAGCACTTCGAGAATCGTCGGGCGATCTTCTTCGGACACTTCGACGCGACCGCCTTCGAGGTTCACGACGCGCATCTGGAGCGTCTTGACCTGGAAGTTCCGGTCGTTGCCGCAATTCGGACAAGTCAACGTCACGTACAATTCCTCCGAAAACCG
This sequence comes from Terriglobia bacterium, assembly GCA_020073005.1. Taxonomy (GTDB): domain Bacteria; phylum Acidobacteriota; class Vicinamibacteria; order Vicinamibacterales; family CAVVIG01; genus SRVP-36. The sequence continues at coordinate 26,100 of JAIQFX010000048.1, read as the reverse complement.
ATTCTATGGGTGGTTCGGCCCGGACGCAACGTAAATCGGCCCGAAACCCGCAGATCATCGCGAAAACAGGCCAAATCTGATAGATTTTCGCCCCAAGATGACGACGTCTTCCGGATCGTATGAAGTCCACAGCGAGGCGCGCGGGCCGCACTGGATCGCCTGGATCAGCCGCGACGGCAGCGGGAAACCCGAGCGGTCGGTCGTGCTCGTCGCGGAAACGCGCGAGATGGCCGAAGAGCGGGCGCGGGCGTGGGGCGAAAAGTCCTAGGAGTCCTTCCCGAGGGCTGAGGGCTGAGGGCTGAGGGTTGACGCCGCAACGAATCGCGTCCTGATCGACGCGGGCAGGACCTCGCCGAGGCTGCCGCGTCCCATCCGCACCGTTCCATCCTGCACGGTCGCTGACAAGTACAACCGATCGCGCGCGCGCGTGAGCGCGACGTAGAGCAGCCGCTTCGTTTCTTCGCGCTCGCGCGCGGCCGCGTCCTCGTCGGCCTCCGACTGATAGTCCGCGATCGCGACAGACGCATCGCCCGCCGCTTCATCGACGACGCGGATCGGCGCCCGCGCGCCGCCGGTGCCGCGGCCCATGTTGACGACGAAGACGATCGGAAACTCGAGACCCTTGGCCGCGTGCACGGTCATGAGGCTGACGGCATCGATCGCGTCGATGGCGGCGTTCGATTCGTCGCCGACGGCGAGCCGATCGAGATGGTCGGCGATGCGCGCGAGCGTGGCGTACCCGCGATTCTGCGCGCGGCGAATCATGCCGCGCAGCTTCTTCAGGTTCTCGCGCGCCTGACGCCGGCGCGGACCGCGCAGCTCGTACGCGTACGCCGTCTCGCGCACGATGGCGTCCAGCAACGCCGACGGCGCGAGCCGATCGACCCACGACAGCCACCGCGGCACGGCCGCGCGCAGCCGGTCGAGCACGCGCCGGTCTTCATCGCCGAGCGGCGCCAGCGCGAGCGTCGCGTCGGTGCGCAGGATGGCGTCGGCCGGAGAGGATCCGAGCTGCGCGATCGCGGTGTCCGAGAGGCGGACGATGCGCGATCGCAGCAGCGTGTCGGCGCGGAGATTCGAAAGCGGATCGGCGAGATAGCGAAGCAGCGCGACCGCATCCTGGATTTCGTCCGCGTCGAAGAATCCGAGGCCCTTGTAGACGTAGGTCGGCACGCCGCGGCGCTCGAGCGCGGATTCGAATTCGCGATGGCTGTCGCGCGAGCGAAACAGGATCGCGGCGTCGGCCGCGCGCGCCGCGCGCGCGACGCCGGTCGCGCGATCGCGGATCGTCGTGCCCGCCAGCAGCCGCGCGATCTCGTCGCCGACCTTGTCCGCCGCGGCGCGCACGGTCTCGCCCGCGATGAACTGGACGGGATCATCACGGTCCGGCTGGAGCCGGACGCCACGAGTCGGCTCGTCCTGTCCCCGAGCCGTGGCGTCCGCCTTTAGGCGGACCTCGCCGTGGATCGGAAACCGATCCGTGTCGCCGTACCGAAACGCATCGCGCCTCGCGCCCGCGCCAGACTCCTCCACGATCTGCGCAAAGACGTCGTTGACGAACGCGAGGAGCTCGGGCATCGCGCGGAAGCTGACGGTGATCGCGCGGCGCGGCTGCCCTTCCGGGCGCAGCCCCTCGACGAACTGCGCGGCCTCATCCACCACAGCGACATCGGCGTCGCGGAAGCCATAGATCGACTGCTTGCGATCGCCCACGATGAAGATCGACGGCGGGATCGCATCGTCCGACGCGCCGAAGCCTTCGCCCCAGCTCCGCACGAGCTGCAGCACCAGCTCCCACTGCGCGCGGCTCGTGTCCTGGAACTCGTCGACGAGGACGTGGCGGTACCGCGCCTCGAGGCGCAGCCGGCTCTCGGCGAACTCGTCCAGATCTTTCAGGAGCTGGATCGCGCGTTCGAGCACGCCGGAGAAGTCGAGCAGCGCGTGCGCGTCGAGCGTGCTCTGGTACTGGCGCAGCGCGACGGCGAAGATGCGCCAGACGCCGCGGGACATCACGGCGTTCAGATCGCGTCGGAACGCGCGAATCGCCTCCGCGATCGGCGGCGCGATCTGCGACGCGGCCGCGCGATGACGTTTCCACGCGTCGTCGGTGTTGCAGTCCGCCGCCTTGAACGGCGTGCCGGCGAAGCGTTCGCCGCGCGGCTTGCCCTCCTGCGTCAGGAAGTAGGCTCGCAGACGATCGATGAAGTTCCGCAACTCGGCAGGGCTGAAGCCCCGCGCGACGTCGGTCGTCGCGCCGCCGTCGTCGCTCGTAGCGCAGCCCTTCAGGGCTGCCAGACGATCCTCGTCTTTCGTAGCGCGGCCCTTCAGAGCCGCCAGACGCCGGATGTCGGCCGCGAGCATCGCGAACTGCGGATGACGATGCGGGCCATCCTGCAGGAACGCGTCCAGGCCGCCGCGCACGCTGTTGAAGATGTCCCGCAATCGCGCGGCCGACGCCTCGCACGCCGACGCCGCGGTCAGATTGCGGGGGCCTTTCTGCAGGAACCGGCGCAGCGCGTGCGGCGCGACGAGTCGTCTATCGAGCAGCGCGGCGATGCCCGCCCGCAGCCGCCGCTCGCCCAGTTGCGCGAAGACGAGCGCGACGTCCTCGTCGTCTCGCGCGACGCCCCGGCAGATGCGCAGCGCCTGATCGAGCGACTCGGCGATCAGCCGCGGGACCTCGGTGCTGTCCGCCAGCTCGAAGCCGGGATCGACGTCCGCCTCGAGCGGAAACTCGCGGAGCAGCGACAGGCAGAAGGCGTCGATGGTCGAGATGGCGATGTCGTCAAGCCGGCCGTCCTTGAGATCGCGCCAGCGCGCGGCGTCGAATTCCGAAAGGCGGCTCGCCTCTTTCAGCCGCTCGATGATGCGCTGGCGCATCTCGGCCGCGGCCTTGCGCGTGAACGTGATGGCGAGGATGTGATCCGGCGCGACGCCGGCGCGCAGCAGATTGACGTAGCGCTCGACGAGCACGCGCGTCTTGCCCGTGCCCGCCGATGCTTCGAGGACGACGTTCTGCGCGGGATCGACGGCGTGCCGCCGCGCGGCGGCGTCGACGGGATCGGCGTCCGGCTGAAGCCGGACGCCACGTACGTGATTCGTGGGGTCTGCCTTCAGGCGGACCTCTTCGTCGTCATCGAAGGGAAGACGCGATTCAGACATCGCCGACGTAGTCCTTCCGGCACACCGTCGCGAAGCTGCACGTCTCGCACCGGTACACATCGTCGGGCGTCGGCGGAAATTCTCCGCGCGCGATCGCGTCGAGCGTGTCCGCCATCCGCTGCTGCGCGTCGGCGAGCGTCTTCTCGCGATCGCCCGCCGAGAACAGCGGCACCACACGGCGCGGCCCCTTGAACGCGATGTACGCGGCTTCGCCGAGCGTCCACGGCCGCCCGCGCTCGGCCGTCAGCTGCTGCTGCGCGCACAGGCCGTAGATCGGCAGCTGCAGCGCGCGTCCGCGCTGCGGCGGCCAGCCGAGCTTGTAGTCGATCACGCGGAACGTGCCGTCCTCCAGCAGATCGATCCGATCGGCCTTCCCTTTCAGCGCGACCGTGCGCGGACCGCCCGCGGTCGCGAACGTGAAGTCGCCGTTCAGCGGATGCTCGAGCAGCCGATCGACGACCGCGAGCGGGCGCTCGGCTTCCATGCGGAACACGGCCTCGCCAAGGCCGGCCGCGGCGGGTGACCCGAGCAGGCGCGTGCGCTCCAGCCCGGCCTCGGCCTCGGACAGGTGCGCGTCATCGAGAGCCGCGTCGACAATCGTCGTGAACAGATCGCGGGCCGCGTCGAGATTCGCCGGCGTGATGGCGCGATGGCCCGCCCGCTTCCAGGCGGCGAAGAACTTCTCGAACACGTCGTGGACGAACTGGCCCTGACGCCGCGGGTCCATCACCTCGTCATCGTCCGGCTCTTCCTCGAGCCGGAGGACACGCTGCGCGAAGAACTTGAACGGGCAATCGAGGTACGTTTCGAGCGCGCTTACCGACCACGCACGAGGGGGGGACGGGAGTCCCTGTACTGTACTAAGTACCGTCTGTACTGGGACTCCCGTCCCCCCGCGCACCGTACCGTGAAAGTCCATCGCCTCGCCGGATGTCCGCGCGATGCGCATCTCGGCCCAGGCGCGCGCAACATCATCAAGGGGGGCAAGCGTCACTGGCTCCAATGAGAGCGCTTCGTCGACGAACGCGAGCGTGTCGTCGAATGGCATCGACGACACGCTCGACAATCGCGCGCGCGGGATCTCGTCGAGCTGCGCCGATCGCGTCACGAGCGAGTCTTCGTCCAGCGTGAAGGTGAAGGCGTACGTGCGGCGCGACGCCGACGAGACCAGATCGACGAAGCGCGCGTCCGCGGCGGCCCGGCGATCCTTCTCCGACGGCCACCCGAGCGCCTTGAGCAGCGACGGCGGATAGAAGATGTTGCGCCGCGGCCGCTCCGGCCACTCCTGCTCGATCAAGCCGACGATCGTGATGTCGTCGAACTCCCCGAAGCGGACCGCCTGATCGTCGAGCAAGTGCACGCCGCGACCGGAATCGGGCGCGGCATCCGGCGCGAACGTCTGTTCGCCAATCCACCGCCTCGCGGCGGCGGCGAGATCGTCGATCGTCCACGCCGGATCGTCGTAGGCCGTCTGCGCCGCGGCCATCGCATTCAGCGTGTCGACGATGGCCGCGCGGGCGCGACGTTCGCGCGCGGCGAACGGGTCATCGTCTTTACTCGGACGCGCGTGCGCGGACCAGAAATCGATCAGGCGGTGAATCTGCGCCGACGCCGGATGCGGTTGCGCCAGCAGCGCGAGCGGCCGGATCGCGGTCAGCAGGCCGTGCAGCGCGGGCACCGCGACGCGGCCGTCGTCGAGCAGCGCCTGAAGTCGATCGAGATCGCCGAGGTATCGCGCGTCGCTCAACGCGTGGTCCAATGCCGAGACCGTCTCGCGCGTGATGTCGGCGCCGTCGTGCTGGAACGCGAAGTGCGGCGAGCGCAGCAGCGCGACGAGCGTATCGCGAGTGAAATTGGCGGCGACGGCGTCGAACACGAGGTCCAGCGCCGCGGCGGTCGGCTCCGCGGCCAGCGGCAGCGCGTCGGAGGCCTGATACGGAACGCCGGCCGCGCCGAACACTTCGGCGGCCAGATACAGGTACGGCAGCGGATGCTTGAAGACGACGGCCGTGCGCGCGAGCGGCACCGCGTCGCCGCGCCGTTCGTCGGCCTTCAGCTGCCGCACGACCGCGACGAGTTCCTCCTCGCGATCGCGATGCGTCCACCAGGATTCGTCGGGCGAGCCGCCCGGTGGGATTTGTAGCGCGGGCCTTTCAGGCCCGCGTCCGCTCGGCTGAAAGCCTCGCGCTACATCCGCACGCGTCAAGTCCCCGGGCGTCGCCTCCTCCAGCCCGGGCCACCACGTGTGCAGCCGCTCGTGGAATCCCGATCGAAGGACCGCCTCTGTCGACACGATGTCGAGCGACTCGAGGCCGGGGATTCGCGTCAGCAGATCGAAATCCGCGACGAACAATCCGTCGGCGTCGGCAATCCAATCCGGCACGGTGACGACGACGTGCCGCGCGGGATCGCGGGCGGCCTCGGCGACGAGCTGCGCGCGCAGCGTGTGCTCGTCCGTCGCGCCCGACGCCGCGACGCGCCGTTCGTAGTCGCGGAACGCGTCCGCGAGAAAGCGGGTCTGCCGCCGCAGCCGCACCGCGGCGCGATCGTCGTCTGCTCCGCCGACGGCTTCGCCGATGAGTTCTTCGAACCGTGTGACCTGCTGCTGCTGACGCCGGAGCTGATCGTAGAAGCGCAGCATCTCGACGATGAGCCCCGGCCGAAGGCGGAAGGACAACTCGCCGCCGGCGGACGCCTGCCGCGCCGCGGCGTGCATGAGCACGTCGCGTTCGACGCCGCTCAGCAGACGCGGCGGCGCCGCCAGCCGCGCGTGGAGCTGCGCGTAGAGCTCGTCGCGGGTGACGGGGATCGCGTCGCCGATCGACGCGCGCAGCAGATGGCCGGCGCTTCGAGTGGGAACGAGGACGACGGTCGGGTTCGGGGTGCCGGGTACCGGGTTCAGGGTTCGTGGTTCTGGGTTCGCGAGGCGCGCGATCACGTCGCGAAACGCGTGCAGATCCGCGACCCGCACGAGCCGCGTCCGGCGAGGTGTGATCACCTGATTTGCGGCGGCCGCATGATCGACTGAATGTCGCCGCGCGCTTTCGCGCCCAGCATCAGCGCGCCGGCCGCGGCCGACGAGGCATCCCACGCGCGGGCCATGTCGCCGGCGAGCGTGGCTTCGCGCCGAATCTGGGCGGCAGTGCCCGCCATCTGCACCGCGCTGATGAGCAGCGCGTGCGCGGCGGCGAGCTCGTCCGGCGGCGTCACCGCGGACGCGAGCGTGACGATGCGCGCGACGGCGCGCTCGGTGGCGGTCAGCGTGGCGGGCGACGATCCCGACAGCGCCTTGATGTTCTCGAGCGACGGCTTCAGCCCGCTGAACAGATCGAGCGGCGTCCGGATCGCGACGCGGTACCGGCGATACGCCGGCGCGCGCAGCGCCCAGCGATCGCGCGCGAGCTGCACCTGGCGCGCGAGGTCGAGCTTGGCCTGCACCGCTTCGATGAGCGAATTCACCGCGTCGGGACGCCTCGCGCCGAGCGCGGCGTCACGCTGCGGAATGCCGCGCAGCAGCCGCTCGAGGCCGCGCACGTCGATCAGTCGCGCGCGGCGGTACGCCACGGTCATCGTCCGCGCCGTCAGCGAGTGATACGCGCGATCCAGCCGCACTTCGGTTTGAATCGCCGCTTCGGTGTCCGCGCGCGTGCTCTCGGCCCAGTCCGCGGGCAGCGCGTCCTTGTCGCGATCGATCGCCGCCATTGCCGTCACGAGCAGCGATTCGCGCTCGGCGGGCGCGTCGACGATGCGCGCGGCCGTGAGCAACTGTTCGATGGACTCTTTCAACGTCGGCGGCGGAAGGAGCGGCTCGGGAATCGTCGGCGGATCGAGAAACGCCGACAGCGACAGATCGAACCGGCCCGGCGCCGTGTTCGCCCGGAGATCGGAGATCGCATCGTCGAGCATCGACACCATCTGCCGGACTTCGGCCTGGCGGTAGTTGTAGTGACTGGCCGGCCACTCGGCCAGCGTCTTCCGCGCGCGCTCGACGATCGCGAGACGCTGTGCCGGCTCGGCGGCCTGCGCGACGTCGTTGAGCGCCTCGACGATGTCGTTCGACAGCGCGAGGTAATCGGTCTCGGCCTGCGTTTCGACGTAGTGCGACGCGCGGGCGGACGCCGCGTAGCGGTTCGTGTGATCCCAGTCGACGCGCGCCGCGGGCAGATCGACGAGATGCAGCGGCGGATTCGGCGTCGTGGCCGTCGGGATCGAGAAGATGATGCGGTCGCCGACGCGCGCGGGCTCGCCGTAGCTGACGAGCGACGTGCCGTCGGTCAGAAACACGCGCAGCCGCGTCGCATCGTCATTGCCGGCGGCGCCCGGCGCGGCGCTCGCGCCGCGCACCGGAACGATCAGCGCAACCGCGGCGACCGCGGCCGCGAGCGAGCGGTTGAACATGAAGTTTCAAGCCTACACTACGTCCTTCCAGCGCGCCATTCCCCGCGCCTGTGGAAATCCTGTGGACGGATGGTGCATTTCCTGTGCACGGACCGACATCCGAAACTATTTTGGGCGCGGACGTTCGAGATTCGTCCCGATCGCGGCTGTGCACGTCGTTTCGTCGGCCGCTTCGCTTGTTTGCCGCGAGCGCGCGCGTACAATTGGTGACGCTTTCCCCAAAGCATTCAGTGCCCTCATTCACACAGTGACCGTCGCCGTCCACCGCTTCGAAGAATCCATTGCAGGACGCCCGTACCTCATCGAAGCGATGGCGGTGTCCGCCGATCGCTGGCGCGCGTACATCGTCCGCGTGCCCGGCGTTCCGACGGCCCTGATGCCCTTTTACGGCAAGACGCCTGAAGAAGCGGTCAGACTTCTGTGTGACTGGCTCACGCGCGCGCACGCCAGGGCCGCCGCCCCCGCCGGCTCGGTGTAGGATCGCGGGATGCTGAGACGAGGCGCGATTGCGGCAATCGGCGCGGCGGCGCTGTGTCTGGCGTCGGCCGCGATCACTCAAGCGCAGCCTGCGGCACAGAGCAATGTCCCGCGGGTGCGGCTCGTCGCCACCGGCGGCACGATCTCGAACCGCAACGGCGGACGCCTGACCGCGGAAGAGCTCGTGAAGTCGATGCCGGGCATCGACCGGTACGCGCAGCCCGAGTTCGAACAGTTCACCAACCTCGCGAGCAGCGAGCTGACGCTCGATCAGTGGGTCGCGCTCAGCAAGCGGATCAACGAACTGTTCAGAACGGATTCCGGATTGGCCGGCGTGGTCGTCACGAGCGGCACCGACACGCTCGAAGAGCTCGCGTACTTCCTCGATCTCACCGTGCGCAGCGAGAAGCCCGTCGTCGTCGTCGGATCGATGCGCAATCCGAGCACGCTCGGCTACGAGGGCGCGGCGAATCTGCTCGAAGGCTTCCGCGTCGCTGCGGCGCCGGGCGCGCGCAACAAGGGCGTGCTCGTCGTGCTGAACGACGAGATCAACTCGGCGCGCGAGGCGACGAAGACCGACGCGCTCCGCCTGCAGACGTTTCAGACGCGCGGCTACGGACTGCTCGGCGTCGTCGACAGCGATCGCGTCGTCTTCTATCGCGACGTCGTCAAGCGCCACACGGCGAAGAGCGAATTCGACATCACGGGCGTGACGAAGCTTCCGCGCGTCGACGTCATCTGGGTGTATCAGGGCGCGGACGGCGATTTGATCAAGGCCGCGGTGGACGCGGGCGCGCAGGGCATCGTGATCGCGGGCGCGGGCGCCGGTGCAACGTCCGGTACGCAGCCGGCCGGCATCACGTACGCGCTTCAGAAAGGCGCCGTCGTCGTCTCGACGACGCGCACCGGCAGCGGACGGATCGCGCCGCAGCGCGGCGGCGGACGTGGCGGACCGCCGGCCGGCGCGACGGCGACCGGCGCGGCTCCACCGGCGAATCCCAACAATCCCAACGCCGCGCTCACGCCGGAAGAGCGCGCGCGGCGCGTGGCGGGTGAAGATCTCGCGCCGGTCAAGGCGCGGCTGCTGCTGATGATGGCGCTGACGAAGACGAAGGACGGCGCCGAGATTCAGCGGATGTTCTCGGAATATTGACCCGCCTCTGACGCGGGGGCTACCATAAGGATTCGGGTTCCTGCGGAACGACCTCTCAGTGTGGGCCAGTAGCGCAGTTGGGAGCGCGCATGAATGGCATTCATGAGGTCACGGGTTCGACTCCCGTCTGGTCCACCATTCTTACTTCCGAGTCCTCGGCAGGGGCTAAGTAGTTGAAAACCGGAAGCGTTAACCCGGTTCCAACAAGCCTCTTTCCGTCGAAGCGCACTCCCTCAGGAAAAAACAGCTGCTGCAGCCGCTGCTTCTGATTCAGCGACGACTGCACCCACAGGTTCGACGCGCTCGGTAGAACGCGCTCAGCGAACGCCAGGATGCCCTCTACGTCCATTTCTTCGAGCTCGGTGGCGTGACGGTCCATCTGCACGAGCGTGAGCTCCTCGCGCAGCTTGTCGCGCTGCCGGTCGTACCGCTCGATGTCGATCGTTCGCTCGTAGAGGAACGCTTCGTCCAAACGGTCGAGCTTTTCGTGAATCGCCTTCTGCTTCCGCTCGACCTCGACAACCCGCTGCTTGGCGTCCGCCTTCATTTCGCGCCAGGCGTGAAGCACGCGGTCCTTCACGAGCCGCATGAATCCTGGAGTCGGCTGGAGCCTAGTGAGCTCGTCGACGAACATTTCTTCGAGTTTCGTTTTCGCGATATTCGAGGCGGCGTGGCACCCGGGACGGCAGTGGTAGTACGCGTAGTAGTCGCTGCGTCCCTTCGACCAGCTCGCGGTCAGCGGTTTCCCGCACGACTCGCAGCGTACGTACCCGCGTAGCGGGAAATCGGGATCGTTGCGTTGGCGAGGTGCCGTCATCTCGAGCCGACCGTCCAGAATCGCCTGCACGCGATAGAACACCTTCTCGCTCACGAGCGGTTCGAAGTCGCCACGCGTCGAGACGCCGTAGTCCGGCACGTCGACGCGCCCGATGTACACCTGATTCCGGAGCATCGCGTCAAAGGTTTGCGACGGCACGGGTTGGCCCCGCCGCGTCTTCAGACCGAGCGCGGTAATGTTCGCCCGAACTTCCTGCTTGGTGAATCGACCCGTCGCGAAGTCCTGGAACGCTCGACGCACGAGCGACGCGCGCTCGGGGTCGAGGATCAGGCTCTTGCCCATCGCGCGCGGCGCGTTCATGTAGCCCAGCGGAGCGAGGAACGTCCAACGACCAAGTTCGAGGGCTGCTCGCATGCCAGCGCGCGTTCTGTCCGAGCGCACGTCGTTGTCGAACTGCGCGAAGGCGGCGAGTACACCCTCCATCAGTTTTCCGGTGGACGTGTCGTCGATCGGCTCGGTCGCCGACCGCAGGGAGATGCCCAGCGACTTCAGATGCGCGCGCAGGGCGAAGTGGTCGTACTTCTCGCGTGCGAAGCGGGTCAAGTTGAAGACAACGACGAACTGCACCCTGCCTTTGTTGCTGCGGCAGTACTGCAGAAGCTTTTGGAGCTCAGTCCGGTCGGCCGTCTTCGCGCTCTCGCCCTCTTCGCGGAATCGTGCGAGTACTTCGAAGCCCTGACGTTCGCAGTACTCCTCGCAGGCCTTGAGCTGCGTCGACAGACTCAGATTCTCGGTTTGCTCTTTTGTGCTGACGCGGATGTAGGTGACAGCTCCGACCATTGGCCGCAGCTTAGACCCGTTCGCGGACGCTGGCAAGGTGCTCGTGCTCATCAGCTATTGGACCGTTGAGCGATCCTGCATAAATACCAGAATCAGCACGTGCGCCATCGTCTCTGCGTGGCGCCTGATCTGGTCGACTTGCTCGTCCGACAGGCCCGCGGCCTCGTCGCCCAGCAACTCGCGACAACGATCGATCGAGATCGGATCAGGCGCGTCCGCCGAAATGATCTCTTCCATCGCGCCCCCAAGCCAGAACTCGCCGGGCCATCACGTAAAAGCCGTCTTTGGGCTCGACCGAGCGCCCGGTCAAGGCCGCCAGCCCGCGAAGCGGGTCGAGCGGAGCGAGAGCCTTGACGGGGCCGAGGCGAGCCCGAAAATCGAGACCGTGATGGCCCGGCATCAGTTGACGTTTTATCCGGCCTGGGTCACGCGGTGATGTACCGCGTGCACGGCTCGAAAGTCGGCGTGTTGATCAGGAGCGGCTAGCGCTCCGATTTCCGCCGACGGCGGGTGAACCGCTTCGCGGACAGCAACTGAATGCTGGCGCGGCGTTCATGCGAATCGATTAAGTGGGGTGCTTCGTTCCGCGTGCCCTGGAGGCGACGAGTGGAAAGCAGCTCCACGTCGGGCGACGTGGAGGAGTGGTCCGCGTGACCACGGCGACTTCAAGAACCAGAGTAGATCTGCACGGTCAAGTCGTCAAGGTGCACGGCCTCGACCGTCTCTGGGTTCGTTCAGCTCACGCCGCTCGGACGGGCAGGTAATCGTGTTCGTTGAGCGGTGTCTCACCGAGATCGGTGAGCAGACGGTTCAGGCGGTCCAAGGGGACGGCCGTTGGTGCGGTGATCTCCACGCCGATCGGCTTCCCGTCCTTGGCGTAGTCGACCACGAGCAAGCCGTCGGCGGACGGCACCGTCTTCGCGCTCTTCTCGCCGGTCTGATGCGACAGGTACAGATACGCGGAGAACGGCTTGCCTTTTCGGTATGTGACCTGCAGTGATCGCTCTGTCATTCGGACACCTCGTAAGGCGTGACGACGACGAGAAGTTTGGCATCAACGTCGGGCTCGACGATCACAATCCACGGCCGCTGTCTATGCGCGACGTGGATCATGAATCGGCCTTCAACGACGCTCGGCTCGTACCGCGTCGCCTGTTCCAGCATAGCGCGGACATCGACCTCGGTCACGCCCCGTTGTTCCATCCGGAGTTCCGCGTGACCCGTGAACGACAGCTCCCAATTCCACCACTCGGGAAACGTTGGTCCGGACGGCATTGTCGTTCGGGGGATGGTACCACCGTCACCCGCGGTTGCCCCATCATGCGCATGATCTGAGGCGCGATGTTATTCTTCGAAATGGCGCGCATCTCGCCACGAGACTGGCCAGCGCACAGGCCAGGAGCTGGGCACAATCGCACGGAAGGATTTGCGGGACGAAGTGGGCACGGACTGCGGGGCGTGAGCGACCCCCGGGACGGGGCTGGGACGCCGAAGGCACTCACAGAGGGGGGTCGCTCACGCCCCCACTGCGATAACGACCCCGCCACCTCGGGCGGCAAAACGCGCCGCCCGATCGCCGGTCCGAGCGGTTCGGCCTCGTCTCGTAACTGGCCGCCGCTGTGTAAATAAGAGGTATACGGACGAGGCGGATTCTCGCCTGCTGGACACTCCGCGGACGTGCTCGCGACGAGCCTTGGCAGGGGGAAGTGGTCCCCCGGAGTCCAGTTCCCCCCTCTCTTCCCCCACAGCACGACTGTATTCACGCGCCAACCAGGTGGAGAAACTCGACTTCTGAGCACATGGTCGACCGAGGGTCATCCGGCGGATCGCCATCACCGCCAAGGGACGGTTGACATCTGCGCGTCGGCGCGTGGCGCCTGGTTGACCTCGAAGCGGCCGGGGAAGAGACTCTGACGTCATCTTCTTCGCGCGTGTCGTGAGTCACAACGCGGCTCTTGACCATTCGACGAAAGAGAAAGACCTGAGTTTCGCAATGCGGCAGAATACTGGCGCGATCGCTTCGCCGAATTGGTCCACAGGGTCATTATGCGACTCGAAACTTCAGTGCCTCATCCACACGGGAGACAGAGCGGTGACGAAGAAAATGCTCGCTCGCGACAACTTCGGTCGACCAGTGTTTCCGACCGTCGTGCCAACCGCCTCGCAGGATCTGCTCGACATGATGGACGATGCCGGAGAATACGCGGGGCAGGGGCAGGGCGCGGGCGCGCCGGCATTCGATAACGGCACTCGATTATTCAGTCAGCTTAACGCGCACTTTCAGGTTCGGATGGTGTCGGAACTGGCAGAGGCCCATGTCGGACTGAAGACGGCCACGAACACGCTGAAGATTGCGACGTGGTGGTTGGCAGGAATAACCGTTCTGCTCGGCGGCGTGGAAGTGTTCAAGCTGTGGAAAGGTCATTGAGCACGAGAAGTCAGTTGAGTGGTTGATTGCAGCGATCGCAGGTCTTGCTAAAGTCTCGCCCGCGACGTCTCCGTTTTCGGCACGCGCAGAGGTCAACCAATGTCAGCAACAGTGCTCAAGAGAGAGAATGACCGGCTGTACCATGAAACAGACGGGCACGAATGGCACAAACGGCCCAACTCCCTTTTCCTGAAACTCTCGAACGTCCGAGCAAGTCTTCAGTTCTCAATCGAACGTGGCAATGCGCCTGTGTTGGCGAGTGCCGAGAGCGTAGAAGGCAACGAGAAGTCCGCAGGCGTTGAAAAGTATTCTGAGACGTTGGGTTGGCGCATCACGGGAACCGCCGACCTCCAACAATATGACCGAATTGGGATCATCAAGAAAGATGGCACCTTAGCATGGGAGCACGACTCGTTGCGGTTTGTCGTAGGAACGGCCACCGACGATCGTCGCCCACCTGACGGCGCTCTTCTGCATTTCAGTGAGGAATGGATGAATGAAATCGGCGTGTTTAGCGACGTCGCCGAAGTCCCCTTGAGCCTCGACGTCAGGATGCCCGCGTCTGCGCTGAAGGAACTCGCAGCGGAACTCCTCGCCGGCCGCCTTGATGAAATCGACGTCAGCGTCAGAGTCGACGTGTTCGAGTCGGACATCCAGCACGGACTGAATGCCGGTCACGGGCACAACTATTACTACGTTGAGGACGGCAGCATGAATGCCGCACATTTGGAGTGGTTCAGAGGATCTCACGGGCTCGCCGGCGGCGGATCTTCGACTCGCGACTCCGAGAAAGACGAAGGACAGGAGAATGCCAATCCTGAGTCTCTAGTCGCGAAGGCTAACCTGCCTGAGGTTTTCTCGAATCAGACGGAGGCTCTCCGCCGGATAGCGGACGGGATCAGGAATCTGCAGATGGTTGGTGTGGCATTGGTCATTGCCCTGTTGCTTGGGCTTCTTCTGAAATGACCTCCGGGAGGGCCTGTGAAGATTGAAGTGGTGTACGACGAAGACAACCTCAACGCGAAGTTTCACTGTCCGCTATGCAATAGTGATTGGCAGTTTCCATTCACCGCACGAAGGGTCCACGGAAAGCCGTGGCCGGCACCTGAAACGATCGTGACGCTTCATCTGTATGGCGCCGGCGCCGAACCCCAACGGTGTGCGAAATTTGATGTCAACACCGAAATACCGAGGGCTGATCCGGATCCTACATCTGAGACTGCGGTGAACTTGGAAGTTCAAGTCGTCAACACTGATTGATCACGGCGGCGGGAGGTTCGCGTTTGTCCCGAACGCGTCCACCGCCACAAACACTCAAACCCTGCGGCCGAAACATTCTTTCGGAATCGCCGCTGCGACACAAAGGGGCTCCGGGGTCATGTTGGCCGAAGGAGTCTGCGGAACTGGCGATGCCACGGTCTGGCCTATCGTCGCAAACCGTCGAGCTGGCGCAGCCAAATGGTCATTTGGTTCCAATTGGCGCTCGGCTGGTCCACCAACCTTCGCTCGCCCCGCCGGGCGAGCTTCGGCTGGTAACACTCCACACCGGCGTCTTCGCTAACCGAATTCTCAGCCTCCCCCGGCTGGCTCCCAGAGACGTAAGCAGTTGCGCCCGGCCGTCTTGGCCGCGTACATGGCTTTGTCGGCGCGGTCCATCGACTCTTCAATGGTGACGTCGGGCGCGAGCGGGGTCATGCCGAACGAGGCCGTCACGAACACGGGTTCGCCCGCGGCGTGGGCAAGGGCGATCGCCGAGAGGCCCTCGCGGATTCGCTCGATGATGTCCCGGCCAGCCTGGAGACTGGTATTCGGCAGCACGATCAGGAATTCCTCCCCGCCGTAGCGAAACACTTTGTCGTACGGCCGGAGATGATCCTTGATGTGCCGCACGGCGCCAGCCAACACCTGATCCCCCGCGAGATGTCCGGCGCTGTCGTTGACCTTTTTGAAATGGTCCAGATCCATGAGGACGAGACAGCACTGCTGCACGTGCCGCTTGACCAGCTCGAGCTGCTCGCGCAGTTTGGTGACCATGCCGATTCGGTTCTCGGCGCCCGTGAGCGTGTCGCGATTGTAGAGTGCGTACTCGAGCTCGAGCTTCAGCTCCTGGAGCTGGAGACGCAGGCGTTCGAGGGCGTTGTTGAAGTTCTCGTAGTCGATCGGCGGGACGCTCGCTTCGCTCTCGGACGCTTGCAGTAACCTCGCCGCCATCGCATGCATCCGCTCGTGCTCAAGGGCGAGGGCGGTGAAGCCGGCGTGGTCGCGAAATCGCGAAACGCCGCTGCCGTAGTACCACTGGCCGAACCGGCACTGACGATGGGCATCGACTGCCACGTCCCGCTGATCGCAAGGCAGGTGACAGACGAGCACGCGCGTCAAGTCCTTGTGCCACTGCTCGTGGTTGTAGATCGCCTGGCCGAGTTCTTTCAACGCCGTCTGCAGATCGTCCACATCGACCATCTTGGTTCACAGGTGCGACGAGTCAGTTGGCCTGAGCTTACTCTCATTTGAGGCCTGAGCTCTCGCATGCGCGGATTTCGCATTCTCCGATGCAGGAGGTTCCATGCTCGGAGGACGCGAGTCATCTCTGTTGTTCCTGGTTGTCTGCCTCACGGCGGCGCCGGCCCGCGCGCAGACGGCGCCCATACTGACCGCCGACGACTTCCGATCGATCGTCGAAGTGATCGCGGGCGTGTCGATCGAAGGCCCAGCCGACGTCAATCAGCGGCCGGCGTGCCAGGCGCTGGCGCTTCCGTGCCTGACGGGGCGGACGTTTCCTGATGGCGGTCTCTCGGGATCGCGGGCGAGTTGAGCGTCTACGCCAATGCATGGTCCTCTTACGGGAGCTGCCCCGCCGGACGCGGCAGCACGCCGCCGTGTCCGGTCCCTGAAACGAACCACGTGCGATCCGCGCTCGCGGGCGTGCAGGTGCGCACGCGGCTCATCCGGAGCCACCCGAGACCCGGACGTCTTTTCGCCCAGATGCTCGCCGGACCGCAATGGAGCGACATCGGTCCCATGCGGCGCGTGTTCCAACCCGGCGTGGGCTTCGACGACTGCCTGCGAAACGGCGTCGCCGTGCATTTCGAGTACGACTACCGCTTCGCGCCGGACGAGAAACGCGATCTCTCAACGATGCGGTTCTTCCTGGGGATCGCGCTTCCGCTCGGCTCGCGCTAGCACTCCGATATAATTCGCGCGCGTGCGAAAGCGCCTCTGGCTCCTCGTCGTGTGGCTGGCGTTCGTGTACTTCTCGTTCGCGCGCATGCCGCTCACCTACGACGAGACCTGGAACTACAACGAGACGGCCATCCATGGGCCGCTCTTCACGCTCACCAACTACAACTTCAACAACCACGTGCTCTACACGTGGCTCACGTCCCTTCTCCCGCACGACCTCGTGACCAGGAATCCATTCTTCATGCGCATTCCGAACTGGATCACGGTCCTGTGCGCGTTCATGCTGATCGGGCTCTTCTTCGACGCGCCGTTCCGCTCGTGGAAAACCACTCCCCGCGCCGTGTGGTGGCTTCAGCTGGCGCTCTTCACGAGCGCTGTCTTTGCCTCCTCGGAGTTGATCTTCTTTTCGCTCGTCGGACGCGGCTACTTGATGGGCTGCACGATCGGGCTCGCCGCGGTGTACTTCCGCCGGCCACGGTTCAGCGCGTGGATCTCGGACGTGCTGATCGTCCTCGCGAGCTACGCGATGTTCACGGTCACCTACACCTGGCCGGGACTGCTCCTCGTCGATCTCGTCGAGCAAGGCGCAAGTCCTGGAGCGGTCAGGCGCGTTGTCGCGCGCTGGGCCCGCTCGACGCTGCTCCTGGCGCTCCTCTACGCGCCGCTGGTGGCGGGCATGCGGAAGATGATCCGCGACTATCGCGGGTTCAAGCCGGTGTGGGGATACACGCTGCGGATGTTTCACGTCACCTACGACTGGCACTGGATTTCACTCCCGCTGCTGACGGGAATCCTCGCGGCGGGGATCGGCACGTATGGCATCGCGCGCTGGAGCCAGCCGGCCGACGTCCGGGCCGAACGGCCCGCGCCGCTGTTCGCGG
The DNA here is from genome assembly GCA_020073005.1 of Terriglobia bacterium. GTDB lineage: Bacteria > Acidobacteriota > Vicinamibacteria > Vicinamibacterales > CAVVIG01 > SRVP-36. Next base: position 8,803 of record JAIQFX010000048.1, on the reverse strand, counting down.
CCTACCTCAGCTGCGCCGTGCTCTCGTATTTCGCCGTGGTGGAGGTCGTCAACGTGCTTCAGATCGTCGAGCCTCCGTACGAACGCAATGCGATGTTCGTCTCGCTGTACGGAATTCTCGCCGCGGGTCTCTCCGCCCTGGTCTGGCTCCCTGACGGACGGCCGAAGGGCATCAGTGGTGCGGCTCGCTTCGTCGCCGCGATCGCCGCGTTCGCGATCATCACGGTGAACGGGGCCGTCACGGCCGCCACGATGCTGCCGCCGCTGTTGGCCGGCATGTACGATCGCCTTCCGGTGTCGATGGTGGATTGCCCGCTCCCGATCACGAACCGGTTCCTGAGCTCCCTTCCGCAAGGGACGGAGGTGTTCTGCGGCGGATTCGCCGTCGAAGTCTGCTGGCCATTTCGCCCGAACATGGTGAAGGACGGCTTGAAGATCTATCCCGGCAACGATGACGCGTTCGAACGCGAGCGACGCAGCGACACCTGCTGGAGGGGCACGGAGTTCGGCGGCAGAGGCTGCTCGCTCTACCTGCGGCTGACGGAAGCCGATCCGTTCCAGCCTCTCTGCTATTAGTCGGCCGCGCGCCCGAGACCGAGGGCGCTCCGCCGGAAAACCGGCAGTGACCGCCACCGACGCGGCCGGCTAAAGCGAACGTCAGGAATTGGGGCGAATTCCTGCCCAAGGCCGGCCCGGTACGGCGCTTGTAGCCGCCGGCGCATGCCCATCACGCATCGCCGTTTCTTCGTCCGCCTCGTGTTTGTCGTCCTCCTCACGGCGGTGACCGCCGCGCAAGGCGACAACGTCGTCGAGCCCCTCTCCAACGGCCTGTCGCTCAGCATGAGCGCCGAGCAGGTGCGGGCGCGGTTCGGCGCTCCGGTCTCCGACTTCCGATCGTCGGGCGGCGGCATCAACTATCGCGACTTCAGCCTCGTGTACAACTCGGCCGGCACCGAGCTGTGGCACTGCGTCATCAAGGGGTCCGGCGTGCGCCTCGCCAGCGGCATCACGATCGGCAGCGATCGCTCCGAGGTCGAGCGCGTCTTCGGCAACGGCGACCACGCGATCGCCGGGCGGTACGAGCTCAGCTTCCAGTACACACGCGGCGCCGTGCGCGAGATCAGAATCAACGTCGCCAGCGGGCCGGCGTCGCGCCAGCCGACTCCGCCGACAACTCCGCCGACGACGACGCCGCGGCCGACGTCACCCACGACGGCCGGCTGCCGCCTGGAGGAGACCGAGAAGAAGGGCGGGCCGTTCCCGATGAGCAGCGCGACCGAGAACGCCGCGCTGTTCCGAAGCGGCTGCGTTCCGGCGGAGATCGTCGGATCGTGGTTCTCGCAGGGCACGTCGAGAATCGACATCCTGGCCGACGGGACGTACTCGTCGCCGAGCGGCGGGCGCGGCGACGTGCGCGTCAACGGCGCGCACATCATCTTCACGGGCCCGCTGGCCGCCTGGAACAACGGGCGCGCCTTCTGGGCGCAGCGGAGCATCCAGTTCTACTGGCGGAATCCCAGCGGCAGCATCAACGCGTTCGCGTTCATCGCCGCGAAGCGCTAGGCGGGTGGCCCGTTAAGGCCATTTCGGCGCGGCCCGCGAGAATGGCCTGACGGAGGGACGCGAGACTCGCATCGATCGCGCTACAGTGTCGCCTCTGGATATGGCGGACCTCGGCGTTCGCCAGGGAGGCTGGGCGCGTGACCGCGGCGCGGCGATTGATGGTGGTGGCGGCTCATCCCGACGATGAGTCCATGGGCTTCGGCGGCGTGCTGGCCCGGTACGCGAGCGAGGGCGCCGGGACGTTTCTCGTGACGGCGACACGCGGCGAACGCGGCCGCTACTTCGGTCACCTCGCCGGCAGCGCGGAGCATCCGGGCCGCGCGGCGCTGTCGTCGATTCGTGAGCGCGAGCTTCGCGCGGCAGCCGCCGTGCTCGGCGTCGGTCACGTCGCCGTCCTCGATTACCGGGATCAGCAGATCGATCAAGTCGCCGTGAACGACGGCGTGCCCGCGATCGTCGAGCAGATCCGCCGCGCGCGGCCGCACGTCGTCCTCACCTTCGCGCCGGACGGCGCGTACGGCCACACGGATCACATCGCGATCTCTCAGCTGACCACTGCCGCGATCGTCGCGGCCACCGACGCGTCCTACGACGCAGGGCGCGACCTCGGCCGGCCCCATGTGGTGTCGAAGCTGTATCACCTCGCCTGGAACGCGCGCGCGTGGGCCGCATACGAGGCCGCCTTCAGGAAACTCGTCTTCACCGTGGACGGCGTCGAACGCCAGGCGACGCCGTGGCCGGACTGGGCGGTCACGACGGTGATCGACACGCGACAGTGGTGGCCGGCGGTGTGGCGCGCCGTCTCGTGTCACGAGTCCCAGGTGAGCGCGTACGCGGCGCTGCAAGGACTCGGTCCCGATCAGCGCGAGGCGCCCTGGGGATCGCTCTCGTTCTATCGCGTGTTCAGCCTCGTCAACGCAGGACGGCAGCGCGAATCGGATTTGTTCGAGGGCATCGACTCATGACACTTCCTTCGAGACACGCACCGCTCGCGATGGACGCGGAGACCTTCAAGGTCCTCGGCCATCAGTTGGTGGATCAACTCGCGTCACTGCTCGCGTCCGTGCCGGCGCGTCCGGTCACTCGCGATCACTCTCCGTCGGCCGTTCGCGACGCGCTCGACCTCGCGGGGCCGCTGCCCGAGCACGGCACTGATCCGGCGGCGCTCCTGGCGGACACGGCGCGCCGGCTGTTCGATCACTCGCTCTTCAACGCGCATCCGCGATTCTTCGGATACATCACCGCGCCACCGGCCCCGATCGGCATCCTCGGCGACTTCCTCGCGTCCGCGCTGAACCCGAACGTCGGGTCGTGGACGCTGTCGCCGGCCGCGACGGAGATCGAAGCGCAGACGGTGCGATGGATTGCGGAGCTGATCGGTTTTCCCGCGGACTGCGGCGGGTTGCTCGTCAGCGGCGGCAACATGGCGAACATCGTCTGCTTCCTCGCGGCGCGCGCGGCGGCCGCGCCGTGGGACATTCGCGCGAAAGGCGTCAGCGGCCGAGCCGGCCGGCCGCTCGTCGCGTACGCATCCGCCGAAGCGCACACCTGGATTCAGAAGGCCGCTGACCTCTGCGGCCTGGGCACCGAGGCCATCAGCTGGATCGAAACGCGCGACACGCTGCAGATGGACGTCGCGGCGCTGCGCCGCGCGATCGACGCGGACGTGGCCGCGGGCCGCTTGCCGTTTCTCGTCGTCGGCACGGCTGGATCGGTGAGCACCGGCGCCGTCGATCCGCTGTACGAGATCGCGGAAGTCTGCCGCGAGAAAAAGATCTGGTTTCACGTCGACGGCGCGTACGGAGGCTTCGCCGCCGCGCTCCCCGACGCGCCGCCCGAGCTTCGCGGCCTGGCGGAGGCCGACTCGGTCGCGGTCGATCCGCACAAATGGCTGTATGCGCCGCTCGAAGCGGGCTGCGCGCTCGTGCGGAGCCGCCAGGCGCTGCGCCGCGCGTTCGCGTATCACCCGGCGTACTACCACTTCGACGATCGCGTTCTGAACTTCGTGGACTACGGAGTGCAGAATTCGCGGGGGTTCCGCGCGCTGAAAGTGTGGCTGGCGCTCCGACAGGTCGGCGCGGCCGGATACCGTCGCATGATCGCCGACGATATCGAGCTGTCGCGGGCCATGGCTCGCGCGGTTGAACGGCATCCGGAACTGCAGCTGATGACGCAGGCGCTGAGCATCACGACGTTCCGGTACGTCCCGGCGGACTTGCGGTCCCAGCGCGGCAGCGACGCCGTCGAGCAGTACCTCAATCAGCTGAACGAGGCGCTGCTGGACGATTTGCAGCGTGGCGGGGAACTGTTCGTGTCCAATGCGGTGATCCGCGGCCGCTACGCGCTGCGCGCGTGCATCGTCAACTTCCACACGTCCGCCACCGACGTCGACGCCGTTCCGGACATCGTCGCTCGTCGGGGGCGGATCCTCGACCGCCGGCTGCGGCCGGTGAATGACCAGCAGGTCCGCGTAGCAGATTCGGTATAGTCGCCGGATGCCGAGCCGGGTCGAGCAGGAGCTCCTCGCCGTCGCGGGACGCGAGGTCGCGATCTCCAATCCTCGCAAGGTGCTCGTTCCCGGCACGGGCCACACCAAACTCGATCTCGCGCGCTACTACCTTGCGGTCGCCGACGGCGCGCTGCGCGGCGCGGGCGGGCGGCCGAACGTTCTCGTCCGCTATCCGAACGGCGTCGGCGGCGAGTTCTTCTTTCAGAAGCGCGCGCCCGAGTCGCGGCCGCCGTGGATCGACGTCGTTGCGCTGCAGTTTCCGTCGGGCCGCACGGCGGAAGAAGTCGTCCCGCGCGACGCGGCCGCGCTCGTGTGGATGGCGAACCTCGCCTGCCTCGAGCTGCATCCGCATCCGGTGCGCGCAGACGATCTCGATCATCCCGACGAGTTGCGCGTCGATCTCGATCCGGTGCCCGGCGTCGAGTGGTCCCAGATCCGCGAGGTCGCCCGCGTCGTGCGCGCGACGCTCGCCGACGTCGGCCTCACCGGCTGGCCGAAGACGTCAGGCTCGCGCGGCATGCACATCTACGTCCGCATCGAGCGGCGCTGGACGTTCGACGAAGTTCGCCGCGCGGCGCTGGCGCTCGCGCGCGACGTCGAGCGGCGCGCGCCGGCAATCGCGACGAGCAGGTGGTGGAAGGAAGAGCGGCACGGGGTGTTTCTGGACTACAACCAGAACGCCAAGGATCGCACGATCGCGAGCGCGTACTCGGTCAGACCGACGGCCGACGCGCGCGTGTCGGCGCCGCTCGCCTGGGACGAGATCGACGCGTGCGAGCCCGGCGACTTCACGCTCGCGACGATGCCCGCGCGGTTCGCGGCGATTGGCGATCGCCACGCGGCGATCGACGACCATTCGGGATCGCTGGACGCGCTGCTCGAGCTCTCGAAACGACAGGAAGCCGAGGGTCTCGGCGATGCGCCGTGGCCGCCGCACTACCGGAAGCAGGCCGGCGAAGGCCCGCGCGTCGCGCCGTCGCGGCGGCGCACGCCGGCGCATCCATTGATTGAGATCGCGCGCGCGCGGGAGAAGGCGGACGCGCTCGCCGGACTCGAACGCTGGAAGGCGCGTCACCGGGACGCGAGCGCCCACCTGCAAGCCGCCGACGTCCTCGTCGACGTGATGCGCGGCCGCTTCCGCACGTGGACGCGCATCCGCGTCAATCTTCAGCACGTGCCGCAGAATCTCCGTCCCGCGCAGGAAGCATTGGATCCGGACGACTGGGGCGGGGGACGGGAGTCGGCCAGCATCCCAGCCGACTCCCGTCCCCCTACGCCCCGAAGACCCTCGAAAGCTCGTACGGAGTCGTGACCTCGAGCTGGTCGTAGCGGCAATCGGCCGGACGCTTGTCCGCGCGCCATCGCCGGAACACGGCCGCGTGCCGGAAGCGCGAGCCCTGCATGTGGTCGTACTTCACTTCGCAGACGCGCTCGACCCGCAGCGGCTCCCACGACAGATCCTTGCCCGCGCTCCAGCGGCTCTGCCCGCCCGGCATCCGTGCGGTCTCTCCATCTCCTGCCTCGGCCCACTCGCGCCACGGATGATCGTCGAGCGCGTGCTCGCGAAGCGGCGCGAGCTCCTCGGCGAGCTGACGCCGCATCGTCATCGTGAACGACGACGTCACGCCGACGTGGTGGAGCCGTCCCTGATCGTCGTAGAGCCCGAGCAGCAGCGAGCCGACGAGCGCGTTCCTGCCTGCCTTGTGCCAGCGAAAGCCGGCGACGACGCAGTCGGCGGTGCGCGCGTGCTTGATCTTGATCATCGCGCGCTTGCCCGGCTGGTACGTGCCGGTCTCCGGCTTCGCGATCACGCCGTCGAGGCCCGCGCCCTCGAATCGCGCGAGCCACTCGGACGCCTGCGCGCGATCGCGCGTCATCGGCGTGAGGTGAATCGGCGGCTTCGCCGCCGCGAGCAGGTGCTCGAGACGCGCGCGCCGCTCGGTCTGCGGTGCGCCGCGGAGGTCCCGGCCGTCGACGGCGATCGCGTCGAACGCGACGAACGCCGCCGGTGACGCCTTCGCCAGCTTCTCGACGCGCGACGCGGCGGGATGGAGCCGCATCTGCAGCGCGTCGAAGTCGAGGCCCTTCGGCGTGGCGATGACGATCTCGCCGTCGAGAACGCAGCCGTCCGGCAGGCCGGAGATCAGCGCGTCATGCAATTCGGGAAAGTACCGATCGAGCGGCTTGAGATCGCGGCTCTGGATGTAGACGTCGGGGCCGCCGCGAAACACGATCGCGCGAAAGCCGTCCCACTTCGGCTCGTACAGGAACGGTCCCTCGGGCAGCGCGTCCGCGAGCTTCGCGAGCATCGGCTCGATTGGCGGAGCGACGGCAAACGCGGGCGTCGGCATGGCGGCGTCAGGCGGAATCGTCCTACTTGATCATCCGCACGACGCCGGTGTTGCCGACGCTGGCGAGCATGTACACCAGCGCGCTGATCGTCTCGCTGTAGCGCATCCGGCGAAGCGCGGGCGATTCTTTGGGGAGCGGCACGAGGCGCTCCTTGACGCGCGCCTTGAGCGACGGCTTCTCCGCCGGATCGAACGCGGGCACCGCGTTGCTGTCGAAACTTTGCGCGACGACCTGGCTCATGTCGAACAAATGGGGATAGACCTTGAATTCGCGAAACCCGGCCGCGCGCGCGAGCGCGATGATCTTGTCGGGGTGCATGTCCTTCTCGGTGACGTTCCACTTCTTCACCGCCTCACGCGAGGACTCGGCGTCCTGGTGCCCTTTGCCCGGCTCGGACGCCACGCACGCGCCGCCGGGCTTGAGCGCGGCGTACGTCCGCTCGACGGCCAGCTTCTCGTCGACGGCGTGGTGCAGCGCGTCGAAGAACACCGCGCAGTCGAACTCCTCCGCGAAGCGCAGGTCCTCGTAGTCGCTCACCTGGAACCGCAGGTTGGCCAGCCCGCGCGCGTCGGGATTCCGGCCGGCGTGCTCGATCATGTCCGAGGAAATGTCGACGCCGACGACGTCGTAGCCGCGCCGGGCGAAGAGCACGCTCGTCCAGCCCGTGCCGCACCCGAGATCCAGCAGCCGCGCCGGCGGGGGCGGCAGGAGCGACAGCACCAATCCGAATTCGATCAGGAATCGATCGCAGTCCGGATCGGAGAACGGTTTGTTGATCGCATGGCGCACGCCGGCGTCGCCGATGTTCTTCAGGTAGTCGATCTCGCCCTGCTTCGCCATGTCGTTTCTCTACCCGATCGTGGACCCTCACGATCATCGGGCAGACATGCGCGCATTGTAGACGACTCGTGGCGCCCGGCCCGAAAGCCGGGCGACAGAGATTCGCGGAAGGAAGCGCCGGGTCCGTTCGGACCCGGCCCTGCCCAGGAAACACTCAGCGATGGATGCGGACGGACTGAACGTTGCCGCCGTCGAGATCGCCTTCGACGTGCGCGACGATGGTCCCCGCCGGATCCCAGATCGTGATGCGCACCGACTCACGGTGGCGTCCCGGCTCGCCGGCGTCCTGCGCGAACACCTCAAAGCGGTAGCCGTGCTTGCCGTCCCAGTCGCCCGGTCCGCTGAAGGTCACCGTGTCGATCTGCGGCTTCCTCGGATGGCCTGGACGGATGGTCGGATCGTCGCTGAACACCGCGAACGTGATGGTGTTCGCCACGAAGCGATCGTCGCGCGGCTTCGTCTTGTCGTCCTTCGAATTCCGTTCGTCGTCGTGCACCCGGACTTCGAAGAACCCGCGATCGGCGCCGGTCCCTCGCTCGCGCACGAGGAAGTCGAAGTCGTACTTCGTGCCGCCATTGCGCACGAATCCGTCGCCGCGCATCTCGCCCGGCGTCACCGGATCGACGACCTTGACGGTGAAGGCCGCCGCGCCCGTGTTGCCCGCGGCGTCGGTGGCCTTGCACGTGACGACGGTCTGACCGATCGGGAACAGGCTGCCGGAAGCCGGCAGGCACGACGCCAGTGGCGCGCCGCTCACGGCGTCGGTCGAGGACGCCGCGAACGTCACGGCGACGCCCGCGCTGGTGGCCGCATCGCGCGTGAGATCGCCGGGCACCGTCACCACGGGCGCCGTCGTGTCGCGCACGGTCACCGTGAAGCTGGCCGACGCCTGGTTGCCCGCCGCATCGGACGCGGAGCATGTCACGCTCTTCGTGCCGATCGCGAACAACGAACCGCTGGCGGGCGAACAGGTCGTCGACGTGACGCCGACGATGTCGCTTGCCGACGGCTGGAACATCGCCGCCGCACCGCCCGGTCCGGTCGCTTCGAGCACCTGGTTCGCCGGCGCGGTGACGACCGGCGCCGTCGTGTCGCGGACCGTGATCGTGAGGGAGGCCGACCCCGTGTTGCCCGCCGCATCCGACGCCGAGCAGTTCACGGTCGTGGTGCCGATTGCGAACGTCGCGCCGCTCGCCGACGAGCACGAGGGCCCGCTCGTCACGCCGACGATGTCCGACGCCGACGCGCTGAACATCGCCGCCGCACCGTTCGGTCCGGTGGCTTCGAGCACTTGATTCGGCGACACCGTGACCGCGGGCGCCGTCGTGTCGCGCACGGTGATCTTGAAGCTCGCCGATCCCGTGTTCCCCGCCGCGTCCGTCACCGGACAGTTAATCGTCGTCGTCCCGATCGGGAACAGCTGTCCGCTCGAGGCCGCGCAGGCCGGAGTCAGTCCTTGCGTGACTCCGTCGCTCGCCGACACGGCGAACGTCACGCTCGCGCCGTTCGGACCGGTCGCTTCCTTGACGATGTCGGCCGG
>JAIQFX010000047.1 GCA_020073005.1 Terriglobia bacterium | reverse complement strand
ACAAAGGGCAGGCGCCGCAGAAAGGCGGCTGGCTGTCCGCGCGCTACGGCAAGGGGCGCTACACGTACTTCGCGTACGCGTTCCACCGGCAACTGCCGTACGGCGTCCCCGGCGCGTACCGGTTGCTCGAGAACGTTCTGGCGCTCGGGCGCGCACCGGGTCGATGATCGCGGAAACGCTGCCTATTTCGCTTGCTGCTTCAGTCGTTCGAGCGCCCTGGCGCAGTCCCCGGGCGTGAACTTCGCATGGTCGCGTCCGTATTCGGCGCCGGGTTCGCAAGGAAGTTTTTGCTCGAGGTGCGCGAGCAGCGGAGCGCTCAGGCGTGCTACCTCCCACCAGGCGACGTGAAAGAAATCGACGCCTTCGAAGTTTGTGATCCGGTCGAGGTTGGCGCCTTTCATGTTCACAAACGCCCAGCGCGCACTCTCGATATTGGCGCCCCTCAGGTCAACGCCCTCCCAGTCGCTGAACTTGAAGTAGGTTGCGGACAGATCTGGCGCCGCGGCGTTGGCGGGTCTGGGCCCCTTGAGCAGAGAGGCCACCTGGGACGAGAGCTTCGGCAGGACGTCGTCTAGATGATCGAGCAGCGCCCGCTCAGTCTCGTCCAGGCGGCTGACGTCGTTCACCTGTTTCTGCGCATCCCAGCTCTTCGTCCAGATGGGACCGCCTCGCGCATTCAAGGCTTGATCGAGTCGCACGACCTGACTGAGGTTCCTCCAGTCGATTGGCACGAAAGCAGCGCCATAGAGGTCGTTGAAGAAGATGGTGTCCGACGTGTTGGCCAGCAGCTGCACGGCGGTGGCGCGCGCTTCGTCGCCGTACTTCGCGGACTTCAAGAACGGATTCAACGCGATCACACCTGGCGACAACTTGCTGGACTCCGAGATCGTCTTGACCGCGTCCGCCCACTGCGCCGCCTCCGAGGCGTCTCGTTTGGCTTTCTCGGATTCCACGAACTGGAACGCTTGGAACGACAGCGTGGCAGTCAGCGCAACAATCGTCACCACCGGCGTCATGATTGCGACGTAATCCTTGGTGCGCTCGGATTTCTCCCGTTTTGCGACCGCCGCATTGTCCACCTCGAGTTTCTGCTGTTCGAGCTCCAGCTTCCGCATCTCCACGCGGGATCGTTCGAGATCGGCCGAGAGTTTCTGCACCTCCGCGGCCCGCTGAATCGCAACTGCTAGATCAGACACCCCCGCGTCCCGGGCTTTCTCCAGGAGCAACGCCGACGCCTGACGTAGCTGATCGATTTCATCCATAGTGGCGCTCCTCAGCGATCGGCATGAAGTATAGGACGGTCGACGCCTATCGGCCTCCGCGCGCGAACATGAAATAGAGAAGCAGTGAAGTCAAGAAGAACCCGATCGAGAACGTGATGCCCGCCGTCGGACCCGTCGCGTACACGTAGACCCACATCACGAGCGCGACGAGCGCGGGCAACGGGTAGAGCCACATCGTGAAGGGCTGATACAGGTCCCGCCGGAACCGGTGCAGCAGCAGCACGCCCGCGCACTGCCAGACGAAGATCGTCAGGATCTGCACCTGCATCAGCCAGTTCACGAGCTGGCCGAGCGAGAACAAACAGAACGGCAGCGACACGGCGCCGATCGTCAGCAGCGCGACGTGCGGAAAGTGTTTCGTCGGGTGAACGCGAGCGAACAGCTTGAAGAAGTCGCCGTCACGCGCGGCGGCGAACGGCACGCGCGAGTACCCGAGAATCAGCGAGTACAGCGACGCCGCGGCGACGAAGAGAATCAGCGCCGTCATCGCAATCGCCGCGACATGCCCCGTCGCGGGATCCGTGAACGTCCGCTCGATGAAGATCGACGCGATGGTGTGCGTGCCGGCCGCTTCGCGCCACGGCACGAGCCCGACGATCGCGCTGCTCATCACGATGTAGATCAGCGCCACAGCGAGAATCGACAACAGAATCGATCGCGGAACGGTCCGCTCCGGTGTCTTGATCTCTTCGCCAATCGAACAGACCTGGTTGTAGCCGCCGTAGCTGTACATCGCCAGCACGGACGTCGCGCCGATCTTCACGAGCAGATCGCGATCGAAGCGAAACGCCTCGGGCGGAAACGTGAAGGCGAGCCGCACCGATGATCCGCCGAGACCGGCCGCGATCACCCACCCGGCCGTCACGAGCACGACCACCATCATCACGACCGCCAGCCGGCCGACCGACGCGATGTCGCGATACAGCAGCAGCGTCATCCCGATGCACACCGCCGCCGCGATCCCCTTGTGCTCGAGCGGCGTCATCGTCGTCCAGTAGAACTGCAGGTAATCCGAGAAGCCGACCGCGCCGCCGGCGACCGAGAGCGGCGCGACCAGAATGATCTGGCAGATGTAGACGAACGCCATCAGCCGGCCGAGGCCGAACGGCTGATACGCCTCGCGCATATATAAATAAGGTCCGCCGCTGCCTGGCAGCGCCGCGCCGAGCTGCGCGTAGACGAGACCGTCGCAGATCGCCAGCACGGCGCCCACAATCCACGCATAGATAATGTGCGGCCCGTTCATCGTCGTGAGCATCAGCGGAATCACGAGGAACGGGCCGACACCGACCATCGCGATGACGTTGGTCGCGGTGGCCGCCAGCAGACCCATGCCGCGATCGAGATGCGGGCGATGGCTCATGCGGGAAGCAGCGCGTCGACCAGCGTGTTCGCGAGCTCGCGCGACGGCACGAGCGGATTGCGCGCGAGCGCGTCGACGGCAAGCGCGCGATCGCCGGTCATCGCCGCTTTGACCGTGCGACGCTCGTAGTCCTTCACCTGGACGACGAGATCGGCCACGGCGTCCGGCATCGGCCCGACCGACATCGCCGCGCGCGCGCCATGCGATCCCACCACGCACGGCACCTCGACGACGTCATCGTCTTGCAGGCCGGCGATCGTGCCGCGGTTGACGACGTTCAGCGGGATCGTCGCGCCGGTGTTGAAGTGAATCGCGCGGACGGTCTGCAGCGCGATCTTGTCGTAGCCAGTCAACTCGGCCCACGGCGATCGTTTCAATGGCGCGTCCGCGCCGGACTCGATCTGCATGTAGCCGGCATCACGCGCGGCGAGGTACCGCTCGTAGACGCGAACCGGATCGTCCGAGCCGTTCTTGAGATCGGCGAAGAGCTGACGGTTGAGCTGCTCGATCACCGCGCCGCGGCTCTGTCCTGCCCGTCTGAGATTCGCAACCGCGTCCGCCGACCGCGTGTAGTAGTAGACGTACTCGGTCGGCAGCAGCCGCAGCGACTGCAGCCACGCCGCGTCGAACAGCGGCGCGCGATGGAGACGCGTCAGCGTCTCCGGCTCGCTCCACAAGCGATCGAGCAGCGGCTGGCTCTCGTGATAGACCTCGCGCACCCAGCCGAGATGATTCAGCCCGAAGTAGTCGAAGCGGCACTCCGCCGACGGAACGCCGAGCGCGTGCGCGATCTCTTCGAACAACTCCGTCGGCGTGTCGCAGATGCCGACGATGCGCGCGTCGGTCGAATCGATGACCGCCTGCGTCACGATGCCGACGGGGTTGGTGAAGTTGATGATCCAGGCTGCCGGCGCGCGGTGCGCGATCACGCGCGCGTATTCAATGACCGGCGGCACCGTCCGCATCGCCATGGCAAAGCCTGCGGGCCCGACGGTTTCTTGGCCGACGACGCCGTGCGCCAGCGAGATCTGCTCGTCGCGCGCGCGGCGCTCGATGCCACCGGCGCGGATGCTCGTGAAGACGAAGTCCGCGCTCTCGACCGCCGCTTCAACGCTGGACTCGACGCGCAGCCGTGCGCGGCCGGCGAAGCGGCTCGCGAGCGGCGCGATCGCCGCGAGCCGCTCGCGGTCGGTGTCGTAGAGCGCGATGTGGTCGACGGGCAGATCGGATTGGACCAGACCATTGACGAGCAGCGGCACGCGGACGCCGCCGCCGCCGATGATCGCCAGTTTCATTGCCGACGCTCGCCTGAAAGGCTCGCGCTACAAGTCATGGAACGCCGCCCGCGTGTTGCGTCGAAGCCGCGCCCGTCTCGTTCGCGAGGCGCAGGCACGCGCGGGGCGAGAGGCCTCGGGCGAGCGCGGCGAGAAATCCGGCGTTGAACGCGTCGCCGGCGCCGGTGGTGTCGACCGTCGCGCGCGGCCGTACCGGCACCAGCAGATCCCGATCGGCGGAGATCCAGCGACTGCCCGCGGCGCCCAGCGTGATGACCGCCTGCGGCGTCCATCGCCTCCATCGGGCGACCGCCGAGGCGAGCGAGCGCGCCCGCGCGTACAGCAGCGCCTCCTGCTTGTTGACGAACACGTAATCGAGCGACGCCAGCAGCTCCCGGAATCCCGGCGCGCGCGCGAGGCGATCGTCCCATCCGAAATCCCACGACGCGACCATGCCCCGCTCGCGCAAATGCTGGACGACACCGGCCCAGCGCCCGCAGTCGCGCGGCGAAAAGGCAAAGTGCACGTGCCGCGCGCGCAGTCTGCGGCGCAGCGCGAACAGGCGATCGTCGAGTCGATCGTTGACACCGGTGAACGTCACGAAGCTGCGATCGCGCTGCGTCGAGAGCGACGCGGAGATCGCCGCGGCTTCGCCCGGCCTCCGGAGATTGACGCACGACACGCCTTCGGCGCGCAGGCGGGCGGCGGCGGTCGCGCTCAGCGCGCTGACCACGCGCGTGCGGAGGCCGAGACGCGCGGCCGTCACGGCGGTGATCACCGCGCCGCCGCCGATGGTCGCGACGAATCGTTGGGTCCTGATCTCTTCACCGGCGCGCGGCAGGCGATCGAGATCCAGAAAGATCAGATCGTCGAAGCTCTCGCCGACGCAGAGCAGGTCAGGCGCGCGCACACGAGGATTAGAACTCATTTCAGCTTCTGGCGGATGAAACCCGAGAGCGGGTAGCGCGCGAGCGTGTCCGGCGGCAGATGCGCCGCGCCGCCGATGACGCCGAGGCACTGCGCGCCGTTGCAGCGGCAGATGAACCGCTCGGTGACGCTCCACTCCGTCGCCGGGTAGAACGCGCGCAGCTCGTCGCCGGGCGCGATGTCGCGCAGCGCGCGGACGACGCCTTCGTCGACGTCGAAGTGCACGTTGGGCGCGCACGAATGGTTGACGTAGCGCAGCTCGAAGGGCCGCGGCTCGGCGTGCTCGTGCTCGCCGAGCTGCAGGGTCCAGCGTCCCGGGCTCGACTGGCGCCGCGTCCACTGCAGCGGGCTGACGATCTCCGACGCGCGCCACGCGCGCCGGGCCATGACGCCGAGGCCCAGATCGTTCAGAAAGATCTCGCAGGCCGGACGCCAGTCCGGCGACGTCTGGTGCCACGCCGTGCGCACGAACTCGGACACGTGGTCGCCGTACTGCACGCGAATGCCGGGCAGCAGATGATCGCTGCCCAGAATCACGCGGCGGCAGTCGGGCGCGCCGCACCGGCATTCGAACGGCGCCATCGCCGGGCCGCAGAACGTCGCGTACTCGATCGTCAGTTCTTCGCCGGCGGCGATGTCGCAGCGCGCGACGAGATCGAGGCCTTCGAGCCACGTGTTCGGATCGCACGAGTGATTGATGGGCCGCCAGTCGTCCGCGTCGTCGCTCCAGGCGATATGGAGGCCGGTCGTGATCGGCCAGGCGTAGGACTCGAACCACTGCCGCCGCAGCCCGTGCCAGTGGCGCTCGACGTGGCGGCGCGACACGAGCACGTGCGGCCGGCCTTCGTACTGCTCGACGAGATCGCCGGCGCGCAGGGCGCGCGTCGCGAACAAGCCGAACCCGCGGTCGCGAATGAACTGGAGCGCCCACGGCTTGCGCGCGCGATCGCGCCGCCGGATCGCGCACGCGAGCAGGTGTTCCAGAAATCCGCGATGGCCCGCCGGATCGTTCGCGAGACAGAGATCGGCGCTGCCGTGCTGCCCTTCCGGATAGAACACGCCGCAATTGGGATTGATTTCCAGCACGAAAATGTCGCCCGCGGCGTCCATGCGGAGATCGCAGCGGCCGTATCCGGATCCGCCGAGCGCGACGAACGTCAGGATGGCGGCCTGCTGCAGACGGATCGCCAGCGGACCATCGTCCACGATCCGTCGGGTCTCCAATTCCTCGAACGACTTCCACTTGAGATCGAAGTGCTTGAAGGATTCGCCGGGCGGAAAGCCGAACTCGACCGGTTGCAAGGCCCACGCTTCTTCGCTGTCGTCGCGCGGCTCGGTGACGAGCGCCGTGAACTCGCGGCCCTCGATGAACTCCTCGATCAACGCGGCGCCGTACGAGTCGATCGTCCGCGCGGCCTCGCGTCGCAGATCCTCCACGGTCGTGACGCGTGACGCGCGCGTCAGCCCGACGCTCGAGTAGCCGTGCGGATGCTTGACGATCAGCGGCGCGCGCAGCCGGTCGAAGGCCGACGCGGCTTCGTCGTCGGTCGTCGCGACGACGTACGCCGGAAACTTCACGCCGGCGGAATGACACGCCATCTTCATCGCTTCGCGCGACGGGTCGTAGAACGCCGAACCCGCGCCGGTAAACGCGACGCCGAGCCGCTCGAGCGCCTGCACGACTTCGATGCCCGGGCGATCCTCTTCCCACGCGCCGTCGCAGAGGTTGATGACGACGTCGAACTTCATGCGCGCGATCTCGGCGACCTGGCGCACGGCGGTCGTCTTGTGGATCTGAAAGTTCGTGTAGTCGTGGCCGGGAAGGTAGAAGTCGGGCACGCACGCTGGATCGAAATCCTTGAACGGCGCGTTCGACTGGTCGTAGGACGGATGCAGAATCGCGATCTTCATGAGCGTAGCGCAGCCCTTCCGGGCTGCGGTTGTGGCGCGAGCCTTTCAGGCGAGCGGCAGCGCGGTCCGCGATACCAGCGCCGCCATCACGTAGCACGCGCAGCCGACGAGCATCGCCGCCTGGAAGCCGAGCGTCAGCGCGACGAACACCGTTGTCACCGATCCGACGACGGACATGATTCCGTTCAAGCCCCAGAAGAACGGCGGCGCGGGCAGCGCGCCGCGGCCCGTGCTCTGCAGGCCGCGCGGAAACGGCATCCCCATCACGAGCCCGAGCGGCGCGATCACGGCGATCGCGATCGCGACACGCGCCGCCAGCGGGAGCGGCAGCAGCAGCGGCACCAGCCGCGGCAGCGCAACCGCTTCGATCGCGCCGAGGACGGCGACGATCAGGCACGCCGTGCGCGGCGCCACGCGTCCGCTCACGGAGCTGCCGACGCCGCCGGCCGCCAGCAGCGTGAACAGCAGCACCGACAGCGTGAAGATCGGATGGCCGAGCAGCAGCGTCAGGTCCTGCAGCAGCGCCAGCTCGATGGCGATGAAGCCGAAGCCGAGCGACGCGAAGTACACGATCGATGACGCGTACGGCGCCACGCGCTCGCCTTTCGGCTTGCCGAACGCGGAGAAGACGGCGAGCAGCGCGAGGCTGGGCGCCAGCAGCCACGTGAACAGGCGCTGCGCGATCTGCTGCGGCATGCCCCACGGCCGCTCGACCGCGAAGTAGAACGGGCTGTCGTCGAACACCGGGCCGACGAGCTTCGGCGACTCGGCCTCGTACGCCGCCATCGACTTCTTCCCGCCGAGCAGATCGTCGTACGGCGGCGGCGCCCGCCGTCCCGGCACGATGAACGGATTCGCCATCGTCCAGTCGTTCAGCATCATCGCCGTTTCCGCCGGCGTGAACGGACGCTTGCGCAGCATGAACAGCATCTGCGACGGATCCGTCGGCGAGCCGCGCTTCTCCTTCAGCACCACCGCGCGCTTCGCCGCTTCGTCGACGCCGAGCAGCGCGACCGAATTCGAAATGAGGCGCGGGATGTCCATGTCCCAGCGAAGAATCACGAGGACGCCGTCGTCGGACAGGTGGTCGTAGTACGCGCGGAACGCCTGCGTCGTGTAGAGATAGTTCTCCGACAGCGAAAGGCCGCCCGACGCGACCGACGCCCACGAATCGACGAAACCGAGAAAGATCGTGTCGAACTTGCGATCGGTCCGGCTGATGAAATTGCGGCCTTCGCTGTAGACGATCTCGACTTCGGGCCGGTTATAGATGTCGCCCGCCTGTTCGCCGTAGTGGCGGACGAACTGAATCATCAGCGGATTCAGCTCGACGGCGGTCACCTTGCGGCTGCCGGACGCGAGCGCCGCGAGCACGTCGCTGCCGCCGCCGGGGCCGATGACGAGCGTCTCGCCGTGCGGCGTCAGCCGGAACGGCAGCGCGCGGTACGAATCGCGCAGTTCGTGCAGTTCGTCGAGCCGGCCGTTCCACGGCAGGATGCTCGTCCACGCGTCGGAATCGATGTAGAGGCGCGCGAGAAACGGCGGGCCGATGCCTTCGACCGCGTCGATGCGCGAGTACGCGTTCCATCCAGTCTGCGCGATGCGCGATCCGGGCCGCTCTTCCATCTGCCGGCGCATCGCTTTGATCGTCCCGGGGATCACGTGGAACAGACCCGTGGACCCGTTCGTCACCGCGGCCGCGGCCATCACGACGGCGCCGCCGGCCGCGATCAGGCGGAGCCGTTGAGACAGACACGCCGCCGCCGCCATCGGCGCCACCGCGGCGACGAGCAGCGACGCCTCACCGCCCATCGTCTGCAGCAGCACCGTCACCGATACCGCGCCGAGCGACGCGCCCAGCAGATCGGCGAAGTACAGCGAGCCCGCGATCGCGCGATGCAGGTCGAAGACGATCGACAGCGCCATGCCGCCGAGGAAGAACGGCACGAGCGGCGCGAGGAAGTACAGCGGCAGCCGATCGATCTGAAACGGATACCGCACGAGGATCCACAGGCAGGCGGGGATCGCGACGGCGTAGAGCAGCGCGAACGCCGCGGCCTTCTCCATCGTCAGCGGCCACGTGCGTTTCAGGAGATGGACCGCCAGTCCGCCGAGTCCCCACCCGAGCAGCGCCATCGAAATGACGACGAACGCGAAGTGGTACCAGATGGTGGCGGAATAGATCCGCGTGAGACCGATTTCGAAGACGAGGCCGGAGAGCGTGATGAGAAAAACGCCTGCGCGCAGAAACATAGGGCTCTTCAGTTAAGGCGATGCAGGCGAGAAGGTCAAGTCAGTTACTGCGAGTGGCCCCGGGCGGAGATAGGCCACACCACCTCGACCGTGTCTTTTCGCGTGCCGTAGATCTGGTCGTACTCGTTCACGGCCGGGTCGCAGTGCGGGACGATGAGCTCGAGCTTGTCGCCCACTTTGTAGGTCTTGTTGGCCGTCTCGTATCTGATGGCGCCGAACTCGTCCGAGCCGGCGTTGTACGAGAAGCCCTTCTCGCCAATCACGATCGCGTCCGGCTTGTTCAACGTCAGCGCCTTCGCGCCCGCGTCGGTCGTCAGGCGGCCCGGGAAGTACGTGTTCAGCACCGTCGTCATCACCGTCAGCGACGGCACGAAATCCGTGTACAGCTCGTCGTTGCTCTCGCCGCCGATTTCCAGATACTGCGCGTCCATGAAGACGTAGCTGCCGACCTGGAGATCGGTGAAGCCGGGCACCTTCGTCATGATGTTGTAGTGCCGGTGCCGCCGCCGCTGAAGATCTCGGTGTTCAGCCCGGCCTTCTTCATCATCTCGAAGGTCTGCACCGACGGTTCGTAATTCTTCAGCGACCGCTCGAGCCGCGTCTTGAATCCCTTGATGTGCTGCGCGCCGCCGTCGTAGCTGATCATCCCGCGCAGTGTCAGGTTCGGCAGTTGGTCGACGAGCTGCGCAAGCTCGAGCGCCTGCCGTCCGGCGGGCACGCCGCTGCGCGTGCCGACGGCAACGTCGATCACGACGTCGGCGGCGATCCCCGCCTCTTTGGCCGCGTCGTTGAGATCGCGCGCGTTCGGCGCGTAGTCGACCGCCTGGATGAAGCTCGTGTTCGCTTCGCGGATCTTCATCGCGCGGCGAATCTTGTTCGCCGTCACGTTGCTGGTGGTCATCAGGATCTTGTCGACGCCGCCCGCGAAGAGCGCTTCGGCTTCGCTGACCTTCGCGGCGCAGATCCCGATCGAGCCCGACGCGAGCTGCAGCTTGGCGATCGCCGGGCACTTGTGCGTCTTCGCGTGCGGCCGCGTCGCCACCCCCGTCGACGCGAGCTTCGCCTTCATCGTCGTGAGGTTCTGATCCAGCTTGTCGAGATCCACGCACAGCGCGGGCGTGTCGAGCTCCCACTTCGAGACACCGATGCCGATCATCGGCGTCGATCGTAGCCGAAAGCGTTGCCGGCTGACGGGTTACCGGCGCCAAAAGCACCGGCTTTTCGCACGTGAAATCACGATCTGGCGCCCCTGATGACCTTTCCCGCGGTACTCCCTTTGCTCTTTCACATGAGTGGCGCGGTCTGAACGGACCGCGACCGGAGGATTTATGACGACCGTCACCGTGTCCAGCCACATCACGGCACCGGTCGAGCACGTCTTCGGACTCTTCACGGACATCGAGCACGCGTCGGCGCACGTCGGCGGCATCAAGAAGATCGAGATGCTGACGCCGGGCCGGTTCGAGCTCGGCACCCGCTGGCGCGAAACGCGTGAAGTGCTCGGACGCCTCGACAGCGCCGAGATGGAAGTCACCGCATTCGAGAGGAATCGGACCTACACGATTACGCACCACAAAGGCGGCGTGGGCGTCGAAACCGTCTTCACGTTCGAGCCGTCAGGAGGCGGCACCAGGGTGACCCTGTCGTTCACGCTCGAAACGTCGGGGCTCCCGCCTGGACTGCTGACGCCGATCAGCTGGGCCATCGCGAACAAAGTGCGGGACGTGCTCACGCACGATCTCATCGACCTGAAGCGATCGGTCGAAGCGTACGTGCACTGACTCGTCCTCCGGCGCGCGCATTGCGTTTTGCGGCGCGACGAGGCATTCTTGTGCGCGTCTTCAGGAGGACTCAGTGATGCGCACGCTTCTTGCCGGCATCGCCATCGGTCTGGTCGCGCTGAGCGTGCCGTCGCGCGCGGCCGATCCCAACTGGCACATCACGGCGACGGTCGCCGAGAGCTGCAGCTGCACGATCTCGTGCCCGTGCAATTTCGGCGGCAAGCCGAACGTCAATCCGTGCGAGGGCAACCGTCTGATTGCCATCAAGTCCGGGCACTACGAGCACACGGACGTGAGCGGCGTGTCGTTTCTCGTCACGTTCACGATGGGCAGCTGGTCGAAGATCTACGTGACGGACAAGGTGAGCGATCAGCAGATGAAGGCGGTCGAGGCGCTGCTGCCGATCGCGTTCGCGGGCTTCCATCGCGGGATGCTGTCGTTCACGAAGGCGCCGATCACGATGGACCTCACCGAGCAGCGCGTCCGCTTCTCCGGCCCCGAGTCGTCTGTCGACATGGAAGTGATGCGGGGATTCGACGGCAAGTCGGTGAAGATCCTCAACCTGCCGAACCCGGCCTATCAGGACTACACGCAGTACAGGTCAGTCACGCACACGCACACCGCCGCGGATCATCCGTTCAGCCACTCCGGCACCAACGGCTTCACGTCGACGATGGACGTGGGCAGCAAGCCCTAGGCGCGCTTCGTCCACTCGCGTTCGAAGTCAGCGCGGTTCCAGAACGACTTCTGCGTCCCGACCGCCGTGGTCGACAGCCCGGCGTAGAGGTTCGCGCGGCGGACGGCTTCGCGCTCCTCGCATCCCTCGACGAGAAACGTCGCGAAGCTGCCGATGAACGCGTCGCCCGCGCCCGTCGTGTCCTTCGCTTCGACCTTGAACGCCGGCACGAGCACCGCGCCCTCGTCCTCCGACGCGATCATCGCGCCGCGCTGGCCGAGCGTGATGATCACGCGATCGATGCCGCGCTCGATCAGCGACCGCGCGCACTGCTCCGCTTCGCGGTCGGTGCGCACCGGCATCCCGGTGAGCGCCTCCGCCTCGGTCTCGTTGGGAATGAAGTAGTCCACGCCGCTCAGCAGATCGAGGTCCATCGGCGCGGCCGGCGCCGGGTTGACGATGACGCGGACGCCGCGCGCGTGCGCGACGCGGACCGTGTACGCCACCGTCTCGAGCGGCACCTCGAACTGCAACACGACGCAGTCGGCCGTCTCGAGCAGCGGCGCCGCATCGTCGATGTCGCGCGGCATCAGCCGATCGTTGGCGCCCTTGACGACGATGATCCGGTTCTCGCCGTTGGCGTCGACGAAGATCGGCGCGACGCCGCTCGACACGTCCCTCAGCACACGGACGTGCGTCGCGTCGATGCCGAGCGCCGCGAAATTCCTGACCGTCGCTTCGCCGAACAGATCGTTGCCGACGCGCGCGACCATCGCCACGTCGGCGCCGCAGCGCTTCGCCGCGACCGCCTGGTTCGCGCCCTTGCCGCCGAACCCGAGGTCGAAACGGCTGCCGAACATCGTTTCGCCGGGATTCGGAAAGCGGCTGGTGAACGTCGTCAGATCGACGTTGCAGCTCCCGATGACGACGATCTCGGCCGGCTTCTTCATCGTTTCACGCGATCGACGAACAGGCGCATGAACCGCGCGTTGTCGATGTCGTACTGCACGTCAACCGTCCGCGCGCCTTCCGCGCCGGGCCACGCCTCCGCGCCGCCGACCGACACGCCGTAGTCGATCCCGTGCGTGACGTCCACGTCGACGATCATCCGCTTCGTCTTGACGAGCGTGGGATCGACCAGACTCGCCGCGGCGACTTCGTCGTACATGTGCGGGTGGAAGTCCGGGTTGCCCGCATAGCGCGGGCGCATCTGCGCGGCGATCAGCTTCACGATCGGCGTGCCGGACGCCGCCAGCGCCTGGAACGAGTTCTCGTCGAACGACGTTCGCATCGAGACGTTCAGCGGCGACAGGACGATCGGAATGCCGGACCGCAGCACGAGGCGCGCGGCTTCGGGATCCACCCAGAAGTTGAACTCGGCGTTGGGCGTGATGTTGCCGCCGCCGTCAGGAAGCGACGCCAGCGCGCCGCCCATAATAATGATGCGCTTCACCGACTGCGCGAACGCCGGCTGCCGACGAATCGCGGTCGCGACGTTGGTCAGCGGGCCGATCGCGAGGATTTCGATCTGCCCCGGCCGCGCCATCACCGTCCGGACCATGAAATCGGCGGCGGCCGTCGGCTCCAGCGTCTTCTTCGCGAACCCGCCCGGCGGCGCCGGCGCCGGATCGTCCGACCACCATTTTCCGTAATGCGACGCCGCGAACGCGTCCTTCTCGTGCGCGAGCGGACGTTTCGCGCCGCCGTAGACCTTCACGTCCTCGCGCTTCGCGATCTCGAGCATGCGCAGGACGTCCGCGTTCGCGCGCGCGACGTTGTAGTTGCCCGCGACCGTCGTGATTCCGACGATGTCCAGCTCCGGCGAGTTGAGGGCGAATGCGAGCGCGAGGCCGTCGTCCTGCGGCGGGAGCGCGAAGTCCGTGTCGAAGATGATGTGGTGATCCGCCGCGGGCTGCGCGCGCGCAGTCGTCATGAGCATGAAACAGCCGGCGGCGCACAGCAGAACGCGCGCAGATCTCATGTCCGCGAAAGTCTATCACTGGCCGCGTGACAGCATCGGCGCCGTGGTCTGGCTCGCGAGGCTGCGCGACAGCCGCTGGACGCGGCTGGATGGATCTGCTGCTGCCGGCCGCGCGCAACGGCGAGAAGAACCACCTTTATATGAACCAGGCCGGCGCCGGCTTCACCGAGGCAGGGGGCGCCTGGCGCATTGCCGACAATGACGCTCACGCCGCCGTGACGTCCGCGGTCTTCTTCGATGACGACAACGACGGCAGGCCGGACGTGTATCTCACGGGAATGGGCTGCAGCCGGCTGCTCCACAACACCGGCCAGACCTTCGAGGACGTGTCCGCCGCATCGGCACCAGGGATCAGATCAACGCGTACTACGAGGCGCTCAGGAAGGACTACGCGTTCACCGCGGCGACGATGATGTCGTCACCGGGCCTGATCGACTACGACAACAACGGCAGCGTGGATCTCGTCGTGACGACGCAGAACGGCCCGCCGCTGTTTCCGCGCAACGAGATCAATCCGGCAAGTCGATTCATCGGGTTCACGCTGGGCTGCTCGACGCGTACTTCCGGCTTGCACAGGTCCCCTATGGCAGCTTCTATGCGCTGTTTGTCGTCTGTGCCTTCAACCCGTGGCTGGGAGAAACCGCTCGTGTCGCTTTAGAGGCCCGCTCCCGGCGGACGTCGCACAAAATTTGCGTGAACGGCCCGCCGCCGGCCGCGCGGGTGCGTGCTAGGATCCCGCCGCTCCTCACCTGGTCCCTTCACATTTCTTGTAGATAGCGGAGGCGACAGTGAGTCATTCCCGCACGCGCCATATTCCGTGGTTCGTCAAGACCGCCACGGGTCGTCACCTCGCACGGCTTCTCGTGCTGAGCCTGCTGATGCAGCTGTCGCTGTTCGGCGAGCTCACGCGCGCTGACGCGCACACGCCTCCCGCCGACGTCGCCGCGTCGCGACATCTGGACTACATGGCCGTGCCGCCTCCGGCCGCGGCGGCCGTGTTCGGGAAAGACTACGTGCGCAAGACCGGCGCGCCCGTGACGGTCACCGACACGTTCATGGCGAGCGCCGGAACGTTCACGCTGCGCATCGACAACGGCGGCGCGGCGGGCCAGTACGCGCGCGTGTCGAGCGCGGTCATCACGCTCAACGGCGTCGTGACCGTGGCGCCGCAGGAATTCAGCCAGCAGGCCGGCGTCATCGAGAAGACGGTGAGGCTCGCCGCGGGCAACACGCTGAGCGTCGAGCTGCGCAGCCAGCCGGGCAGCGGCATCACGCTGCAGATCCTCGGCGGCGTCGCGGTCAACCACCCGCCGACGGCAAACGCCGGCCCCGATCAAACCGCGCGCGTGGGGCAGACGGTCACGCTCGACGGCAGCCGCTCGAGCGATCCGGACGGCGACGCGCTCGCGTACCAGTGGAGCATCGTCGGCACGCCCGCGGGCAGTCTGGCGGCGCTCTCCGACCCGCACGCGGTGCGGCCGACGTTCGTCGTGGACAAACCGGGCACGTACGAGTTCGAGCTGGTCGTGAGCGACGGATCGCTGACGAGCGCGCCCGATCGCGTGAGCGTGACGACGCAGAATTCGCCGCCGGTCGCCGACGCGGGGCCGGATCAAACCACATCAGTCGGCGCGACGGTCACGCTCGACGGCCACCATTCGAGCGACGTCGACGGCGATCCGCTGACGTTCCACTGGTCGTTCACGTCGCGGCCGGCCGGCAGCGTCGCGGTGCTGTCGGATCCGACGGCCGTCTCCCCGAGCTTCGTCGTCGATCGCGTGGGCCTCTACGTCGTGCAGCTGATCGTGAACGACGGCACGGTCGACAGCGCGCCGGACTCCGTCAACGTCAGCACGCTGAATTCGGCGCCGGTCGCCGATGCCGGGCCGGATCAGACCACGGTCGTCGGCGCGACGGTGACGCTCGACGGCAGCCGCTCGCACGATGCCGACGGCGATCCGCTGACGTTCCACTGGTCGTTCTCGTCGCGGCCGGCCGGCAGCGCCGCTGCGCTGTCGAATCCGTCGTCGGTCTCGCCCACCTTCGTCGTCGATCGGCCGGGAACGTACGTCGCGCAGCTCGTGGTCAACGACGGCACCGTCGACAGCGCGCCGGATACGGTGAGCATCAGCACGGTGAACTCGGCGCCGGTGGCGAACGCCGGCCCCGATCAAACCGTGTTCGTCGGCACGACCGTGACGCTCGACGGCAGCGCCTCCAGCGACGTGGACGGCGATCCGTTGACGTACCACTGGGCGCTCACGTCGCGCCCGGCGGGCAGCGCCGCCGCGCTCTCGAATCCCTCGGCCGTGATGCCGACGTTCCAGGTCGATGTGCCCGGCGCGTACGTCGCGCAGCTCATCGTCAACGACGGCGCGCTCGACAGCGCGCCGGATTCGGTGACGGTGAGCACGATGAACTCGCCGCCGGTCGCGGACGCCGGTCCCGATCAGACCGTGCTCGTCGGCGCGATGGTGACGCTCGACGGCACGCGGTCGCACGACGCGGACGGCGACGCGCTGACGTTCCACTGGGCGCTCACGTCGCGGCCGGCCGGCAGCGCGGCCACGCTGTCGAATCCGTCGTCGGCCTCGCCGACGTTCGTCGTCGATCGGCCGGGCGCGTACGTCGCGCAGCTGATCGTCAACGACGGCACCGTCGACAGCGCGCCGGACACGGTCACGATCAGCACGACCAACAGCAAGCCGGTCGCCAACGCGGGCCCCGATCGAACCGTGTCGGTCGGCGATCTCGTGACGCTCGACGGCAGCGGATCCTCGGACGCGGACTTCGATCCGCTGACGTTCCGCTGGTCGATCACCGCGGCGCCGGCAGGAAGCACGGCCGCGTTGTCCGATCCCGCCGCGGTCCAGCCGACGTTCACGCCGGACATCGCGGGGACCTACGTCTTCCAGTTGATCGTCAACGATGGTTTGGTGGACAGCGATCCGGACACGGTCGCCGTCACCGCCAACGCCGTCGTCCACAACGTCATCGTGCCGGACGTCACCGGCACAACGCAGGCTGACGCGCAAGCCGCGCTCATCGCGGCGCAGCTCGTGCTCGGCGTGGTGACGACGGAGAACAACAACACGGTACCGGCGGGCGAGGTGATTCGTCAGTCGCCGGCCGCGGGCTCGTCGGTCCCGACCGGCTCGGCCGTCGACATCGTGATCTCACTCGGGCCCGGCGTCCCGGTGCTGACGTCGATCTCGGTGACGCCCGCGAACCAGACGATTCCGCGCGGCGCGACGCTGCAGTTCGCCGCCACCGGAATCTTCAGCGACAGTCACACGGAGGATCTGACCCCGGAGGCCATCTGGGAGAGCACGAACGCGCCGGTCGCCTCGATCACGGCGAGTGGTCTGGCGACTGGCCTCGATGCGGGTCCGACGATCATCCGCGCCACGGCGAGGGGGATCACGGGCTCGACCACTCTCACGATCGCGCCGCAGGCGCTCGCGTCGATCGTGGTGACGCCGGCCAATCCGATCGCGGTCGCCGGCGACAGCGTGACCTTCAAGGCGACGGGTGTGTTCTCGGATGGGACGAGTCAGGACCTCGCGGGCGCGGTGACGTGGGCCAGCAGCGACGGCACCGTCGCGACGATCAACGCCGCCGGCGTGGCGGTGACGGCCGGCCCTGGGCCGACCTCGGTCAGCGCGACGAAGGACGGCATCGTCGGCAGCACGACGCTGACAGTTCAGGCGAGAGTGAACGACGGCGCGCCGCCGATCGTGGCGATCACGGCGCCGGTGAGCGGCGCGATGGTCACGCAACTCGTGAGCGTCACGGGATCGGTGAGCGACGCGAACCTGTCACGGTACATCCTGGACTACGCGCCGGCGGGCTCGAGCACCTTCACGACGTTCGCGACCGGCACGAACACGGTCGCCAACGGCGTGCTCGGCTCGTTCGATCCGACGCTCCTGCTGAACGACCAGTACACCATCCGGCTCACGGCGATCGACCGCGGTAACCTCACCTCGTCGACGACGATCAGCGTGCAGGTGGCGCGCGACGAGAAGATTGGCACCTTCACGCTGAAGTTCACCGACGTCAACG
The DNA here is from genome assembly GCA_020073005.1 of Terriglobia bacterium. GTDB lineage: Bacteria > Acidobacteriota > Vicinamibacteria > Vicinamibacterales > CAVVIG01 > SRVP-36. The sequence goes on along the minus strand of JAIQFX010000047.1, from coordinate 57,465 downwards.
TGCCGGTCGCCGGCCTGCCGATTCAGGTCACGCGCACCTACGACAGCCGCAACAAGCGGCAGGGCGACTTCGGCATCGGCTGGTCGCTCGACGTGCAGACGCTGCGCGTGAACGCGAACCGTGTCCAGGGCACGGCGTGGCAGCAGACGGTGTCGGGCGGGTTCTTCCCGAACTACTGTCTCCAGGGCACCGACCAGCACAAGGTCACCGTCACGCTGCCCGACGGGAAGATCGGCGAATTCGATCTCGTGCCGCAGCCGCAGTGCCAGCTGCTCACGCCGATTGATTTCGGCACGATCTCGTACTCCGCGCGGCCGGGAACGCTCGGCACGCTGGTGCCGCTGGACGCGACCGACACCTTCTTCGACGGCGGCGTCGGCCCCGGCGATCTGCTCGACACGAACACGTTCGATCCCATCGATCCGCAGGTGTTCCAGTACACGACGATCGAGGGCCGCGTGTACATCATCAGCAAGACGGGCGGCGTGCAGAAGGTCACCGATCCGAACGGCAACACCCTGACGTTCGGGCCGAACGGCATCGTCCATTCCTCGGGGGCGAGCATCCTCTTCGCGCGCGACGGCCAGGGGCGCGTCACGCAGATCACCGAGCCGAACGGCAGCGTGCTGCACTACACCTACGACGCGAACGGCGACCTGTCGAGCTTCGTCGACGCGCTGGGCAATACGACGCGGTACCTCTACAACCTGAGTCACGGGCTGCTCGAGATCCGCGATCCGCTCGGACGCCGGCCCGTCCGCAACGAGTACGACGACTCCGGCCGGTTGATCGCGCACGTCGACGCGGAAGGCCATCGCATCGAGTACACGCACGATCTCAACACGCGCCAGGACGTCGTCGAAGATCGCAACGGGTTCGTCACGGTCTATCAGTACGACACGCAGGGCAACGTCGTGTCGATCACCGATCCGCTCGGCGCGACGACGTCGTACACGTACGACGCGCGGCAGAACCGGCTGTCGATGACCGACCCGCTCGGCCACACGACGACCCACACGTACAACGCCAGCAACAACAAGACGTCCGAGACCGATGCGCTCGGCCACACGACGTCGTACACCTACAACGCCAGCGGCCGGCTCCTGACGACGGTGGACGCCAACGGCCACGTGACCACGAACACGTACGACGCGCGCGGCAACCTGCTCACGACGACCGATCCAGCGGGCGGCGTCACGAGCCACACGTACGATGCTTCGGGCAACGAGTTGTCGATGACGGATCCCGTCGGTGGCGTGACCCACTACGTCTACGACGCGTTCGGGCGGCAGATCAGCCGGACCGATCCGGCAGGTCTGACGACGACGGACGCGTATGACGCCAACGGCAACAAGACGAGCGAAACCGATCCGCGCGGCGGCGTCACGCTCTTCGCCTACGACGCCGACAATCGGTTGATCTCGATCACGGATCCAGCCGGCGGCGTCACGAGCAAGCAGTACGACGCGGCCGGGCAGGTGATCGCCGAAATCGATCCGCTCGGCAGCACCACGAGCCACACCTACGACTCCGCGGGCCGCCTCATCCAGACGACGCTGCCCGACACGACGACGATCCAGTACACCTACGACGCGGAGGGCAACCGCCTGACGACCACCGATCAGCAGGGCCGCGTCACGCGCCTGGCCTACGACGCGCGCAAGAAGGTGACGCAGACGACGTTCCCCGACGGCGCGACCATGGCGTACGTGTACGACGCGGCCAGCCGTCGAGTCGCGATCACCGACGGGCTCGGCAACACGACCACGAAGACCTACGATGCGGCCGGACGAGAGACGGCCGCGGTCGATCCCGCCGGGCACACGACGGCGTCTGCGTACGACGCCGTCGGAAATCTGATCTCGCGAACGGATCCCAACGGGCGGACGACGCTGTACGTCTACGACGCCGACAACAGGGCTGTCCGGACCACATTGCCGGGCGGGGAGAGCTCGAACAGCACGTACGACGCGGCCGGCCGCAAGACCACGGAAGCCGATGCGGGTGGCCGAGTGACGTCGTACGTCTACGACGGGGACGGCCGTCTGGTGAAAGTGACCGACGCGTTGGGTGGAGTCACGCTGTTCGCGTACGACGGCGGCGGCAACCGCACCAGAGTCACCGATGCGAACGGCCATCAGTCGACGTTCACGTTCGATCCGGCCGGTCGCATGACGTCGCGCACGCTGCCGAACGGCGCCACCGACCAGTACACGTACGACGCCGGCGGACGGCTCACGCGCCACACCGACGCTCTCGGCCGCAACACGCAGTACACGCGCGACGTCCGCGGTCAGCTGACGAAGAAGACGTACGCCGATTCGTCGATCGTCGGCTTCACGTACACGCCGGCCGGACGGCGCGCGAGCGCGACCGACGCGCGCGGCACGACGATGTACGCGTACGACGCGCGCGATCGGATCACGTCATTGATCTATCCGGACGGCCAGCCGATCACGTACTCGTACGACGCCAACGGCGACGAGCTCGGCATCACGAGCCTGGCGGGCACGATCGCGTACGCGTACGACACGGCCGGCCGTCTCACGACCGTGACCGATCCGGCCGGGCGCGACACGTCGTACACGTACGATGCGTCCGGCAGCCGGACGAGCGTGCTGCTGCCGAGCGGCGCGACGACGACCTACAACTACGATGGGGACAGCCGGCTCACTGCGCTCTCGCACGCCGGGCCGATCGGCAACGTGCTCGCGGCGTACGCGTACTCGCTCGGCCCCGCGGGCAACCGGACGAGCGTCGCCGAGGTGCCCGGCGGCCCGCGTCAGTACACCTACGACGCGCTCTACCGTCTCACGAACGAACAGGCGAACGACCTCTCGTCCAATCCACTGTTCACGAACGCATTCGTCTACGACGCCGTCGGCAATCGCGTGACGAAGACGTCGACGATCGGCGCGGGCGCGCCGTCGACGACGAACTACACGTACGACATCGCCGATCGGCTGACCAGCGAAGACGGCGTCAGCGACACGTGGGATGCGAACGGCAACCTGCTGACGCGCACTGACAGCGGGAACACGACGCAGTACGAGTACGACTTCGAGAACCGGCTGATTCGCATGACGGCGCCCGGCGGCGCCGTCACGGAGTACAGCTACGACGTCGACGGCAACCGCGTCGAGAAGCGCGACGCCGGCGCCACGGTCCGGTATCTCGTCGACACGAACCGATCGCTCGCGCAGGTCCTCGCCGAGTACACGCCGGCGGGCACGCTCCTGACGTCGTACGTCTACGCGAACGATCTGATCAGCATGACGCGCGGCGGCCAGACGCTCTTCTATCACGCCGACGGCGGCGGATCGACGCGCCTGCTGACGACCCTGGCCGGCGCGGTCAGCGACACGTACGACTACGACGCGTTCGGAAACCTCCTGAGCCACACGGGACCGACCGACACGCCGTTCCTGTTCAACGGGCAGCAGTACGACGCGACGCTCGGTCTGTACTACCTGCGCGCCCGGTACTATCAGCCGACGACCGGCCGGTTCACGGCGCAGGATCCGAGCGACGGCAACCCGCTCACGCCGATCACGCTGCACAAGTACCTGTACGCCGGCTGCGATCCGGTCAACAAGAGCGATCCAAGCGGCCGGTTCTTCTGCGTGTCGACGCCGGCATGGGGCCGGTACATCCACGACGAGATCGGCCGCGACTTCCTGGCGGGCGGCGGCGACCGGCTCTCGAACTCGACGATCAACACGATCCTCGGAGTGCCGGTGCCGGGCGGCGGCCTGAGACCGGACCTCACGGATCGCGGCACGCAGGAGGTGTACGAGATCAAGCCGGTGCTCGGCGCGTCGCTCGGCGCCGTGCAGCTCGCCGGGTACCTCACGGTGCTGAACACGTTCGACCCGCAGGGCCGATCGTGGATGGGCGGCTTCTCGTACCTGCCGCCGGTGCACATCGCGATCGAACCCGGCGTCGAAGCGCTGGTCTTCCCGCCGGCGGGCGGGCTCATTCTCTACTGCGCGATCGACTGGCGGCTGTTGTTCCTCATGGTGGCGGCCGCGTTGACCATCTCGCTGCTCGAAACGTTCGTCGTGCCGTCGCCCGCGCTCGCCTTCGCCTTCTGATGGCGGATCCGATCGCGGCCCGCGACGAGTTCGCGATCCGGTACTACCGCTGGGCGCTCGAGGATTCGGGGCGCGAAGTCCGCGAGGGCTTCGCGCGCCTCCGATCCATTCGCAGCGCTATCGCCATCCGCGCCGTGGAGTACCTGTCCTCCCTGTCCGACAGCGAGCGCCGCCGGCTGGCCGCGGCGCTCGTGAAGCGGAATCACCGCCGCGCGCTCGAGCTCGCCGGCGAGCCGATCAGCGCGGACGAAGCGGCGATGATCGAGGCGTTCCGGCAGGCCATGCGCAATCCATCTGCCGGCGAGGAGGCGTATCGACGAGCGGTGATGACGGCGCCCGCGCAGGCGCAGGTGAATCGCGGCGCGTTGCTCGCTGCCGTCAAGGACGGCGTCGGACGGGCGCTCGGCGGCGCCGGCGAGCGCTTCTCGACCGCGCACGAGTGGAAGTTCACGACCGCCATCGGGCCGTGGACGATGATCACGCTCGTCGACGTGGGCGGCACGGCGCATCAGCTCGCGTACCAGCAGTCGATCCGCGCCGACGAGCGCCGCTATCTGCAGGAAGGCATCTCGATCCTGTCGTGGCTCGGCATCGGCGGCGGTCACACGACGTGGGATCGGCTGACGGACGCCGACACCGCATCCGCGGCGGCGTCGCTCGCCCGCGTGGTTGCGGACTTCGCCGGCGCCGCGCCCGCGCTTCTCGCCGGACTGTCGCCGTAGCCGCGACCACCGCTACAATGCCGGCCCATGTTCCTTCCTCATGGCTTCGGCATGGCGCTGGCGATGACCGTCACGAGCACGCTCTGCTGGGGCTCGTGGGCGAACACCTACAAGCTGACGCGCGGCTATCGCTTCGAGCTCTTCTACTGGGACTACGCGATCGGCATCGTGCTGGTGTCGCTGATCTGGGCGCTCACGCTGGGGACAATGAGCACGGGGGGATCGAGCGGGGCCGGCTTTCTCGCCAACGTCGCCGACGCCGACGGCGGCAACATCGTCTTCGCGCTCATCGGCGGCCTGATCTTCAACATCGCGAATCTGCTGCTGGTCGCCGCGATTGAAATGGCCGGCCTCGCGATCGCGTTTCCGCTCGCGATCGGCATCGCCCTCGTGGTCGGCGTGATTCTCAGTTACGCGATCGACCCGCGCGGCAATCCGCTCGTCCTCGCGTGCGGCGTCGCGCTGGCGATCGTCGCGGTCGTGTTCGACGGCAAGGCGTACGGCGCGCTGAAGGCCGGATCGCCGGTCTCGCGCAGGAGCGTCATCGTCTGCGTCGTGTCGGGGCTGCTGATGGGATCGTTCGCGCCGTTGGTGACACGCGCGCTGACGAGCGGCCACGCGCTCGGTCCGTACAGCATCGCCGTCTTCTTCACGCTCGGCGCGCTGCTGTCGTGCTTCGTCGTGAACATCCATTTCATGAAGCGCCCGCTCGTCGGCGCGCCCGTCGACTTCTCAGGCTTCGCCTCGGCGCGGCCGGCCGATCATCTGCTCGGCGTGCTGGGCGGATTCGTGTGGGGCACGGGGACCGTGTTCAACTTCGTCGCCGCGAGCTTCGTCGGCGTGGCGATCTCGTACGCGATCGGTCAGGCGGCGCCGATGGTCGCGGCGGTCTGGGGCGTCGCCGTCTGGCACGAGTTCCGCGGCGCGCCGTCGCGCGCCTGGATGTACCTCGTGCTCATGTTCGCCGCGTACATCGCCGCGCTCGCCGTCCTCGCGAGCGCGTACGGCGCGGCGTAGATCGGGCGTTCAGAGTTTCCACCGCGCGAACCACGCCGTCGCGGCGCGCCACCAGTCTGGCGCGAGCCTCACGATCGTCCCGGCGCCCGTGGCGGCGAGCAGGACGACGAGGGCGATCCCCAGCACTTTCAGCGCCAGCAGGATTCGGTTTCGGCCCGTGAGATAGGCGCCGAGCGTCATGCTGCCGACGTTGAGGGCCAGAAGCGCGCCGAGTACGATCCACCCGACACGCTGGGCGTCACCGAAGTTGAAGAAGATGCCGACGACCACGAGCAGCAGGGCGCAGATCGCGGTCACGACCGACGCGTGCCGGAAGAGTTGCCGGAGAATCGAGCCCGGCACCGAGACCTCGACAAATCCCCACATCAGCCGTCCGATCCGCGCGAGCCAGATGCCGGGTTTCTGGGCCAGTGCTGAATCGGTCGTCAGGCCTTTGAGCATCTCGCCGACGACCGTCACCGCGCGCGACAAGGACTTCAACGCACGCTCCGTATTGGGCGTGAGATCGACGGAGAACGTGGAGCCGTAGTAGGCGCGCAACGCCGAAGGCTCGAGACATGCGCGCAGGATGGTGTCGATGCGCCGGCGGACGTCCTGCTGGCTGGTCTGAAAAAAGCGGCGCAGCCCTTTCTGCCGTTCCTTCGCGTCCGGTCCCGATGCGATCGCGTGGCTTACCACGTCCGCCACTTCGGTGGCGCGCTCCCGCTCGACGAAGTTCCCGAAGATCTCGAGCTGCGCCTCTTCGATCAACGAGTCGCGGACCTTCTTGAGCTCGTCGTCGTCACCGGGCAGCAGCGACCCGATAATCCGCTCGGCGCCGTCCAAGCGGCCCCAGAGCACGTCGTTGGTGCGCCAGGACTTCTCCAGAAAGGCGCCGAAGTGGAACAGGCTCTGACCGGCGAGCTTCTTCCTCTCGCTGTCGCGTCCAATGAGCGACTCGGCGTCGTCCGGGCTGAAGCGGATCACGTCGACCGGCACAGCTTCGCCGACCTCGGTCGAGTAGAAGATCGGGAATCGAATCATGTCGTAGCTATCGAACGCATCGTAGAAATGCGTGACAGCCGTGTGGGCCGAGAGCCGTGATGGATCGGTTGGCGCAGTGAATCGAACCTTGACGCTTGTGTTGGTCGCGATGTTTTCGAACGCGGTCGCGACCTGCGCTAGAAGAATGTTGACGCGTGCCTGGAACGGCGTCCCATTCAGCATCGCTTTCGCTTCATCCTCCCGCTTGGCCTCGGAGACCATCAGGATTCGATCCAGATCGTCCTTGGTGACTTGCGCAGCGACCGCAGCCCCGGGCGCCGACGAGCCAAGCAGCGACGCGATCGGCGCATCCGGCTTGCTGCTCTTCAAGGCGGCGATGCTCACGAGCAGGTAGTCGAAGGCGGCGTCAATGTCCTGCTTCAGCGCGAGGAGTTCGGAATGAAACGCGCCGAGGTCTGTCGGGGGCGGCGGCGCCGGATCCGGAAGAGAGGCGAGAATGTCGTTCCTTCTGCTTCCGTTGTTGAGTTCTTCAATCTTGCCCCTGACGAACGCCAGACGCCGGACCATGTAGTCGAGATCGAACCAGTAGAGGAATGCCGTCTCGGTCGATCCCAGCGCGGTGACGGCGTTCGCGACGCCCGTGCCGCTGTCGGTGAACGTTCGCGCGCGCCACTGACCGACGAGCATGCGGATCGCCCAGAACTCGTCGGACTGTTCCTTGAAGTCCGCGGCGCTGGTCAGGATGCGAGCGAGTTCGTCCGTCGCGGCCCCGACTCGCAATCGATGATAGCCTCCGTACGCGGAACCGTTGTCGACGATCAGTTCCTTCAGCGTCTTCTTCTTCCAATCGTCTGAGGTCGCCACGCGCTGAACGGGGCGGCGGAGACCGGTGGCAGCCTTCACGTCCTGCTCCAGCCCAGCCGTGATCCGGCGAACCCGCTCGATGAGCCGGTTTCTCCTGAGCACGCGCTGCAGGTCCTCGCGAATCGTCTCGTAGGACGGCAGCGTCAGCGCAGCCGTCACGTTCTCGATGACGTTCGGCGATGTTGCGTCGTCAGCGGAGCTCGCGGGCGGCGCTTCCTCAGGAGAGGGTTCGATGTAAATCAGCTTGCGTGCGATCGGATAGTCCGAGCGCCGTTCGGCGAGCTCGTCGATCGCGTAGCCGAACGGTTTGTTGTCGAGATAGCCGCCGTCGCCGTACGCGCGCCGGGCGTACTTCGTCGATGGATCCACGTCGGTCGGCTTGAAGTATTCGCAAAAGAACTTCTGCCATCGTGTCGCCTTCGAACCGAAGCCGTCCTTCGAGTCGACGTCCGCGTACCGGGCCCGATACTGCGAATCCACGCGAGGCAGAAGGGCGTCGATCGCGTCGAGCCGCATCGGGTCGAACGCGAACGGAAACGACGACGTGCAGCGGGAGGCGTACGCGAGGAACGGATTCATCTGCCAGGTGAGGTCGTTTCCGTCCTGGCCGGACTGACCGTTCTGCGCCTGACGGTCGTACTGAAGATGAAAAACCTTCTTGTACCGTTTCTCGATCACCAGCTTGTCGGCGAGGCCGAGGCTCAGATCCAGTCCCTCCACGTCAGTGGTCGTGACAAACAGATCGACCTGGTCGACGTAAGGCGCCGGCTGAACCTTCTTGGGATTCCATCGGTCCTGCGCCTCGTCCATCGCTGAGAACGCCTCGAGGAGCCGGAGGTACATGCGATCGCCATTGAGCAGCGCGCGCGGCGGTTTCGCCGGCTTCAAGTCCGTCCCGTTGGTGGAATCCTTGTCGTTGATGAGAGACTCGATCGCCCCTTCGTTCTCCCAGAGCTCCGTCAGTTGATCGATCGACTGCGCGTTGGCCAGCGCCTTCGCCAGAAACACGCCGTTGATGCCGCCCGCCGACGTCCCCGACAGCACGTCGACGATGAACCGGCTGCGCACGGCGCCGGTCTCGCCACCGCCTTCGAGGCGCGGCGCCCCGCGACCGAGGATCCGGCCCAGCTTGCGGTACACCTTCTCCGTTCCGCTGGCCGCCTCCCTGACACGCTCCGGATGCGTCGGGTCAGGCGCCGTGGCTTTGACGAGATGAAAGAGCTCCTGCGTGATGCCGTTCATGTAGACGGCCAGCGAGACGCCGCCGTACATGACCACGGCAAACCGCACTTCCTGCTCAAAGTCGATTTCCTTGGGACTCGTCGCCGCCGTTGCCCCGCCCGTGTGCTGGTTCGACACGTGAGCCTCCTGTTGAATCCGCGGAGTTCAGCCGCCCAGCAGCTTGATTTTCGCGAGCAGCGTGCCTATATCGACGCGCGCGCCGAGGGTGAAGCGAAGATCCGCGAGCCCGCCGCCGCGATAGGGCACGTTGGCGTCGAACCCGACCTGAAACGGCGTCGTCGGGACCTTCAGCCTCCCCTCGGCTGCGATTCTCCAGTCGGATCCCGGAAAGTTCTCCCACTTGCCGACGGTCACGTGGAGGTAACTCATGATCGTCGGCGCGCTGTCGGTTGACGCGGTCAGTGTCTCGTGTCCCACGCCGAATCCGAACGCGATGAACTTGTAGACGCCGCTGGCGTTGCCGGCCGACGTTGTGACGCTGGACCCGCCGCCGCCCGTGTTCGTTGTCGTCGTCACGGCGTCCGAGCCGCCGGCCGTGATCACGCCCGCCTTGAAGACCGGCGCGAGAAAGACGGCGTTCTTCTGACCGCCGTGCACCCAGGTCATGTCCTCCGAGAACAGCGGCAGGTAGAACCCTGCCTGGACCACCGCGGCCTTCTGCGAATTCGTGAACTGTTCGACCGTCGTCGTGGGCGTCGCGCCGCCCGACGGCGTCGTGGTCGTCGTGGTTCCGAGGCCGACGGGCACCGAAGTCAGGCGGACGTCGAAAAAAGAGTTGAACGCTCTGGGCGCGAGACGTCCCGTCGGCGCGTCCATCCACCAGGTCTTGTCCAGCGTGAACGACAGCGTCATGTCCTGCTGCGAGAAGTCCGCGCGCTGTTTCGATAAGACGACGCCGCCGGCGAAGTAGGCGCGCACGCGGCCCCAATCATCCGCCGCCTCGACGGGCAGCGGTTGATGACAGCCGGCAGCCGTCGCCTTGTCGTCGGCGCCGCGGGCGCAGACGACGACGTACTGACCGGCCACCAGCGGCGTGCTGAAGGTGATGTCGAATGACCCGTCGTCGCCGATGGATTTCGTCACGGCACGCTGCACGTACACCGGCGCGGTGTCGCTGGCAGGCCGGGGCAAGGTCGTCGCCACCAGCGTGACCATGACTTCGATCGACGCCGGCTTCGCGCCAGGTCCTTGCGCGCCGGATACGGTCCTCATGCCGTCGAGCAACGGAACGCGCACGAACGGGACGCCCGGCGGCGCGGTCGACGTCGCGGTGACCTGGTCGACGACCTGCGCATGCAGATGGAGCGGCAGCAGCACGATCGCTGCCAGGGATAACACCAGCGATCGCGAAACGAGCGATGAAAGCGTCATGATTCTCCTCCACGGGCGAGCTCCGACGTGCTCGAGCCGACGAGCGCGAGCATCGCGGGAAACGCCGATCGAGTGGTGTGCGGCATGACGCCTCCTTCATTCACGGTCAGCTCACCTTGTGCGTCGCCAGCGTCACGGTCGTCGTGTTGGCGACGCGGACTCTACCCGACGGCTGCAGCGCCATGAATTGACACTTGATCTTCGCCGCGGTCACCGTCACGCGGAGAAATCCGAACGCCGAGTCGTCGAAATACTCGAGCGTGAGCCGATTGCCCTTGGCGTCCGTCCCGGTCACGCCCGGCTTCGGCTTCGCGCCGCTCTGTCCCTTCTTGAAGCCCGACAAGTTGAAGTAGCCGCCGTTCCCCGCGACGACGTAGGCGATCTGACGGCCGTCGGCCTTCATCGTGCGCGTGTAGCGCTCGTAGAGATGCGCGTGTCCGGACAGCACGAGGTCGGGCCAGACGCCGGTCTGCGCGCAGGCGCCGTCGATGTCGCGCAGCATGCCCGGGCTCGGCACGTGCTGCGAGCTGCCGGTGAACGGAGGATGGTGCGTCGCGAGAATCAGCGCGCGCGTCCGCCCCTTCTTCCGTTCGCCCGCCAGTTCGTTCAGGCGATCGATCAGGAACGTCACCTGCTCGTTGCCGATGATCGATCCGCTGATCATGCCTTCGGTCGCGCCCTCGCTCGTGTTCGAGTACAAGCCGATGATGCGCGCGAACGGCGCGTCGAGCGCGAAGTACACGCCGGGCTGCGTCATCGTCGTGCGCGCGATGCCGCCCGCCACGCTGTTCTTCACGGGCGTCTTCGTGCAGAAATTGTTGACGAACGGCTCCAGCGAAAACTGCACCGGCTCGCCGGTGAACCTCACCGCGTCGTGATTGCCGGGAATCGCGAAGATCGGCGCGTCGTAGTCGCGGTACGGATCGTAGAACTGGTCGTAGTAGTACTTCTCCTGCCCGAAGTAATACACGACGTCGCCGAGGTGATAGAACAACGCGGGCCGGTTCTTCGCCAGCCTCCTGCCGTGGAGATCCGCCGCCATCGCGTCGGCGACGGCGAACTGGTGCTTCGGCTCCTTGATCCCGCCCGTGTCGCCGACTGAATGGAACACGAGCTGCCCCGCGCTCTGAATCTGTGCAACGGCCGCCGCGCCGAGCACCTCGTCCAGTGTCATCACCGGCGGCGTCCGCACGAGCGGCGGAATCTTCTCGGGGACGGCGTTGGCGTTGACCTTGGCGTCCGCGAAGACATCCTGCGGATTGAACGTGTCGAAGTTGTCGGGCGACGGTTTCGGATCGGCGAAAACGAATCCCGGAGCGGCCATGGCGTACCTCGCGTCCGGGACTATACTTCACGCGTGCGCGCCTCTCTTTTGCTGCTTGCACTGTTAATGTGCTCCGTCGTCGCGGTCGCCGAGTCGGCCGCCGGTCTCACGTGGACCGCGCCCGCCGGCTGGAAAAATCTGGGAACGCAGCCGATGCGCGCGGCGACCTACAGCGTCGCGCCGGCCGGCGGCGATACGGCGGGCGCCGAGTGCGGCGTGTACTTTTTCGGCGCCGGCCAGGGCGGCAGCGTCGAGGCGAACATCGAGCGCTGGAAGAGTCAGTTCAGGGACGCCTCGGGCAAGCCCGCCGCGGCGAAGACCGGCACGCGGACGATCAACGGCCTCACCGTCACGACGATCGACACCAGCGGCGAGTACTCGGGAATGGGCGGGCCGATGGCGCCGGGCAAACCCGTCGGCGGCTATCGCCTGCTCGGCGCGATCGTCGAGGGACCGGGCGGCAACATCTTTCTGAAGTTCACCGGCCCGGCGAATACCATCGCGGCGAATCAGCAGAAGTTCGAGCAGCTCCTCGCCTCGTTTCAGCGCGCCTCGTAGTGATGGAGGATCGCCGTGGTGCTCTCACTGAACGACGCCGGCGAAGCCGTGAAAGCGCTGCAGCGCGATCTCAACAAACTCGGCGCGCTGCTGAACATTGACGGCCACTTCGGCGAGGGAACGCAGACGGCCGTCGGCGACGCGCGGGCCGCGCTCGCGCAGCCCGGACCCGCGACGATCGCCGACGATGCACTGATCGCGGCCCTCGCGTCGGCGCCGGATCCATTCGCCGCCGTCACGGCGCCCGGCGCGACGTTCATCGCGCGGGCGGAAGTGACCAGCGCCAAGGCGTACCGCGCCACGTACCGGTTTCCCACCTGGCCGAGCGCGACGAGCGGGATCACTATCGGCATCGGCTACGACCTGCAATTCGTCACGCCGGCGCAGCTCCGCGCCGACTGGGCCGGCGTGCTCGCGGAGCCGGCGCTGGCGCGGCTGTCAGTGGTGACGCAGGTGGTCGGCTCCGACGCGCGGCTCGGCGCCGTGCGCGACATCGACGTGCCTCTCACCGGCGCGATGTCGGTCTTCGCGCGCCGCTCGTTGCCGGCGTACCTGACCGACGTCCGGAAGATCTATCCGCAGGTCGACGCGCTGAGCCCCGCGCGCCAGACGGCGCTGGTGAGCCTGGTTTACAACCGTGGCGCGCGTCTGACTGACAAGGATCCCGCCGCGCAGGATCGGCGGGAGATGCGCGCGATCCGCGATCTCCTCGCCGCGAACGACCTCGACGCCGTCGCCGGGCAGTTCGAGAGCATGACCCGGCTCTGGGATCCGCAGAAACTCGGGGGCCTGATTCAGCGCCGCCGCGACGAAGCGACGCTGTGGCGCGCCGGTTTCGCCCCGCTGCAGCTGGTGTAAACGTATGTCTCCGCGCCGCGTTGAAGGCGCGATTTTCGGCCCTTGCACGGGCTCCGCGGCGGGGGAATAAATCTTTCGTCACGGCGCACGCGCGGGTGTAGCATTTCCGTTGTTTCCGAATCGCTACAACTTTGTCCCAGGTGACGCGGCCGTATCCGCAAGACGAGGGAGCACAACGCATGGCAAAGAATGACGGGCTCAATCGCAGGTTGTTCCTGAAACGCGCGGGCATCACCGCGTTCGCCGCGGGCGCTGCCGGCGCCGTCGGCAGCGGACCGCTCTCGGCCGTCGCCGCGGCAGCGGCCGCGGAAGCCGCGGGCGGAGGCAAGTACGATTTCGACACGCCGTACAGCCGCGTCGGCACCGACTCGGTCAAGTGGGACCAGGCGATCCGGACCTACAAGAGGCCGAACCTGATCGCGGGCATGGGCATCGCGGACATGGACTTCCGCTGCGCGCCCTGCATCACGAACGCGCTGACCGAGCGCATCAAACACGAGAACTGGGGCTATCTCGACATGCCCAAGGAGTACACCGCGGCGGTCGTCGCGTGGAACAAGAAGCGGTACAACCTCGACATCGATCCGGAGTCGATGGTGCTGACCACGGGCGTGCATCCCGGCATCATCGCCACGCTGCGCGCCTACGCGCCTCCCGGAAGCAAAGTGCTGTTGAACACGCCGACCTACAACGGCTTCTACGGCGACCTGCGCGCGACAAACACGCTGCCGGAAGACGTGCCCATGCGGAACGACAAGGGCAAGTTCTCGATCGACTTCGACGAGTTCGAGCGGCACATCAGCCACGACACGAACGTCTACATCCTCTGCAATCCGCAGAATCCGACGGGCAACATGTGGTCGCCAGCCGACCTGCTGAAGATCGGCCAGATCTGCCTGGCGCACCGCGTGCTCGTGATCGCGGACGAGATCCACTGCGACTTCGCCATGAAGGGCGTCAAGTACACGCCGTTCGCGAGCCTGCCGGACAAGGCGGTCGTGAACAACAGCGTCACGTTCAAGGCGTGCAGCAAGTCGTTCAGCCTGGCGGCGATGAAGAACGCGTGGGGCTTCTCGACGAATCCCGACATCATCGCGAAGGTCCGCGCCAACAACCGCGCCGACATCACGACGCTCGGCATGGTCGCGAACAAGGCCGCGCTGACCGAAGGCGCGGACTGGCTGGATCAGCTGCTGCCGTACATCGACACCAACCACGACATGGTCGTGAACTTCATGAAGACGAAGCTCCCGCAGATCACGGTCGCCAAGGCGCAGGGCACCTACCTGCAATGGGTGGACGTGAGCTACGTCGCGCAGAAGATCGGCGCGAAGCAGAAGGCCGCTTCGATGAGCAGCGGCCGCAGGCAGATGTCGGCGGAGCAGGTCGTGCAGGACTGGTTCGCCGAGAACGCGGGCGTCGCGCTCAACGCCGGGTCGAGCTACGGGACCGGCGGGGAGAACCATCAGCGCATGAACATCGCCACGTCGAAGAAGACGCTGCAGGCCGCGCTCGACGCCATGGCCACGGCGGTGAACAAGCTGTAGCGCGGAGCGGATCGTTTCCGGCCATCGGGCGGCGAGGCGACTTCACGGTCGCCGCGCCGCCCGATTTTTTTGGGGGCTATACTGGGACAAATGAGCCACGACAAGCCGCTGAAGTCCTCGTACGAGCTGGCGATGGAGCGGTTCAAGAAGAGCGACAAGGAAGCCGGCATCGAGCGGAAGCCGGTGACCGAAGCGCAGAAGGCGGCGATCGCGGAGATTCGGAACTTCTACGAAGCGAAGATCGCCGAGCTCGAGGTCCTGCACCAGGGCCAGCTCATGACGATGGCGGATTCCGCCGAGCGCGAGGCGCGCGAGCAGGAGTACCGCCGCGACCGCGAGCGGCTCACGTCCGAGCGCGAATCGAAGATCGAGAAGGTCCGCCGCGGCGACCTCTAGCGTACACGCCTCAGGTCACGTCTAGCCCTCGCCTTTGGTTTTCAGCTCCGCGTCGTGCTCCTTGAGGAACGCGCGGATCTCGTCGGTCATCGCGAGCAGCTTGTTCCACTGCTCCTTGTAGAGCGTCACCGGGAACCGGCCAAGGCCGTAGACCGACAGGCCGCCTTTCTCGCTCACCTTCAGGCTCACGCTGCGGCCGCGCTGGCTCTTGAGCCGTTCGTTCTCCGCCTTGAGTCGTTCGAGTTCGGCCTTCAGATCGTCGTCTGACATGATTCGCTTCCCCAGTTCCTCAAATCCTGAAATCCTCAGATCCTCAAATCCTCAAATCCCAACGATGCCATCGTCGGTCCGGCAAAATCAAGGCAAGGACCACTACAATATCGGGCGAGGATTCCATGGCCAGCATGCTCGAAGCGATCGAGATCAAGCGGAAGATGTACTTCGAATTCGAAAACGCGCCGTACAAGTGCCTCGACGTCGAAGTGTCCAAGCCGACGGCGCGCGGCGGCCAGACGCTCGTCCGCATCAAGATGCGCAACCTGCTGACGCGCGCGGTGTTCGACAAGACGTTCAAGGCCGGCGAGAAATTCGCGGAGCCGGACCTCGTGATGGACGAAGCATCCTTCTTGTACGCGGACGCGCACGGCTACAACTTCATGGACCAGACGACATTCGAGACGCTCGCGCTGGGGCCGGACATCGTCGGCGAAGACAAGCATCTGCTCGTCGACAACGTCGTCGTCCAGATTCAGAAGTACAACGGCCGGCCGATCGGCCTGCAGTTTCCGCCGCACGTGGAGCTGACCGTCACCTACACGGAGCCCGGCGTCCGCGGCGACACCGCGAGCGGCGGCGCGACGAAGCTCGCGACGCTCGAAACCGGACTCGAAATCCGCGTGCCGCTCTTCATCAAGGAAGGCGACAAGGTCAAAGTCCACACCGAGACGCGCGAATTCTCCGGCCGCGCGTGAGACGCAGGGGCGGAGCGTGCTCCGCCCTCAGTACTGGATCTCGGAAGCGACGAGAGGGCTGCCGCCGGAAAAGATCGACGATCTCCGCAAGGGCTGGACCGGCATCGTCCGCAAGCTGGACGGCGTTACAAGTCGGCGTCTTTGGTCTCGCGCGTGGCGTACATCCCGATGAGCGACAGAATGGCGCCGCCGAGCAGGTAGTAACCCACGTACTGCAGACCGTAGTTCGTCGCGAGATACGTCGCAGCGTACGGCGCGAGCGACGCGCCGAAGATGCCGGCGAGGTTGAACGTCAGCGAGCTTCCCGAATAGCGCACCGCCGTCGGGAACAGCTCGGACAACACCGTGCCGAGCGGTCCGTACACCAGACCGACGAGCGACATCCCGAGCACCATCATCGCGACCGCGCCCGCGGTGCCCGCGGCGAACAGCGGCGCCATCACGAGACCGAAAGCGCCGATCGCGACGTTCGTCCACATCAACATGCGCCGGCGGCCGCTCTCCGCGAGCAGCGCCGAAATCGGCGTGAACGCCGCGAAGAACAGAATCGCGAACAGCTGCATGACGAGGAACTTCTCGCGCGTGTAGTGGAACGCGCTGGTCCCCCACGAGAGCGCGAACACGGTCATCAGATAGAAGATCATGAACGCCGTGATCGACACGAGCACGCCGAGAAACACCGTGCCGGGATGATCGCGGATCACGACGAGCATCGGAATGCTCACGCGCTCCTTGCGGTTGACCGCTTCGGCGAAGACGCGCGTCTCGGTGATCGTCAGCCGCACGTAGAGGCCGAGCGCGACGAGGATCGCGCTCGCGAGAAACGGCAGCCGCCATCCGAACTCGAAGAACTGATCATTGGTCAACAGGGAGGAGAGCAGCAGGAAGATGCCGCCGGAAAAGAGAAACCCGATCGGCGCGCCGAGCTGCGGAAACATGCCGTACCACGCGCGCTTCCCCGGCGGCGCGTTCTCGACCGCGAGCAGCACGGCTCCGCCCCACTCGCCGCCGAGGCCGAGGCCCTGACCGAAACGGCAGAACGCGAGCAGCAGCGGCGCCGCGATCCCGATCGTCGCGTACGACGGCAGGATGCCGATCGTGACCGTCGACAGGCCCATCGTCAACAGCGCGGCGACGAGCGTCGTCTTGCGGCCGACGCGGTCGCCGAAGTGGCCGAAGAGCGCCGAGCCGATCGGGCGCGCGACGAAGGCGATCGCGAACGTCGCCAGCGAGGCGAGCGTGGCGGACGCCGGATCCGACGCGGGAAAGAACAGCCGCGGAAAGACGAGGACGGCCGCCGTCGCGTAGATGTAGAAGTCGAAGAACTCGATCGTGGTGCCGATCAGGCTCGCAAACAGAACCTGGGCCGGGCTGTTGACTCCGCGCTGTGTCATGAAGTGAAGGCCTGGTACGGGCCGGAGAAGCATACCCGAGATCCTTGACGCGGTGAGGGGCACGGTCTATAAGAGGGGATTCCTCAGGAGGGATCGCCGTGAAACTTCTTTCCATCTCCGCCGCCGTGCTGTGTCTGCTGCCGTTGACCGCGTCGCCCGCCCGCGCGCAGATGGGCGACCCGCGCATCGCCGAAGCGCTCAAGCCGCTTCCGGAAGATCTCAAGGCCGGCGCGACCGTGGTCGCGTACGACAAGGCGACCGGCGCGCGCCAGATCCTGCGCCAGGGCACGAACCAGATCGAGTGCCAGCCGAAGGCCGACGATGGCTTCGTCCGCTGCTACAACAAAGTGCTCGCGCCGCGCCGCGACATGGAAGCGAAGCTGCGCGCGCAGAAGAAGTCCGACAAGGAAGTCTCGGACGCCATCGCCGCCGCGATGAAGGACGGCACGCTGAAACCGACGCCGTTCGGCACGATGTCGTACCGCTACTCCGACGATCCGCAACGCATCAAGCTGCTGTGGGTGATGTCGGTCCCGAACGCGACGCCGGAATCGCTCGGCGTGTCGACGACGAGCCAGCGCGACGCGGCGCTCGCGGGCCACGGCATGCCGTGGATGATGCTGCCGGGCACGCCCGGCGCGCACATCATGATTCCGATCAACGCGACGCCAATCAGCAACACCAGCAAGTAGTCTGTGGACGGGTGGCGCGTGATGGCCTCACCGCCACCCAACCGCTGGCTGATCGCCGCAGCCGGCGTCCTCATGCAGATCGCGCTCGGCGCGGTCTACGCCTGGAGCGTCTTCAGGACGCCGCTCGTCACCAGCTTCGGCTGGACGATTCCGCAGGTCACGCTGACGTTCACGATCGCGATCTTCGTGCTCGGCTTCGCCGCGTTCGGCGGCGGCATCTGGATGCGCCGCGCGGGCCCGCGCCGCGTGGCCGTGACGGCGGGCGTGCTCTACGGGCTCGGCGTCTTCCTCGCGAGCTTCACCGGCGGCCGCCTGTGGTGGCTCTACGGATCGTACGGATTGCTCGGCGGCGTCGGCCTCGGCTTCGGCTACATCGTGCCCGTCGCGACGCTCGTGAAATGGTTTCCCGACAAGCGCGGGATGATCACCGGCATCGCCGTCGCGGGATTTGGCGCCGGCGCGCTCCTGACCGCGCCGATCGCGACGATGCTCGTGGCGCAGGTGGGCGTGCTGCAGACGTTCGCGATCCTGGGCGCCGTGTACTTCGTCGCCGTCACGGGCGGCGGGCTCCTCATGCGGAATCCGCCCGACGGCTATCGGCCCGAGGGATGGACGCCGGCCGCGAGTCAGCAACAGCAGCGGGCCGCGCGGTCGTACACGCTTGGCGACGCGATGCGCAGCTGGCAGTGGTACGGACTCTGGACGCTGCTGTTCCTCAACACGACGGCAGGCATCGCGATCATTTCGCAGGCGGCGCCGATGGCGCAGGAGATCACGAAGGTCAGCGCGGCCGGCGCGGCAAGTCTCGTCGGGATCATTTCAATCGCGAACGGCGCGGGCCGCTTGCTGTGGGCGTGGCTGTCCGATCTGATCGGCCGGCGCGCGGTCTTTCTCGTGATGTTCCCGCTCCAGGCGATCATCTTCTTCCTGCTGCCCTCGGTCCACGGCGTCGCGGCGTTCACCGGGCTCACGCTGCTCGTCCTCCTCTGCTACGGCGGCGGCTTCGGCACGATGCCGGCGTTCGCCGCCGATTACTTCGGCACCGAGCACGTGGGCGCGATCTACGGCCTGATGCTGACCGCGTGGAGCGTCGCGGGCGCGCTCGGCCCGACCGTCATCGCGGCATTACGGCAGAGCGCGGGACGGTACGATGAAGCGCTGTATCTGACCGCGGGCCTGATGCTGGCGAGCACGATCATTCCTTTGATCGTCCGGCCGCCGGCGGTCAGTGCGTGAGGCCGTAGATCAGGTAGTTCACCCCGAGCTTGTACGCTTCGTTCGTCTGATCGAACGGACGGAAGCCGCGGCCGGACCATTCCCAGTACTGCGAGACGTCGGTGTTGTAATTAATGATGGCCATGAGCCGCTTGCGCCGATCGTTGTCCTCGAAGATGCCCTTGAAGATCGGATCGCCCGATACGTACGCCTGCGGGAAATGATCGATGTGCTCGATCTCGAAGAACGAGTGAAACACCGGATCGTTCGGATCCATGTCGAGGATCTGCGCGTCCGGCAGCACGCGCTTCATCGTCGCCGCGAACGGTTCCCAGCCGCCGCCGTAGAGCCCGCGCCAGCCCGGCGGCTTGAAGTCGTCCACGAACAGGAATCCGCCCTTCTGCAGGTACGCGCGAAGCCCCGCGGCCTCGCGATCGGTGACCGTCCACCAGCCGACTTCGATGATGTACGCAATTGGGTACTTGTCGAGCTCCGGATCGTCCAGCGCCACCGTGTTGATGTCGTCCTCGTGCGCGCCGAGATAGCTCACCTCGTTCATGATCTTCATCAGGTTGCGCTCGGCGAGCGGATAACCGTGGATCCACGAGGGACGGCTGCCGGGCCAGCGGCCGCCGGGCGCGGGCTCGTAGCGCACGCGCACGAACGTGAAGCGGCCGTCGTAGGGAATGTTGGGCAACGGTTTATACGGCCAGCTGAAACCGCCGCCGAAACCGTTGAGGCCGTCGACGCCGCGCTGGGCGAGCGCGGCGACGCCCGCAATCACGACGAGCGCGACCGTCGTCAGAACGCCGAGGCGGCGTGCAGGCGTCCCCATGAAAGATCGCCCCGATGATACCGTGCGACAAGGTCCCCCGAGCGGCGCCACCTGACCGATACTAGGCGTTCATGTCGGACGGTCTGGAGAAGCCGAAACCGCATCCGCGGTCGTCCCGCCAGCGGCACCGGGCGTTCGTCGCCGACTACCACGCGCGGCGGCTGGACGAGCGCGACGACGCCGGCTCAGGAAAGCGCGATCAGCCTGGCACCGCGAGCGACGCGCTCGAGACTTCGGACGAAGCGCCAGCCGGACCGCGGCGTCTGCTCCGCGGCAAGCGCCGGGAGTACGCGCGCGAGTACCTGCGGTGGATCTGGCCCCACCGGTTCGCGGTCGGCGCATTCTTCGTCGTCGCGCTGACGGTCGCGGGGCTGCAGATGGTCGAGCCGCTGTTCATGCGGTTCATCATCGACCGCGTCCTGCTCGACACGCGGCTCGATTCGGCGGCGCGGTGGCGGCAGCTCAATCTGGCCGGCGCGCTGTTCCTCACTCTTATCATCGCGTCGAATCTCGCCAACGCGCTCAAGGAGTACCGGCAGCGCCTGCTCAACACGCGCGTCATGCTGTCGCTCCGCCGATCGCTTTTCGAGCGCCTGCTGCATCTGCCGCTGCCGAAGCTGTGGGACATGAAGACCGGCGGCATCCTCTCGCGACTCACCGGCGACGTGGACACGACGACCGGGCTGCTGCAGCTGGCGATCGTGTCGCCGTCGGTCTCGATCATCCGTCTCGTCATTGCTGTAATAGTGCTGACCTCGCTGAACTGGCGGCTCGCGCTGACGGCGCTCGCCATCATTCCCGGCGTGATGCTCATCAGCTTCATCGCCGCGAGGCGCGTGCGGCCGATCTATCGGTCCGTCCGCAAGGACGCCGAGCGCATCGACGGCCGCGTCGGCGAGACGTTCTCCGGCATCCGCGTCGTCCGCGCGTTCGGCCGCGAGATGCGCGAGCTCGTCGAGTACCTGGTCGGGCGCCACAGCATCCTGCGCAAAGAACTGTTCGCGCAGCGGCGCGAAATGGTCATCTGGACGTCGTGGGGCCTGCTGCTCGGCGCCGTCAACGTCGTCATCATGTGGTACGGCGGCTACCTGAACATCGAGGGCCGCGCGTCCATCGGCGACATCATGGCGTTTCAGTGGTACACGTTCCTGCTGCTGAATCCCGTGTGGCAGCTCGTGAATTCGTTCTCGGAACTGCAGCGATCGCTCGCGGCGATGGAGCGCGTCTTCGAAGTGCTGGGCATGGAAGACGACAAGCCCGATCGGCCGGACGCGCGCGAGGCGCCACGCGTCGTCCACGAGATCCAGTTCGAGAACGTCGAGTTCGAGTACCGCGAGGGCCGGCCGGTCGTCCGCGACTTCAATATCACCGTCCCTGGCGGATCCGTGATCGCGCTCGTCGGCCGGAGCGGCGCGGGCAAGACGACGGTCACGGATCTCGTCGCGCGGTTTCACGATCCGACGAAAGGACGCATTCTCGTCGACGGCACCGACATCCGCGACTTCCGGCTGCAGTCGTATCGGGATCTCCTGGCGATCGTGCAGCAGGACGTGTTTCTCTTCGACGGATCCGTGCGAGACAACATCGCGTACGGCCGGCACGACGCCACCGACGCCGAAGTCGAGGACGCCGCCCGCCGCGCGAACGCGCACGAGTTCATCGTCCGGCTGCCCGAGCAGTACGAGACGTTCGTCGGCGAGCGCGGCGTCAAGCTGTCAGGCGGTCAGCAGCAGCGGCTGGCGATCGCGAGAGCGGTGGTCGCGTCGCCGCAGATCCTGATCCTCGACGAGGCCACGAGCAATCTCGACACCGAAAGCGAGCAACTCATTCAGGCGTCGATGGCATCGCTGCTCGCCGGGCGCACGACGTTCGTCATCGCGCATCGCCTCTCCACGATCCGCCGCGCCGATCTGATCCTGCTACTCGAGGACGGCCGCATCATCGAGCGCGGGACGCACGAGGCGCTGATGGACGCGCGCGGCGCGTACCACGAAATGGTCCAGCGTCAGATGCACTCCGATGCGCGGAACGGCGAGGAGATTCTGCGCTGACGCCATGAATGTCCATCTGATTGACGGCACCTACGAACTGTTCCGTCATTTCTACGCGATGCCGTCGGAGAAGGACGCGTCGGGAAACGAGATCGCCGCGGTCAACGGCGTCATCGGGTCCGTGCGCGGATTGATTTCAGCCGGCGCGACGCACGTCGCCGTCGCGACGGATCAGGTAATCGAGTCATTCCGCAATCAGCTCTGGCCCGGCTACAAGACCGGCGAAGGGATCGATCCGAATCTGTGGGCGCAATTCCCGAAGCTCGAGTGGGCGCTCAAAGCCGCGGGCATCACGGTCTGGCCGATGGTGGAGTTCGAGGCGGACGATGCGCTGGCGGCGGGGGCGGCAATCGCGGCGCGCGATACACGCGTCGAGCGCGTGTTCATCTGCACGCCGGACAAGGATCTCGCGCAGTGCGTGAAGGGCAACCGGATCGTGCAGTTCGATCGGCGATCACGGATCGTGCGCGACGAGGCCGGCGTGATCGCGAAGTTCGGCGTGGCGCCGGCGTCGATTCCGGACTACCTCGCGCTGGTTGGCGACGCGTCTGACGGGTTTCCTGGATTGCCTGGCTGGGGCGCGAAGTCAGCGGCGGCCGTACTCGCGAAGTTCGGCCACCTCGAAGCGATTCCGGACGACTACAAGACGTGGAGTGTGAACGCCGCCAGCCCTGCGCGGCTCGCGAGAGTTCTGAAGGAAGAGCGCGAGCGCGCGTTGCTGTTCCGCACGCTCGCGACTCTGCGCGAAGACGTTCCCGACCTGGGATCGGTCGACGATTGGCGCGTCACGCTCGCCTGAAAGGCTCGCGCTACAACTCAAGGCGTTGCGGCGCCGCGCGGCCTTTCAGCGTCGCCGCGAGCGACGTCAGTCGATCCGCGTTTCGTCCGCGCGCCGCAGCCGCATCGCTCTCGAGCTGCTTCGCGAGCGCGTCGAGCTGATCGAGCGCCGCGGCCGCGCCGCGCTCCTTCCCCGTCCGGAATCCGTCGACGCGGTCGAGCGCCGCGCGCACCGCGCGAGCGCGCTCGGGCTGGATGGCGTTGCCGCGCAACAATTGATCAATGTATGCCTTCGCGACGGGCGATGCCGCCGGCCACGTGATCTTCGTCTGCAGCTGCGTGTTCACTTCCTCCGCGCGAATCATCATCGCGGCGTCGAGCTCGTTCTGCGTGAGGTACTCGCTCGGCTTCAGCTTGAAGATGTCCACGCCGCGCGCGATCTCGGATCCGTAGATCTGCCCGTTGTACCAGTAGGCCGACCAGAAGCCGCCGAGGATCAGATTCTTCGCGTCGATCGGCCCGCGATCGAAGAACGCGATCTCGACCGGCTTGGCCGAGTCGGTGAAGTCGAACACCGACACGCCGCCCTGATACCACGCCTGCACCATGACGTCGCGGCCCGGCACCGGAATCAGCGATCCGTTGTGCGCGACGCAGTTCTCCTGATCGGTCTGCGGCGCCGGCATCTTGTAGTAGCCCTTGAACACCAGCTTGCGATCGACGATGTCGAAGATCGCGTCGGCGCCCCAGTTGAGGAGATCGGTCGGCCGGCAGCGCGGCCGTCCGCCGCCGCCCCACTCATCCGTGAAGATCACCTTCGTGCCGTCGTTGTTGAACGTCGCCGAGTGCCAGTACGCGAAGTTCTTGTCGGACGCGTAGTCGAGCCGCACCGGATTCTTCGGATCCTTGATGTCGAGCAGAATGCCGTTGCCCGAGCATGCGCCCGCCGCCAGACCGACCTCGGGGAAGACGGTGATGTCGTGGCACTGATTCGTTTCGCTCGTCTTCTGCGTGCCCGGCCCATGGTCGCCGCCGGCCCACAACGCCGCGATGTTGCCGGCCGCGTCGGCGAAGATGCGCGGACGATTGACGATGCGCGCTTTCTCAGGCGCGGAGAGCGGCACCTGAATCACGTCGATGCTGAAGAGCGACGTGTTCGGATCGTCGCCGGGCTTCGCACCCGAGCATCCGGCGAGCTCTTCCGCCGATCGCGCGCCGCTCGTGCCGGAGCCGTACACGTACAGATTCGTCCTGTCGTTCGGATCCGGCACCAGCGTGTGCGTGTGCGATCCGCGGCACGTCTGCACGGCCGCGATCTGCCGCGGCGTGTTGATGTCGGTGATGTCGAAGATCCGCACGCCGCGGAATCGCTCCGCGCTGACCGCGGTCTGCACGCCCTGCGTGCCGCAGTCGATGCGGCCGCGCGTCTGCTCCACCGACATGAAGAGCAGGTTGCCGTAGACCGAGATGTCGCCCTGGCCGCCGGGGCACACGACCGCCGCGCTCAGCTTCGGCTTCGTCGGCCGCTCGATGTCGTACGTCGTGAAGCCGTGGAAGCTGCCCATGAAGACGTGGTCGCCCTTGAACGCGAGATCAGAGTTCGCGAAGCCGAGCACGTTCGCCAGCGCGGGATTGAACGGCGCGTTCGGATTCGGCGGCGGCGGAGGCGGCGCGTCGGGAGCCGGCTCGGGCGGGATGACTCCGCCGCCCGGCGCGTTCGGATCGAAGAAGCCATCGGGCTTCGGGAGGCTCGCGATGCGCTCCATGTTACGCGCGGCCTCGCCGGCGTCGTGCAGGCCGGCTTTCAGCCCGATCCGCGGATCATCTTTGGATGGCGGCGCCTGCTGGGCAGTCATCACGGCGCACGTGGACGCGACGGCCAGCGAGAGCAGCGTGGCGGCAACGGTTTTCATTTCTGAAGCTCCTTGAGCATGGCGCCCATGCGATCAATTTCCATCCGCTGATCCGCGTCGACGTCCGACGCATACGAGAAGATAGACACGTCCTGGCCCGCGCCAGGCGTCGCAAACAACTGCTCGACCATCGTCAACGCGCCGAAGTGATGTTTGATCATCCCTTCGAGGAAACGGCGATCGAACTCCGCGCCTGTCGCGGCGGCGAGACGATCCATTTCTTCCTGCGTCAGCATGCCGGGCATCAGCATCGGGCCGTTCATGTTGTGCCCGCCGCGGCCGGGGGCCTGCTGGCCGCGCGCTTCGAGCCAGCCCTGCATCATGTTGATCTCGTCCTTCTGCGACACGTCGATCCGCAGCGCGAGCGTCTTCAGCCCTTCCGACGCGGTCCGCGACGGGACGAGCGCGGCCATTTCGATCGCCTGCGCGTGGTGGCCGATCATGCCCTGCATGAACTTGATGTCGGCGGCGATGTACTGCACCTGCGACAGATCGGTCGCGGTGTCGGTGGCGATCACGCGGCTCGGCTGGCCCGGCGCGCCCGGCTGGATGATCGGCGGACGCGGGTCGGCCTGCGCGGGCGGCGGGGACGCCGACGCGCCGCCGGGCGCCGCCGTCCGACACGAGGCGGCCGCGGCGGCCATCAACACGATTGCGGGGATGCGCATCTGAGTCACGGTTCGGAGCCGTTGAGTCTATCGCAAAATTCTTGCGCGCCCGAAGCCTTGGGTGTAGCTTGCCGCAGTATGAACGCACAGCATTTCCTTGCCGTCCTTATCAGGGCCGGCCTCGGCCTCGGTATGGCGGTGGCCGCGCTCGTCGTGCAGCCGGTGTCCGCGCATCACTCGTTCGCCGCGGAATTCGACGCGAACAAGCAGGTGACGCTGAAGGGCAGCGTGACGAAGCTCGACTGGCGGAACCCGCACATCTGGGTCTACCTGGACGTGAAGAACGACAAGGACGACAAGGGCAGCGTCGAAGCGTGGCAATGCGAAGGCGGCGCGCCCAACACGCTGACGCGCAACGGCTGGAGCCGGGATTCCCTCAAATTCGGCGACCAGATTATCGTCGAGGGATACCTGGCCAAAGACGGATCCAAGACCTGCAACATGCGCCTCGTCACGATGCCCGACGGCCGCGACATCTTCGCCGGTTCGTCTGCCGGTGACGGCTTGCCGACGGCGGCGAAGTCCGGAGGTCGAGGCCGGTGAGAACGCGACTCCTCGCCAGCGTGCTGACCGCCGTCGCCGCTGTGGCATTGCCGGCCGCGATCCCCACGCGCGCCCTCGCGCAAAAGGACTACAAGCCGCCCACGGGCCCGGCGCCGCGCACCGCGTCCGGCACACCCGACTTCAGCGGCGTCTGGGCGAAGGCGTACGTGCCGGACATGACGAAGGACGGCAAGGATCAGAAAGGCGCCGGCGAGCTTCCGTTCACGCCGTGGGGCGCGAATGAGTGGAAGACGTACGACGCGGCGGAAGGCGACTACACCGGATCGTGCTTGCCGTTCGGCATGACGCGCTCCATCAACACGCCGGAGCCGATGCAGATCATGCAGAGCGACAGGTACCTCGCGTTCCTGTTCGAGCAGAACTCGTGGTTCACCGTCGTGCCGCTCGACGGCCGCAAGCACGGCGACGGGATCGCGACGTGGTTCGGCGATTCGGTCGGCCACTGGGAAGGCGACACGCTCGTCATCGACACGGTCAACTTCAACGATCACACGCGGCTGGACACGGTCGGACATCCGCACAGCGATCAGCTGCACCTCGTCCAACGCTTCTCGCGCCCGGACCTCGGCCACATTTCTTATGAAGTGACGGTCGACGATCCGAAGACCTTCACGAAGACGTGGACGAACGCGCGGACCTTCACGCTCAGGACCGACTGGGAAATCATGGAGTACTCCTGCGAGGAAAATAACAAGAGTCTCTGGGAAGGCCGGATCAAGGTCCCGAAGTACAAAGAGAAATAGCCGCCGCGATCAGCAGGCGGTTCTTCGGAGTGATCTCGGCAGGGATCGTCTGCGTCCAGACGCGATAGCCCTGCTGCTCGAGACGCATCGCCCGCCTGACGTCGATGGCGACGGGGCCGTCGACCCAGCCCGTCAGACTGCCCGCATCGCACGTCTCCAGATCGTGACAGCACGCCAGCACCGCGACGTTCGCGCGCGCGGCGACCGCGCGCGCGAGAACGCGATCGGTCAGCGCGCCGCACGCATGCGCCGAGACGACGATGTCGGTGTCATGGATCGCGACGGCGTCTATTTCGCTCGCGACGAACTCGATGCGTCCGGCCAGTCTCGGCCAGGTCCGCACGAGCGCGTCGCGCAGCTTCGCGGTCGACCGCGGCAATGTCTTGTCCACCGCGATCGCGGACGGCGATGAGTCGTCCAGGATCAGCATGATCTGCGCGAGCAGGCCGTGGCCGGCGCAGAGATCGACGATGCGGCCGCCGCGGAAGAGACGCCGCACGCGCCGCGCGACCTCCCACGCTTCGTACAGTTCTTTGCGCGGCAGGCAGCCCGCGTGACACACGGCGCGCGCGACCTTATGGAAGAGCGTGCGCTCGGGAAAGCGGCCGAGGTCGCGATCGGTCAGGCGTCCCTTGGACGAATGCGAGAACATCAGGCAGACAGTACACCGTCCGCACCAAGCGGAGCGTGATCGTCCCGGCTCGCGTGCAGGTTTTTCGGCGGCTGGCGGATGTTCGGCGCCGCCAGCAACCGGATTATCCACGCGGCGCGCGGCTTCCCGTGCGTTTCGCGCCCCTTCGCGAGGTCCCGACCTTGCATCGTCAGCAGCGTGGGGAGTCAGCCATGCACGTCCTCACGATCTTCGCGCATCCCAATCACAAGTCCTTTTGTTACGCCGTCCTCGAGCAGTTCACGAAGGGCCTGACGGACGCGGGTCATACGAACGAGATCGTCGATCTCTATGCCATCGACTTCGATCCGGTCCTGCGCGACTGGGACGGACCGAGCTGGATGGACGAGAACGTCCCGCAGGACATCCTCGACCGGGCGCACCTGAAACAGGAGCTGATCAACAGCGCGCGCGGACCGCTGCAGCGCTTTCTCATGAAGCGCTGGATCGGCGACAAGGACGACCGCGGGATCATCCGCGCGTTGCGCGCGGAACGCCGGCCCAAGGACGTCCTCGAGCAGCAGGACAAAGTCGCGCGTGCGCAGGCGCTGGTCTTCATCTCGCCGGTCTGGTTCGTGGGCTTCCCCGCGATCCTGAAAGGCTGGTTCGAGCGCGTCTTCACGCTGGGATTCGCGTTCGGCCTGTCCGACGCGGGCTGGCACGGCGACGTCGCGGGGCGCGTTCCGCTCCTGAAGCACGAGAAGGCGCTCGTCATCAACACGACCATCTTCAACGAACACACGTACACGCAAGGGTTCGGCGACGCGATGAAGCGGCTGATCGACGACTGGAGCCTCCGCTACCCGGGCATCAAGACCGTCGACCACGAGTTCTTCTACGCCGTCAACGGCGCGGACGATGAGACGCGGCGCCGCTACCTGGAGCGCGCGTACGCCCTGGGCAGGAGCTTCGCGAGCTCCAGCCGGGCCGCCGCATAGGAGACTGTCATGGAAAAACGACTCGACGAAATCGGCTGGGGGATCTTTCTGATCATGATCGGCACGATCTGGCTCGTCCCGTCCGTACCTCAGGGCACGTGGCTGGTCGGCACGGGCATTCTGCTTCTGCTGCTCAACGCGTTCCGGTACGCGAG
Organism: Terriglobia bacterium; assembly: GCA_020073005.1. GTDB lineage: Bacteria > Acidobacteriota > Vicinamibacteria > Vicinamibacterales > CAVVIG01 > SRVP-36. Next base: position 28,902 of record JAIQFX010000047.1, on the reverse strand, counting down.
AAACCTCGGATGGAGCGGATTCTCGATCACGCTCGGCGTGCTCGTGTTGTCAGCCGGATTGAGCGATATGTTCGGCGTCACGCTGCCGCTGTTCGCGATCGTTCTCGTCGTCGTCGGCGCGAGCATGGTCCTCAGGCCTCTTGTGACGCAGCAACACGCGTAAGAGGGCGGGCACGATGCCCCTCGAGGATTCGCTTCCGTTCACGGGGACACAGTTCCTCGATAATCTCGGCGCCTTCAACACGGCGCTGTGGCCCGTCGTGATCGTGCTCTGGCTGGCGGCGCTGGCGCTGACGATTCAGATCGTGCGCGGCCGGGCCAGAGCCAAGGTGGTCTGGACGTTCGCCGCGATCCTGTGGGCGTGGAGCGGCATCGCGTATCACGCCGTCTACTTCACGCGCATCAATCCCGCCGCGTGGATTTTCGCCGCGCTCTTCGTCGCGCAGGCGATCGGATTCCTGTGGTCCGGCGTGTCGCTTCGTCTGTTGCCGTTCGCGTGGGGCCGGTCGCCTCGGTACTGGCTCGCGGCCGTGTTTCTCGCCTACTCGCTGCTCTATCCCGCGCTGGTCGTGATCGCCGGACACACGCTGCCGCGCGCGCCGGCGTTCGGCGTCCCGTGTCCGACGACGATCTTCACGGCCGGACTGCTGCTCGCGGCGATGCCGGTGTCGCGCTGGCTCCTCGTCGTTCCGATCGTCTGGTCGCTCGTCGCCGGAAGCGCGGCGTTTCTCTTCGGCGTGACGCCCGACCTTGTGCTCTTCCTCGTCGCCGTGACGCTCGCGGGCTGCGCGCTGCCGGCCGAGCTCGCGCGAACGCTTCGCGATTGGGGCGCCGCGAGAGCGGACGTCGCGCGCGCGATGCGCGGGGACGGCGCGGTCGAGCATCCGAACTACTCGATGACGCTGGGCATCGACATCCGCGCGCGGCCGGATCACGTGTGGCCGTGGCTCGTGCAGATGGGCTATCGGCGCGGCGGCCTCTACAGCTACGACTGGCTCGATCGCCTCTTCGGGTACCTCGATCGGCCGAGCGCGGACCGCATCCTGCCGGAGTTCCAGACGCTGAAGCCGGGCGACGTGATCCCGATCGGACGCGCGACGGCGTTTCCCGTGCGGACCGTCGAGCCGCCTCTCGCGCTGGTGCTCGCCGGCGAGGAAACGGGATTCGCGTGGAGCTGGGAGCTTGGGCTCGTTCCGATCGGTCCGGATCGCACGCGGCTCGTGTCGCGCAATCGCGGACGCATGCCGGCGACTTTGGGCTGGACGCTCTTCAGGTGCGTGCTCGAGCCGGCGGCGTTCATCATGACGCGGCGCATGCTGATCGGATTGAGGCAGCGGGCCGAAGCGTTGGCCGTGTCCGAGCGCGCTCGCGCCGCCTGAAGGAGAAACCGCGATGACGCAGTTCGCGATGCTGTTCGACGATCGCTTCACGACGCCGTCCATGTCATGATGAACCGCCTCACACACGGAATTCCTGACACCCCCGGCGGAGGCGATGGCGCACGCGGCGTGACGGAAGACAGGGCGCTACGGCCGCGATCCGGACGGACCGGCAAGGATCGACAGGCCGCCGACAATCGTCAGGCCGGCGCCGTTCGCATCCGTCGTCCCGATCGTGTGGCCTACTGATCCGAAAACGCCGACGTGCGGTGCCACGGCGATCGACAAGCCGCCGAACACTTCGCTGCGCGTGTTGGTCACATCGGATGTCAGCGTCGTCACCGTTCCGGTGGCCGACGTGATCGATGTCGTCGACGTCCCGCTCGACCACGCGTGGCTGAACGATCCGGACAGCATCACGCGCGACGACGCCTGCACGCCGACGCCGCCTCCGGCGAATCCGATGCCGCCGGAGAAATAGCCGCCGCTCGCAAACAGACGCGCGTCACCGCTGTCGACTTCGGCGCTCACCGGCAATCCCCATGTCACGCGGCTCTCGCTCGACGAGAGCGACGAGAGCACGCCGGCGCCGAGCACCTGAATCGTCGGCGCGATCGCAAGCTTCACGCCGTTCCCGTCGTTCTGGACGAGGCCTATCTTGCCGCTCAGGTACGTCGTGCCCCATCCGCCGGCAACGCCCGATGCGGCGTCGCCGACCGTGTACGGGACGCTCGCGCCGATCTGGAATCGCGGCGCGACGCCGACCGCAACGCCAACGACGGGCAGATCGACTTCGCTCGCGTCGGTGCCCTGCCAGCTGAGCGCGGACACGGTCAGCGCCGCGTTTCCCGGCGCGAGAAGACTCGCGTCCATGATCACGGCGAGCGGCGTCGTGCCGGTCGCAGGACCGGCGACGCCCTGTCGCGGCAGCTTGCTGCTGCTCGGCGGCGAGGACTCGTGGCTCTTCCCGGATCCCGATCCGGATGACGATCCAGATCCCGAGCCCGGCGAAGGCGACGTCGTGGTCGGCTTCGTCGGACTGTCCGCGCGCACGGGTGAAGCCGCGGCGAGCGCAGCCAGCGCTGCGCCCGCCACGATCAGTTGCCACTCACGTAATGATCGGGACATCACGCGACCTTACTTTCCGTCGTTGTCTTTGTCGGCGTCGGTCTTCTTCACCGGGGTGGTCTTGCCGGCCGCTTTGAGATCGGCGCGCGCCTGGGCTTCGGCCGTCTTCGCCGCGGCCTTCGCGTCCGCCGTCGGCTGCAGATCCTGAATCGCCTTGCCGAGGCTGTCGTGATCGGCGCCGGTCATTTCCGCCTTGAGCTTGTCGAACGGGATGTTCAGGTTGTGCGAGACGTGCAGCGCCGCGATGAACTGTCCCTGGTTCTTGAAGCCCTGCGCCGCCGCATCGAGCGTCACGCCCGAGGGCAGCAGCGGCGTCAACTGCGTGACGAGCTGCGGATGTGCGTCGATGCGCTGCGCGACCGTCATCGGCGCCGGCTTGTTCGATCCGTCGTGTCCCCTCGTGCCCTCAGATCCCTTCGCGGGCCCTGCCGGCTGTGCGGGAGCCGACGGACGCGCCTGCGACGGCGTGACGGCGTGGCCACCGCCCCGAGACTGCGCGGACGCCGGGTTGACACTCAGCGAGGTGACGACGGCGAGCGACGACAGAAACGTGATCAATGTACGAGCCATACAGGTTCTTCCTCCACGAGGATCGGCGGAGCAAGGCCCGTACCGGTTCATTCAATCTTTATGGAGACTGCAACCTGCGTGTTTCCGGTATTTAGCGGATGCGCCCGCACTGCGGCGTCTGACGCGCGCTCACGGATCGAGTCGAAACGACATGACCTCGTGAGTTTCTTGACAATGCGCGGATTGCACAGATAATCGCGGTGCATTCACGCGCCTATGACTACCAATTCTTCCGACCAGGGCGCGCCGGCGATCGCCACGCCCGCGCTCATCATGGCCATGCTGGACTCCGGCAGCGGCATCAGCGACCTGATCATGTCCCCCGGACGCCCGCCGCAAGTGGAGAAAGACGGGAATCTCGTCTCGGTCGTGGTCCCGGAACTGCCGATGCTGCGGCCCGACGATACGGCGCGCGTCGCGGCCGATCTGATCAAAGGCAATGAAGCGCTGCTGCGCACCCTCAAGGAGCAGGGCGCGTGCGATTTGTCGTACTCGCTCCCTGAGCGCGCGCGCTTCCGCGTGAACGTCTTCCGCCAGCGCGGCTCGTACGCGATCGTGATGCGCGTCATCGCGATGAAGATTCCGACGCTGGAGGATCTGAAGCTGCCGCATGCCGTCGCCGAGGTGGCGTCGCTCAAGAACGGCATCGTGCTCGTGACGGGCCCGACCGGCTCCGGCAAGTCGTCGACGCTCGCGGCGCTCATCGATCTGATCAACGAGACGCGGGCCGAGCACATCCTCACGATCGAGGATCCGATCGAGTTCCTGCACCAGCACAAGAAGGGCACGGTCCACCAGCGCGAGCTGCACAGCGACACGCCGACGTTCGCGCTCGCGCTGCGCGCGGCGCTCCGGCAGGCGCCGAAGGTGATTCTCGTCGGCGAGATGCGGGACCGCGAGACGATCGAGATCGCGCTGACGGCGGCCGAGACCGGCCACCTCGTGTTCTCGACGCTGCACACCATCGACGCCTCGAAGACCGTCGAGCGCATCGTCGGGTCCTTCGAGGCGGGCGATCAGGCGTCCGTGCGGACGCGTCTCGCCTCGTCGTTCCGCTACTTCATTTCACAGCGGCTGCTGCCGAAGAAAGGCAGCGGGCGCATCGCCGTCCTCGAAATGCTCAAGTCGACGATGCGCACGCGGGAGTACCTCGAGAAGGGCGACAGCGAAGGCCGATCGCTGCTCGACGCCATGCGCGACGGCGAGCTGGACGGCATGCAGCACTTCGACGGCGAGATCGAGAAACTCGTCCGCAACGGGACGCTCTCGCTGGCGACCGCGTACCTCTACGCGACCAACCCGGGCAATCTGGCCGTGCAGCTCGCGGATGTGTCAGAAGACGATCAATCGGTGACGTCACCAGCCTGACGGGCGCCCGACCGCGCACCGCGACGGCCGTTCCAGGAAGTTCGCGGCGTCCACGTCGCCCGAGATCGACGTGCATCCGTGCGCGCCCGGTCCGTTGCTGCATCCCCACCAGTTCTTCTCCGCATCGATCGTGCCCGCGGCGAAATTCGCAAACCCGATGCCCTTGTTGCCAAGGTTGTTCTGCTGGAACGAAATGTCCTGATGACCGGCGAGGTCCGCCTGGTACGCGCCCATCGAGGCGGCGGCACGGTCGTGGCCGCGCACGTCGTTGCACGTCGCGCGCACGATGATCGTGTTGCCCGGATCGGATTGCATCAGAAAGCCCTCGCTGAATCCCGAGACGACGTTGTCCGTGAACGTCGCGTCAATGCTGTTCGATCCGAAGCCGAGCTGGTCGGTGGTGACAAACGCGCCGACGCTGCCAGCGGCGTTCCGCCCGATGAGCACGTTGTCCGTAAAGGTCGTTCCCGCGGGCACCGCGAGCCCGAGCGCCTGCCCGAACGTGGCGAGACCGACGTCGACGTCCTCGACCCGGTTGCCGCGCACGGTGATCGGGGCGAAGGCCGCGAACGTCCAGACCCCATAGCTCGGCGCGCCGGTGCCGAGCGAGTTGCCGCGGCTGACGCGGTTGTCGGCGATCAGATCGTTGCCGCCGGAGTTGTCCGTGTGCACGCCGCTCGCGGACTCGGTGATCCGGTTGCCGATGAACTGCACGCCGGTCGACCAGTTCGAGCTGACGGCGTCATTCGCGCGCGAGACGTCGTTGAACGCCATCACGCCCGCGCCGCCGAAATTGAACATGCCGATCGATTGGGTGTCGCCCTGCACGTTCTCGACGCGATTGTGGTGGAAGTTGAACGTGCCGCCGCTCGAGGCGTAGATCCCGCGCAGGTACACGTTGCGCAGCGTGACGTCGTAGACCGTCAGGTTGGTGAACGTGCCCACGAGATGATTCGTGATGATGCCGTTGCGCGCGTCGAGGTCGGCGCCGTCGCGGACGATGCCGCTCGTCAGCGACGGATTGTCGCCGTCGAGCACGAGGTCGTGCAGCGTCACGTCGTCGGCCTGGACGAGGATGATGTTGCTGACCGTGCCGTCGCAGAGCGAGCTGCCGGCGCACGGATTGGGATTCGACACGGCCGGGCGGATCACGACACGGTCGTCCTTGTCGCCCGCAATGGTGAGCGGCTTGTCGACGATGACGTTCTCCACATAGTCGCCCTTCCGGATCTTGATCGTGTCGCCGGCATTCGCCGCGGCAATCGCCGACTGAATCGAGGAGAAACATCCGCCCTTGCCGCCGACGGCCACGCAGTGCGTGGCCGCCGAGGCAGCGGCGGAGCCAGCCAGCCATGACCCGATCACCAACGTGATGATTCTGGATACGTCGTTTCGATCAGCTTTCATGGCAGGCTCCTTCATTCATCGAGGGTGGATTAATAGCTCGTCGCAGGAGTTTCCGTCCCGCCGGCGACCGCGACGCCGTTGCGGAACGTATTCAGACATGCCGGGTGCATGAACACCGACGGCCCATCACTAGGATACGAGATATCGTCGACCAGCGGACCGCCGGGCGGATCGAGCGCCACCGTGGTACGGGCGCGTTTTGCGACTTCGTGGTCGGCGCACGACGTATCGCCGCTGACGCCGAGCCCGCCGACGATCTTCCCCGCGCGGTACAGCGCCACACCGCCGCCGAAGAAGATTAGACCCCCGGCAATCTGGTTCGTCCCACCCGCGTTGCCGCTCGGCGGCGCGAGCAGCGCCGGGTTGAGAAGGTTGGACTGCCCGAGGCTCCACAGTGAGTGGCCCGGCTGCGTGAAGGTGTAGAGCATCGCCGTCGACAGCGCGAGCGAGTCGAGGCTGAACGCGTTCGCCGTGTACGCCTTCGCCTTCGCGATCGCCTGGCTGCCCGGCCACACCTGCGTCCGATCGTCCGTTGATGTCGCCGCGGCGCAGACCTCGCCGTCCCGATTGACGACCGCGCCCCACATTCTCGATCCGTTGAAGAGTCCGCCAATCGTCGGGTCGGCGGCCGCGACGAGCGCCGCCTTGATGTCGGCGGCCGTCGGCAGGCCATGACAGTTTGTCGCCGCCGACGGTGAAAGCTGGAAGTGCGCGGCGATGAGAACGGCCAGCGTGACGACGGCGACGAGGGATACCGCGAATCGACGAATCATCGTGACCTCGCTTTTCGCCTCCGGATGGCCGACCCAATGTCGCGCCACCGAGCGTGCCCGCGAAGTCTAGACCGGTGGAATTGCCGCACCGTGATCGTTCCGAAAAGAGCGTGCAACGAATCGCGCGAGCGTGAAATTACATTTCTGACGACTCGCGGCTGCGGCGCACGGCGACTTTCTGTCCGCGCAGCGTCGTCTTTTTCAGCGCGTCGATGATTTGATCGGCCATCGCGTCCGGCACGTCCACCAACGAGAAGCGATCGGTGATTTCGATCGCGCCGAGGTCCTTCGATGACATCCCGGTCTCACCTGTGATCGCGCCGACGAGATCTCCCGGGCGAATGCCGGCCTGGCGCCCGGCGCCGACGAACAGCCGCACGACGTTTTCGCGCGCCGCATGTTCACGGGGCGCCCGGATCCGACCGTGCTCCGGCCGGACGGTACGCTTCCCGCCTGAGAAACGCGCGGGCCCCGACGTCCGGGCCGGGGGCGCCGCGGGCGCGGCCGGCAGCTCTTTCTCTTCACGCTCGCCGACGACCGCCGCGTGCGCGAGCTTCACGGCCGCGGCCGCGATGTCGTTCACCGGAAATTCCACCGCCAGCGACTCCACGACGCCGCGCACATCGTCCAGATCGCCGGCGATGAGCTTCTCGCGCAGCGCCGCGCGCGTGGTTTCGAGACGCCGCGCGCGCAGATCCGACAGCGTCGGCACCGCCGCGATTTCGATCTTCTGCTTCGTGACCTGCTCGATGCTGCGCAGCAGGCGCTGCTCGCGCGGATCGGCCAGCGTGATCGCGGTGCCCTCGCGGCCGGCGCGGCCCGTGCGTCCGATGCGGTGGACGTAGTCGTCCGCGGATGCCGGCAGATCGTAATTGACGACGTGCGAGAGATGCTTGATGTCGAGGCCGCGCGCCGCGACGTCGGTGGCGACGAGGAGATCGGCTTTCTCCGAGCGAAAGCGGGACATGACCTGATCGCGCTGACGCTGCTGCATGCCGCCGTGCAGCGCCTCGGCGCGATAGCCGTGCGCGTTCAGCCGCTCGACGAGCGTGTCCACGTCGAGCCGTGTCCGGCAGAACACGATCGCGGACGTGGGACTCTCCACGTCGAGGACGCGTCCGAGCACGTCCGGCTTCTGCGAGCGATGGACGAGGTACGCGACCTGCCGGACGCGCGGCAGCTTGCCCGCCGCAGTCTTCTCGCGCGCGACGGAGATGCGCTGCGGGTCTTTCAGATGCTTCTGCGCGATCGAAAGAATGCGGGACGGCAGCGTCGCCGAGAAGAGCGTCGTCTGGCGCGTCGTCGGCGTGGACTTGAGAATCGTGTCGATGTCTTCGGCGAAGCCCATGTCCAGCATCTCGTCGGCTTCGTCGAGCACGAGCACGGCGAGCGCGTCGAGCTTCAACGTGTTGCGGCGGAGGTGATCGAGCGCCCGGCCCGGCGTCGCCACGACGATGTCCGCGCCGCGCTCGAGCGCGCGGGTCTGCTGCAGCATCGAGGCGCCGCCGTAAACCGGGATCACGCTGAGCGCCGTTCCTCGCGCGTACTTGTGCACCGACTCGGCGACCTGCATCGCGAGCTCGCGCGTCGGGACGAGCACGAGTCCGCGCGTGCGGTGCTTGCCTTTCGGTTCGCCGACCAGACGCTGGATGAGCGGCAGCGCGAACGCCGCGGTCTTGCCGGTGCCGGTGGCGGCCTGCGCGAGCAGATCGCGGCCGGAGAGCATGACGGGAATCGTTTCGCGCTGAACGGGCGTGGGTTCTTCGTAGCCGAGCGCCGTCACCGTGGCGACCAGGGCGTCGGCGACGCCGAGTCCCGCGAAGCCCGCGCGTTCAGAAGAATGATTGCGGGCGGAAGGCATTGACAATTCTGTCGGCGAGCGCGCGCGCGACGCAAGCGCTAAACCGGTAGTCGAGTCGGGAAGCCGCCGTCGCGCTGGCGACTCTTCGTCGCGTCGCGGCGCGACGAACGCAATTTCTGCGACGTGCGCTTCTCGCACATGGCACTCGCCTTGTTTGAGTTGTCTTGGCGTTCCCCCGTCCGCCCCAAGGGAGATTCCAATGCTTCGAACACTCATCCGCTTCGTCTTGATTATTCCGTTTCTTCTTCTGACGACTCTCGCGCCGAGCGCGCAGACGATCACCGGCACCGAGCGCCGCGTCACGACCGACCTCGGCGATCAGTACGATTCCGCCATCTCCGGCAACATCGTCGTCTTCACCGATTACCGCAGCGCGGATACGGACGTCTACTACGTCGATCTGGCCACGATGCTCGAGTATCCGGTCATCGTCGCCCCCGGCAATCAGGAACTGACGGGCGTGTCCGGCGGCCGCATCGTGTACACGGACTACCGCACTGCAGACGTCGTGCTGTTCAACATCGCAGACGGCACGACGGAAAATCTCACGCGAGCTGACAAGGACAGCATCGGTCACCCGTTCAACTCCGTCGATCCGGTGATCAGCGGGACCCTCGCCGTGTGGGAGGACAGCCGCGACGGCAACATGGAGATCTACGCGAAGGATGTCGTCACGAACGAGGAGCGGCGCGTCACCGACTCGACGGATACCGATCAGAAACCTGCCGTGAGCGGCACCGTCATCGCCTGGGAACGGTGTGCGCCCGGAGGCACGTGCGACATCTGGATCTACGACTGGCAGACCGGACTCACCACGCACATCACCGACACGCCGGACTCCAACGAGCGCTCGCCGGCCATCAACGGGCAGAAGATCGCCTATCAGGGCGATCGCACTGGTGACAGTGACATCTATCTCTACGACCTCGCGACGGGGATCGAGAGACAGCTCGCGCTGCCCGGCGACCAGGCGAGACCGCATGTGAGCGGCGACAACGTCTCGTTCGACGATTTGTCTGAAGGGCTCTATCACATCAAGCTGTGGCACCTGCCGACCAGCGAGGTGTTCGACATCACGTCGGGCACAAGCGGGCAGTACCTCAGCAACATCGACGGCAACCGGATTGTCTACACCGACGACCGCAACGGCGATCTCGACATCTACATGTACACGTTCGAGATCTCATCGTCGTCCGACACCGAGCCGCCGGTGATGTCGGGAGCAGTCGACGTCACGGTCGACGCGACGTCGCCGGCGGGCGCCGACGTCGTCCTGCATGTCACGGTCGCGGACAACAGGGATCCGTCGCCGGTCCTGTCGTGCACGTCGCCGCTGAGCGGCCTCTTCGCGATCGGCAACACGGAAGTCCGATGCACCGCGATCGATGTGTCCGGCAACAGCGCCGAGGCGGCGTTCACGGTGCACGTGCGCGGCGCCGACGATCAACTGGCGTCGCTGCCGGCGCTGGTCGCGTCGCTCAACATCAAGCGCGGGATTGAGAACAGCCTCGACGCGAAGCTGAACGCGGCGATGGCGGCGCTCGACGCGGCGCGCGCGAATGCGATCGGCAACGCGTGCAATGTGCTGGGCGCGTTCGTCAACGAGGTCAACGCGCAGACGGGCAAGGCGATCACCGCGGCCGACGCGGCGTCGCTGATCGCGGCCGCGCAGCGGATCCGCGCGGTGCTCGGATGTGTCTAGCGAGGACGGTCAGCCGATGTTCTCGGCGCTGTATCGCGCGATGAGTCCGACGCGGACCGCGCGGCGATAGACGAAGGAGAAGAACCAGCACGCCAGCATGAGATCGGCCAGGGCGAGGCCGCCGCCCCACGACAAGGCGAGCATCGACACGCCCTGGCCGCTCACCGCGGCGCGCATCCCCTCGAACACCGGAGACGGCGGCAGCAGTCGTGAGACGTACTGCATCCAGCGCGGCAGCGTCGACACCGGATAGAAGACGCCGGCAAACGGCGCGACCAGCGCGGGAATCGGCCAGATGAGCCACTCGGACGCCGGACCGAGCCAGAGCACGACGGCGCTCGCCGCCACGCCAAGCGCGATCCCGAACGTGAAGAGCACCAGCAGGAACGGCACCAGCGCCACGCCGTAGCCGAAGAACGACAGCCCGAAGATCGTCGTCGCCAGGACGAGCATCACCACGAGGCCGATCACGCTCGTCGCGACGCTCGACGCCACGAGGCCGGCCACGTACTCGGCGATCGACAGCGGCGTCGCGAACAGATTCAGGAAGTTGCGCGACCATACGTCTTCCAGGAACGCGACGGTCACGCCCTGCATCACGCGCGCGAAGAAATCCCACAACAGCACGGCGCCCAGCAGCGTCGGCACGAAGTCGAAGCCGGCCTTGGTGACCGTGTTGAGGTACCTCGTGATGAATCCCCACAGCACCATGTCGATCGCCACCCACGCGAACAGCGGCAGCAGGCGCGCGACGCTTCCGCGCACCAGATAGATCTGGCGAAGCAGGATCGCGCCGGTGCGGCGAGGCGACAGCGTCATGTCAGTTCGAGCGCGAGCGGCTCGCGCGCCACCGCGATGAAGAGATCCTCGAGCGTCTTGCAGCCGCGCTCGGCCGGCAGCCGCTTCGGATCGCCTTCGAGAAGAATCTTGCCGCGCGACAGGAAGAGGACGCGATGACAGACCTCCTCGACCTCGTACATGTTGTGCGACGTCCACAGAATGCCGACGCCGGCGTCCCTGGCGTAGTCGCAGATGCGTCTGCGGACGTCGTGCGCGGCGGCAGGATCGAGCGACGCGGTCGGCTCGTCCAGGAGCAGCAGCGTCGGCCGATTGAGGAACGCCTTCGCGAGTCCGACGCGCGTCTGCTCGCCCGACGACAGCACGCCGCACTTCACGTCTCTGAACCGGCGCAGCTCGAATTGATCGAGCAGCTCGTCGATGCGTCGCCGGAGATCCTTCACGTCATAGAGCAGGCCGAAGATGCGCAGGTTCTGCGCCACGGTGAGATTGCCTGGCAGCGGCGCGTACACGGCCGCGAAGTTCGTGCGCGCGAGCGCGCTGGCGCGATGCTGTCTCGCATCGATCTCTTCGACGCGAATCGAGCCGGACGATGGCTCGAGCACGCCGAGAATCATGTTGATGATGGTCGTCTTGCCCGCGCCGTTGGGGCCGAGCAGGCCGAGGATCTCGTTGCGGCCCACGTCGAACGACACGCCATCGACCGCGACGATGGCGCCGTACTCCTTGCGCAGGTTGGCCGCCGAAAGGACCGTGTGGTCGATCATCGAGCGCGACCGACTGGTACGACGTACAGCACGACCTGATTCGCCGGGAGGCCGAGCACCCGGTGCAGCTCGGTGTCGCTGAAGGCGCCCATCGGCACCGCGCCGAGACCGAGAGCCACGGCTTCGAGCAGCAGGTTCTGCGCGGCGTGTCCAACCTCGATCTGCACGTAGCGCATCGCGCGGTCGCCGTAGCGCGTCGCTGTGCGCGCGGGCACCGCGGCGAACACGAACACCGCGGGCGCGTCGAGCGCATCCTGTCCGCCCGCGGCCAGCCGGACATCCCGACGCACGTCACGCGTGCCGACACGAGCGGCCTCATGACGGTCCGGCAGGTACTGGAACACGCCGTCCGCCGTGACGACGTACAGCTCGAGCGGATACGTCGCGCCCGCCGACGGCGCCGTGCGCTTGCCTTCGTCGTGCGTGATGCCCTGCGCGGCCCATAGCAGCTGCCCGATCTGACTCCACGTGAGCGGCGTCGCGGCGAATTCGCGCACGGATCGGCGGGCCGCAAGCGCCTCGTCCAGCGGCATCGCGCCGGTCGTCCGCGGCGCCGGCAGCTTCACGACGTCGCGCGGCGTCTGCGCGACGGGAATCATCGCCATCAAGAACAGACTGGAAATCCACGCAGTCATGACGTCCTCTCGATCGGCCGCGCGGTTCTACATCACCCGCGCATCCGCAACTTGCTCGAGGTCTGCCTCGCCATCCGGACCGTCGACAAGCGTCAGCCCCGAGCGTCGCGCCGCCGCGACGGCGTCCTGAAAGTCTTTGTCGGTGAGCCGTCGATCGAGCGGCGGATACTGCGCCGCCTTGAAGTACGGACGGTACTGGCCCATCAGATTCACGCTCGCGCTCGGCGAGACTTCGTTCCTGAGAAACGCCAGCACCTGCTCCGTGCCCGACAGGCCCGCGGGCAGCACCAGGTGCCGGACCAGCACGCCGCGGCGCGCGATTCCGCGATCGTCCAGCACCAGATCGCCCGCCTGCCGGTGCATCTCACGAACGGCCGCCTGGTTGATCGTCACGTAGTCGCGCACCTTCGAGTGGCGCTGCGCGATCGCGGAGTCCCCGTACTTCATGTCCGGAAGATAGATGTCAATCACGCCGTCGAGCAGCGCCAGCGCTTCCTGACTGTCGTACCCGGCGGTGTTGTACACGAGCGGCAGCCGCAGTCCGCGTTCCGCGGCGATCACGAGCGCCTCGAGGATCTGCGCGACGACGTGGCTCGGCGTCACGAAGTTGACGTTGTGGCAGCCCTGGCGCTGAAGCCGCAGCATCATGTCGGCGAGCTGCTCCACCGTCACCTCGTCGCCGTGGCCAAGTTGGGCAATCTCATAATTCTGGCAGAACACGCAGCGCAGATTGCACCACGTGAAGAAGATCGTGCCTGAGCCTCGCGTGCCGCTCAGCGGCCGCTCTTCGCCGTGGTGCGGGCCGACGCTATGCACCATGGCGCGCCGGCCGGTTCGGCACACCGCCCCTTTCGCGCCCGGAACGCGATCGACGCGACAGTAGCGCGCGCACAGGTCACACGAGGCGAGATGCTCGACCGCGGACTTCGCCCGCTCGGCCAATTCGCCCGAGCGAAACAGCGTCATGTAGATCGGCTCGCCGTTCATCACGTTCTTTCTTAACGTTGTCGCAATTGACGTACCACCGGACTGGCGCTGCGCATGACCGATTGACGAAGGGAAATGTCTGGTACCGGCGACGACGACGGATTCCCGGCGTCGATGCCGGGTTCAGTCCAGATGCAGTTTCGCCGCGACGCCGATCCGCGCCAGGGCGTCGATCACCTGGCGGACGTGATCGTGACCGCGCGTTTCGAGCACGAACTCCACCTCGACGGTCTGTACCGGCAGGTTCGTGAAGGCGCGCTGATGGGAGATCGCCTGGATGTTGGCGTTCATCTCGGCGAGACAGCTTGTCACCTGCGCAAGCGTGCTCGGCAGATCGCGCAGCTCCACCGTCAGCCGCGTCAGCCGGCCCGTGCGCACCATGCCGCGCTCGATGATGCCCGCCAGCATCAGCGGATCGATGTTGCCGCCCGACAGCACCAGCCCGACGCGCTTGCCGAGAAACCGATCGCGATGCCGCAGGACGGCCGCCAGCGGCGCGGCGCCCGCGCCTTCCGCCACCGTCTTCTCGACTTCGAGCAGCATCACGATCGCCTGCTCGATGTCGCCTTCATCGACCAGCACGATGTCGCGCACGTGTTCCTTGATGATGGGAAGCGTCAGCGTTCCCGGCGCCTTGACGGCGATGCCGTCGGCGATCGTCGTGACGCCGTACGAGGGCGTCTCGCCCCTCACCGCGCAGTACATCGACGGGAAGCGCGCGGTCTGCACGCCGATGGTTTCGATGCCCGGCTTCAGCGCGGCGGCAGCCAACGCGATGCCGGAGATCAGGCCGCCGCCTCCAATTGGCACGATCAGGACGTCGAGCGCCGGCTGCGCCTGGAGCATCTCCAGCGCGATCGTCCCCTGTCCCGCAATGATCGCTTCATCGTCGTACGGATGAATCCAGGTCAGCCCGCGCTGTTTCACCAGATCGAGCGCATGAAGTTTCGCGTCGTCGAACAGCTCGCCGTGCAGGATGACTTCCGCGCCGCAGGCGCGCGTGTGCTCGATCTTCACGCCCGGCGTATGGCGCGGCATGACGATCACGGCGGCGATGCCGAGACGCTGCGCGTGATAGGCCACGCCCTGCGCGTGATTGCCGGCCGAGGCCGCGATGACGCCGGCGCGCCTCTGCCCTTCGTCGAGGCTGCGCAGCTTGTTGAGCGCGCCGCGCTCCTTGAACGACGCGGTGAATTGAAGATTCTCGAACTTCAGGAAAATCTGCGCGCCCGTAATCTGCGACAGCGTGCGCGAGTGCAGGCAGGGCGTCTCGATGACGCCGCCGGAGATGGCCTGCGCGGCCTGGCGAACCTGATCGATCGAGACGGACATGGTCGGTCGGCGTCGGGCTCATTGTAGATCGGCGCGTCCGCGGCGGCGCCTATTGCTTCCCCCGCAAGTGCCCGACGCGCAGGAGCGTGCCGAGGTCGACGCCCACGCCGAACCGCCACTCGTCGCGATCGGCCGGGTTGATCGGCTGAATCTGCACCGTCGGCTGGCCCTTCTCGTCGAAGAGCGGCAGCGGCTTGCCGTCGGATGTCTGCGCCGGCTGAAGGTAGAAGACGGCCGTTGAGGTGTTGGTCTTTCCGACTGACAGCGTGTTCGCGGTCCCGTTGGGCGACGGGCTCGGCGACGGCACGGCCGACGTCATGTGCACGTCCACGGAACCAAAGACGTAGAACGCCGCCGCCGCCCCTTCGAGGGGAAGCGGATAGAACGCGCCGACGTGCGCGACTGTTCCGTTCCAGAGTCCGGCCGTGATGGCCTGGTTCTGCCCGAACGTGATGTCGATGATGCCCGGAAAGGCGGCGTCGATCTTCTTGCGGTTGCCGTACGCATCGGTATGGGCGGCGTTGTCGCTCTCGTGATAGTGATGCGTCTTCAAACGCAGACCCGCGAACCATTCGCTGTAGAACCGGCTGCGATCCTGCGGAACGAAGGCGATGACGTCGTACTTCTTGTTCCTGATCGGGTCGTCGAGTTGAGGATAGGCGTCCTTGAACGGCTGTGACGCGGTGTTGTAGTAGTACGTCTGCGGCGCATCCACCTGCGCGTTGAGCGGCGTCTTGAGGCCGAAGCCGAAGATCGCGTCCGGCTCGATCGAGTACTGCGTGTCCATCCGCAGCCGCTGCCTGGCGAGAATCGGCACGTCGAAGCCCATCTTCATCGTGAAGCCCGCAAGCACCTTGTCGAACCGCTCACCCTGCAGGGATGTCGAAAGGCTGGTCGTGCTGCCCAGCGCCGACGACAACTGTCCGATCGTGACGGTGCTCGACGCCGCGGGCGCGCTCGACAGCCGGAGGTCCAGCCATCCGCCGAGCCGCCGCGCGATCGGCGCCATCAGCATGACGTCGAGCACGGCGTTGAGGCTCGTGGGCATCGCGCTGGGCGCGCCGTCCTCGCCGCCGACGACGATCCGCGTGTCGGACGAGGACAGGATGCAGCGCGTATCGAGCAGCAGCGTGATGCCGGACGGCGTCGAGTCGTCGCCATCTCGCAGTTTGGGTGGCGTGCCGGCCTTGTCGTCCACGTGCGTGACCTGGTTGCCGCTGACGATTGCGTCAGTTCCGTAGATGTGACCCTTCTTCACGCCGTTTGGGCCCACCGTTCGGTAAACCTCATAGCGATCCGCGCCGGGCACCGCCGCCCAGCTGACGGTGTTGAAGTCGGCCGCGCTGACATCGCTTCCGTTCTTCACCGACCCCGGCGGGCTGGCCGCCGCGCTGCCGTTCGGGAAGTGCGCGACCACGACGTAACTGAAGTTCTGATTGCCGTCGGTCTTGCCGTTGACCGTGACGGTCGGCGCCGCAAGGACCGGCAGCGGCTTGCATTGATCGTCGGCGGTCTGGGCGACAGCCGGCGCAGCCATCACGAACCCCAGCGCAGCTATGAGAAAGACCCGTGCCCGATGCAGATGTCTCATGGACGTCCTCCAAGCGCTATGAGCGAGATAGGCCGCGCTTCGGTTGCTATAACGACGGGGCGACGAAAACCGTACAGGCGTCAGGCACGCCTGTACGACATGGCGCCGTATTTCGTTGTGATCTGTACAGGGCCTGGGAGTATCGGCCTGGACTCCTTATTGGCCGGAGGGAGCGGAGCCATGACACACAGCCCAATCAGCGACGCGACCCTGGCGACCCAGCTGCTCGCGGCTCACGGCGTCTACGCGCTGACCATCATCGTGCTGTTCTACGTGCAGTGGCGGGCGAAGAAGAACCTCGATACGGCTCAGAAGGTGGACCACGACTATTTTCGCCGCTGCCACGCCACGTCGGTGGCCGCCAGCTACGCGCTGATCATCGCGTCATCCATCGTGTGGGTGTATGCGACGTTCTTCTACGGTTCGAGCGCGCACGTGCACGGATCGGTGATCAACCTGACGGCGCAGGAGACCGAGCCCAAACAGCCGGGCGACCGGCCGTTCATCAGGCAGCAGATCAGCACGGCGGCGCACGATCTCGAGCTATACGAAAGCAAGCGCGGCGACGAGCAGACGCTCGGCGACGGCCGCTACAGCCTGGATTGGGTCGTGCTGCCGCGTGAAGGCGACGCCATGAAAGCCATCGTGCTCAGCTTTCAGCATCAGTACAAGATTCTGAACGCCTCGACGAAGGCGCTGCCGGTCAATCTGACGCCGAACCTTCTGGAAACGCAGACGCTCACGCAGACGTTCACGCTGAACCTGGACGCGCTGCACTACCCGCGCTCGATCCAGATCGTGTACGACCCGCCGACCGGCGATCGCATCAAGGCGCTCGGCGCGCTGTATCTCCTCCAGCAGGGAAAACGCATCGACATTCCGTGGGACGCCAGGCCGATCAGCAGGGCGATCGTGCACCACTCGCCGTTCGAGATCTTCCGTCCGTTCGCCGTCGCGTTCGCGGCCGCCCCTCCGTACCCGAGTACAGTCCCCGGCGTCTTCGACAGCAAAGGGGACTACGAACCCTCCGTCGGTCGGGTGCTTCGTGAGCGGCTCGGCAGTCCGGATCTCAAGGTGCAATTGGTCGCCTACGATCTCCTGGTCGACTACAGAGAGAGGTCGCTGAAATTCATCAGGGACAGCCTCGCCGTCTCGGCCGAGAGGAACTACGACCGGCAATTGCTCGTGCACAACCTCGGTCGCGCCACGGAAGAGATCGCCAGGGGCGGGGTGAGGATTCCGGCGGAACAGTACGTCCAGCTAGCCAACGAATTCGTGAAGCTGCGCGACTACGAGTCGGCGTCGCGCTTCTTCGACAAGGCGCCGGACGGGATCAGGGACAGCGACACGTATTTCATCCGCGGGTTCTCGTACTACCAGACGGAACAGTGCGGCAAAGCCGTCGGAGATTTCCAGCGGTACCTGGGCGGCAAGAACAGCGGCACGTGGAAGTCAGATGCGCATTTTCGATTGGGGTGGTGCTTCGGCCGGATGGGCCGGGCCGACGAGGCGATCGAAGAGTATCGCGCTGCCTTGACCCTCGACCCGGGCGCCGCCCTCGCGATGAACAACCTCGCGTACGTCTACGCCGAACAGGGCATGAAGCTCGACGAGGCGTTGACCCTGGTCAGTCGCGCGCTCGAGCTGGAGAAAGATCCCTCATCGACGGCGGAGTACAAGGACACGAAGGGCTGGATCCTGTACAAGCTCGGGCGGTATCAGGAAGCGCGCGATCTGATCAAGCAGGCGTGCGACGCCGACGCGAAGAACGACGTCATGCGGAAGCACCTGGAAATGGTGCAGAGGGCGCTGGCGGTCACCGTGGGCCACAAGTGACCGCCGCCCGGTCTCAGGCCAGCGCGGCCTTGTAGAGCGCGACGAGCTTCCCCCACGCCTTCTCGGCGTCGGGCTTGTTGTAGATCGGCGCGTCGGCGGGCGCCGGCATGTCCGGCACGCACCAGCCGTGCAGGCTCTTGTAGACCTCGATCTCGGCCGGCACGTTCGCGGCGGCGAACGCGTCCTTCAACTTGTCTTTCGCGTCCGGCTGCCGCTGATCGTCGTTGGCCGCGATGCCGACGTAGAGCCGCGCCTTCATCTTCGGAATGAGCAGGTGCGGACTCGACGGCTGATCGGTGACGAGGCCGCCGCCGTGGAACGATCCGCCGGCGCCCATGCGGTTCGGCACGGCCGCCAGCGTCCGGAACACGAGCGGGCCGCCCATGCAGTAGCCCTGCGTGCCGATCTTCTTCGACGTGTTGACCTGCTTCTGCGCGTCGAGGAACGCGACGAACGCGACGGCATCTTTCTCGGCCGCGCCCGCCGCGCCGATGCTGCCCATCAGCGGCCGCAGCTTCGCCATGTCCGCCTGGTTCGAGAAGCTGAAGCCGTTCATGTCGATGCCGGGCGCCTTCGTCATGCGGTAGTACGGATTCGGCACGAGGACCGAGTAGCCCTCGGCGGCGATGCGCTTGCCGATATCCACCATCGCGGGGCGCAGCCCGAACGCGTCCGCCCAGATGATCACGCCGGGATGCGATCCGGTCGTCGGATGGATGAACGCCGCGTCGCACGTGCCGTCCGGCGTCTTGACGTTAACGTTTGTCACCTGCACTGGCATCTCCGCTGCTGAGACGATGTTGTCGGTCGCCGCGGCGAGGCCGGCGGCGAGGGTCAGCGCGACGAAGTCGCGGCGCGACAGATCGGTCGCCGATTCGTTCTTGTCTTCCGGACGCTTTTCATCTGTCATGACTTGTCTCCATCAGCTTAAATGTGCCTGGCGTTTGAATTAGCCGATCGCGGGTCCTGTCCGCGAACAGCCCCCTCGTGTGCTCGGCGAATGGCGACTTCGATGGCCTCGCCTGCGCCCACGAGCGGGCGCCCGTTCGCGGCCACCCGTGCGCGGCTAATCCCTCAGCGCGCGCAGAGTTTCCGGACCACCATCGTCTCGTTCGTGACTGCCGCAATGTATACTGCACGCCGCGATTGATGCCAAGGTCAAATCGCGCGTGACGCGTTTGCAGGAGGAGGATCCCGTGAAACGTTTTGTATTGATGTTGGTCGTGCTGTTCGGCGTCGCGGCCTACGCGCAGCGTGACGGGGCGCCGGCTGGAGCGCCGGGGCAGGGTGGCGGCGGACGCGGCGGGCGTGGAATGTCCCCAGAGCAGCAGGCCGCCGCGGCAGCGCAGGCCGAGCTCGAGAAGAACACGCCGCAGATTCCGTACGACGCCGTGTCGCTCCCGCTGATGCCGGCCGGACACACGATCGGCGAGACCGTCGGCGTCGCGCTCAATTCCAAGAAGCATCTCTTCGTCTACACGCGCAGCGGCAACGTCGGGCCGGCGCGCGGCGCGCAGGCGGCGGAGCTCTTCGAGTTCGACGAGACCGGCAAGTTCGTCAAGGAGTGGGGCCAGAACGCGTACGGCTTCTCGTTCGCGCACGCCATCCGGTTCGACAAGGACGACAACCTCTTCGTCATCGATGAAGGCTCGAACATGGTGATGAAGTTCAACCCGCAGGGACTCGTCACGATGGTGCTCGGCCGCAAGGACGAAGCGGTGGATTACATGGAGCGGTTTCTCGAAGAAGGCCGCAAGAACGATCCGGCCGTGCTGACCGGGCCCGGCTCGGGCGGCGGGCGCGGCGGCAGCTTCGGCCGTCCCACGGACGTCGCGTTCGATCTTCAAGGCGACATCTTCGTCTCCGACGGCTACACCAACTCACGCGTCGCGAAGTTCACCAAGGACGGCGACTTCGTGAAGTCCATCGGCACGCGCGGCAACGCGCCGGGCCAGTTCAACACGCCGCACACGATCGCCAACGACGCCAAGGGCAACATCTACGTCGGCGACCGCGGCAACCAGCGCATTCAGGTCTTCGATCCGGATCTGAACCCGATTCGAATTATTAGCAACGTTCGCGCGCCGTGGGCCATGTGCATCACGCCGCCCAACGCGCAGGGCCAGCAGTTCCTCTACAGCTCGGACGCGGGCGGCAAGATCTACAAGGAAGATCTCGAGGGGCACCTGCTCGGCTGGTTCGGCACGATCGGCAAGAAGGTCGGGCAGTTCTACTGGGTCCACCAGATGCACTGCGTCAGCGAGAACGAGATCTACGCGGGCGAGGCGCAGAACTGGCGCGTGCAGAAGATCACGATGAAGCCCGCGCCGAAGTCGACCGCGGCGCGATAAGAACGAAGAGAAACCACGGAGGACACGGAGGACACGGAGGACACGGCTGATGCCGTGTTCTCTGTGATCCTTCGCGCGGCCTCCACGATTCGCCGATCTCGGGTCCTGTCCGCGAACAACCCCCTCGTGTGCTCGGCGAATGGCGACTTCGATGGCCTCGCCTGCGCCCACGAGCGGGCGCCCGTTCGCGGCCACCCGCACACGGCCATCTGTGCGGTCCCACCCTTCCTATCCTCCGTGTCCTCCGTGGTTAATCGTCGTCTGTCCTTCAGTCCTTCGGTTAACGCCCGCCGCCGCCTGTCGTGCGCGTCTCCGACGCCGGCATCGGCGGAGTAGGTCATCGGCGATCCACTCTGCGGCGCCGGCATCCACACCGCGCCGACCTGATTCCCGTTCGCCTTGTCGTACGCCCTCAGCATCGCTCCGCGCGGATGCTCGGGCGTCGTCGTGATCTGCGGGTCGCCGAGGACCACGAGCGTCTTCGTCACCAGCTGTCCGACGCTGCCCTGCTGCCCCGTCTTCGGAATGTTCATGCCGCGCAGCGCGGGGTGATTGCGGACGACGTCCGGCGTGTCGCCGTGCGGGACCTGGAAGATCAGATCGCCGCGATCGAGATTGATCGCGGAGAGGACGCCGTACGGCGGCTTGACGAGCGGCAGTCCTTGCACGGTCGTGCCGCCGCCGGCGCCACCTGCGGGCGGAGCTCCAGCTGCCGGCGCGGCGCCGCGTCCAGCCGGCGCCGCTTCCGGCGTGGCCGGCGCAATACCAAGTCGCTGCAACCGCTGCTGGCTGACGCTGACCTTCGGCGCTTCCGCTGCCGTGCCGAAGCCCGGTCCTTCGTTGATGCGGAACTCGCGTCCGGCGACGCCCGCGACATATTTGATGTCCGAGAATCCCGGCGGCGGTTCGACGAGGCCGAGCGGCGAGACGCCGGCGTTGGCCGCCGACGCGTAGACCGTGTGCGTTTCCGGATCGTACGAGCCGCCGGGCCAGTTCGTGCCGCCGCCGAGCGTGCCGATCGTCAGCGCGCCGAGCGGTCCGCCGACTTTGCTGAGCACCGCGGGCAGGAACATCGGTCCCATGCGGTACTGATGCGCGACCGTGAGCCCTTGCGCGCGCAGCTCCGGCGTGAAGTTGATCAGATCGTCTTCCGTGATCGCCTGGCGCGCGTAGGCCGGCGGCTTCGTCGGGAACGGCTGCGTCGGCGATGTCTTCTCGCCGGGGACGTCGGACTGTGGAACCGGCCGCTCTTCGATCGGCCACACTGGCTGACCCGTGATGCGATCGAAGACGTAGAGGAATGATTCCTTGCTCGGCAGCGCGACGGCTTTGATCGCTTT
This sequence comes from Terriglobia bacterium, assembly GCA_020073005.1. GTDB lineage: Bacteria > Acidobacteriota > Vicinamibacteria > Vicinamibacterales > CAVVIG01 > SRVP-36. The sequence goes on along the minus strand of JAIQFX010000047.1, from coordinate 7,077 downwards.
GCCGTTGACCGTGATGTCCGCGAGGATCGCCCAGGACGAGAGGTCGTAGTCCCAGATCGGATGGTGCGCGACCTGGAAGTGCCACTTGCGCTGGCCCGTTTTCAGATCGACGCAGACGAGCGAGTCGCCGAAGAGATTGTTGCCGGGGCGATGGCCGCCGTACTGATCTGATGTGGGATCTTCGACCGGCAGATAGACGAGGCCGGCTTCTTCGTCGACCGTGATCTGCGTCCAGACGCCCGTGTTGCCGTTGACGGCCCACGATTCGTTTTCCCACGTGTCGTTGCCGAACTCGCCCGGGCGCGGGATCGTGTTGAAGGTCCAGAGCATTTTGCCCGTGCGGACGTCGAAGGCGCGGACGAGGCCTTTCGTGTTGTTGTGCGTGACGACCTGGGTACCCTCTTTAAACGATGATCCGATGAGCACGACGTCTTTCGCGACCGTCGCCGTCGCGTGCAATCCGATCTCGCCCGTTTCCAGATCGATCTGCTGTCCCTTGCCGAAGACCGCGCCTTTCTTGAGATCGACCACGCCGCCGTCTCCAAACGAACTGATCATCGAGCCGTTCTTGGCGTTCAGCGCGATGAGCCGGTAGCCCGTCGTCACGTAGAGGATGCGTTCGTCGCCTTTACCGTCGGTCCAGTAGGAGACGCCGCGTCCGGAGAGCTGCCGCGGCGCGATCGCGGCGCGGTTGCCTTCGCGGTAGCTGTGGGACCAGATGAGCTCGCCCGTTTTCCCGTCGAGCGCGACGACGGAGCGGCGCGTGCCGGCGGTCACGTAGAGCGTGCCGCGGATGGCGAGCGGCGTGCCTTCCAGTTTGAACTCCGGGCGCGTGCCGAGGTTGTCCGTCTTGAAGCGCCAAGCGACCTCGAGCTTATTGAAATTAGTCGCGTCGACCTGCGCCAGCGGCGAGTACTTCGACCCGCGCACGTCGGCGGTGTAGTGGGTCCAGTCACCGTTCTTCGTGCTGGGCATGCCCGCCGACTGCCCGCGCGCGCCAGCAGTCCACCAGACGAGACCAATCGCCATCGCCGCGACCGCAGGAATCGAGCGTCGAATCAGTTTGGGCATCGTGAACTCCGTGTTGGCAGTGTTTGTACTCGCCGGATGGGCACCGTTATACACCCAAGAACCACATTTGGGCGGTGACAGTTTCTTGGTCGCGATGTTGAGAACGCATTCGCAGTGAATACTCCTGCGGTAGGATGACGACGCCCGATCCGGAGGCCAAGGCCATGGACATGAATAACTTTAATGAATGGGCATTAACCGTGGACGCGCTTTGTCGAGCACATCTCGCCTGTGGATGGCGTGATCTCTGCGGCGACCGCTGGCCGCTCGAAGCAGCCTTCGATGCTTCGGAGAGCCCCATGGAGTTCGTCCGTTGGCTAGCCGAGAAGTACGATCTTGAGTGGCGTAGCGCATCTGGCGTCATCTAGATGGCTGACCAAGACGATCTTCCTTTCGGGCTTTATGAACGCCTCATAACGACTCGCCTGAAGGCACGGCTTCTCGGCTTCGACCCGGCAAAGGCCCGCGTCGTCACTGAGAACCTTGATCCCGCCGAAGCGCATGCTACTCTGGCTCGCCATATCGAAGAAGTCATCGCGCGTGTGTTAGGTGACCTCCCTGCGGAAGGTCGTGTCGAGAAGCAGTCGCAGGTGATCAATGAAGTCATCCGATTGCTTGCCACCAACGGCAAGGACGCGGACCTCCAAGGCGATTCTGTCTGCAGCCCGCCTGAACAACTCACAGCGATTCAGCCGATCAGCGGAATGCCGAACGACGACCGGGACGTCGTCGCGCCACTGGTTGCACTGTCCGCATCAGACTTGTTGGTCAATGCACGCGGGGAACCCGGGCTGGCCCACGCACTCGCGCACGAGATTCCATCCGCCGATTCCATCGATCTTCTCTGCGCATTTGTTCGCTGGCATGGACTCCGGCTACTCAAGGACCAGCTTGAGGCACATTGCAGGGCGGGCAAGCCGCTCCGCGTCATTACAACGGTCTTCACGGGCTCAACTGAGCGAAAGGCACTCGACTGGTTAGTGAAGTGTGGGGCGCAAGTTAAAGTGTCGTACGACACGCAGTCCACGCGCCTGCATGCGAAGGCATGGCTCTTCCGGCGCGACACGGGATACTCCACTGCTTACATCGGTTCATCGAATCTGTCGAAGGCTGCACTCGTCGACGGTGTTGAATGGAACGTACGACTCTCGCAGGTTGGCTCGCCAGACATCCTCGACAAATTCGATGCGACGTTCGGCACGTACTGGGAAAGCCCGGAGTACGAGTCGTATGACCCTGCCCGCGACGCCTCTCGCTTCGATCGAGCGGTTGCGCCGGAGCAAGGCGAGACGCTGGACGCGCCACTCCTCTTCCTGGATGTCGAGCCTTGGCCGCACCAGCGCGAGATGCTCGAAAAGCTCGCGGTCGAGCGCGAGCGTCATCATCGGTTCAAGAATCTCGTGGTCGCAGCGACTGGCACGGGCAAGACGATCGTGGCAGCGTTGGACTACAAGCGCCTTTGCGAACAGCACGGTGACCTCAGTTTGCTGTTCATCGCACATCGGCAAGAGATCCTGAAGCAGAGTCTGAGCGCATTTCGTCAGGTGCTGCGGTCTGGCGACTTCGGCGAACTCTACGTCGACGGCCACCGACCGGACGCGTGGCGACACGTGTTTGCCTCCATTCAGTCGCTGGACCAAGTGGATCTGATACGACTCGACCCCTCAGCGTTCGATGTCGTGATCGTGGATGAGTTTCACCACGCAGCGGCCCCAACGTATCGCCGATTGCTTGAACATCTCTTCGAGAGGGATACGGCTCGCACTGCTGGAAAGCCACCAAGAATCCTGTTGGGCCTGACCGCCACTCCGGAACGGACCGATGCCGACGACATTCTTCATTACTTCGACAACCACATCGCGGTCGAACTGCGGCTCTGGGACGCGCTTGAACGCGGGCTGCTCTGTCCGTTTCAGTATTTCGGTCTGCACGACAACACCGACTTGTCGTCGGTCCGATGGTCACGCAAGGGCTACGACACAGCGGAGCTCGAGCGGCTCTATACGGGAGACGATGCGCGCGTGAGGCTGGTACTTGAGCAGGTGTCGCAAAAGCACCGCGACGCGACAACCATGAAGGCGCTCGGATTCTGCGTCAGTATCGCGCACGCGCAGTTCATGGCTCGGCGCTTCACCGACGCAGGCCTTTTATCGATCGCGGTGTCCGCGAAGACGGACAGCGAGACGCGCAAGGATGCTCTGGCATCTCTGCGGTCGGGTCGCATCCGAGCTCTGTTCGCGGTGGACCTGTTCAACGAGGGCGTCGATCTGCCAGAAGTCGATACGCTGCTCTTCCTTCGCCCGACAGAGAGCGCGCTCGTCTTTCTTCAGCAACTGGGGCGCGGTCTGCGTCGTCACGACAAGAAGGATTGCGTAACGGTGCTCGACTTCATCGGGCAAGCGAACCGGCGGTTTCGCTTTGACCTGCGCTATCGCGCCGTCACTGGAACGACGCGAACCGAAGTCGAGAAACAGATTCAACTCGGCTTTCCGTTCTTGCCGGCCGGCTGCTCCATGCGGCTTGATCGAGTCGCCTCAGAAATTGTCCTCGAGAATCTGCGGACTGCCATCCCGTCCCGTCGTCCCGCGATGGTGAGGGAATTGCGCGCGTTGGCTGAGGCACGATCGTCGCAGGGAGGACACCGAATCACGCTTCCAGAGTTCCTTCGTGAGACGGGACTCGAGCTTGAGGATGTGTACCGTTCTGGCTGTTGGTCTGGCCTACAACGTGAGGCAGGCCTGAAGGTGCCAGACGCTGGTCCCCAAGAAGCACTGATCGGCCGCGGTCTCTCCCGGATCCTCTACGTCGATGACCCCTTGCGGCTGACCGCTTATGCTCGCTTGGCGGCCTCTGCATCAACTGAGGGTTTACCGACTGCGGAGCGGCGCCTTCTGACAGGTTTTTGCTTCGCGACATTTCCCGAGGAGATTGCTCCTCAGACATTAGCCGATGGCATCAACCTTCTTCACTCGCACCCGGCCATTGTCCAAGAACTACGCGAACTGGTCCCGTTGCTGGACGAACGATCTGATCGCCTGACCTATCCACTGTCGCTGAGACCCCGCGAAGATTCCATCAATGGTGTGCCTTTATCCGTACACGCGAGGCACACGGTTGACGACGTACTGACCGCCTTCGGAATAGTGGACTTTGACCGGACCGTCTGGACACAAACCGGCGTGATCCGCGACGAGGAGACGAACTCAGACTTGTTCTTTGTTACGCTCGAGAAATCTGAGCGTGAGTATTCGCCATCGACGCTATACAAGGACTACGCAATTTCGCCAACGCTCTTCCATTGGCAATCCCAATCGACAACGACACAACAATCGAAGACCGGTCAACGCTATATCCATCACCGAGAACTCGGCGGCAACATCCTTCTCTTCGTGCGTTCAAGAAAGAAGCAGGATGGCCGCACCGTGCCGTACACGTTCCTGGGCCCCGTCGACTACGTGTCGCACAAGGATGAACGACCGATTAACTTTGTCTGGAAGTTGCAGAGACCGATGCCTGCTGATTTCTTCCGGCAGGCGAAGGTGACGGTCGCGTAGGGCGGACGTTGCTGGAACGCTGGACCGGCATTCGCCGGGCCTTCGCCTCGGCCGGCGCATCCTTATATATAGGCGGGATTCTTCGGGCAGTCGTCGACCTATTTCCCCAACGTGTCGACGTTTCGACGATTCATCGACACATGCTCAGCCCAATGTGTGGCGTCTCAGCGAGTCGATGAAACGCGTGCTCGAGCGCGTCGAGCACGAGAAGCGCGGCATCGATGCTTTCGTCGGCGATGAACTCGGCGATTTCGTTGAGATGCGCCTGAGCCTCTGGCGTCAGGCGGTAGATGGGGCTTACCCGCGCTTCTTCGTTCGAGCCTTGACGCGCGTCCGGATCGCCGCCATCTCCGCGGGGCCGTCGACGAGTTTTCCGGCCTGCGCCTGCAGCCAGCCGCGTTCGATCTGCCCCCGCCACGCGCGCCGGTGTTCATCGTTCTCCTTCAACAGCCGCAGGCCCTCGCGGACGACTTCGCTCGCGTTGTTGTAGAGACCGCTTTCGACCTTGGCTTCGACAAACTGCTCGAGCTCGCGGGTCAGCGACACATTCATGGGTTCCACTCCGCAGGGTGACTTGCCGCATCGTATCGGAAATAACAGGCTTTGACAAAGTTCGTCGAGCGGCCGAATACGTCATCCGGCGACGACGATGCCATCGTCGTCGCAGAAAGATCAAGCGGGACTGGTTCTTGCCGACACGTTTCGCTACACTCCCCCTCTCGTAACCCGTTTTCAACCGGCCTCCCACCATGCTGAAACTGTTTCGCTTGCTCGCGCCCTATCGGCGTTCCGTCGTCATCGTGCTGGTGCTCGCGATGGCGCAATCCATCGGCTTCCTCCTGCTGCCGCGATTGATGTCGGACATCGTGGACAAAGGCATCGTGAGAGGCGACCAGGGCGCCATCCTGCGGACCGGCGGCCTGATGCTGCTGATGTCCATCGTCGCCACGCTCTGCGCCATCGCCGGGGCCTACTACTCGGCGCAGGTGGCGAGCGGCTTCGGGCGGATCCTGCGCGGCGCGATCTTCGCGCGCGCCTCGCACTTCTCGATTCACCAGTTCGACCGCTTCGGCGCGGCCTCGCTCGTGACGCGGACGACGAACGACACGACGCAAGTACAGCAGATGCTCATCATGATGCTGACCATGGTGATCACCGCGCCGATAATGGCGATCGGCGGCGTGATCCTCGCGCTGTCGCAGGACACGCAGTTGGCGTGGGTGCTCATCGCGGTGATGCCGGTGATGGCGCTCGTCTTCGGCCTGATCCTGCGCGGCGCGCTGCCGCTCTCGCAGGCGATGCAGGCGAAAATCGATCGCCTGAACCTCGTGCTCGGCGAGGGCCTGAGCGGCGTCCGCGTGATCCGCGCGTTCGACCGCGGCGCGCACCAGCGCGCGCGGTTCGACGCCGCCAACCTCGACGTGACGAACACGGCGGTCGCCGTCAACCGGCTCATCGCCGTCCTCATGCCCGCGCTGATCCTGCTCCGGCGATTCTGATTCTCGACGAGGCCGCGAGCAGCGTCGACACGCGGACCGAGATCCTGATTCAGCGCGCGATGGGCGAGCTGATGCGCGGCCGGACGACGTTCGTCATCGCGCACCGCCTGTCCACGGTCCGCAATGCGGACGCGAACCTGATGATGGAGCACGGCCGGATCGTCGAGCGAGGCACGCATCACGAGCTGCTCGCCGCGAAGGGCCGCTACGCGGAGCTGTATCACAGCCAGTTCGCCGGCCGGACCGCGCAGTCGCTGTCGCTCGCGCAGTAACCTGCGGCGCCGTCATCCTCGACCTTCGAACAAATCCTCCGGTCGGTTGACGCGAGAGTCCTTTCGTGCGCGATGAAGACGTACGCCGCTTTGGATCGCGGCCTCGTCGTGCACGGCGTCGTTTCGAATTCGCGCTGATTTCATCTCCGGGTTACAGGCGCTCACTACCATCCATCGTCTTATTTCTTTTTCGATGGAGGAGTCTGATGATCCGAATGTTCCGCGGCGTGCTTGCGATCGGCGCCGTCCTGTTCCTGTCCGCCGCGCCCGCGGGCGCGCAAGTTGACCGCGCCACGCTGGCCGGCAGCGTTTCCGATTCCAACGGCGGCGTGATTCCCGGCGCCACCGTGAGCATCACCAATCTCGCAACCGGCCTCGAGTCCCATCAGGTGACGAACGAGACGGGCGCCTATCAGATGGCCGACCTGATTCCCGGCAAGTACCGCGTGGACGTCGAGCTGAGCGGCTTCAAGAAGAGCTCGCAGGTCGTGACGCTCGAAGTCGGACAGCGCGGGCGCCTCGACGTCGAGCTCGCCGTAGGCAACTTCGCCGAAACGGTCACGGTCGCCGAGACGCCGCAGCTCCTGCAGACCACCGACGCGTCGATCGGCGCGGTGATTCCGCAGTCGCAGGTCGCCAACCTGCCGCTCGCGATCCGCAACTGGGACGATCTCCTCGCGC
>JAIQFX010000046.1 GCA_020073005.1 Terriglobia bacterium | reverse complement strand
GTGATCGCGGCGCCCGCCGCGACGGAAACGGCGGCGCTCGCGCCGATGATCTGTCCCGCGGCGTTCACGACTTCAACGGTGTAGCTGCCAGCCGATAGGCCGGCGAAACTGAAAGTGCCAGTCGCGCTGCTCGTCGTCGTTCCGACGAGTTGCCCCGTGGCCAGGTCGCGCAATTGCACAGTGACGTTCGCGAGCGTTTGACCGGCGTTGCTCGTTGCCGTGCCGGCGAGGGACGCGCCCTGCGCCTGGGCGGCGCGCGCGGCGAAGATCGGCGTGGCAGACAGCGACAACGCGGAAGCCAGCGCGATGGCGGCAAAACGTCTCATGGCGGTCAACCTCACGTCAAATATCTGCCCTTTGGCCCGATTCCGTCAAGGGCGAAGCTCCTACGAACGTGCCTGGCGGCGAATCCGGGCCACGGGGAGAGATCGCAGCTTTCTATAAAGGTTAGTCCGCTGGATCCCGAGGGTCTTGGCCGCCTCGCTGATCCGGCCCTGATGCTGCTCCAGGACCGCGGTGATGTACTCGCGCTCGAACCTGGCCCGCGCCTGCTTCAGCGATCCGCCTCCCGAGAACGCCGCGGACCCGCCGTCGAGACGCACGTGCGCGAGCACGTCCTCGATGCCGATGCCTCGTCCGGCCGGCAGCCCGGTGACAAGACTCTCGAGCAGGACGCGCAACTCCATGGCATTGCCGTGCCACGGCAGCGCGGCGATCAGCAGGAGCGCCGCCCGCGACAACGTCCGTGGCGGGACGCGCAGGGAGGCGCAGGTTTCGCGCAGGAAGTGATTGGCCAGCGCCGGAATATCCTCGCGACGGCTGCGCAGCGGGGGCATGTCGATCGTGATCACCGAGAGGCGCCGGAACAAATCGTCGCGGACACGGCCGTCGGCGACCACGGCATCGAAGCCCGGCTCGACGCCGGCCACCGGACGCACGTCGAGGCTGACCGCCTGGCCGGTCTCGACGAGCAGGACCTCGCGATCGCGCAGCACGCGCGCGAGGCGCCGCTGCACCCGCGCCGGCAATTCGGCCACGTGCTTGAGGTACACCGTGCCGCCGCGCGCCTCATACACGCGGCTCTTGCGGCCGACGAACTCCAGGACGTCCACACCGCTGTCAGTCGCGGCCCGGCCGGGCACGCCGAAGAGCTCGACGTCCATCTGCGCGGGATCGATGGTCGCGCAGTCAATCACGAGAAACGCCCCGCCCGGTCCCGCCTGCTGATCATGAATCGCGCGCGCGGCGAGTTGCCGGCCCGTGCCCTTCTCGCCCCGAATCAGCACGCCCGCGCGCATCGTCGCGGCGCGCGCGATGAGCGCCAGGACGTCGCGCATCGCGATCGAGTGCCCGTACAGATCCACGCCGCTCTTCCGCGCGACGCCCGCGCCCTGCCCCTGCTGGCACGACTCGTATTCCAGCTCGCGATCGATGGCGTTCGCCACGCGGCGCCCGCCGAGCGGACGCGCGAACACGTCGGCCATGCCGGTGAGGAGCGCTTCGATCGTGAGCTCCGGCCGCCGCGCGTCGACGACGGCGAACATCAGCGTCGAGGCACGGTGCGCGCGAATTTCGCGCGCGTGCTGCAGCGCCGTCGCGCCGCGCGACAGGTCGAGCAGCACGGGCAGATCGCGCCGCTGCAGCTCGCCGAGCGCGTAGGCGGCGGTGTCAGCCCATACGACCGACACGTCGGCCGAGCCGAGCTGCCGTTCAGCGTCCGCCCGTTCGGAGACGGGACAGCCGAGGTAGAGGACGGACTTCACTAAATGGTGCTGGGTGCCTGGTGCGGGGTGCCGAGTGCCGTGCTGGGTGCCGGGTGCTGGGTGCCGGGTGCTGCTAGCGCCGAGGGCGCGGCGCTGCCGGACGTTCTTCCGCCGCGACGAAATGCCCGTCTCCGGCGCGATCGATTTCGAGCTTCGCTGTCCCGTCGGCACCGTAGGTCAGACGTCGATCGGGCGTGCCGCGATGCAGCGTGTCGAAGGCGATCGACGCGAGACGATCGCCTTCGTAGGTCTCCCACTTGTCGATCTTGCCGTCCTCGTCGGTGTCTTCTTCCGCCGTGACGAGCCGATTCTGCTGGTAGTGCTCGATACGCGTGACCTTGCCGTCGCGCTTCGTCGACACGTCGATGCGGAGAAGCGACCCGTCCGGCCCGGTGTACGACCACGCATCTTCCTTGCCGTCGCTCAAGCGCGAGAAGCCGACCTTCTCGAGTTTCTGATTCGCGTCGTAGTACTCCCAGCGGTCGATCTTGCCGTCCTCGTCCTTGTCGATCTCGATGCGGACGACGCGCGCGCCGTCCATGTAGCTCCAGGTGTCGATCTTGCCGTTGCCGTTCGCGTCGTACTTCAACAGCTGCAGCTTGCCGGTCTTCTTGTCGTACTCGGGCGTGATGACTTTCCGTGCGTCCTGACTGCTGCCGCCGCAGGCGCCAAATGATAGGGCTATCGCCAGAACATACATTCCTACAATTAGTTGTGGGTTGCAGTTTTTCTGGTATTTAGCCAAATCGTGCTCTTGGCTGGCAGTGCTCCGCCCCGTGAGTTACAGCGTGCTCTTCACTTCCTTCGAGGAGAACGTCGGCGGTAGCGAGCAGAATCGACGTTCGTAAGTGTCGAAGTCCAAGAATAATTCGTGAAAAGCTGAGGCAGCGATTCTACTCAGGTGAAGGAGCGTGTCAATGGAAATACAGAATGGGTCAAAAACGATACTGACAGAATTGTTACTGGCTGAAAACGCGCGCGCCGGCGAAGAAAAAGTCGGTGATTGTTTCGCGAAGCGCCGCGATCGAGTCGGCGCGGTTGATGGCGGTCCTCAGATGCGAGCCGTTGTCGAGCCCCTTGGTGTACCAGGAACCAAGAGCTCGGAGCTTGTTGATGACCCAACGGTCGTGGCTGTTGGCTGACGATGCGTGACTGGTGGCTGGTGGCTGGTGGCTGGGACGCACTCGCTCCTCACGCAGGAGATCGATGTAGTCGATTAGAAACCTGCCACGATCCTCGAGCGTGATTTCGCGCGGCTGACGCCCGGCGGCGATGTCCGCCGCCTGAGCGAGAATCCACGGGTTGCGCAGCACGCCGCGACCGACCAGCACGCCCTCGACGCCCGCGTGCAGCTTGTCAATTATCTGAGAGGCTTCGATGCAATCGCCGCTCCCGAAAACCGGGATCGTGAGCGCCCCGGCAATGCTCGCGACGAGATCCCAGTCGGCGGAACCGCTGTAGCTCTGCGCCGCGGTGCGGCCGTGAACGGCGATCGCGGCGGCGCCGGCGTCCTCGACCATCCGCGCCAGCGCCGGCGCGGTGCGCTCGTCATCGTTCCACCCGGCGCGCATCTTCACGGTCACCGGAATCTTCACGGCTTTCGACATCGCCGCGATCACGCTCGCCGCGTGCGCCGGCTCGCGCATCAGGCTGCATCCCGCGTTGTGCTTCGCGATCTTCGGCACCGGGCATCCCATGTTCACGTCGACGATGTCCGCGCCCATGCCTTCGACGATTTGCGCGGCGGCGGCCATCTTCTCGGGATCGCCGCCGAAAATCTGAATGGCGATCGGCCGCTCTTCCTGGGTGTATTCGGTGTACTCGAGCGTGCGGTCGATGCCGCGCACGAGACCCTCCGCGCTGACCATCTCGGTCACGACCAGGCCGCAGCCGCCCTGCCGCTTCACGAGGCGGCGGAACGCGGTATCGGTCATGCCCGCCATGGGGGCGATGGCGAACGGCGACGGTAAGGAGACAGAGCCTATGTTCAAAGTTGAAACTTAAAAGAGAAAAGTGAAAAGCGAAGAGTCGAGACCGCTCTCGAACTGTAGCACACCGGCTTTTACGTCATTGCACATGCCGGCACCCGCCGGGACGCCACGCCTGATCCTTGTGCAGGATTGTGGGTTCACCGGCCGATACGTGCTTCAGTGAACCCCTCGTTCTCTGGAGAACTTCTGTTTGCCACGGCGCGACGGCCGCGACGATCGTGGGGCGCGGTCACGGTCAGCGCCCTGCTGCACGCGGCCGCGATCGTGTTGGGCGTGGTGGCGGCACGACACGCGATGTCCACGCCGTTGCCGCACGCCGCTGGCAGCCTGACGTTCGTCAGAGTGTTGACCGCGCCGGATCCGGCGCTTGTGCTGAAGCCGCTCCCGGTGCCGGTGCTGATCAAGGAGCCGCCGAAAGCCGCCGAAGTCGAACTCTCGCGGCTCGAACCACCGCCGATTCCGGAGCGTCGTCCGATCGAGACGCCCGTTGAACCCAAGCCGCCGGCGCCGGAGCCGAAACGTGAGACGCCCGCCAAGATCGAGCCGGCGAAGCCGGCGGTCACCGTCGGCGCGTTCGACAGCGGAGCGACGGTCGCGCGCACGACCGAGCCGGCACACGGAGTCGAGAACGCCGGCTTCGATGCGCCATTGGCGACGGGATCAGGAATCAAGACCCGTTCGGCCAGCGTCGGCGCCTTCGATTCGGCCGGCTCCGGCGCGACGGCCTCGGGCGCCGCCCGATCCAGAGTCGTCGCCGATGCCGGGTTCGGCGCGGCGCCAGCGTCCGCGCTCGCGCAATCCCGGCCGCGCGTCCTCGCCGACGCGGGATTCAGCGGCGGCCGCGGTGACACGCCGCCTGCGTCGCGACCGCGCCAGGAAGTTCAGACCACCGACTTCGACGCGAAGCCCGAGCCGAAAGCGACGGCCGCGGCGCTGCGCGAGCCGCGCATCGACGTGCCCCTCGAGATTCTGTCGAAGCCGACGCCCGCGTACACCGACGAAGCGCGGACGCTCAAGATCGAGGGCGATGTCGTGCTCGACGTGCAGTTCGCGGCAAGCGGCGAGCTTCGCGTGCTCGGCGTGGTTCGCGGTCTCGGCCACGGCCTCGACGAGTCCGCCACGCGAGCCGCGCAGGGGATCCGCTTCAAGCCGGCGCAGAGCGGCGGACACCCCATCGATTTCCGCACAACCGTTCACATCGTCTTCCGTCTCGCATAAAGGCGAATCATGCAGTCACCGGCTCGCGTCTGTCTCATGCTGATGGGTTTGATCGTCGCGACGTCGCTGGCGTCGGCGCCGCGCGCGCAGCAGCCGGCACCCGCCGGCGCCACGATGAGCGCCGACGAAGTCGTCGATCGCATCACGAAAGCTGAAGCGGCGCTGACCGCGCGGATGCGCGCGTACCACCCGCTCGTCGAGGTGTACATCCAGAATCTCGCGCCGGATCCGAAGCTCGGTACGGTGCCGACCCACGACGATTATTTCCTCGGGCAGTTCGAGGGCAAGGACGGCCCGAATCTCATCCCGCTCAGCCCGAGCAAAGGATCGTTCCATCCGGCCAGTCTGCTGGCGCGTCCGTTCAACGTGCAGTACCTCCCCGCCGGTTTCGCGGCGACGACCGTTCCCGATTGGCGGCTGATCGATCGCGAGCGGTACGAGTTCGCGTTCATTCGCCGTGAATTTCTTGGCGAAGCGCGCACGATCGTGCTCGACATCCATCCCAAGAGTGGAAGCGCCGACGGGTTCACCGGACGCATCTGGGTCGAAGACCGCGACTTCAACATCGTCCGGTTCAACGGCATCAGCCGCAACATCGACCACACGCTGTCGAGCTTCTTCCGCAAGAAGCTCTCGTTTCACGTCGACAGCTGGCGCGTGAACGTGCTGCCCGGGTTGTGGCTGCCGGCGTACGTGTACTGCGAGGAAACCGATCTCAGCGACAGGCCGGCGCTCCCGCGCATGCCGCGCATCAAGAGCCAGGTGCGGCTGTGGGGCTACGAGCTGAAAGGGACGGCCGTGCAGTCCGAGTTCACGTCGATCCTGCTCGATGCGCCGACCGTGCAGGACAGCAGCGATCAGACCAAACAGCTCTCGCCGGTGCAGAGTCAGCGGCGATGGGAGCAGCAGGCGGAGGACAACGTCCTCGACCGCCTGTCGCGCGCCGGGTTTCTGGCGCCCGCGGGGCGCGTGGACGCCGTTCTCGAAACCGTGCTCAACAATCTCGAGGTGACGAACAACCTCACGATCGATCCGCCGCTGAAGTGCCGCGTCCTGCTGACGGCGCCGCTGGAGTCGTTCACCGTCGGGCACACGATCGTGCTCAGCCGCGGACTCATCGACGTCTTGCCGGACGAAGCCAGTCTCGCGATGGTGCTGGGCCACGAGCTGAGTCACGCCTTGCTGGGCCATCAGCTCATCGACACCAAGTTCGCGTTCGCCGATCGGCTGATGGTTCCGGACAGCGAGCTCCTGGGCACGCTGCGCTTCCGTCATCCATCATCGGAGGAATCGGCGGCCGACACGAAAGTCGTCGAGCTGCTGAGCAAGTCGCCGTACAAAGACAAGCTCGCCGACGCCGGCCTGTTCCTCCGCGCCGTCGCCGCCAACGCGAAGGCGCTGACCAATCTCATTCAGCCGCACATGGGCGACTTCATCATCGAGGGTGGACAGCCGCTGGGAGTCCTGATGCAGAAGGCGCCCGAGCTGGCGCCTGAGAAGCTCGATCAGATCGCGGCGCTGCCGCTGGGCGCGCGGCTGGTGGTGGATCCGTGGAGCGATCGGCTGGAGTTGCTCCGCACGCCGTCGGTGCCCCTGACGTCGGCGCGCGAGAAAGTGCCGCTCGCCATCACGCCGCTCATGCCGTACATCCGCTACGCGGAAGCGCCGGCGCGGACCACGGCTCAGCAGGATTGATCGCGGTCTAGTACGCTTTCACGTCAGCCGCGTCGACTTCGACGCTGACGGCTTGTCCGATAAGATCCACGGACAGAATCAGGCGCGCCTTGGGTGCGTCCTTGCGGAGGAGCCGGCCGACGACGCCGCGCAGCGGTCCGTGGACGACCTCGACCATCATCCCTTGATGTATTAACGGGCACGGATCGAACTGCAGTTCGCTGCCGACGAGGACGCGGATGCTCTCGAGCTCGTACTCGGGAATCGCCGCCGGTTTTCCCTCGAACGAGACGATGTTCACGACGCCGGTGCACTTGAGGATCGGCAGCGCGTCGGCGGGATCGAAGCGCGCGAAGCAGTAGCCGGGGAAGAGCGGCCAGTCGATCTTCTTCTTGCGGTCCTTCCAGCGGCTCCACTTCGGAATCGTCGGCAGGAAGGCGTCGATGCGCTTGCGCTCGAGCTGCTCGCGCACGGTCTGCTCGTGGCGCGACCGCGTCCAGATGGCGAACCACTGGGCGGCCTCAATGACCCGTGGCTGGTGGCTGGTGGCTGGTGACTCCACAAATCACTGAAGCGTCGGCGCCGCCTGCTGTTGCTTCAATCCCTCATCGAACGCCTTGTGCACGTCAGGATTCTTCCACTCGATGATCGCCTGGCTGCGGAGCTTTTCGAGGTACTTCAGGAATTCCACCTTGCGTTTGTCGGTGAAGACGCGCTCGCCGATCTGCTCGCGCGCCTGCTCGAGCGACATGACCTGCGTCGCGGTCTTCGTTTCGAGCTTCAGGATCTGATAGCCGCGATTCGTGCGCATGACCTCGCTGACGTCGCCGACCTTCATCTTGTCGATGCGCGCCCGCAGATCCGCGGACACCTCGGTGAGGCTCAGCGGCCCGATGAGGCCCGCATTCGCCTTCGACGGCGAGTCGGACACGTCGGCTGCCAGCTTGTCGAAGGCTTCGCCGCCAGTCACGCGCGCGCGGATCGCATCAGCTCTCGCTTTCGCCGCTTCGTCCGCGCCGACGTTCACGCCGCGACCGTCCGCCGGAACGCTGACGAGGATTTCGCGCAGCGTGACGGTCGGCTGCGTCGTGAATTCGTTCATGTGCGAGTCGTAGTACTTCTTCGCTTCGTCCTCGGTCACGCCGATCTTCCCCATGACCTCGTTCTGCTGCACGCGCTGCACGATCATCGACTTCTCCAGGTTCTTCCGCAGCTCGGTCATCGTCATGTTCTCGGCCTTCAGCGCGGCCTGGAGTTGTTCGTCAGTCTCGAGCTTGTTTTCCTTCCGGATGTTGTCCAGCACGGTCTTGAACTGATCGTCGCCGAGCTTGTAGCCGAGCTCGCGGCCGCGCTGGACCATCAGCATCTCGTCGATCGCGTCGACCATGATCTGCGGCGTGATTTCGTCGAGCGCCTTGCGCAGCTGGACGTTGTTCGGATCGCTCTTGAGATCGATTTGCTGACCCTTCTGGCGGAGCATCAGCACCTGCCGCTGCTCGAGGTCGGTCTTGGTGAAGATCTCCCCGTTCACCTTGACGAGGATCTGCTCGATGATTTCAGCGCGGGCGAGACCGATGGCGATCGGCATCGCGAGGCTGCACAGAAGGGCCGCGCGGACAGCGGTTTTGTAAGTCATAGCTAAATTCTTGGAAACACTAATTTTACCCTTGATCGAGGAGGTCGCTCAACAAACCGCCGACGCGCTCGAAGACGCCGCCGGGCGCCCGCGGATCTTCCTTCGCCGATCTGAGGATATCCGCTTTCGTGAAGCCGGGTTTCACTTCGCCGGCGCGCGCGCGGGCGGTCCACCACGACGGCGCCGTGGATTGACGGCCGCCGGTTCGCCGGGGAGTGGTGGCTGGTGGCTGGTGGCTGGGGCCCTCCAACGACAACTTCAAGGCCGCAGGCGGGACGAGCGTGAGCTCCGGACGCCGCCGCACCAGCGCCACGAGCCGCACGGGATCGACCTTGGCCTGCGGTCTGAACTTTAAGACGACGATGCGCCCCTCACGGTCGATGGAATCGACGCCGAGCCGATCGGCCATGACACGAATCCGCCCATAGTCCGCCAGGTTGAGGAGCGAGTCCGGCAGCGGTCCGTAGCGATCGATCGCCTCCTCGAGCACGCGGTCGATCTCCTCCTCGTGCCGCGCCGCCGCGACTTTGCGGTACAGCATGAGCCGCTGATTCATGTCGGGCACGTAGGATTCGTCGATCCGCACGTCGACGCGCAAATTGACGGTCGCGCGGACGTCATCTTCGATCTCTTCGCCTTTGAGTTCCTTTACGGTCTGCTCGAGCAGCTTCATGTACATCTCGAAGCCGACCGTGTCGATCTGCCCGCTCTGTTCGCCGCCGAGCAGGTTGCCGGCGCCGCGAATCTCGAGATCGAGCGCCGCGACGCGGAAGCCGCTGCCGAGATCGCTGAATTCCTTGATCGCCGCCAGCCGTTTCTTCGCGACAGGAGACAAGTTGTCCTCGGGCGGAATGAGCAGGTAGGCGTACGCGGGACGATCGGATCGTCCGACGCGGCCGCGCAACTGATAGAGCTGCGACAGCCCGTACCGATCGGCGCGGTTGATGATGATCGTGTTCGCGTTGGGAATGTCGAGGCCGTTCTCGACGATCGTCGTGGCCAGCAGGACGTCGAACTTGCGCGCGACGAAGTCGAGCATCGCGCGCTCGAGCGTGTCTTCGCCCATCTGGCCGTGGCCGATCACCACGCGCGCCTCCGGCACGAGCCGCTGAATCAGGTTGCCGATCGAAAAGATCGATTCGACGCGGTTGTGGACGAAGTACACCTGGCCCCCGCGCGCCAGTTCGTTGCGGATGGCGCGGCTGATGACCTGCTGATCGAACTTCACGACGTTGGTCTGAATCGACAGCCGATCTTTCGGCGGCGTCTCGATGATCGACATGTCGCGGATGCCGACGAGCGACATGTTCAGCGTGCGCGGAATCGGCGTCGCGCTCATCGTGAGCACGTCGACCTTCTTCTTCAGCTGCTTGATCTTCTCTTTGTGCGCGACGCCGAACCGCTGCTCCTCGTCCACCACCAGCAGACCGAGGTCGCGGAACTGGACGTCCTTCGAGAGCAGCCGGTGCGTGCCGACGATGATGTCCACTTTGCCGGCGGCAAGATCGGCGATGACTTCTTTCTGCTCGGCCTTGCTGCGGAAACGGCTGACCATCTCGACGCGCACCGGAAAGCCGGCGAAGCGTTCCTTCAACGTCTTCTGATGCTGAAACGCGAGCACCGTCGTCGGCGCGAGGAACGCGACCTGCTTGCCGTCCATCACCGCCTTGAACGCGGCGCGCATCGCGACTTCGGTCTTGCCGTACCCGACGTCGCCGCACAGCAGACGATCCATGGGCGTCGGCGACTCCATATCGCCTTTGATGTCCCTGATCGCGGTCTTCTGATCGGGCGTGAGCTCGTACTCGAACGCGTCTTCGAACTCCTGCTGCCAGTGTGAATCCGGTGCGAAGGCGTGGCCGGCCACGGCCTTGCGCGCGGCGTAGAGCTTGAGCAGCTCTTCCGCCATGTCGCGCATCGCTTTCTTGACCTTCGTCTTCGCCCGCTCCCACGACGTGCCGCCGAGCCGATCGACCGGCGGCTTCGTCGCGCCCGTGTACTTCTGGACGAGGTCGAGCCGCTCGACCGGTACGAAGAGCTTGTCGTCGCCGGCGTAGCGCAGCTCGAGAAATTCCTGCATGGCGTCGCCGATGCCGATCTGCTTGAGGCCGACGAACATGCCGATGCCGTGATCGACGTGCACGACGAAGTCGCCGACTTTCAGATCGCGGAGATCCGATCGGAACGCGCGCGTCGACGATCGGCGGCGATCCGCGGCGCGGCGCTCTTCCTCGAAGACGTCCGCTTCGGCGTAGATCTGCAGGCCGGCGTCGGGCAGACGGAATCCGCGCGACAACCCGCCGATCGCGACGAGGACGGCCGCGTAGCGCGCGTCCTCCGCGCGCTCCACGGGAATCGCGAACACGTCGTACTCTTTGAGCAATTCGATCGTCCGGTCCGCGCGCCCCTGCGTGGCGGCGACGAACAGCGTCACGCCGCCCTCATCGCGCTGCCTGCGGATGTCGGCCACCCAGTCCGCGACGCGACCCCTCATCTCCGCCGTCGGCTGACAGCGCACGTGCCGCGCGGGCAGCGCCTTCAGGTCCTTCGCGGCCGGTTCGGCCGCATCGTCGCTCAGTCCGAGGTACGAGAGGTTCGTCGCCGTGGCCAGTGTGGCGTCGACGACGTTCCAGTCCGCGAACAGCAGCCCGGGCGGCGGGAGCTGCGGCGCGGCGGTCTTCTTCTCTTCGAAGCTGCGCTGCATCTGCTCGAGCTGCTTCGTCGCCTGCGCATCGACTTCATCGCGCTCGGACACGATGATGTGCGTTTCTTTCGCGCGTGAGAGATAGTCGAACAGCGTGGAGCGGCGATCCTCCGACAGGACATCCTTGAGCGGAACGATCGCCACCTGATCGATCGCGGCAATCGAGCGCTGCGTCGCCGGATCGTAGGTGCGCAGCGTCTCGATCGTGTCGCCGATGAACTCCAGCCGGACGGGATGGGTCTCGCTGGCGGGAAAGATGTCCACGATGCCGCCGCGGACGGCGAACTCGCCGTGCTCGTCGGCCGGATCCTCGCGCGTGAGCCCGGCGTCGACGAGCAGTTCCGCGAGATCAGTCGGCGCGATGTCCTGTCCGGGTTTGAGCTCGAGCGAGGCCGCCAGCAGGCGGTCGGGGGCGGAAACGCGCGGAAGCAATGCGGCCGCGGACGCAACGACGACGCGCGCCGTACCGCGCGCGATCGCATGAAGAGCGCGCGCCCGCGCCGACGTCACGCCCACGTGCGGGGCGAGACCGCGGTACGGATCCACTTCGTGCGACGGAAACGGCAGGACCGCGTGCTCCGCGGCGCCGGCCGAGAGACCTTCCACCGCAGCCACGAAGAACGAGACGTCGGCGACCGTCTGCTCGAGGTCCGCGTCGCTCGGCACGACGTACAACACGACGGCCTGGGGATGTGCGTGGGCAGCAGCGGCGACGAACAGCGCCTTCGCGGGCGGCGTGAGTCCTGACACCTCGCGCGCGGGTACTTCCATGCCGCTGCGCGTGGCAGCGGTCTTCAGTACGGCGCGGAGGTTGAGGGATGTCGAGGTGCTCGTCAGAAATGTATGCGCGCCAGGGCCGACCACGAACGATTGCGCTGAACGGCTCCCGCGGTCGCGCTCACGTCGTTAAATCCGCCGTCGTAGCGGAGTTCAACGGCGACACGGCCGGACACGGGCACATCGCCCGCGATAATCAGGCCGACGTCGGGCTTGCTGACCTGGCTCGAAATGTCCCGCTCCGCGCCGCTGGACGGTTGCACCCGCGCGCGGACGGGAATGCCGATGCCGATGCCTTCGAGCATGTAGATGCCTTTGAAGAGCTTCAGTTTGGCGAGCACCGGAATCTCGAAGTAATCGAGCTTCAAGTCCGTGCTGTTCCCGAGGGATGAGTACTTCTGCGCGTACACGGCCTCGATGTGGAGACCGGCGAGCGTGACGACCGGGATGTCGACGTACGCGCCGGCCAGGAATCCTTCGCTCATGGAGATGGTCTGACCCGCGGCGTCCGGGCTCACTCTCGAGAGCGAGATGCCCGCTTCGACACCGCCCGCGACGCCCTGCGCCGCAGCCGGTAACGCCGAGATCGCGAGAAGAGACAATCCGAACACCAGCACTCGAGAGACGCTCATCTAATGCTCCTTTCAGCGGGGGATTCTGCGATTCTACGGGAGGCGCCGCACGTTGTCGATGATTCTCGTGGTCGAGAATCCGCGCTCGATCGCGATGCGGACCACTCGCCCGCCACGCGCTTCGACGATATCACGGCCGACGATGGCGTCCGCGGCCCAGTCGGCGCCTTTGACAAGGACGTCCGGCTGCAGCGCCGCGATGAGATCGTGCGGCGTCTCCTCGTCGAAGATGACCGCGGCATCCACACACGCAAGCGCGGCAAGAATCTCAGCGCGTTCCTGTTCGGGCGTGATCGGGCGCGCGGGTCCCTTGTTCGCGCGCACCGAGCGGTCGGAATTCAC
This sequence comes from Terriglobia bacterium, assembly GCA_020073005.1. Taxonomy (GTDB): domain Bacteria; phylum Acidobacteriota; class Vicinamibacteria; order Vicinamibacterales; family CAVVIG01; genus SRVP-36. The sequence continues at coordinate 41,759 of JAIQFX010000046.1, read as the reverse complement.
GCCGACGATCAGCGCGTCGCCCAGCGCCCTGGCCTGCTGCAGATACCGGATGTGCCCGGGATGAAGCAGATCGAACACGCCGTTGGTGAACACGACCGTCTTGCGTGCCGCCCGAAGCCGTTCGACCAGCGTGACGGCGTCGGCCCGGGTCACGGCTTGAACCGCACGTTCGACGAAAAGCGCCAGTGGTGGCGCGGGCGATAGATGCCCACGTCGTGCGTGCGCGACTTCACGCGGAAGGTGTACAGCAGACGATGGTAATCGTACGGGGCGCCGTCGCGCTTGTGGACGGCGACGTCGAGCTTGTACGTCCCTTCGACGAGGTCGAGGCTGTCGATCGCAAACGTGACCTCGCCGTCGCCGGACAACTGCTCGGACTGCAGCGCTTCGATATCGGTGTTGGTGCCGAAGCAGCAGACGCCGTCCGCGTTGAAGACGCCGATGCCGAACGCGAAGTCGTCGATCGGCCGGGCGGCGCGCACCGCGAGCGTGATCGACATCGGGTCGCCGGCGTGAAAAACAAACGACGGCTGCCCTTCTCGATCCACGAGGGTGACGCCGGTGATCTCGACGTCCCGCGATCCCCATCGCCCCTCGGTCGCCTCGAACATGTTCGCCGGCGCGGCTTCGACGACAGCCGTCTCGACGGCCTTCGCCGTCGTCGCCGCCAGGAGTTGTCCTTCGCCTTCCTCGACTTTGGTGAGATAGGCGTCGACGACGCGCTTCGGATCGCCGTGCGCGAGCGCGCGGCCGCCGTCGAGCCAGATCGCTTCGTCGCAAAAACGCTCGACGAGCGGCAGCGAGTGCGTGACGAGCAGGATCGTCTTGCCGCGACGGCGGAACTCGCCGAACTTGTCGAGACACTTGTGCGTGAACGCCTCGTCTCCGACGGCGAGAACTTCGTCGATGAGCAGGATGACGGGCGCGTCGATGAAGTCGCGCAGCTCGGCGAAGTCCACGATCTCGTCGAAGCGGTCCGTGATCTCGCGCTTCGTGAGCCCGAGCATGATGCCGTTGATGAAGACGTTCTCGCGGCCGGAGATCTCGGGATGGAATCCGGCGCCGAGCTCGATGAGCGCGGAAATGCGGCCGTCGACCTTCACGAATCCGCTCGTCGGTTTCGTGATGCCCGCGACGAGCTTCAGCGCCGTGCTCTTGCCGGAACCGTTGCGCCCGATGACGCCGAAGGTCGAGCCTTTCGGGACGGTGAACGACACGTCGGTCAGCGCCGGGAAGGCCTCGCCCGGGCGCAGATCGCGAAGGATGCTGCGCTGCAGCAGCGCGCTCTTGAGCGTCGCGAAATGCCGGCCGCTGTATTTCCGGTAAATCTTGGTGACGTGATTGAGCTCGATGGCCGGCGTCATACGGACTCCGCGAACGAGTCGCGCAGGCGATCGAACACCCAGTAACCGGCCAGGAACAGCAGGATCGACGCTGCGCCGAGCGCGAGCAGCCACTTCCAGTGCCCGATGGCGCCGGGGAAGAACAGGATCTCCTGGTAGCTCACGATCAGGTGCGTCATCGGATTGAGATCGAGGACGCGCTTGCCGAGGCCCGGCGCCTCGCGCATCGAATAGATGATCGGCGTCGCGAAGAACCAGAGCGTGAGCAGGTTGGACAGAATGTCGCGCAGATCCCGGAAGTGCACCATCAACGCCGAGAAGATCAACGCGAGGGCGGTCGTAAACACGAGCTGCACGACGACGACGACCGGGAACCAGAGGAGATCGAGCGGGTCCGGCCAGCGGCGGAAGTAGATAAGGAAGGCGATGAGAATCGGCAGGCCCAGGAAGAAATGGACCATGTTCGCCAGCACGCTGGTGATGGGCAGGATCTCGGCCGGGAACAGCACCTTCTTAATAAGGTTGCCGCCGGCGATGAGCGACCCCGAAGACTCGAGCAAAGACGAGGAGAACCACGTCCACGGCAGGATGCCGCAGAACATGAAAAGCGCGTACGGCTCGATGTCGTTCGTGTGCAGGCCGGGGATGACGACGGCGAAGACGAACGAGTAGATCGACAGCAGGAGCAGCGGATTGATGAACGACCAGAGGAAGCCGAGGGCCGAGCCCCGGTAGCGCGCCTTCAGTTCCCGCGCGACCAGGCTCTGAATGAGCCCGCGGTAGCGAATCAGGTTGGCGAGATTGGAAAACAATTACGAGCGGATTCTAGCCCGACTGGCCACCTGGAGGCGCACGAGCGACTTCATCAGCGCGATGCGCGCCCGCTCGAAGTCCATGTCCATGACGGGCGCCGCCAGCCGTTCCTCGGCGCGCTTCTTCGCCGCTTCGGCGCGGGCGACGTCGATCTCGTCCGGCTTTTCCGCGATCTGCGCGAGGATCGTCACGCGATCCGGCTGCACTTCGGCGAACCCGAACGCGATCGCCAGGTAGTGCGTCTCCTGCCCCTGCCGGTACCACAGCGTGCCGACCTGCAGCGTGGAGAGCAGCGGCGTGTGGCCGGGAAGGACGCCGAAGTAGCCCTCGGCGCCCGGGATCCCGACTTCGTCCACCTGCTCGTTCACCAGCGAGCGATCCGCCGAGACGACCTGAAGCTGCATCACGCTGCCGCCGACTTCCGTTTCTCGGCCTTCGCGAGCACTTCGTCGATCGTGCCCACCATGTAGAAGTCCTGCTCGGTGATGTCGTCGTGCTTGCCTTCGACGATCTCCCTGAAGCCGCGAATCGTCTCGGCGATCGGCACGTACTTGCCTTCGAGACCGGTGAACTGCTGCGCGACGAAGAACGGCTGCGACAGGAACTTCTGCAGCTTGCGCGCGCGCGACACGGTGAGCTTGTCGTCTTCCGACAGCTCGTCGATGCCGAGAATCGCGATGATGTCCTGCAGGTCCTTGTAGCGCTGCAGGATCTGTTTCACCTGGCGCGCGACGCGGTAGTGCTCCTCGCCGATGATGCGCGGGTCGAGAATGCGCGACGTCGACGCGAGCGGGTCGACCGCGGGATAGATTCCCAATTCCGAGATCGCGCGCGACAGGTTCGTCGTCGCGTCGAGATGCGCGAACGTCGTCGCCGGCGCCGGATCCGTGTAGTCGTCCGCGGGAACGTAAATGGCCTGGACCGACGTGATCGATCCCTTCTTCGTCGACGTGATGCGCTCCTGCAGCTCGCCCATTTCGGACAGCAGCGTCGGCTGGTAGCCGACCGCCGACGGCATGCGGCCGAGCAGCGCGGACACTTCGGATCCCGCCTGCGTGAACCGGAAGATGTTGTCGATGAAGAGGAGCACGTCCTTGCCTTCCGCGTCGCGGAAGTACTCGGCGACCGTCAGCGCGGACAGGCCCACGCGCAGGCGGGCGCCCGGCGGCTCCGTCATCTGGCCGTAGACGAGCGCCGCGCGCGACTTCGACGGATCCTTCATGTCGATGACGCCGCTCTCCTGGAATTCGATCCAGAGATCGTTCCCCTCACGCGTGCGCTCGCCGACGCCGCCGAACACCGACACGCCGCCGTGCTTGAGGGCGATGTTGTGGATCAGCTCCATGATGACGACGGTCTTGCCCACGCCGGCGCCGCCGAAGAGTCCGATCTTCCCGCCCTGCAGGTACGGCTCGAGCAGGTCCACGACCTTGATGCCCGTCTCGAACATCTTGAGCTCAGTGGACTGGGCCTCGAGGTTCGGCGCCGCGCGGTGAATCGGCCACCGTGCCTTCGTCTTCACCGGGCGGTCTGGAAAGTCGACCGGTTCGCCGAGCACGTTCATCACGCGGCCGAGCGTCTCCGGCCCGACCGGGACCGAGATGCCCTCGCCCAGGTCGGTGGCCTTCATGCCGCGCTGCATGCCGTCGGTCGGCTTCATCGCGACGGCGCGCACGCGGTTCTCGCCGAGGTGCTGCTCGACCTCGGCAATCACGTCGATCGCGTCGGCGCCGGTCTTGCCTTCGGATTGAATGCGGAGCGCGTTGTAGATCTCGGGAAGGTGTCCCGCCTCGAACTCGACGTCGACGACGGGGCCGATCACCTGGACGATTCTGCCGACGTGCTGGGTCGCGGTTGCCATAAGTTAGAGCGCCTCTGCGCCTGAAACGACTTCGATGATTTCACGTGTGATGGCCGCCTGCCGCACCTTGTTCATGTAGAGCGTCAGGCTCCCGATCATGTCCGCGGAGTTCTTGGTCGCCGTGTCCATCGCCGTCATCTGCGCGGCGAAGAATGCGGCGTTCGATTCGAGCAGCGCGCGATAGACCTGCGCTTCGACGTAACGCGGCAGCAGCTCGTCGAAAATCCCCTGCGGCGACGGTTCGTACAGATAGTCGATCTGATCACCGGCGGCCGGTGCGGACGCGCTGTCGACGTCCGCGCGCGCCACGGGCAACAGCTGATCGACGACGACCTTCTGCGAGATCACGGACTTGAACTCGTTGTAGATCAGGACGACGCGGTCGACCTTGCCGGAAACGAAGGCGTCGATCGAGTCCCGCGCGATGACGCGGGCGTCCTCGTAGCGGAGCTTCTGGAAGATCCCGATCTGATCGAACAGCACCTCGAAGCCGCGGCGGCCGAAGAAGTCGCGGCCCTTGCGGCCGACGAGGCCGAGCGTGCAGGGGTTCGCGCTGTCCAGCACGTAGTGCGCGCCGGCCTTGATGACGTTCGTGTTGAAGCTGCCGCAGAGGCCCTTGTCGGCCGTCACGACGATCACCAGCGTCTTGCTGTCGGGCCGCAGCTCGCGTGAGGTGAGCAGCGGATGAATCGACGGATCGACGCGGGCCGCGACGCTGCGCAGCACGCGCTGCATCTGCACGGCGTACGGGCGCGCGCTGAGGATGCGGTCCTGCGCGCGGCGCAGCTTGGACGCGGCGACCATCTTCATGGCCTTCGTGATCTGCTGCGTGTTCTTGACCGCGCGGATCCGGCGCCGGAGATCGATGAGTGAGGGCATCCTACGCCGCCGCCGCCTTCCGGGCGGCGAAGTCGCCGGCGAATTCCTTCACCGCGGTGTTGAGCGCATTCTTCGTGGCATCGTCGAGCTGCCTCTTGTCCGCGATGTCGCGGAACAGGCCCGGGTAGCGCGACTCGATGAACTTGTAGAGCTCGGTTTCGAACGCCCGGACATCGGAGACCGCGACGTTGTCGAGGTAGCCGTTGGTGCCCGCGAAAATGATCGCGACCTGGCGTTCGACCGCGAGCGGCTCGTACTGCGGCTGCTTGAGAATCTCGACGAGCCGCGAGCCGCGATTGAGCTGCGCCTGCGTCGACTTGTCGAGGTCGCTGCCGAACTGCGCGAACGCGGCGAGCTCGCGGTACTGCGCGAGGTCCAGCCGCAGCGTGCCGGCCACCTGCCGCATCGCCTTGATCTGCGCCGACCCGCCGACGCGCGACACGGAGTTGCCGACGTTGATCGCGGGACGGACGCCCTGGTGGAACAGGTCGGACTCCAGGAAGATCTGGCCGTCGGTGATCGAAATGACGTTGGTCGGGATGTAGGCCGAGAGGTCGCCGGCCTGCGTCTCGATGATCGGCAATGCCGTCAGCGATCCGCCGCCCAGTTCCTTGTTCAGCTTCGCGGCGCGCTCGAGCAGGCGCGAGTGCAGGTAGAAAACGTCGCCGGGGTACGCCTCGCGGCCAGGCGGCCGGCGCAGCAGCAGCGAAATCTCGCGGTACGACTGCGCGTGCTTGGAGAGATCGTCGTACACGACGAGCGCGTGGCGGCCGCTGTCGCGGAAGAATTCGCCGAACGTGCACGCGGAGTACGGCGCGATGTAGAGGAGCGGCGCGGGATCGGACGCCGTGGCCGCGACGACGATCGTGTAGCGCATCGCGTCGGCTTCTTCGAGGGTCCGCACGACCTGCGCGACGGTCGACTGCTTCTGCCCGATCGCGTTGTAGATGCAGATGACGCCGGTGTCCTTCTGATTCAGGATCGCGTCGATGGCGACGGCGGTCTTGCCGGTCTGACGGTCGCCGATGATCAGCTCGCGCTGGCCGCGGCCGATGGGCACCATCGCGTCGATGGCCTTCAGTCCGGTCTGCAGCGGTTCCTTCACGCCCTGGCGATCGACGACGCCCGGCGCGATGCGCTCGATCGGCGCGTACTCCTTGGTGCCGATCGGGCCCTTGCCGTCGATGGGCTGGCCGAGCGCGTTGACGACGCGGCCGAGCAGCTCGTCGCCGACCGGGACCGAAATGATGCGGCCCGTGCGCTTGACGAGGTCGCCTTCCTTGATCTCCTTGAACTCGCCGAGCAGCACGGCGCCGACGCTTTCCTCTTCGAGGTTCAGCGCGATGCCGAACACGCCGTGCGGGAACTCCAGCATCTCGCCGGCCATGGCGTTCTCGACGCCGTGCACGCGCGCGATGCCGTCCCCGATTGAAATGATGCTGCCGACTTCGGCGACATCGACGTCGACGGCGAAGCTGCCAATCTGTTCGCGGATGATCTTGGAAATCTCTTCAGCTTTGATGTCCATGCGTATCCCTGAGCTTCTCCTTCATGCGTTCGAGCTGCCGCGTCACGCTGCCGTCGTACACCGTGCTGCCGATCTGCACGACCACGCCGCCGACGATTGACGGATCGACGTGCGTGTGAACGGTGACGGTGCGCCCCGTCACCCGCGCCAGACTCTGTTCGATCGCTGTCGCGCGGTCCGCCGCAATCGCGGTCGTCGTCGTCACGTCAGCGCGAACGACATGCCGATGATCGAGCACGCGTTCGCGGAACGATGCGAGCAGATCCGGGATGAGCACCAGGCGATCGCGTCCCGCCAGCAACGTCATCAGCTTGGCCACGATCGGCAGCGGCGTGATGAGCTTGGTGAGCTCAGCGACCGCGTCGTGTTTGCGCGGCACGGGCACGGCCGGATTGAGCAGCACTTTCGCGAGCGTCGGATGCTGCGTGAATAGATCGCTGAATGCCGCGAGATCGCGATCGATCTGATCGAGATCCGTATTTTCCTTGAGCGCGACGTCCATCAGGGCGCGCGCGTAACGAAGTGCCGCGGTCTTATTCGTCACCTTGTCCACGTGCCGTCAGATTCGGGGCCAGCGGGAGCTTGGGAAGACTTTCACAAGCCGCCAAAACTTTACCATTTGCAGACAAACCTCGACAAGGCCGGCGCTCAAGGCCGGACTTGCACGTCCACGTCCGCCCCGGCTGTCCGGGTCACGGCCGCGCCGATGCGCTGCGCCGGGACACCGGCGGCCTGCAGTCGAGCGGCCAACAGGCCGGCAGACCCCGGACTCACCGCAATCAACAGACCGCCTGAGGTTTGTGGGTCGTAGAGGACGGTTTCCAAGTCGGGTGCGACACCTGGATCGACTTGAATCGTGCCGCCAAAGTAGTCCACGTTCGAGCCGAGCCCGCCCGACTTGTTCGTCGCCGCCAGCGCCAGCGCGCCCGGAAAGATCGGGACTGTGTGCGCGTCGACCACGAGCGTCACTCCGCTGGCGCGAGCCATCTCGCTCGCGTGCCCGGCCAAACCGAACCCGGTGATATCCGTGCACGCATGGACGGCGCCGGCCGGGAGCGATTGCAGGGCCTCGGCCGCCGCGCGATTGAGCGTGCGCATCGATTGCACGGCGTCCTCAGCCGCAGTCGCGGTCACGCGGTCGAACTTGAGCGCCGTCGCGAAGAGACCGGTGCCGATCGGCTTCGTGAGAAACAGCACGTCGCCGGGGTTGGCGCCCGCGTTCGAAACGACGCGCGCCGGATCGATCGCGCCGGTGACCGCGTAGCCGAACTTGATCTCCGGGTCCTGCACCGTGTGTCCGCCGAGCAGCGAGACGCCCGCCTCGCGGAGTTTGCCGAATCCTCCGTGAAAGATCGCGCGAATGACTCCGTGGTCCAGTCCTTCCTTCGGAAATGCCGCGATGGCCAGCGCCGTCAACGGTCGGCCGCCCATCGCATAGATGTCGCTCAACGCATTGGCCGCGGCAATCTCACCGTACGTATACGGGTCATCAACGATCGGCGTGAAGAAGTCGACCGTCTGCACCAACGCCGGGCCGCTTTCCCATTTGAATACACCCGCATCGTCCGCGGTCCTGAAATCGACAAGGACACGGGCGTCGGTTTGCGGGGGGATGTCACTCAGCACCTGAGCGAGCTCGCCTGCGGCGAGTTTGCTCGCTCAACCGGCGCAGGCGACCATCTGGGTCAACCGCTTGGCCATGTCTCTCCTTTCGCTCCTTGGGAACCGAGGTTTCTAGCCTCGTTCCGTGAGTAGATCGAAGATGCGAATCAATTCGTCTTCCGAGACGAAATCGATTTCGATTCGGCCGCGCGTGCCGCGTCTGACAATGCGGACCTGCGTTCCGAGGAGCAGCTTCAATCGATCTTCAGCAGCGCGTGTGTGGACATCCGTGGGCTTCGCGCGCGCGACATCTTTCACGGGCCGGCCATGCTCGACGATCTTTTTGACGAGCGTTTCAGTTTCACGCACGGAAAGCTGTCGCGCGATGACATCACGTGCCGTTCGCCGTTGATCCGCTTCATCGCTCAGAGCCAGCAACGCTCGCGCATGGCCCATCGAGAGTGTGCCGGACGCAACTTCGGCGCGAACCTCGTCGGGCAGCCTCAGCAACCGCAGAAAATTGGCGACGGTCGCGCGATCCTTCCCGACCGCGGACGCGATATCCTCCTGCGTGAGCTGGAATTCGTCGCTCAATCGCCGGTACGCCAGCGCCTCTTCGATCGGATTCAGATTTTCACGCTGAATGTTTTCGACGAGCGCCATCTCGAGCAGCGACTTCTCGCGCCCGGGCGCCACGTCGCGAACGACGATCGGCACGCGAAGCAAACCGGCGAGTTTCGCGGCGCGCCACCGGCGTTCGCCGGCGATGATCTGGAATCGATCGCCTGTGCGCCGGACCACGATCGGCTGAATGATGCCGTTCGTCTTGATCGAGTCGGCCAACTCCTTCAGCCGCGTCTCGTCCACGTGTCCGCGTGGCTGAAAATCGTTGGGCGCGAGTCGATCGATGTCGGCCTCGAGCGGCATCGCGCGCGGTTCCGGGAGATCAGGAATGAGCGCGCTGAGGCCTTTGCCGAGCGCGGGTCGTTTGTCCATGGGAATCGCCTTCTACGCGGCAGGCGCGGCGGATCGCGCGAGCACTTCGCGCGCGAGCGCCAGGTACGCTTCCGCGCCGCGCGACTTCACGTCGTACAGAATGACCGGCATCCCGTGACTCGGCGCTTCGCCCAGCCGGACGTTTCGCGGGATCACGGTCCGGAAGACTTTCTCCTTGAAGAACTGCCGGACGTCGTTCGCGACCTGCTGACCGAGATTCGTCCGCTCGTCGAACATCGTCAGGAGCACGCCCTCGATGTCGAGCCCGGGATTGAGCGCCGCGCGCACGCGGCGCATCGTGCCGACCAGATCCGCGAGTCCTTCGAGCGCGAAGTACTCGCAGTGCAGCGGAATCAGCACCGCGTCGGCGGCGACGAGCGCATTGAGCGTCAGCAGACCGAGCGACGGCGGGCAATCGATGAAGATGTAGTCGTACTCGTGCCGCACTGATGCGAGGAGCGTGCGCAGTCGCTCCTCGCGCGCCGAGAGGGAGACCAGTTCGATCTCGGCGCCGGTGAGGTTGCGATCGGCGGGAATCAGGTGCATGTGATCGATGCCCGTGGGAATGATGAACGGGCGCGCATCGTGTGTCGGTTCGGGCGTGGTCAACGCGTCGTACACGGTGCCGGCGCTTGGCGGCTTGCCTTTTTGCCCGACGCCGCTCGTGAGGTTGCCCTGCGGATCCACGTCCACGAGAAGGACCTTCTGCTCGCCGAGCGCCAGGGAAGCCGCCAAGTTGATGGTGGTCGTCGTCTTCCCGACTCCACCCTTCTGGTTGGCGACTGCGACAACTCTCGTCATATATTGGTTATTTACCAGATATCAGTATTCGTGGCGTGTCGTAATGCCTCAGAATACGGAACTCGCGGTCACAACGTCAACTGGTTTGTTCCACGTGGAACACGGGTGTGTAGCACGCCAGCCGTGTCGAAGCGGAGGCTCGAAGCAGAACCGTGTTTCGGTGTGAAAACCACGGCAATAGCTCTGGGACCTCGAGCTCAGTCGTGCTGCAGAAAGCCAACAGCTCCCCTCGCTGGTCGATCAGCTGCCAAGCGGCCCGGAGAAGACCGCTATCGAGTCTGACAGCTCGCAGAGTCACCAGCGTTGCACGGTGATGCAAGGCACTGCGCGAGACGACGTCGTCAAGGCGCTCGCCGAATACAGTCACACCTGTAAGTCCAAGCGTGCGTATTACTTCACGGAGAAAAGCCGCCTTCTTCGTCTTCGACTCCACCATCGATAGATCCAGTTCGGGGCGGGCTAGCTTCAGCGGAATTGCCGGCGATCCTCCGCCGGACCCTATGTCGAACCAGTTCTGACTGCCGCGTGAAATGTGCGGGGCCGCTTCGAGCGGCTCAAGTAGCAGGCGCCGGACTGTCTCGTCGGAAGGCGGCCGAAGAGGCAGTGAGGTGAGGTTGATCTTCGCGTTCCACTGCGACAGGAGGTCGAGATAGGTTTCCAGTGGTTCGACAATCGCGGGCGGAACAGCGATCTTCGCCTCGGCGGCGAGTGCGACAAGCCGTTCGCGAAATTCGCCCGAAGCCACGCCGAGAGACTATCTCAACGCGGCTGAGTCGAAAAGCGACCGACGTAGGCGCCAAGAACAGCCACGGCTGCCGGCGTCAACCCAGGAATTCTGAGGGCTTGCCCGAGTGTGTCCGGCTGGACTTGATTGAGCCGCTGTACGGCCTCGTGGGACAAACCAGGAACTCGGTGAAATGGAAAACCGGCCGGGATCCGCCGGCCTTCGATCTTGCGGGCGCGCTCGATCTCACTCTCCTGGCGACGCAGATAACCCGCGTACTTCACTGAAGTCTCGGCACTTGTCCATTCAAACGTCTGCCCATCGTCTCCGGCTCGCAACCCAGGCAGTTGTCCAGTGGCTGCCAATTCGTCGAGGCGAACGGCTGGACGTCTGAGCAACTGCGCGGCGGGAACACGATCTCCCTCGTCAGTGCGCACCCAGGTGCGTTCGATAACGTCGAGATTGTGATCGAATCGTGATTTCCTCGAGCAGAAACGCTCCCAGCGAGCATCATCGACGAGCCCGACTTCGCGCCCCCGACGCGTCAGCCGCAGGTCCGCGTTGTCGATCCTCAAGAGCAGCCGGTGTTCGGCTCGAGACGTGAACATGCGATAGGGTTCAAGACATCCCTTGGTCACGAGATCGTCAATCAGAATCCCGATGTACGCCTCGTCGCGTTGAAGCGCGAGTCCCATGCCGCCAATGGCGCGAGCGGCCGCGTTCGCGCCGGCGACGAGTCCTTGCGCCGCCGCTTCCTCGTAGCCGGACGTCCCGTTGATCTGCCCCGCATGAAAGAGTCCTGATACCCGCTTGGCTTCCAGTTGTCGCGTGAGTTCTCGCGGTTGGACGAAGTCATACTCGACCGCATAGCCGGGCCGCAGCAACACGGCGTCTTCGAGTCCAGGCAGCAAATGCACCAAATCCGCCTGAACGTCGCGCGGCAGCGACATCGACATACCGTTCACGTAGATTTCCGGCGCGTCGAGACCTTCTGGTTCCAGAAAGAGCTGATGTCGTTCCTTGTCCGGGAAGCGAACGATCTTGTCCTCGAGTGACGGGCAGTAACGCGGACCGATCCCTCGAATCTGTCCGTTGAACAACGGTGATTGAGCAACGCTGGCGCGAACGAGATCGCGCACGCGGTCATTGGTGTGTAAGAGATAACACTCGATCTGTGGACGGGCGATCGCTGTAGACAGGAACGAGAACGGCACTGGAGAAGGATCGCCACGCTCGACTGCAAAGTGATTCGCTGCCACTGCTCGAGAGAAATCGATGCTCTGTCGATCGAGTCGCGGCGGTGTGCCCGTCTTCAATCTTCCCCACTCGAACCCGAATGACTTCAGCGATTCGGCAAGATCGTGGGATGGAGGTTCGCCGGCGCGACCGGCGGGATGTTGCTCGGGCCCGATGTGAATTAGACCGTTCAGAAATGTTCCGGTCGTGATCACGAGCGCGCGGCACGCGTACGCGTCACCGTCCTCGAGCGCAAGGCCGATGACGCGGCGGTGCTCGACGAGAACTCGTCCCGCCTTGCCGATCAGCCATTCGATGTTGCGCTCAGCATCGAGCGCTTCTTTCATCCACGCGCCGTAGATCTTCTTGTCTGCCTGCGCGCGCGGTGACCACACGGCCGGACCGCGACTTCTATTGAGCAGCTTGAATTGAATGCCCGTTGCATCAATGGCCCGGCCCATCAGCCCGCCGAGCGCATCAATTTCACGAACGAGATGGCCCTTCGCCGTGCCACCGATCGCGGGATTGCACGGCATGTGCGCGACGGTGTCCGCGGAGAGCGTGCAGATAGCGACGCGCGCGCCGCGCCGCGCGGCCGCGTACGCCGCTTCGCATCCTGCGTGGCCGGCGCCAATCACGATGACGTCAAACGAAGTCTTCATGCCGCGAGCGCCATCTTACTTGCCGATGCAGAATCTGGAAAAAATCTCGGCGAGCAAGTCATCGGGGACGCGACGTCCCGAGACTTCCTCGAATGCCGCGCGCGCGCTCTGAAGGTCGACGAGAACGAATTCCTCGGACAGGGACTGGCCGTCGGCCAACGCCGCAGTGCGCGCGCGCGACAGCGCCTCGTGCGCGTTCTCCAGGAGCGCGATGTGCCGCACGTTTGCGGTTGCCGGCCGATCGCGGAAGGACTCGGCGTCCAGCGCCGCGCCAATCTGCCGCTTGAGTTCCGCCACGCCATCTCCTGTCGTCGAGGACACAGCGAAACCCGGAGAGGGCAATGATCGTTGTCCGCGGCGGGACGGAAGATCGGTCTTGTTAATCACTACAAGTCGTTTATAATCTGATGTTTGCAGTAATATATGTTCGTCGCTTTCCGTCAGCGGCTCCGATTGATCCAGCACGACGAGGACGAGATCGACAACCGAGAGCGCCCGTCGCGTTCGGTCAACGCCCTCGATTTCCACGGGGTCATTCGTTTCTCGAAGCCCGGCGGTATCAACCAGCGTGACGGGTAGTCCTTCCACGTCCACCAATTCCGTCACGAGATCTCGCGTCGTGCCGGGCACAGACGTCACGATCGCGCGCGCAGCGCCGGCGAGCGCATTGAACAAACTCGACTTGCCGACGTTTGGCCGGCCGACGATCGCCACTTGAAATCCTTCGCGAATCATCCGGCCTCGACGCGCATCGGCGACGAGCGCAGCCGTTCGGTCGATGAGATCGTCGATCGCTGACGCGAGCGTTTCCGGTTGGACGAAGTGATATCCCTCTTCAGGAAAATCCACTGACGCTTCGAGCCGCGCGATCAGATCGAACAGCGCCGCGTCGATGGCCGCGATCGCGCGCGTCGACGTTCCCTCGAGTTGATCGAACGCCGCGCGCGCCTGGATGGGCGTCACCGCATCGATGAGATCGGCGACGGCTTCCGCCTGCAGCAGATCGATCCGCCCGTTGAGAAATGCGCGGAGCGTGAATTCGCCAGGTTCCGCGAGCCGCGCGCCAGCCTGGATCGCTTCGCTCACGATCGCTCCAAGCACGACCGGACTGCCGTGCGCGCTCAGCTCCACGACGTCTTCGCCGGTGTAGGACGCCGGCGCGGGAAAGAATGTGGCGACCACTCGATCAATTGCGCTCGAAGCCGGTGATGTGGGCTGAGGCGTGTGCTGCATCGCCGGGAGCGGCGGGACTGTTCGACGAATTCTCGTCAGCGTCGCGTGCCGCGGTTGCAGCGGAGAGGGCCGCGTGATCAGACGGTGCGCCACGCTGCGCGCATCAGGTCCGCTCAGGCGAACGACGCCGATGCCGCCGCGACCCGGCGGCGTCGCCACGGCAACGATCGTGTCGTTGGTCGAGAACGCCACGACCTGCGCGCCACTATTTCCGCGCGGAGATTAGAACGGTTTTGGAGAACGCGTCGCCGACGCTTTCAGTCGTCACGCCCGGCACTTCCGCAACCGCCATATGGACGATGCGGCGCTCGTAGGGATTCAGCGGGCCGAGCTGCTGATCGAGGCCGGAGTCCTTCGCCTTCGTCGCAAGAAGCTGCGCCATGCGGCGGAGCTCGATGTCCTTGCCCTTCCGGTACTCGAGCGCATCGACGAACACTCGCCGCTCGCCGTCGAGCTGCCGGCCGTACGCCACGTCGACCACGTGCTGCAGGGCCTTGAGCGGCTCCCCGCGATGCCGCACGAGGAGCTCGGCTTCCTCGCCAGCCAGGTTGAAGCGCGGGCCGTCCGGCGCTTCCTCGACTTCCACGGTGGCGGTGATGCCGAGCGCGGACGTGAACCGCTTCAGGAAATCGACGATAGGAGTGGTGGTCATAGCGCCTCTGACGACTCGCGGGCTGCCGCATCCGTCTTACCGCCCCCGGCGCGTTTCATTCGGCGCTCGGCAGCGGGCCTGATCGTTCTGATGTTCGGCGGGCCAATCAAGTAGTTCGTCGCGTACTGCTGACCAATCGCCCAGAGGTTGTTCACCAGCCAGTAGAGTGCGACGCCCGCCGGATACCAGAGGAACAGGAACGTGAAGAACACAGGCATCACGAGCATCATCTTCTGCTGCGCGGGATCCATGCCCGTCGCCGGCGCGAGACGCTGCTGCCAGACCTGGCTGATGCCCATCAGAATCGGTGTGACGAAATACGGGTCGTGCGAGGACAGATCGTGAATCCACCAGACGAACGGCGCGCCGCGGAGCTCGATCGCGGTCGACAGCAGCGAGTAGAACGCGAAGATGAAGGGCATCGTCAGGAGCATCGGCACGCACCCGCTCGCCGGGTTCACGCCCTTCTCCTTGTACAGCGCCATCAGCTCCTGGTTCATCTTCTGCTTCGCCGGATCCGTGGCCTTCAGTTTCGCGTAGCGATCCTGAATCGCCTTCACCTCGGGCTGGATCTCCTGCATCTTCCGCATCGACACGACGCTCTTGTGCCGCAGCGGAAACATGATCCCGTTGATGATCACGGTCAGGATGATGATCGACCAGCCGTAGTTGCCAACGAAGCCGTTCACCCACTTCAGCGATCGCAGCAGCGGCACGACGATGACGGCGAACATCCCGAAGTTGATCGCGCGCGGCACGTCGCGATCGATCGTCGAGAGGACGTCGAAGTCTTTCGGCCCTGCGAAGAACTTGATCGGCGTACCGCTCACGCGCGGCTCGATCGCGTAGGCGACGAGATCGCGGGCCGGGTCCTTCGAGCCCGGAGGCGGCGGGATGGAGACCGGCTGATAGCTGACTTTCGCGGGCCCGGGCGCGAGCGCCGCCGTCATGAAGTAGTTGTCGTCGACACCCGCATAGCGGAAGTCACCGTCGTAGACGGCTTGCTTCGCCAGGTCCTTCGGCGCGAGGCGCTGAACCTTGTCGTTCTGGAACAGCAGGCCTTCCGCCTTCGTCATGTTGCGGCTCACTTCGCCGATGTCGCCGATGGCCGGCCCCCAGGAAATCGCGGCGGCGATCGCGTGATCGCCCCGCTGAATTGCCGCGCGGACGACGACGAGATACGACGACGGCTCGAAGTGAAATTCCTTGACGGCCTGCAGTCCGGAGGTGTCGCGATACTCGAATTTGAGATCGACCGGCGACGTCGTCGCACCCGGCGACGCGGGCGCTCCAGTGACCGCGTACAACGCCTCGTTGAGCGTCGTCGTTGTGGTCTCGTCCGGCGTCTGCAGACTGAACGGCAGTTGCTGCATCCCGATCTGGCCCTCGACAAGCTCCTGCGGCTGTCTCTCCTGGTTTGGATAGTGCTTCAAGCGCCAGCTCTTCAGGCGCGCGCCGCGATTCGTGAAGACGGCAATGACGTCCCGCGTTTCGACACGCACGTCGCGTTCGGACTCGGCGGAGACGAGCGCCGTCGCGGACGGCGTGAACGGCTTTTGCGGCGCGACACTCGGCGCGGCCGTTGAGGTGGGCTGCGCGGCCGTCACCGGGCCCGGCGACGTGGTCGCACTGGTGGCGACGGCTGGTCCGCTTGCCGGCTTCGGAACAGGCTTCACGAACAGGGCCTGCCAGACGTACAAGACCAGAAAGGCCAGGAAGATGGCGAGGAGAACGCGTCTTTCCATTACTGCGGCACTGGATCGTGACCGGCGGTGCACAACGGGTGGCACCGCGTGAGGCGTCTGGCCGCCAACCAACCCCCGCGCCACGCGCCATGGCGGGTCACCGCCTCAGCCGCATAGTCAGCGCATGAAGGGAGGAAGCGGCAGGAGCCGGTAAAATATTGAGAGAAAAGTAGTTTATAGACCCTCAACAGGCCGAGCAGCGCCAGGGCGGCCAGCGACGGCTCACCGCCGTTGGCGGAGTCGACGCTCGACGAGGGTGCGGTAATCAGCTTCAAGGACAATCAGACTGGCGTCGATCAACTCGCGCTTTGGGACCACGACGACATCGAATCCCGGTGCGACCTTGTTTCGACGGAAGACCTCTCGAATCAATCGTTTAGCTTTGTTTCTTTGAACCGCTCCGCCGAGTTTGCGGGTGGCGGCGATCCCCAACCGGCCCACGCCCTGGGCATTCGGCATGAGGAACACCGTGCTATACCGGCCACTCACCCTGAAACCGCCCTCGTAGACCCGCTGGAATTCAGCGTGGCGGCGAATTCGCTCTTGGGGACGGAGGCCCGGCATTTCCTGGGGAGACGAGCCCCGTGTCTTATTCGCTTGAAACGGTCAGGCGCTTACGGCCTTTCGCGCGACGCCGCTTGAGAACGATGCGACCGTTCTTGGTGCTCATCCGCACGAGGAAGCCGTGGGTGCGTTTCCGACGACGCGTATTCGGCTGGAATGTGCGCTTTCCCTTCATTCGGTGACTCCGGGGCTCCGACGCCTGGATGAAGGCGTTACGGGGCCTCGAGTGCCCTCGCTTCGCCGATGACTTGTGATCTGAATCGAACCGTCAATGTTAGCGAACGCGTTCATGAGGTGTCAATCTGTGCTACAGTCGGCCTCCTTCACGGGCCGCCCCGGCGATGTAAATTCCATGTGCCTTTGGTCTCTCACCAGAGTTTTCCACACCTGTGGAAAAAACTGTGGAAAATCACGAGGTTTTGGTAATTTCAGCCAGTTTCCAGCCTTCTGCAGGCGAAACTTGGTCGAAGCTGTCTAACGAGGGCTGATGAACCTTTGGGAGGAAATCCTCGCGCGGGTCGAGACCAAGGTGAACCGGCACACGTTTTACACGTGGTTCCGGCCGACGTCCTTCGTGTCCAGCGATCGGGCCTCGATTACCGTCCGCGTTCCGAACACCGCCTTCAAGGATTGGCTGCCCAAGCACTACTCGGGCCTGATGGCGGAAGCGCTCACCGAAGTGAAGCGGCCGAATCTGGTGATTCACTACGTCGTCGACGCGCAGGACGTCCCCTCGATTCCGCTCGGTCCAGAGGAAGCGGCGGTTCTCGACAACGAGCCGGCGCCGATCGTCTCGGGATCCGCGGGGTTGAATCCTCGGTACACCTTCGACACGTTCATCGTGGGTTCGTCAAATCAGTTCGCGCACGCCGCCTGTCGCGCGGTCGCCGAAGCGCCGTCGCGCTCGTACAACCCGCTCTTCATTTACGGCGGGGTGGGTCTCGGCAAGACGCATCTCATGCATGCCGTGGGTCAGTACGTGCTGCAGCACGATCGAAACTTGAAGCTGACGTACATCTCGTCCGAGCGTTTCATGAACGAGATGATCAACGCCGTGCGGTACGACCGCGTCCTTGATTTCCGCGCGCGCTATCGATCCGTCGACGTCCTGCTCGTCGACGACATCCAGTTTCTCGCGGGCAAAGAAGGAACACAGACAGAGTTCTTTCATACCTTCAATGCGCTGTACGACTCACAGAAGCAGATCGTATTGAGCAGCGACTGCCCTCCCCACGAGATTCCTTCGCTCGAGGAACGGTTGCGCTCGCGGTTCGAGTGGGGATTGACGGCTGACATTCAGTCGCCGGATCTGGAGACGAAAGTCGCGATTCTGAAGAAGAAGGCTGAAGCGGAGGCGGTGCCGCTTCCTGACAACGTCGCGATGTACATCGCCGGCAAAATCAAGTCGAATATCCGCGAGCTCGAAGGATCGTTGATTCGGCTGATCGCGTACGCCTCGCTGACCGGCCAGGAGATCTCGCTGTCGCTGACGCAGGAAGTGCTCAAGAACATCCTGGAGCACGACCCTAAAGCGATCACGATCGAAGTGATCCAGAAGTTCGTCGCCGACTACTACAACCTGAAACTCGTCGACCTGAAATCGCGGAACAATTCAAAATCGGTCGCCGCGCCGCGCCAAATCGCCATGTACCTCTGCAAATCGCTGACGCGTGCGTCGCTGCCGGAGATCGGACGCAGCTTCGGCGGCAAGCACCATTCGACCGTGATTCACTCGATCCGGAAGGTCGAGGACCTGCGTAAGAAGGACGCGGATTTCAACACCTTGATCGGCAATTTTCTTGAAGGATTCCAGTAGTCGCTGGGCTTTTCCACGGATGGAGGTTTTGCCGTCTGTGGACGCCTGTGGACGGCCTAATCCGTGTACCGAAACGACAACGAAAGCCCTGGTTTTGAGTCACGTTTTTTGCACAAGCTAAATTACTCAAAAACAAGCAGTAACGGCGACGGTTTACTTTTCAACACACCCTCTCTTCTTATATAATTTCTTATTCTCGAATCACTCCTCTCCTTAGGGGATCGCGGGCGACCGAACCCCCGCTCTTTTCGAGGCCAGCACAGCCATGGAACTTGTCGTCCGTAAGAACGACCTACTGCGAGAACTGCAACTTTTTCAGGGAATCGTCGAACGAAAAAATACGATTCCGATTCTCGCGAACGTCCTGATGGAAGCGAAGGGAGATCAGGTGAGTTTTCTTGCCACCGATCTCGAGGTCGGACTGCGCAGCCACTGCGCGGCATCGGTGACGAAGGGCGGAGCGCTCACGCTGCCGGCCAAGAAGTTCTACGAGATCGTAAAGTCGCTTCCGGAAACCGACATTCGCATCGCTGAGGACAAAGGCGGCGTCAAGGTCGCGGCCGATCGGTTCGACTCGAGAATGCAGACGCTGCCGCGCGAGGATTTTCCGACCCTTCCCGAGTCGAGCGGCTCCCCAAGCGCCACGCTGCCGCGCAGCGCGCTCCGGGAAATGGTGTCGAAGACGCAATTCGCGATCACGGGCGAGGACACGCGCTACTTCTTGAACGGCGCGTTGTTCGTGCTCAGGCCTGACGTCATGACGCTCGTCGCGACCGACGGTCATCGGCTTGCCCTCGTCAGCGTTCCGCGTCCAGGCAAAGCGGGGAAAGACGCGGAGGAAGTGAAGGCAATCCTTCCCAAGAAGACACTGGGCGAACTCTCGCGTCTCCTGGTCGAGGGCGACGATGACGTGCGCTATGAACGGGGCGAGAATCATTTATTCTTCGACGTCGGTGGCCGGCTGCTGATCTCGCGGATGATCGACGGACAGTTTCCCGCCTTCGAGCGCGTCATCCCGAAGGGCAACGACAAGCACATCGAATTCGAACGGGATCGCCTGACGAACGCCGTCAAGCGCGTCGCGCTCCTCTCGAACGAACGATCGCGCGCGGTGAAGTTCCTGATTGAGAAGGGCAAGGTCGACGTGACGTCGAGCAGCCCTGACGTCGGCGAGGCGAAAGAAACGTTGCCCGTCGAGTACAACGGCGAGGCGATGCAGATCTGCTTCAACGCCCAGTACGTTCTCGATTTTCTCGCGGCCGTGACGAGCGACGTTGTCTCGCTCGATCTGAAGGATGAAGTGAGCCAGGCGGTCATGAAGCCCGTGGGCGCCGAAGGTTACGACTACACGTACGTGATCATGCCGATGCGCGTCTGATGGAACACACGGAGCGAACGGAACCCGGCGAACCCGAGACAGCGCGGACGCCGGAGGTGTCGGCGGGCACCAACGGCAACGGCTCGTCTGGCGCCGCGGACGACTATTCCGCCGACAAAATCAAAGTTCTTGAAGGTCTCGAGGCCGTCCGCAAGCGGCCGGCGATGTACATCGGCTCGACGGGACCCTCGGGCCTGCACCACCTCGTCTACGAGATCGTCGACAACTCAATCGACGAAGCGCTCGCCGGTTTCTGCGATCAGGTCAACGTCACCATTCACATCGACGGCTCGGTGACGGTGATCGACAACGGTCGCGGCATCCCGGTCGATCGTCACGCGAGCGGCAAGTCCGCTGCGGAAGTCGTGCTGACCGTGTTGCACGCCGGCGGCAAGTTCGACAACGAGAGCTACAAAGTGTCGGGCGGCTTGCACGGCGTCGGCGTGTCGGTCGTCAACGCGCTCTCCGAAACGCTGGACCTCGAGATCTGGCGCAACGGCCAGGTGTACCAGCAGACCTACGAGCGCGGCCACGCGACGAAGGAACTCGAGGTGACCGGCACCACGAAGCGCCGCGGCACCAAGGTCACGTTCAAGCCCGACCCCGAGATCTTCGAAACCACGGTCTTCAGCTTCGACACGCTGGCCCAGCGCCTGCGCGAGCTCGCGTTTCTGAACGGCGGCATCGTCATCACGCTCGACGATGAACGCGACGGCAAGAGTCACAAGTTCCACTACGAAGGCGGCATCGTCTCGTTCGTCACGCACCTGAACAAGAACAAGGCGGCGGTCAACGAGAAGCCGATCTACATGCGCGGCGAGAAGGACGGCATCGACGCCGAGATGGCGCTGCAGTGGAACGACGGCTACACGGAAACGATCTACACCTTCGCGAACAACATCAACACGCACGAAGGCGGCACGCACCTCTCGGGTTTCAAGGCGGCGCTGACGCGCTCGATCAATTCGTACGCGACGAAAAACAATCTCGCGAAGGATTTGAAGGAGAGCGTCTCCGGTGAAGACATCCGCGAAGGTCTGACCGCTGTCGTCAGCGTAAAGATTCCGCATCCGCAGTTCGAAGGGCAGACCAAGACGAAGCTCGGCAACACCGAAGTGAAGGGTATCGTCGAGGCGATCCTCAACGACAAACTGGGCGCGCACCTCGAAGAAAACCCGACGGTGGCCCGGCGGATCGTCGGCAAGGCGATCGACGCGGCGCGCGCGCGTGAAGCGGCGCGCAAGGCCCGCGATCTGGTACGGCGCAAGGGCGCGCTCGACGGCGGGTCGCTGCCCGGCAAGCTGGCCGACTGTCAGGAGCGCGATCCCGCGCTGAGCGAGCTCTACATCGTCGAGGGTGAATCGGCCGGCGGGTCAGCCAAGCAGGGACGCGATCGCCGGTTCCAGGCGATCCTGCCGCTCAAGGGCAAGATTCTGAACGTCGAGAAGGCGCGCTTCGACAAGATGCTCGGCAGCGACGAGATCCGCACGATGATCGCGGCGCTCGGCTGCGGCATCGGCGTCGAGGACTTCGACGTCGAGAAGCTCCGGTACCACCGCATCATCATCATGACCGACGCTGACGTGGACGGCTCCCACATCCGCACGCTGCTGCTGACGTTCTTCTACCGGCAGCTGCCGAAGATCATCGAGAACGGCTACGTCTACATCGCGCAGCCGCCGCTGTTTCGTGTGAAGCGCGGCAAGAGCGAGACCTACATCAAGGACGAGCGCGATCTCGACGCGTACCTGATCAAGCGGGCGGCGGAAGCGCGCGTCGTGCGCATCCCGTCGACGGGCGCGGAAATCGCCGGCGCCGATCTCGAGAAGCTGCTGCACAAAACCATCGCGCATCAGAAGTTCCTCCACACGGTGGAACGCCGCGGTCATCCGCGCGAGATCGTCGAAGCGCTGGTGGCGGCGGGCGCCGACCGCGAGTACTTCGCCGACAAGGACAAGCTCGAGAGCCTCGCGCAGACGCTGACGACCCCGCAGCGCTCCGTGAACGTGCAGCGCGACGAGGAGCACAACCGCTACCTGCTGCAGCTCGAGGATCGATCCAACGGCTATCCGCGGCAACACACGATCGGTGTCGATTTCGTCACCGCGGCTGAATACCGGACGCTCGTGGCGAATCATCGCGACATCCCGAGCTTCGACGGCGACATCATCGTTTCAGCGACCGCGGAAACGCCCGCGGAGCCCGCCGACGGCGAGAGCGCGGAGGCACCGAAGCCCGCGAGGGAAAAGATCGCCGACGTCCATCTGCGGTCGCTCGACGAGCTCGTGGAGTATTTCCTCGCTGCCGGCAAGAAAGGCGTCGCGATCAATCGCTACAAGGGTCTCGGCGAAATGAACCCCGAGCAGCTGTGGGCCACGACGATGGATCCCGAGGTGCGCACGCTGCTCCAGGTCCGCGCCGAAGATCACACGGAAGCCGACCTGATGTTCACGACGCTGATGGGCGATCAGGTCGAGCCGCGCCGCAAGTTCATCGAGGACAACGCGCTGGACGTGAAGAACCTCGATGTCTAGGTTCTTCTCCAGCCACTAGCCCCCAGCCTCCAGTCTCCTTCTTATGGCCGATCTCGTCCCGCAGCAACACCCGGTCAACATCGAAGACGAAATGAAGCGGTCGTACATGGATTACGCCATGAGCGTGATCATTGGACGAGCGCTGCCCGATGCCCGCGACGGCCTCAAGCCGGCGCACCGCCGCGTGCTGTACGGCATGAAGACGATGGGGCTGGCGGCGAATCGCGGGTACCGCAAGTGCGCGAAGATCGTCGGCGAGGTGATGGGCAATTTCCATCCCCACGGCGACGCCTCGATCTACGACACGCTCGTCCGGATGGCGCAGGACTTCAACATGCGCTATCCGCTCGTCGACGGCCAGGGAAATTTCGGATCGATCGACGGCGATCCGCCGGCGGCGATGCGGTACACCGAAGCGCGGCTGCAGGCGCTCGCCGACGACCTGATGGCGGATCTCGACAAGGAGACCGTCGACTTCGTTCCCAACTACGACGAGACGACCGAAGAGCCGACAGTACTGCCGGCGCCGTTTCCGAACCTGCTGGTGAATGGATCCGCGGGTATCGCGGTCGGCATGGCGACCAACGTGCCGCCGCACAACCTCCGCGAGGTCGTCGACGGCTGCATCTGGGTCATCGAGCACACGCATCTCGCCGATCCCGCGGCCTCAGCGGCGCTCTCGCGAGGGGAGAAACTCAAGCAGCTGATCAAGCTCATCCCTGGCCCCGACTTCCCCACCGCCGGCTACATCGTCGGACGCACGGGCATCCTCCAGGCGTACACGACGGGCCGCGGCGCGATCATGATGCGCGCGCGGACGTCGCTCGAGACGAACAAGAAGGGCGACAAGACCTCCATCGTCATCACGGAGATTCCGTACCAGGTCAACAAGGCGAAGCTCATCGAGCGCATCGCCGAGCTCGTCGGCGAGAAGACGATCGAGGGCATTTCCGATCTGCGCGATGAATCCGATCGAGACGGCATGCGGATCGTCATCGAGCTGAAGCGCGGCGAAGTGCCGGAGGTGATTCTCAACAACCTCTACAAGCACACGCCGCTGCAGTCGAGCTTCGGCATCATCATGCTGGCGATCGTCGACGGCCGGCCGAAGGTGCTGACGCTCCTCGACATGATCCAGAGCTTCGTCGAATTCCGCCGCGAAGTCGTGCGGCGCCGCACGGAGTTCGAGCTCAGGAAGGCCGAGGCGCGCTATCACATTCTCGAAGGGCTGAAGATCGCGCTCGATCACCTCGACGCGGTGATCAAGCTCATCCGCGGATCGAAGACCCCGCCCGAAGCGCGCGCCGGCCTGATGACGCAGTTCGGCCTCTCGCAGATTCAGGCGCAGGCGATCCTGGACATGCAGCTGCAGCGCCTGACCGGCCTGGAGCGGCAGAAGATTCTCGACGAGCTGGCCGAGCTGCTCAAGACGATCGAACGCCTCCGCGCGATTCTCGCCAGCGAGCGATTGCTGATGCAGATCATCGTCGACGAGCTGAAGGCCGTCCGCGAGAAATACGGCGACGACCGGCGCACGGACATCATCGACGAGACCGGCGAGCTGAGCATCGAGGACCTGATTGCCGAAGAAGACATGGCGATCACGGTCAGCAACACCGGCTACATCAAGCGCACCGCGATCTCGACGTACCGCAACCAGCGGCGCGGCGGCAAGGGCCGCATCGGCATGCGCACGCGCGACGAGGACTTCGTCAGCCATCTGTTCGTCGCGTCGACGCACGCCTATATCATGATTTTCTCGGACCGCGGGCGCGCGTACTGGCTGAAGGTCCACGAGATTCCAGACGTCGGGCCCGGCGGCAAGGGCAAGTCGATCGCGAACCTCGTGTCGATGGAAGACGGCGAGAAGATCGCGGCCATGGTCGCCGTCAAGGAATTCGAGGAAGACAAGTACGTCGTCATGGGGACGCGTCTCGGCATCGTGAAGAAGACGTCGCTCGCGGCGTTCAGCAATCCGCGGGCCGGCGGGATCATCGCGATGGGCGTCGAGGAAGGCGACGCGGTGATCGCCGTGCAGGTCACCGACGGCAAGGGCGAAGTGTTCATCGGCACGCGCTACGGCATGGCGATCCGTTTCGAGGAAAGCGACGTCCGCCCGATGGGCCGCTCGGCGTACGGCGTCCGCGGCATCACGCTGCGCGGCGACGACTACGTCGTCGCGATGGAAATCGTGCGGCCCGGCGGGACGCTGCTTACCGTCACCGAACGCGGCTTCGGCAAGCGCACCGAGATCGAGGAATACCGCGTTCAGTCGCGCGGCGGCGTGGGCATCATCAACATCGCGACGACGACGCGCAACGGCCTGGTCGTCAGCGTCGCCTGCGTGCAGGCCGGCGACGAGATCCTGCTCATTACCCAGCAAGGGATGATCCTGCGCATGCAGACCAACGACGTGCGCGCCATCGGCCGCGCCACGCAGGGCGTCACGCTGATCAACATCGAGGGTGACGACAAGGTCGTGTCGATCGCGCGTCTTGTCGAGAAGGAAGACGACGAGGCGACCGCGGCGGAGCCGCCGGACGCGCCGCCGGCACCGCCCGCAGAGTAGTTACTGCCGGGCTTGAGGGTCGTACGGCTCGGCGCTGGTGATCACCCAGGCGCCGTTCTGCAGCGCCATCTGGACGCGGGCGTCGCGGGAATCCGCGACGGGTTGGCGGGTCCGCTCGTCGGGTGTCGTCACCTCGACCGTCAGAAACGCATGAGCGGTCGCGTCTGAATCCACGGCAATCTGCACATCCACGAACTGCACGTCGCGGCCGCCTGGCGGCGCAGCCCAGTTGGCCACGGCCGCGAGCAGCGCGTCGCGTGAAGTGATCTCCGGTGCTGGCGGCGGTCCCTGACGCGCGCGGACGTTGTCGGCGAAGAACCGTCGTAGCTGCGCGAAGCGCGCCACCCGCGCGACATCACCTTCTGCGTCGGGCACCGACAGCGCGGCCGCCAGCTCGCCGAGCTGACGCTTGATGGCGCGTGACGGGTTGAACCACCACTGGTAGGTGAAATAGCCCGCGACCGCGATGATCACCAGCGAGACGTAGATCGAGCCGTTCTGTTTCATGAATTGGTCAGTCCGGACTACGCGGGCTCGAGCCGCGCGTACTTGGCGCGCAGCGTCTTCTGCCCCACCGCGGCGAATCGCACGACGAGCTTGGTGTCGTCGTCGAGCCGCTCGACGCTCAGGACCGTGCCGACACCGAACTGCGGATGGCGGACGCGCATGCCGAGCTTCAACGCCATGCCCGTCGACTGATCTTCGTCTTCGTACGCGTACGTCGGCGCCGATTCTCGCGCCTGGCGTCCGCGCCCGTACGGATTCGTCCGGAACTCGTAATGCGAGAAGTTGCCCTGGTACGGCGACGCGGAAACCGCCGGCTGAATTCGTTCGATCAGCTCCGCCGGCACCTCTTCGATGAAGCGCGATGGTTCGCTCGACTGATACTCGCCGAAGATCCGTCGTCGCGCCGCGCCGGTGAGGACCAGCCGGGTTCGCGCCCGGGTCATGCCGACGTAGCAGAGCCGGCGCTCTTCTTCGAGCTCTTCTTCGTCCTCGCTCGATCGCGAGTGCGGGAAGAGTCCTTCCTCGAGGCCCGCGAGCACGACGACCGGAAATTCCAGGCCCTTGGCGCTGTGCAGCGTCATCATCCAGACGCGGGCATCACGGCTTCCCTGCTCCTCGTCGACGTCGGAGAGCAGCGACAGGCGGTCCACGAAGCCATTCAGCGACGCTTCAGTGTCGCGGCTCTCGTATTCGCGAGCCGCCGACACGAGCTCGGCGAGGTTCTCGATGCGCCCTTCCGCGTCTTCGCTGCGCTCGTCGCGCAGGTCCTGCAAATAGCCGCTCTGATCGAGCATCTTGCCGATCGCGATCGAGACCGTTTCCTGCCGCGCGACGTCGGTCAGCTTGACCAGCAGATCGCGAAACGTCGCGAGCGACGCGGCCGCGCGATTTGGAAACGCGCGCGTCTCGAGCCCGCGCACGATCCGCGCCCACATCGAATTCGCCGCAGGCGCCGGCTGTAATCCGGCGGACAGCAGCGGCAGATCGTCGGCCTCGTTCGGCGCGTCATCGCCGAGCGACAGCGCGCCCACGGCATCGAGGACGCCCTTGCCGATACCGCGCGCCGGCACGTTGATGACGCGCCGCAGGCTGACGTCGTCGTGCGGGTTGATGACCAGCCGCATGTACGCGAGCGCGTCCTTGATCTCCTTGCGCTCGTAGAACCGCACGCCGCCGACGACCTTGTACGCGACGCCTTCGCGCATCAGCGCGTCTTCAATCGCGCGCGACTGCGCGTTGGTGCGATACAGGATGGCGACCATCGCGCCCGTTTCCAGCGTGTCGTCCGACAGCGCCTCGCGCGCGGTTCGTGTAATGAAGTCGGCCTCTTCCAGCTCGTCGCCGCCCCGGTAGTACACGATGCGATCGCCGCCGGCGCGATCGGTCCACAGGCGCTTGTCTTTCCGGTTCCGGTTCTGGCTGATGACGGCAGTCGCGGCGTCGAGGATGATCTGCGTCGATCGGTAGTTGCGCTCGAGCTTGACGATCACGGCGTCGCCGAAATCGTGCTCGAAGTCGAGAATGTTCCGCAGATCGGCGCCGCGCCACTTGTAGATCGACTGGTCCGGGTCGCCGACGACGCACAGGTTGCGATGCACGCCGGCGAGATGCCGGATCAGGATGTACTGCGGGCGATTGGTGTCCTGATACTCGTCGACCATGACGAACCGGAACTGCTGGGCGTACTTCGACCGGACGCGCTCGGACTGCTCGAACAGCTCGACGGTCTTCAGGAGCAAGTCATCGAAGTCGAGCGCGCTGCTCTCTTTCAGCGCGTTCACGTAGTAGGCGTAGACCTTCGCGATGTGCTCGTCGCGCCGGTTCCAGCCCGCGGCGTCGGCGATCGCGTCCGGGCCCTCCATCCGGTTCTTCGCCTGGCTGATGCGCGACAGCGCGGCCCGCGGCTGGACGAAACTGTCGTCGATGTGCAGTTCCTTGAGGGCCTGCTTGACGACGCTCAACTGGTCCGCCGAATCGTAGATGACGAAGTCGCGCGAGAGGCCGATGGCCGGCGCTTCGCGCCGCAGCAGCCGCGCGCAGAGTGAATGGAACGTCGACACCCACATCCGGCCGCAGTCGGACCCGAGCAGCGTCTCGACGCGCGCGCGCATCTCCTCGGCGGCTTTGTTCGTGAACGTGACGGCCAGCACCTCTTCCGGCTTGGCATGACCGTCGCCGACGAGGTACGCGATGCGGCTCGTGATGACGCGCGTCTTGCCGGAGCCCGCGCCCGCGAGGATCAGCAGCGGGCCGTGGATGTGCAGAACGGCTTCGCGTTGTTCAGGATTGAGGGCGTCTAAGAAGTGCATGCGGCTGGAGGCTTGGGACCAGGGGCTACGACGACTCTAGCATCGTCTTTCCCCAGCCACCAGCCACCAGCCACCAGCCACCGACTATTCGACGGTCACGCTCTTGGCGAGGTTTCTCGGCTGGTCGACGTCGCAGCCGCGCCGGACGGCGATGTCGTATGCGAGCAGTTGCAGCGGCAGCGCCATCAGGATCGGCATGAGGAGCGCGGGCGCGTGCGGCAGCTGCAGCACGACGTCACGCGATCGATCGAGAATCGAGCTGAGGTCGTCGCCCTGCGTCGTCAGCGCGATCACCGAGCCGCCGCGCGCCTTGACCTCCTGCATGTTCCCCATCATTTTCTCGAAGACCTGATCACGGGGCGCGAGCGCCACCACCGGCATGCGTTCGTCGATGAGCGCGATCGGCCCGTGCTTCATCTCGCCCGCTGGATAGCCTTCGGCGTGGATGTAGGAAATCTCCTTCAGCTTCAACGCGCCCTCGAGCGCGATCGGATAGTTGATCCCGCGGCCCAGGTAGAGGAAGTCCGTGCGCGTGTGGAACCGGCTCGCGATTTCTTCGACTTCCGGCGCGAGCTTCAGCGTCTGCTCGAGGAGCAACGGCAGCTGGAGCAAGGCGTCGATGTGTGGCTTCGAGGCGTCTGGCGAGAGCGCGCCGCGCAGCTGCCCCAACCGCAGCGCGAGCAGATACAAGGCGACGAGCTGCGACGTGAACGCCTTGGTCGACGCGACACCGATCTCCGGGCCGGCGTGCGTGTAAATGGTCCCGCCGGATTCGCGCGTGGCCATGCTGCCCACGACGTTGCAGATGGAGATGCTCGATGCGCCCTGGCGCGACGCCTCGCGGAGCGCCGCCAGCGTGTCGGCGGTTTCACCAGACTGCGTGATCACGACCGCCAGCGTGCGCGGCGGGACGATCGGACTGCGGTACCGGTACTCCGACCCGTAATCCACCTCGACCGGCAGCCGCGCGATCTGCTCGATCATGAACTTGCCCACGAGCCCCGCGTGCCACGACGTGCCGCACGCCAGAATGGTCACGCGCTCGACGGCGGCCAGCGTCGCGTCGCTGATCGCCATCTCTTCGAGAAACACCTTGCCCGAGTCTTGCGAGACGCGGCCGAGAATGGTCTCGCGCGCGGCCGTGGGCTGCTCGAAGATTTCCTTCAGCATGAAATGCTTGAAGCCCGCCTTCTCCGCCATGATCGGATCCCACAGCACGCGCTGCGTGACCTTGGAGACCGCCCGGCCGAAGAAGTCGGTGAACACGACGCCCGACTTCGTGATGACGGCCATTTCCTCGTCGCCGAGGAACACCACGTCACGCGTGTGACCGAGGATCGGAGGCGTGTCCGACGCGACGAAGAACTCGCCGTCGCCCAGGCCGACGACGATCGGCGGGCCATTGCGCACGGCGACGATCTTCTCCGGATCGTCGGCGGAGATCAGTACCAGCGCGAACAGTCCGCGCATCAGCAAGAGCGCCCGCCGGACGGCGTTCTCGAGCCCGTCGTTCCTCATCTCGCGCTCGACGAGGTGCGCGACGATCTCCGTGTCGGTCTCGGTGACGAACTTATGGCCTTGGCGCTGGAGCTCGTGTTTCAGCTCGAGGTAGTTTTCGATAATCCCGTTGTGGACGACGACGATCTTTCCCGTGCAGTCGCGGTGCGGGTGCGCGTTCTCCTCGGTCGGGCGGCCGTGGGTCGCCCAGCGCGTGTGGCCCACGCCGTAGTCGCCGGCAATCGGCTCGAGCCGGATCACGTCCTCGAGCTTCGACAGCTTGCCCGCGCTGCGGCGAAGATCCACGGCGCCGGCGTGCACGACGGCGACGCCCGCCGAGTCGTATCCGCGGTACTCGAGCCGTCGCAGCCCCTCGATCAGGACCGGTACGACTTCCTTGGGCCCGATGTAACCGATGATTCCGCACATTTCTTTTTGCCTTTTGCGTTCTGAGTGCTGACTTCTCAGTTTTCAGTTTTGAGTTTCTTCTTCTTCTTATCGGCCCAGCCTTCGAGATTCCGCTGTTTGCCGGCGCTGACGGCGAGCGCGCCCGGCGGCACGTTGTGGCGGACCGTCGACCCGCTGCCGACGTACGCGCCCTTCCCCACCGTGACCGGCGCCACCAGTTGCGTATCGCTGCCGATGAAGGCGCCGTCTTCGATCACGGTCCGGTGTTTCTTCACGCCGTCGTAGTTGCAGGTGATCGTGCCCGCGCCGATGTTGACGTTGGCGCCGATCGTCGCGTCGCCCAGATACGCGTGATGATTGGCCTTCGATCCCACTCCCAGCGAGGACTTCTTGATCTCGACGAAGTTGCCGACCCGCGCCTGCTCGCGGACGTCGGCCTCGTTGCGCAAGTGCGCGAACGGTCCCACGCGCGCGGCATCCGCGACGCGCGAGTCCGTAATCACGCAGTGATTCAAGACCGTTACGCGATCCCCGATCTGCGAATCGACGATGCGGACGCCGCTGTGGATTTCACAACCGGCGCCGATG
The DNA here is from genome assembly GCA_020073005.1 of Terriglobia bacterium. Classification (GTDB taxonomy): domain Bacteria; phylum Acidobacteriota; class Vicinamibacteria; order Vicinamibacterales; family CAVVIG01; genus SRVP-36. The sequence goes on along the minus strand of JAIQFX010000046.1, from coordinate 11,514 downwards.
GTCGTGAGCCCCTCCAGGAAGACACCGGGGTGAATGATGGTGTCGGCGCCGATCGTGACGTGGCGGTCGATGTACGCGGTCGCGGGATCTTCAATCGTGACGCCCGCGGCCATCAGTTCGGCTGTTTTCTGGTTTCTCACGATTCGACTCACTTCCGCGAGCTGGCCGCGGCTGTTGATACCACGCACTTCATCGGGATCGGAAACCGTGAACGCCGTGACCACGCGGCCGTGTTCGACGCACCGCGCGACGAGATCGGTCACGTAGTACTCGCCCTGCGCGGTCTTCGCCGTGAGCGTCCGCGCCAGGTCGAACAAGCCGTCCAGTGCAAAGGCGTAAATGCCGGAATTGATCTCGCGGATTTCGCGTTCGGCCGGCGTGGCGTCCCTCTCCTCGACGATCTTTGCAATCTGCTCGCCGGATTGCCCGGAGCGAATGACGCGGCCGTACCCGAACGGTTGATCGACTACGGCCGTGATCACGGTTGCGGCCGCGCCGCTCGCCGTCTGTCGATCCACCAGTGTTTGCAGCGTCTTGGGCGAGAGAAGGGGGACGTCGCCGGAGAGCAATACCAGCGTACCGGTTGCGTGGCGCAGCAACGGCTCGGTCGTCAGGAGGGCGTGGCCGGTCCCCAGTTGTGGTTCCTGGACCACGACGCTGAGGCCCGGGTGTGACGCCAGCGCGGCCCTCATCGCGTCCGGACTGAATCCGATCACGACCGTCGTCGTGCGTGGGCTCAGCGTGGCCGCGGCGCCCAGCACGTGGTCGATCATCGGGAGACCGGCGACGCGATGCAGCACTTTGGGCAGCGCGGACTTCATGCGCGTGCCTTTGCCCGCGGCGAGAATGACGACGTGGATGTCGCGCAAGGACGACTTGATTATCGCGCCGATCGGGTCTTCAGCGGGCGCCGGCGATCGCGGTCACGGTCGCGGTCCACGCGCGGCGGCGCCGGCGGGGCTTCGAGCGCGGCGCGAAACGCCTCGTCGTCGCGCAACGGCTCGAGGTCCGGGTCGTGGCGCGCCAGGGCGCGGTTCTCGGGATTCAACGCGATCGCGCGCTCGAGATGCGCCACGGCCTCGGCGTGCTCGTCCCTCTGGGCGTGGGCGACGGCGAGCATGTAAAGCGCGTGATCGTTGTCTGGGTCCTCGTCGCGGACGAGTCGCAGGTGCGCGATGGCCTGGTCGTACTTCGCGCCGTTGATTGCGAGCGTCGCGGCGTACAGACGCTCGTCGATGGTCTGCGGCGCGGTTTCGCGGTGCGTCGCCTGTCGCTGACAGATGTTCAGATAGAGGCGTACGCGCTCGTGCAGCTCTTTTTCTTCCGGATACTGCCGAAGCACCGACTCGAGGAGGTTCCCGGCGGTCTCGTACTCGTGCCGCTGCAGCGCTTCGAGCGCGCGCTCGTACAACGCCACGGCGTCCGCCGATGTGGAGCGACGCGGCACCGGCGGCGGAGCACTGGGTGCCGGCCGAGCCACTGGGGCGGCCTCAGGCGTGCGAGCCGCGCGGCTGGCAGACGGAGACGGCAGGTTTGCCTTGGTCGACCGCGTATTCGGCCGCTTCGCCATAAAAATGCCGTGCAGAGCTTTGGAACGTGCTTGGAGGCGGGGTAAGGTAACAGAACGTCTGCGGTGGGTCAAGCAGGGCGAACCTCCAAGAGAGGTTTCACAGTTCGAAATTGGTCACAAGACAGATTTCTTAGCTCTCTCAATGGCCTCATAAACCTCATTGGGCGGCATCTCGTATTTCCTCGCCAGTGTCGCTATCGCCTCTCGCCTAGTGATACCACTAATTTCTGTTATTTCACCAAATAAATCCTCGTCTGATGGCGCTTGGCCACGTTTGAGATTGATATTTTCTGGCGATAGACCAATATTTGCCACCACCGTAAACTCCCCACGCTCCTCCTTGAGCTCAAGAATGACTGTAGAAATTGGTCCTCTAACCAATTGTTCATGCGCTTTTGTCAGTTCTCGGCCAACCGCTACCTCGCAATCACCAACTGACGCCTGCAATTCCGTGAGAGTCCGACGAATCCGATGGGGAGCCTCGAAGAAAACGACCGTTCCCCCGACCTGCCTCAGCCTCGCAAACCATTGTTTTCGGTCTTTAGCCCGCGTCGGAGGGAAACCCAGGAATAGAAACGTGTCGGTCGGGAGGCCCGAGGCTGCCAGCGCAGTCAAGACTGCGCTCGGTCCAGGGATGGATTCGACCCGAATGCCGGCGTCGATGGCGGCGCGGATGAGACGGCCGCCGGGATCTGAGACGGTCGGCGTGCCCGCGTCCGAGACCAGCGCAATCGCGTCACCTGCTTGAAGCCGGGCGATCAGCGACGGTGTTTTTCGGACCTCGTTGTGTTCGTGCAGACTCGTCGTCGGCGTGGCAATCGCGTGACGCGCCAGAAGATGCGCGGTGCGCCGTGTGTCCTCAGCCGCGATGAGTGAAACCTCGCGAAGCACGCGCAGCGCCCGCACGGTGATGTCTTCGAGGTTGCCGATCGGTGTGGCGACCACGAACAACGTGCCAGGCATTGGAAGGGACGGGCTTTATTGTACCATTGGCGGACCGCTGTTTCCGGGTCCTGATCGTGCGCTGCAACCCGAACTCTCAGTCGTGCAAACGATGATTGTATCCGAGCCCCTTCCGCACTTCGTCGACGATCTGCTGAGCTATCTCCACGAAACCCATCCGACGCACGCCACGCTCGATGGCGTGCACACGCACGACGACCTGCTCGAAGACCTCAGCCGTCAGGGGATCGAGAACGAAACGCACGCGCTGGCCGGCTACCTGCGCAGGCTGGGCGAAATTCACACGGATGGCCTGACGCCCGTCGAGCGGCTCGAGCATCGCATGCTGACCGCGAATCTTCAGGCGCGCATGTTCGAGCTCGAGCAGGTCCGCACGTGGGAGCGCAATCCGCAGCCCTACGCCGACCTCATCGCGTCGAGCCTGATGGGGCAGACGCTGTTCGCGCACGCGCCGGCGCCGGAGCGCGCGCGCCGCGTGCTGTCGAAGCTGCGCCAGACGCCGCGGCTGATTCAGGCCGCGCGCGACAACGTCAAGGACCCGCCCGGCATCTACGTGAAGGTGGGCATCGAGACGCTGCGCGGGGCACAGAAAGTGATCGACGATGAGCTGCCGCGCGCCTTCGCCGACGTAGACGATTTGCATCTGCTCGGCGATCTCGCCGATGCGCAGTCGGAAGCCTCGCACGCGGTCGCGGCGTACGTGCAGGAGCTCGAGACCGAAGTGGCGCCGAAAGCCCGCGCGTCGTTCCGGCTCGGGCGTGACAAGTTCGAGCAGAAGCTGCGGCTCGAAGAGGGCCTCGGCATTCCCGTCGATCGGCTCCTCGCCATCGCCACGCGGGAGCTTCAGGCGACGCAGGAAGCCTTCAAGGCCGTCGCGGGCCGGATGAATGGCGGCGATCCGCTCGACGCGTGGACGAAAACGAAAGCGAAACACCCTGCGCCGGGCGAGCTCGTTGGCGTTGGACGCGAGCAGCTCGACGAGCTCGTCACGTTTCTCGAACGCCACTCGCTGATCACGCTGCCGGCGGGCGAGGAGATCACCGTCGCGCCGACGCCCGACTTCTACCGCTGGTCGTTCGCCAGCATGTGGACGCCGGGCCCGTTCGAATCGAAGCCGACGCGCGCGTACTATTACCTGACCGACGTCGATCGATCCTGGCCCGCCGAACGGCAGGAAGAGCACCTGCGCGACTACAACTACCCGACGCTGTGGTCGATCTCAATCCACGAGGTGTACCCGGGTCACTTCCTGCACTATCAGCATCTGCGCAAGGTCGAGTCGAAGACCCGCAAGTCGATCTTGTTCGCGCCCGCGTCGTTCGTCGAAGGCTGGGCGCATTACTGCGAGCAGATGATGATCGAAGCGGGATTCGGGCGGCAGGACTACGGCATCCAGCTCGGCCAGCTCGCCGAATCCCTGATTCGCCTCGCGCGCTTCATCGTCTGCATCAGGCTGCACGCCGAAGACATGTCGGTGGAGCAGGGCGTGCGCTTTTTCCGCGACGAGGCGTACATGGAAGAGCCCAGCGCGCGGCGCGAGGCCGAGCGCGGCACGTTCGATCCCACGTATCTCGTCTACAGCGTCGGGAAGCTGATGCTGCTGAAGCTGCGGCAGGATCTCAAGCAGCAGCAAGGCAAGGCGTTTTCACTACGCGCGTTTCACGATGCGCTGCTGGCGTGCGGCACGGCGCCGTTCTGGCTCCACCGCCAGATGCTGCTCGGCGACGACAACGGAGATTTGCTGTAATGCCGTTGTACGAATACGAGTGCGACGGCTGCGGTCACCGCTTCGAGGTGATTCAGAAGTTTTCGGATCCACTCGTCGACACATGCCCGAAGTGCGGCAGCGCCGTGCACAAACTGATGTCGTCGCCGGCGTTTCATCTGAAGGGCACGGGCTGGTACGCCACCGACTACGCGAAGAAGGATTCAGGCGCGCCGCCCAGGTCCGACAGCGGATCGAAATCCTCCGGCGACTCGAAAGAGAAGACCGAGTCGAAGAGCGACGGCGAGTCCAAGACGAAGACGCCGGAGACGAAGTCGGAGGGCAAGTCGGAAGCCAAGACCGAGTCGAAGTCCGACGCCAAGTCAGAATCCAAGTCGACAAAGAAGTCCGACTAAGCGCGCGTAGCGGGTGGCGGCCGGCGTCAGCCGGACCCTTAACGCTTGCCCGCGGGCGTCTTGAGATCGAGGGACGCGAGGTAGGCGGCGAACTGATCGCCGAGATCCGGCCGGCGCAGCGCGAAGTAGACGACGGCTTTCAGATACCCCATCTTGTTGCCCGTGTCGTGGCGGACGCCTTTCACCTCGCACGCGTAGATCGGCCGCGACTTCAAGAGCTCCCGCAATCCATTCGTCAGCTGAATCTCGCCCGTGCGATCGCTCTTGGTCGCGGCAAGCGCGGGGAAGATGTCCGGCGTCAGCACGTACCGGCCGATGATCGCGAGATCCGACGGCGCGTCCTCCTTCGCCGGCTTCTCGACCAGATCGCGCACCTGATAGATGCCGTCGCCGAGATGCGCGTTCGGCTCGATTGCGATGACGCCGTAGTTCGAGATCTGATCGCGCGGCACGCGCTCGACGGCCAGCACCGGCCCCTGAACTCGTTCGAACACGCTGATCAGCTGCTTGATCGCCGGCGGATTCGCGTCGATGACATCGTCGCCGAGGATCACGGCGAACGGTTCGTCGCCGACGAGCACCTGCGTCACCAGCACCGCGTGGCCGAGGCCGAGCGGTTCGCCCTGGCGCACGTACGCGAAATTGATCAGGTTGGAGATCTTCCGGACCTCTTCGAGCTGTTCGCGCTTCCCGCGCGCCTCGAGGAACGTCTCCAGTTCCATCGACACGTCGAAGTGATCCTCGATCGCGTTCTTGCCGCGTCCCGTCACGAGAATGATGTTGTCGACGCCCGATGCGACCGCCTCTTCGATGCCGTACTGGATGATCGGCTTGTCGACGAGCGGGAGCATTTCCTTCGGCTGCGCCTTCGTCGCGGGAAGAAACCGCGTGCCGAGCCCGGCGGCGGGGAAGACGGCTTTGCGGACGTGGAGAGGCACCGCGCCAAACTATACAATAGGTGGCCGAGGACGCATGCTCGACCCTGTCTACATCCGCGATCACATCGAAGAGGTCCGCGCCGGACTGCGCAACCGCGGTCTCGACGCCGACAAGGCGGACAAGGCCCTAGAGGAGATCGCGACGCTGGAAACGGCGCGGCGGCGGATCATCCCCGAGCTCGAAGGCCTGAAACGCGAGCAGAACACCGCGGGCGACCAGATCGCGCGCGCGAAGCGGCAGGGCCAGGACACCGCGTCGTTTCAGGAAACGAACAAGGCGCGCGGCGCGCAGATCCGGCAGCTCGGCATCCAGCTCGACGGCATCGAGTACCGGCGCAACGCGGCGCTACTGCAGCTGCCGAATCTTCCGCACGCGAGCGTGCCGGTGGGGAAGAGCGCCGAGGAGAACGCCGAAGTCCGCCGGCACGGCGACCCGCGGACGTTCGATTTCACGCCGCTGCCGCACTGGGATCTCGGCGCGGCGCTCGGCATTCTGGATTTCGAGCGCGCGGCGCGCATCGCGGGCGCGCGGTTCTCCGTGCTGAGCGGCGCCGGCGCGCGGCTCTCGCGCGCGCTGATCAACTTCATGCTCGACCTGCACACGCGCGAGCACGGGTACCGCGAGGTCGAGCCGCCGTTCATGGCGAACGCCGCGTCGCTGACCGGCACGGGCCAGCTGCCGAAGTTCGAGCAGGATTTGTTCAAGATTGCTGGGGAGTGGGACCTTTATTTGATCCCGACCGCCGAAGTGCCGCTGACAAATCTCCACCGCGGAGAAATTCTCGACGGCCGCGAGCTGACGCTGCGCTACACGGCGTACACGCCGTGCTTCCGGAGCGAAGCCGGATCGTACGGGCAGGACGTGCGCGGACTCATCCGGCAGCATCAGTTCGACAAAGTCGAGCTGGTGAAGTTGACGACGCCCGAGCAGTCGTACGACGAGCTCGAAGCGTTGACGCGTGACGCGGAGGAAGTGCTGAAACGGCTCGAGCTGCCATACCGGACGATGCTCCTGTGCACGGGCGACATGGGCTTCGGTTCAGCCAAAACGTACGACATCGAAGTCTGGCTGCCGAGTCAGAAGGCCTATCGCGAGATCTCGTCCTGCAGCAATTGTGAGGCGTTCCAGGCGCGGCGCGCGAACATCAAGTTCCGCGCGAGCGGGACGGGCAAGGCGGAGTTCGTGCACACGCTGAACGGATCAGGCCTCGCGGTCGGCCGCACGCTGATTGCGATTCTCGAGAACTGCCAGCAGAAGGATGGCACCGTCGCGATTCCGCCCGCGCTGCGTCCCTATATGGATGGAAAGGAAATCATCAGCAAGTAACTCCGCACTCCGCAATCCTCAATCCGCAATGCCTTCCTCCCGCCTCTGGCGTCTCGGGCTCATCGTCCTGGCCGGCGTGGTTGCGTACTCCAACAGTCTTTCGCATCCCTTCATCTACGACGATCTCGTCGCGATCGTCGACAACGTCAGCATTCGCGATTTCGATCTGGCAAAAGCGCTCTCGCCGGCGCAGGAAGTGCCGACCGCCGGTCGTCCGCTCGTGAACGTGTCGTTCGCCGTCAACTACGCGTTCGGCGGACTGCGAGTGCAGGGCTACCACCTCGTCAATCTCGCGCTGCATCTGCTGTGCGCGATGCTGATCTTCGGCATCGTCCGGCGGACGCTCGGGTGGCCGCGCGTTCCTCCGTCGCTCGCGCGCCGCTCGACTGATCTGGCGTTCGCCGTCGCGCTCATCTGGACGCTGCATCCACTCAACACTGAAGTCGTCGACTACCTCACCGAACGCAGCGAGTCGATGGTCGCGCTGTTCTATCTGTCGACGATCTATGCGAGCGCTCGCGCGGCGGGGGCTGGACGATCGATCGGATGGCCGGCCGCGGCGGTCTCCGCGTGCGCGCTCGGGATGGCGTGCAAGGAATCCATGGCCGGCGCGCCGCTGGCGGTCTGTCTCTACGATCGCGCGTTCGTGTTTTCCTCGTGGAAGGACACGTTCCGCGCGCGCTGGCCGCTGTACTCGGGCCTCCTCGCGACTGAGGCCGTGCTCGTCGCATCGATGTGGTCCGGGCCTCGCGCGCACAGCGCGGGATTCGCTTCCGGTGTCGCGCCGTGGACCTACCTGCTGAATCAGACGCGGATGATCACGCACTATCTGCGGCTGGCGGTCTGGCCGCGCGGCCTCGTGCTGGCATACGGTCCGCCGCTGCCGCTGACGCTGATGGAGGCGCTGCCGTACGTCATCGCGATCGTTGCGCTCGCTGTGGCGGTTGTCGTGGCGTTCATTCGCGTGCCGGCGCTCGGGTTCCTCGGCGCGTGGTTCTTCGTGACGCTGGCGCCATCGTCCAGCATCGTGCCGATCGCCACTGAAGTCGGCGCGGAACGGCGAATGTACCTGCCGCTCGTGGCGCTGATCGCCGCCGCGGTGACCATGAGTTCGCTGGCGTGGGAACGGCGAATGCCGCGATCGTTCGCGCGTGGCGCGGCCGCGGTCCTTGCATTGATCGCGCCGCTGCTCGGCGCTGGAACGTTGGCGCGCAATCGTGAGTACGCCTCGCCGCTCACGATTGCGCAGACGGCGCTCGACCGCTGGCCGACCGGGTACGCGCAGGCGATGGTCGGCGCGAGTCTCGGCGCCGAAGGTCAGCACGCGGACGCCGTGGTGCATTTGCGCGAGGCCGTGCGATCGTATCCCGAGGCCCGCTATTACCTCGGCGGCGAGTTGTTCGAGGCCGGCGACTACGAGGGCGCGATCGATCAGCTGCAGGAATACGTGCGCCGGTTCCCGCTGCGGCTCGAAGTCGTCCGCGCGAAGATGATCGTGGGCCGCGCGCAGGGACGGCTCGGCGACAAGGCCTTCGCGGAGCGCCGCTGGGCCGCGGCGCGCGAGTACTACGAGTCCTACCTCGCTTCGAGCCGCGACGATGTCGGCGCTGTCACGAACCTGGCGATTGCGTTGACGGCGCTCGGCAAACGCGACGAAGCGCTGGCGTCATTTCGTCGCGCGACGGAGATCGCGCCGCGCGACGTCAACACGAGACGCAATCTGGCGCGCGCGCTCGCGGAGCGAGGTGAACTCGAAGCGGCGAAGACGGAGTTCGAACGCGCGCTGCAGCTCGATCCCACCGATGCGCAGGCGCGTCACGATCTCGACGTCGTCGTCGCGTGGCTGAAGGCGAAGCGCTGACGCGCTTACGGCAGCGCGTACGCCAACAGCGTGTCCGTCGCGACCACCGCTACGTACTGCTTGCCGTTCCTTCCCTGATACGTGAGTGGATCCGCGTTGCCGCGCCGCTCGAGCCTCGTCGCCCACAGTTCCTTGCCGCTCACCGCCTCGAACGCGCGGAAGCGGTTGTCGTCGGTCGACGCGACGAACAGGACGCCGCCGGAGGTGACGATCGCGCCCGCCATCGCCGGTCGTCCAGTGCGCTGCTTGATTTCAGGAAGGCCGTCGGTGATCCCGAGCGTCACCTGCCACGCGAAGTCACCGGTCGATGTGTTGACCGCGATCAGTCGTCCCCACGGTGGACGCTGGCACGGCCAGGCCGAGCCTGCCATCCGCACATCGAACGTGCCGCGCCCCTGTCCCGGCCGCTCGGGCGTCGCTTTGTCGAAGCCGCCATCTCGGCCTTCTTCGATCCATCCGAGCGCGCCGTTGTCCTGCGACACGACGAAGAGATACTTCGACGCCGGATCGTACGCGAGCCCGCCCCAGTTGGCCCCGCCGAGACCGCCGGGAAACACGAGCGCGGTTTTCGGCGTCGCGCCTTCCGCGCGATACGCCCACGGCGTGAACGGCCCCGCGTTGTAGATGCCGTTCTTCTCGACGAGCTCCTTGCACGCGGCCGCGTGTTCGGGCGTCGTGTCCGCTGCGGTGACGAGATCTTCCGGTGTGAAACTGACGCGCGCCAGCGGCGGTGGCTTCACGGGAATCGGCTGGGTTGGAAACGCGAACTCACCAGGAACGTCGCTCTTCGCGACCGGACGTTCGTCGACGCCGAAGATCGGCTGGCCGGTTTCGCGATTCAGGATGTACATGTAGCCGGACTTCGTCGTCACCGCGAGCGCTGGCACGCTGCGGCCGTTGCGCGTGATGTCGAACAGCGCCGGCGGCGCGGGTGGATCCGCGTCCCACAGATCGTGATGAATGGTCTGGAAGTGCCAGCGGTACTTGCCGGTGCGGACGTCCACGGCGACGACAGCGTTGCCGAACAGGTTCGCGCCTTTGCGATCGCCGCCGTACGAGCCGGGCACGGGCGACGCCAGCGGAACGAACAGGAGCCCGCGCTGCTCGTCGAGCGTGAAGTAGAACGGCCACGCGTTCACGCCGAGACGGCCTGTCCAGCTGTCGCCGTCCCAGGTGTCGTGACCGACTTCACCCGGCTGCGGCACGGCGGTGAACTCCCAGAGCTTCGCGCCCGTCCGTGCGTCGAACGCGCGCGGGTTGCCGATGCCGCCGATCGCCCCCGGCGGCGTGTTCGCGCCGACGACGACCACATCCTTATATATAAGGGGCACGGAGTTGTACGGCGTGACCATGTCCACTTCGCCGTCGGTGCCGAAGCCGGCGGCGGGCGCGCCCGTGCTCGCGTTCAGCGCGATGAGCCGTCGTCCTGCCGTGAAGATGATTCGCGCGGGCTGGCCGTTCGCGCCCGGCGCGTACGCGACGCCGCGTCGTGACGGCGCGGCGCCGGTGATTTGGTGCTGCCAGATTTCTTTTCCCGTCTCCGGCTGGATCGCGACGATGCGGTTCGCCGCGGGCAGATACATGACGCCGTCGACGATGATCGGCGTCGCTTCGGAGTTTGGACCGGCGGCCGCGCCGCCACGGCCTCTCCCGGGTGTCGCGGCCGGAGGCGCATCGCTGAGCAGACTGTAGGTCCACGCCTGCGTCAGCGTCGCGACGTTCTTCGTATTGATTTGATTGAGCGACGAGTAGCCGGTGCCGGCGAGATCGTGACGGTACATCGGCCAGTCGCCGCGGCTCGCGGGCGTTCCGGACTGCGCACCGCCGGACTGCGCGAGGAGGATCGACAGCACGACGCCGCCCGCCCACTTCATCCACGAGCGCATGAGCCCCTCCAGTCGAGGGACAACCATACAATAGGTCAGCGCACGCAGAGCAGCACGGCCCATCCGCCCTGCGCGCTGTCGCTATAGAACGCGCGCAGCCGCGAATACGCGTCGGCAAGCCAATCCAGTCGATCCGCCTCCGACCAACCCTGAGGGTAGATTCCCGCCTGCTCCAGCCGGTCGGCGTCGAAGCGGCTCGCGAACGTCGCGGATGGCAGAGCGCGCAGCGCGTCGCTGACGGCCTTCACGCGCGGGAGGTCGAGGTACCGCGCGGGTCCGTAGCCGAGATCTCCGCCGATCGGCGTTCCGCCGAGGACAACGTCACCGAGCGGCGGCGGCGCCTCATTGGCGATTCCGCAGAGGAGGAAATGGACGCCGTGCCAGGCCTTTTCAACATCCAGCTCCCGGCCGACGTCGGCCGGCTCGATCGCTGCGTGCCGCGTTCGGGCTCGGCCACGGCGCGCGAGTCCCGCCTGCACATCGCCGGGCAATTCCGAAAGCGCCTCCGCAAAACCAGCGATGAACTTCGATCGCGCGTCGGCCGGCATCTGATCGATGGCGTCGCGCATGTGCGCGGGCAGCAGCGAAAAGACCGCGTCAGGGTCGCTCGATGGCGTCGCGGCCGGCGGACGGTAAGAGACGATCGCCTCGATCAGTGCGGGATCCGCGGTGATGCGATCAAGCAGAGTCATCGAGATCTGCCGGACCGTTGCGATCATCGACATGACTTCGCATCGTAGCATCCGTGCGCGACGACCACGACGGGCGCGATACAATGCTGGATGCGCGATCTTCGTTCGCCGGAGGGATGGCCGAGTGGTCGATGGCGGTGGTCTTGAAAACCACTG
>JAIQFX010000045.1 GCA_020073005.1 Terriglobia bacterium | reverse complement strand
GCGTTCCGCTGATCCGCGGGCAGCATCGGATCGCCGACGAGATTCGGCCGCTGGACACCGAAACCGAACGCCGCGTTGAAATTGGTCGACTGCGTCACCGCGATCGGCATGCCCGACTCCAGCGTGACGAGTGCCGCCAGCGTCCAGTCGTTGGCGATCGCGCCGAACGCGCCGTGCAGAGATCGAGCGCGGCCCGCGCCGGCGGGAAGATCCCATAACACGGAAGAAACGAAGACGTGAGGGATGTCGCCGCTCGAATAGTCGCGCTCGCGCGACCGGTCGAAGCTGTCGGCCACCGGGTAGTTCGCAATCGGTCCTGTCAGAATCGACGCGTCGAAAACCGACGACGCGTCGTCCACGAGCTTGGACCGCGTGTAGCTCATCGAGTACGACAGGCCGCGCGACAGCCGCTGCCTGACGCCGGCCGCCAGGCCGTTGTACATCGTCGTGCCGACATTGTTGCGATACAGGCTGACGGTCGTGTATTCGGGGTACGGTTTCAGCAGTTGCGCGAGCGGAATCGTCGGATCGCCGAGCGACGACGACCGCGGGATGATGCCGAAGTACGGATTCGGCACCCGCGTGTTCAACGCAGCGCCCCGTGCGAGCTGATCCACCGTCAGCTGATTCAGATTCGTGTCCGGGATGCCGACGTGGACGATGTGCGAGCCGATGTACGAGACCTCGACCGTCGTCGTCGCACTCAGCTCGCGCTGCAGCGACGCGTTCCACTGCTCGACATAGCCCGACCCGAGGTTCGCGTCAACGGCAAACACGCCCTGCCCCAGCCCCGCGTCCGGGGTCGGCAGGATCGGTGCGACGCTCGGGCCGTTCGAGAGCACGAACGCCGGCGACATCGTGTCGAGCGCGCGCTGTGTGACGGTCTGCAGGAAGGGAAACGCCGGCGTCGTGAACGGCGTCGTGATGCCCGCCATCTCGATCCAGACGAGTCCCGCGCCCGCGCTCGCGATCGTCCGATCGGTGAGCCGGTACACGAGCCCGAAGCGCGGCCCGAAATTGTTCTTCTTCAGCGGCCGTACGGGATTGACGCCCGGGTACTCGAGCCGCTGCGTCTGCAGATTGAAGACCGCCGTCTGGCCGTTGATCTCCGTCGACGGGAAGTTCAGCGTGTAACGCAGGCCGGGATTGATCGTCAGTCGATCGGAAACCTTCCAGTCGTCCTGGATGAAGTATTCCTGGAAATGCGCGCGCTCCTGGATCTGCTCGTTCTGCAGGTCGATCGAGAACGTCTGCACCTGGCCGAGCAGGAAGCTCGCGAGCGGCGTGCCCGTGTTCGCGACGCCGGGCAGATCGCTGCCGATCGCGTTGAACGTGAACGCGCCGAGCGGCGACGGCGGCTGGACGACGTCGAGCCGCTCCCATCGCCAGTCGAACCCCGCCTTCACGGTGTGGCGGCCCCTCACCCACGTGAGCGAATCCGCAATTTCGGTCACGCCGGTGCCGAAGCCGGTCGCCGTGTTCGGCGGCGACCCGAGCTGCTGATAGCCGCTGATTGAGTACGTCGGCAGCGGCACCGCCGTCCGCTCGACGGACCGGCGCGTGTCGCCGGCACGCAGCTCGTTCAGCACGTGGCTCGTGAACACGTGCTGATAATCCGACGCCACCGACCATGCCGTCGTGCGCTGCGGACCGGGCGTCCCGGTCGTGACGCCGCTACCATCCGGGAGCGGTGTCACGGGGACGAACGCGTCCCGGAAGTACGAGAGGCGCGCGAACATCTGATCGCGCGCCGACGCGAACCTCTGATCGATGCGCGCGTCCCATTGATCCTGATTGTCGATCTCGTCGCCAGTCCGGCTGTAGTTGTTCGCCGTGCCCGCCGACGTCGGCAACGGGTAGTGCTGCAGTAACGCGACGGCCGCCGGATCCAGGCTCGCGGCGGGAATCGTGTTGCCGGGAAACACGTCGCGAGTCGAACCCGTGGTCGCCGCCGTATTGTAGATACCGGGCACGCGCCCGCCGATCGCTTCAGTGAAGATGCCCTGCCGCTGCAGCAGCGTCGGCACGGTGGAAATCGCCGTGCGTCCGATCGATTGGCGCTGCCCCTGGTAGTCCGCGAAGAAGAAAGTCCGGTCGCGCGCCAGCGGTCCGCCGAGCGTTCCGCCGAACTGATTCCGCCTGTACTCGGGCTTCGATGCGTTCGCAGCTTGAAAATAGTTCGTCGCGTTGAGCGCCTCGTGGCGGAGGAAGTCGAACCCGTCGCCGTGAAACGCGTTGCCGCCCGCCTTCGTCGTCAGGTTGACGACGCCGCCGTTGAAGCGGCCGAACTCGGCGGGCGGACTGTTGCTCTCGATCTTGAACTCCTGGATCGCATCGACGACCGGGAAGAACGCGATCTGCCCCGGCTCAGGCTGCAGCACCGAGATGCCGTCGAACAAGTACTCGTTGGTGCGCGGCCGTCCGCCGTTGATGCGCGGGAACTGCGAGGCCGGCGGCAGCGCGACGCCGGGCGCGAGCGATGCGAGCGCGATGAAGCTCCGGCCGTTCAGCGGCAGTTGGACGACGGCCTCGTGATCGACCAGCGCGCCAAGGCTGGACCGCTCCGCGCGCAGCGTGGGAGCGCCGGCGCGGACGGTGAGCACTTCTTGAACGGTCCCGATGGCGAGATCGAAATCCAGCCGGACGGTCTCGCCGGTTGCGACGCGAATGCTCTCCCGCGCCAGCGGCCGGAAGCCCGGCATTCGCACGTCGACGCGATACTCGCCGGGCGCGAGATTCGGCGCCGCGTAGACACCGTCGCGCGTCGACACGGCGACGCGCGTGCTGTTCGTGGCAAGGGACGTGATCGAGACGGTCGCGCCGGGCACGACCGCCCCCGCCTGGTCGCGGATCATGCCGGTCAGCTCTCCGGATCCGATCTGGGCGGACACGTCGATTGCGCCGAGGACGACGATCGCGAGCGTGGCCGCGAGGCATCGGTGAAGCGGAACGACGCGCATGGTCAGCGCGGAACTCTACTATCGGTGTGAACCGTCGATCAAATCAGATTGAATCGCTTCGAATCGTAGCGCGAGGCTTCAGCCGAGCGACATCACTTCGGCGTGAAGGCGAGCAGCACGTTGCCGGGACGCAGGCCGAACGCGCCGTAGCCGGAGCTGACGTACACCATCCCTCCGGCGACGACCGGCGCCGGACCGTTCATCGATCCGCCCTTCGCCCGCACGCCGTTGATCGTCTTGAAGTCGTGATTGGCGTCGTACGTCCAGACGATCGCGCCGTCCTTCGTCGAATACGCGCGCACCGCGCCGTCGTTCGACGGCGAGAACACGATCCCGGGAATCGCGGTGACGGCCGAGAACTGCGCGCCGCTGCAGGCGCGGCCCGGTCTGCCGCACACCGGCGGAGGCGGCGGCGTGAACCACGCGCGCTTCCCCGTCGCGAGGCTGACCGCGTGCAAGCCGCCCGGCATCTCGCTGTAGATATCCGCGATTGGAAAGTACGCCTGCGTGCCGTCCACGGCGATGCCCCACTGGATCCCGCCGAGGCCGCTGCCACCGCCCGCGCGGTACCGCCAGACTTGTTGTCCCTTGCGCTCGGGATCGAGCGCGTACGCGACGCCGGACTTCTGGCCCGCGATAATCAGATCGCGGCCCGACGGCGCCGTCACGAGTACGGGCGACGCGCCGAAGTCGAAGTCCGGTCCGGCCTTCGGTCCACAGTTGAGCTCGCCCGGCGTGCAGCCGAAGACGTCGCGCTCGCCCGGCATCATCTGCCGCGCCCACCGCAGCGCGCCCGTCTTCAGATCGAACGCGACAATCGCGTCCGTTGTCGGCTGTGCTTTTCCGCTGTAGGTGTTGCCCACGCCGGCGTAGATCGCGCCGCGCTTGACGTCGATCGTCGGCGCCGACCAGATCGCGCCGCCCGACGGCGCCCAGATCTGCGTGCCGCCCGCGTACTCGCGAATCAGCGTCGGCCGATCGGGAATCGTGTACGCCTTCCATACCTCGTCGCCGGTCTGCGTGTCGAGCGCGACGAGGCTGCCGCGGAACGTGCAGCACGCGTAGCCGGGCGGCTTCCCGCCTTCTTCGTACGACGACGTCGGCACGTAGAGCCGGCCGTCGTAGAGCGCCGGCGAACCGGTCAATCTCACGAGCGGATGGTCGTCGACCTTGCGGTTCCACAGCAGCGTGCCGTCCGCCGCGTCGACGGCGTACGCGTACCCGTTCTGATCCGAGAAGTAGGCGGTGTAGCGCGTCGCGCGGCCCGCGCCGCCGCGCGGCCCGATCGACACCGCCGCGCGCACGCCGCCGTGCGCCGCAAACGTCCAGACGATGCAGCCGGTTTTCGCGTTGAGGGAATAGACGGTGCCGTTCTGGCTGCCGATGAACAGGCGGCCGAGCGCAATCGTCGGCTGCGCCCACGCGGACGTCGCGTCGGGAAAACCGAACGCCCACTTCAACTCGAGCTGCGGGACCTGCTCCGCGGTGACGCCGGCCTGCGCCGCGGATTGCACGTGCGTGTTCGTGATGTCCGGCCCCCAGCCGTTCCACAGCGGGCTCGCGGCGAGATCGCCGAGCGCGGGCCGCGCGGCGCAGCGGCCGAGCGTGGCCCCCGACACGGTGCCGCGCAGCGTGCGGCCGGTAATGTACTCGGCGACCGCGCGACGCTCGTCGCCGCTCAACGCAAGTCCCTGATAGCGCATCGACCCGGCGGTCAGCGCGTCGACAATCGCCTGCGGCGCGCGGCCGCGCATCGCGTCGAGGCCGGGCGCGCGCGCGTCGTTGCCGTCATGGCAGCCGAGACAATGCTGCGCGAACACCGCCGCGCCCGGCGGCACGGACTCCGCCGCGGGCGACTGCGAATCGGCCGGCCGCGTGAGGAGGAAGACGAGGCAGACAACGTAGACGGGGGCGAGCGCGGCCGCGAGGCGACGAATCAGGATCACGCACCCGCGATAATATGATGCTCTTGCCCACTCTTCAACGCGAACTCGACGATCAGATCTCCGGCGAAGTCCGCTTCGACGCGGTCTCGCGCGCCCTCTACTCGACCGACGCCAGCGTGTACCAGATCACGCCGCTCGGCGTCGTCGTGCCGCGCACGCGCGAGGATGTCGTCCGGACCGTCGAGATCGCGAGGCGTCACGGCGTGTCGGTGACCGCGCGCGGCGGCGGGACGTCGCAGGCGGGACAGGCGATCGGGCCCGGCCTGCAGATCGACATGTCGAAGTACCTCAATCGCGTCCTCGAAGTGAACGTCGCCGGGCGCTGGGCGCGCGTCGAGCCCGGGGTCGTCCTCGACGCGCTGAACGCGCATCTGCGCCCGCACGGACTTCGCTTCGCGCCCGACATCTCGACCGCGAGCCGCGCGACGGTCGGCGGCATGATGGCCAACAACTCGAGCGGCGCGCGCTCGGTCCTCTACGGCAAGACCATCAATCACGTGCTCGAGCAGCACGTCGTCCTGAGCGACGGATCGGTCGCGCATTTCCGGCCGCTGACTGGACCGCAGCTCGGGGCGGCCTGCTCGGGCGATTCGCTCGAGGCGGCGTGCTATCGCGCCGTGCGCCGCGTCTCGCGCGAATGCGCGGCCGAAATCGATCGCCGCTTTCCGAAGATCCTGCGGCGCGTGGGCGGCTACAACCTCGACGAGTTCGTCGATGCGGCAAAGCCGGTCAATCTCGCCAAAGTGATGGTCGGCTCCGAGGGTACGCTCGGTCTCGTCGTCGAGGCGACGATCAATCTCGTTCCGCTGCCGGACGCGAAGGCGGTGCTCGCGATCGAGTTCGAGCAGCTGCTCGACGCGCTCGGCTCGACGCCGCTCGTCCTGCGTCACGGTCCATCGGCGGTCGAGGTGATGGACAAGTTCATCCTCGACCACGCGCGCGAGAGCCCCGTGCTCGACGCGCTGCGGCGGAGCATTCTTCAGACGGACGCCGGCGCGCTCTTGTGCGTGGAGTTCTACGCCGATCGCGCCGACGATCTTCCTCCGCGGCTCGAGGCGCTCGAGCGCGACCTCGCCGCCTCGGGTGTCCGCTGCACCTGGCGGCGCGCGACGAGCGCCGCCGATCAGGCGCGGATCTGGAGCTTCCGCGAGGCGTCGCTCGGTCTCTCGATGGCGATGAAGGGCGACGCGAAGTCGCTCTCGTTCGTCGAAGACACCGCCGTCGCGCCGGAGAAGCTGCGCGACTACATCGAGCGCTTCCTCGCGATCGTCGGCCGGCACGGCAGCGCATCCGGCGTCTACGCGCACGCGTCGGTCGGCTGCCTGCACGTGCGCCCGGTCGTGAATCTCAAGACCGCCGAAGGCGTCCAGCGATTCGAGGCCATCGCCAACGACGTCTCCGATCTCGTGCTCGAGTTCGGCGGTGCGCTGTCCGCCGAGCACGGCGACGGCATGGTCCGCGGGCCGTTCACGCAGAAGATGTTCGGTCCGGTGCTCTACGAGGCGTTCCGGACGATCAAGAAGACGTTCGATCCCGACGGCGTTTTCAATCCTGGAAAGATCGTCGACTGCCCGCCGCTCACCTCGAACCTGCGTTACGGCGTGGCGTACGTCACGCCCGATCCGCCGACGCACTTCGACTTCAGCGAGCACGACGGGATGGGGCGCGCCGTCGAGATGTGCAGCGGCCTTGGCGTCTGCCGCAAGACGCTGGACGGCACGATGTGCCCGTCCTACATGGCGACGCGCGAGGAGACACATTCGACGCGCGGCCGCGCGAACACGCTGCGGCTCGCCATGGCCGGCCGGCTCGGCGACGCGGCGCTTGGCGATCAGGACGTCTACGACGTTCTCGATCTCTGCCTCGAATGCCGCGCGTGCAAGGCGGAGTGCCCCGTCGGCGTCGACGTCGGCCGTTTCAAGAGCGAGTTCCTCGCCGGCTATTGGAAACGCCACGGCACGCCGCTCCGCGCGCGCGCCATCGGTCACATTCACGCGCTGTCGCGCTGGGCGAGCACGTTCGCGCCGATCGCGAACCTCGCCGCGCACAGCGCCGCCGGCCGCTGGCTCGGCGAACAGATCCTCGGCGTCGATCGCCGGCGGACGCTGCCGGCATTTGCGCGGCGAACGCTCGCGCAGTCTGTAGCGCGAGCCACCTCCAACGATGTAGCGCGAGCCTTTCAGGCGAGCGATCGCGGTCCCATTCTCTTCAACGACACCTTCACGAACTTCAATCATCCCGAGATTGGTGTCGCCGCGCTCGAGGTGCTGGGCGCGGCGGGCGTCGGCGCGCGACTCGCGTCGCACGTCTGCTGCGGCCGACCGCTCGTCTCTCAAGGACTGCTGGATGACGCGCGAGAACTGGCTGACGCCAACGCCAGTGCGCTCTACGACGCGGCCGCGCGGGGCGAGCCGATCGTCTTTCTGGAGCCGAGCTGTCTCTCGGCCGTGCGGGAGGACGCGCCCGCGCTGCTGCGCGGCGAGGCGCAGCGCAAAGCGCGCGTCGTGGCGGAGGCGTGCGTCCTGTTCGAGGATTATCTCGAGCGCGAGTGCCAGGCTGGACGCGTGAAGATCGCGTGGCGATCGGGACCGCAGACGATTCTGCTGCACGGCCATTGCCATCAGAAGGCGATGGGGCTGCTCGCGCCGGCGCGCGCGCTGCTCTCGCGCATCCCCGAGACGACGGTCGTCGATCTCGATGCGGGCTGCTGCGGCATGGCGGGATCGTTCGGCTACGCGCGCGAGCACTACGACGTGTCGCGGCAGATCGGCGAACGGAAGCTCTTGCCCGCCGCGCGCGCGATGCGGGCGGGCTCGGTGCTCGTCGCGTCCGGCGTCTCATGCCGTCAGCAGGTGAAACACTTCACCGGCGTCGACGCCACGCATCCGGCCGAATTGCTGAGAACGTTGATTCCGAAGTAGATCAGTAGCGCCGCTCGCCGGGCCGACGGTCCGATCCCAGCGAATCCATCCACGTCGGATACTCCACGGTCAGCTTGCTGACGTCGTTCAGTGCGGCCAGTTCCTCCGCCGAGAGCGTCAGATCGATGGCTTTGAGATTGTCGTCAAGCTGCGTCATTTTTCTCGCGCCGATGATGACGCTCGTCACGGCGTCGTTCGCCAGAATCCACGCGAGCGCCACCTGCGCGACGCTGACGCCGTGCGCGGCCGCGATCGGCGCCGCGACGTCGAGAATCCGGAAACCTTTTTCCTTGTCGACCGGCGGGAAATCGAACGTGGCGCGCCGCGCCTTGACGTCGTCGCCAGGGCCGCCGGTCCGCGTGAACTTGCCCGACAGGAAGCCGCCCGCCAGCGGGCTCCAGACCAGCAGTCCAAGCCCCTGGTCCTTGAGCAGCGGGATCATCTCGCGCTCGAGCTCGCGTCCCGCAAGCGAGTAGTACGACTGCGTGCAGCGGAAGCGCTCGAGGTTCTGCGCGCGCGACACGCCGAGCGCCTTCATCAGCTGCCAGGCGGCGAGATTCGAGCAGCCGATGTAGCGGACCTTGCCGGCGCGGACGAGATCGTCCATCGCGCGCAGCGTGTCCTCGATGTTCGTCAGCGTGTCGAACCGGTGGATCTGATAGAGGTCCACGTAGTCGGTGCCGAGCCGCGTCAGGCTCGCGTCGAGCGCCTCCATGACGTGCAGGCGCGACAGCCCGACCTGATTCGCGCCGGGCCCCATGCGTCCGCGGACCTTCGTGGCGAGGACGAGGCCCTCGCGCTTCCCCGCGAGCGCCTTGCCGAGCAGCGTCTCCGATTCGCCCGTCGAATACACGTTGGCCGTGTCGATGAAGTTGATGCCCGCGTCGATCGAGCGGTGCACGATGTCGTCGACGGCTTTCTGATCGAGGCCGCCGATCGTCTGCCAGATCTGTCCCCGCCCGCCGAACGTCATCGTGCCCAGGCAGAGCTCCGAAACGAACACGCCGGTGTCGGCCAGTGGTCGGTACTTCATTGAGGTAGTCTATAGAACCTTTGTCGAATTCCAAGTCCCGTCTCCCCGCGACCACCATCGTCCTCGGTCTCTTGTGCGTGATGTACCTGATCACGTACGTCGATCGCGTGAACATCGCGACGGCGGCGACGTCGATTCAGAAGGAGCTCGGGCTCTCGAACACACGGCTCGGGTTCGCGCTGTCCGCCTTCGGCTATCCGTACCTGCTCTTTCAGATCTTCGGCGGCTGGGTCGGCGATCGCTTCGGGCCGCGGCGCACGCTTTTTCTCTGCGGGCTGATTTGGGCGACGGCGACGATCCTGACGGGACTCGCGGGCGCGTTCGCGACGCTGTTCGCGGTGCGGGTCCTGCTCGGCGTCGGCGAGGGCGCGACGTTTCCCGTCGCGACGCGCGCGATGCAGGACTGGACGCCGGCCGGCCGGCGCGGCTTCGCGCAGGGCATCACGCACGCGTTCGCCCGCTTCGGCAACGCGGTCACCCCGCCCATCGTCGCGTGGCTGATCGCGCTCGTGACCTGGCGCGGATCGTTCGTCGCGCTCGGCGTCTGCAGTCTCGTGTGGGTGATCGTCTGGATCTGGTACTTCCGCGACAACCCTGCCGATCACAAGAGCATCACGCGCGACGAACTGGCGAAGCTGACCGTGCGGCACGCGGCGGGGCCGGAGTCGCGGCCACGCGTGCCATGGGGGCGGCTGATTCGCCGGATGGCGCCCGTGACGATCGTCTATTTCTGCTACGGCTGGACGTTGTGGCTCTACCTCAACTGGCTGCCGTCGTTCTTCCAGAACGCGTACGGCCAGAACATCGCGAAGTCGGCGCTGTTCTCCTCCGCGGTGTTCTTCGCGGGCGTCGGCGGCGACCTGCTCGGCGGCACGATCAGCGACGGGATCCTGAAGCGCACGCGCGACCTGAAGAAAGCGCGGCGGAACGTCGTCGTGGGCGGATTCCTCGGCGCGTTCGTGTGCCTGCTGCCGATGTTCCTGACGCACGACCTGACGCTGATCACGCTCAGCCTCGCGGCGGGATTCTTCTTCGCGGAAATCGTGATCGGCCCGATGTGGTCGATCCCGATGGACATCGCGGGCACGTTCTCGGGGACGGCGAGCGGCCTGATGAACACGGGATCGGCGGCGGCGGCGATCCTGTCGCCGCTCGCGTTCGGCTACATCGCGGACGTGACCGGCGACTGGCATCTGCCGTTCATCGGCTCGCTCGGCCTGCTGCTGCTCGGCGCGGTGCTCGCGCCGACGATGCATCCGGAAGAAGCCTTCGAATAGGTGAATTTGGTCATTGAGTCATCTGGTTATCTGGTCACTGAACGTTCAATTGACCAGTCCAATGACTAGATAATCAAATGACTCGATGACCAAATTCATCATCGCCGCCCTCGCCGCCGCGCTATCTGTCGTGTCCGCGGCAGCCACGGATACGATTCCGGCCGTGCTCGTCTCGCGGCAGCTGGCCGAGGGCGCCAGGCTCCACGTGGGCGACATCGTCACCATCGCGCTCGACGCCCAAGGCCATCGCGGCAAGCGGTTCCGCGTCGCCGGCATCTACGAACCGACGCCCGATCCGATGAAGTTCACGGCGCGGCGGATCGAGGCGCGGATGCATCTGCCGGATCTGATCGACGTCGCCGGAGCGCCCGCGGACGCCGAGTCCCCCGACGCCGTTGACGCGATCAACATCCGACTCGCCGATCCGAACGACACCCGCGCATTCAGCGCGTCGGTGATGGCGCGCGCGCCCGGCATCTTCGCCCGATCGACCGCCCGCGCCGAAGACGGATCCGATCCTTTCGCCGTCCTGGACCGCTTCCACTTCGCGATCGCGATCGTGACGGTCTTCGGCAGCACCGCGTTTCTGCTCGCCTTGATGGTCATGCGCGCGGAAGAGCGACGCGAGACGGTCGGCATCGTCCGGCTGATCGGGATCTCGCAGCGATCGATTCTGCTCGAGGTGCTCGTCGAAGGACTGCTGATCGCGACCGCCGGCGCGATCTTCGGCGTGCTGTTCGCGCTCGCCACGCAGGGCGCCATCAATCGCTTCTTCCAGTGGCGCTACGACACGGCGCTCGTCTTCGTCCGCGTGACGACGCGCATCGCGCTCGAGTCGGTCGCGCTGGCCGTGCCGCTCGGCATCGCCGCCGGCCTCGTCGGATCGTGGACGCTTCTCCGCCGCGACGTCGTCGCGCTGGTGCGCCGGTAACGCCAATGTCCGCGTGGGGCCTCGCCTGGCGGACCGTGATCAGCAATCCGGCCCGCGCCGTGCTGGCGATGACCGGCGTCGCCGTCATCGGCGCGCTGCTCTTCAACATGCTGCTGCTGTCGCGCGGCATGCTCGTGTCGTTTCGCGATCTGCTCGACGCCGCCGGCTACGATATCCGCGTCGCCGGACAGGGATCGGCGCTGCATCGATTGCCGATCGCCGACGCGACGCCGCTGGCCGACGCCATCCGGCGGCTGCCGGGCGTACAGCAGGTCGCGCTCATCCGGACCGACACGGCGTTCGCGTTCGTCGCCGGCCGGGAGCGCGACGGGGTGAGCGTCACGTTCGTCGGAACGACGGCCAACGCCGTCGGCAGCGCATGGGATCTGGTGCGCGGCGCATCGCTTCCTGATACGCCGGCAGCGGATCCGGCGCCGATCATCGTGAACGTCACGCTCGCCCGGGCACTCCAGCTCGAACCCGGCTCGATGCTCCGGCTGCGCATCGGCGGGGCCGGAACCGCGCTGCCGCCCGTCGCCTATCGCGTCGTCGGCGTCGGGACGTCCAGATTCGAGACGATGGACGAGGACGCGGCGACAACGACCCTGCAGGGCTTCGACGCGGCGCACGGCGGCGAGGGGCACGACGAAGCGGAGATGGTGCTCGTCGCGTCGCGACCCGGCGTCAGCGCGTCTGACAACGTGGCGGCGATCAACCGGCTGCGGCCGGGGCTGCGCTCGATGTCGAACGATCAGGTCCTCGAGCAATTCAACGAGCACGCGTTCACGTACTTCCGCCAGATCTCAACGGTGCTGTCCGCCATGACGCTCGCGTTCGCGTTCCTGCTGGTCGCGACGCTGCTGACGATCTCGGTGAATCAGCGGCTCGGCGAAGTGGCGGCGCTGCGCGCGCTCGGATTCTCCCGGCGCCGCATCGCGACGAACCTGCTGTGCGAGTCCGCGCTGCTCGTCGGCATCGGTGGTCTCGCGGCGCTGCCGCTCGGCGGCGCGCTCGCAATCTGGCTCGATCGCATCCTGCGCCACATGCCCGGCGTGCCCGAGCGCATTCATTTCTTCGTCTTCGAGCCGCGCACGGTCGCGCTGCACGTGGCGTTGATGACCGCCACCGGACTCCTCGCGGCGCTGTACCCGATCTGGCTGGCCGCGCGCCTGCCGATCGCGGCGACGCTGCGGAGCGAGATCGTGTCATGACGCCGGCCGCTCCGCTGATCGAAGGACGCGATCTGACGCGCCAGTTCCCCATGGCCGCCGGCGCGGTGACGGCGCTCAATCACGCGTCGATTCGCATCGATCCCGCCGAGTACGTGGCGATCACGGGGCCGTCGGGCTGCGGGAAGTCGACGCTCCTGCACCTGCTCGGCTGCGTCGATCAGCCGTCCAGCGGATCGCTCACGTTCGAGGGGCGCGACGTCGCCCGCCTGAACGAGACGGAGCGCAGCCGCATCCGCCTGACGCGCATCGGCTTCGTCTTCCAGCGGTTCTTTCTGCTGCCGATGCTGACCGCGTGGGAGAACGTCGAACTGCCGCAGGCCGAAGCCGGCGTATCGCGGAGCGAGCGTCGCACGAGGACGCGCGAGCTGCTCGAGTACGTCGGGCTCGCGGATCGGATCGATCATCGGCCGTCACAGTTGTCCGGCGGCGAGATGCAGCGCGTCGCGATCGCCCGCGCGCTCGCCAACCGGCCCGCGCTTCTGCTCGCAGACGAACCGACCGGCGAGCTGGACGAAGTCACCGGCGATCAGATCGCGGATCTCTTCGATCGCGTCCACGCCGACGGGACCGCGATCGTCGTCGTGACGCACAACGCGACGGTCGCCGCGCGCGCGGGACGCCGGCTCGCGATGAACAGCGGAAGGATCGTCGCGGAATGATCTTCCGGCTCGCGCTTCGCTCGCTCGCGACGCGGCCGATCCGTACCGCCGTGCTCGCGTGCGGTTTCGGCTTCGGCATCGCGATCATGGCGGCGCTGCTCGGCGTCGGTCAGGTGATTCTCGAGCAGGCGCACTCGCCGGCGCTCGCGGGCGGCGGCGAGGTCGTCATCGGCGGGCGCTTCGGATCGCTCGACAGCGCGCGCTTCGTGATGAGCAGCGTCCTTGGCTCGCCAGACATCGCGCGCCGCGCGACGGCCGTATCGCCATCGAAATCCGCGCCGCTTTATTTGATCAAGGACGATGTGACGATCGCCGTTTCCGTGCGGGCAGGCATCCCGAGTCTGCAGAAGGCGATCGGCGATCCCGAGGTCGCCGGCGCGGCCGAGTGGATCGACACCGGCGCCGACCGCGCGTGGGCGCATCCGGCGCCGGGCGACACGCTGCGGCTGATGGATCGCTTCCATCCGATTCCCAACGCGCCGGAGTTTTCATCGTCGTGGGCCGAGTGGTTGTACTTCAACGGTCGGACACCAGACGGCCGGCTGCGCTTCTACCTGACGTTTCTCGCCGGACCCGCCTCGCCCGCGCCGGGACGACGGGTCGCGGGCGTGCGGCTGCAGCTCGAGCGCGACGGTCAGACGACGAGCTACTCTCTCGGCGGTGACGTCGACGAGGCCACGCTGCTCGCGTCGGCGCCGGACTTCGAGATCGCCGGCAATCGCGTCACGCTCACCGGACTGCGCTATCAGATCGATCTCGCGCTGCCCGGGGCGTCCGGTCAGCTGACGCTCGACGCCTCGCCGGGACAGTCGCTGCCGCCCGCGACGATTCGCGGCGCGCGAGGCTGGCTGACGGGCTACACGGCGCCGGTGCTGTCAGGCGTCGTGAACGGCGCGCTCACGATCGGCCGCGATCGGATCGCGTTCGATCGCGCGACGGGCTATCACGATCACAACTGGGGATTCTGGGAAGGCGTGCGGTGGCAGTGGGGTCAGGTGGCGCACGACGATCTGTCGATCGTGTACGGCCGCGTGTTTCCGCCGGCCGACGTCGCCGATCCCGATCGCATGCCCGGCTTCCTCGGCGTGCTGAGCGCGAAAGGGCCGCTTGGCTTCTCGACGAACGTGACGATTCGCGAGACGAGCGACGGCGCGTCGGCGCCAACGGGATTGTTCGTCCACGCACGCAGCCAGTCCACCGACGTCACTCTCTCGTTCACCGCCGAGCGATCGGTCAGGACGAGAATGGGCATGACCGCGCCCGCGCGGCCGGCCGGCCCCGCGCTCGACTTTCTGCAACTGGGCGGCGAGTACCGCGTGACGGGACACGTGGGCGATCGAAAGCTGGACTTCGCGGCGCGCGGAGCTGCTGAAACGTTCCGGCCTCGGTGACACCGAATTGGGTCATTGAGTCATCTGGTTATTGGGTCATTGCGAGTAGTTGCGGCGCGCTGTCCCCACTGATCTTGCAAAGATCGCTCGCAGTTGCACCGCCTCATCTTTTACAGGCTCGACAGCCCTCGCCTCGATCCACTTTGCACGAAGAATGAGCTCAAGCCAGCCGACCGACTCGTCTGCCTCTTCCACCACGACGCCAAGCTTCGCGATGAACTCTGCGCGTGAGCGTGCATTGCAAGTTGCGCGATAGTTCGAAGCCACGGAGGTTGCACTTTTTGCCAACTGGCGGGCGATGACGTCAGTCGAGATCGTGCGCGGCAACTTGTCGATCAGCCGCAGAACATCGAGTGAAAATTGAAGGGCGCGCTCTTTCAGTGCATCGCTCTGTACGCTCATGCCGAGCGCGCAGTACGCATGAAGAGTGCCACCTGGGTGAATTTGGTAATCGAGTCATCTGGTTATCGGGTCATTGATTGTGCAATTGAGTCTCTCTCCCAATAACTCGATAACCAGATGACCAGATGACCCAATTCACCTCACCTGCCTTTCCACTGCGGCCGGCGTTTCTCCAGAAAGGCCGCAACCCCCTCTCGGAAGTCCTCGCTCGTGTAGCACATCTCGACGACGTCGGCGTCTTCGCCCGGCCACAGACGGCCTTTCGTCTGCAGGCGGCGGATGAGTTCCTTCGTCGCGCGCAGCGTCAGCGGCGCGTTGGAGGAGATTTCAATCGCCAGATCGTGGACGACGCGATCGATCTCGCCAGCCGCGGCGATGCGCGTCACGAGGCCGAAGCTCTGCGCTTCCGCGGCGTCGAGGAAGCGGCCCGTGAACAGCAGATCCTTCACGCGGCCCGGGCCCAGCAGATCGAGCAGCCGGCCGTAGCTATTGGCCGACAGACAATTGCCCAGCGTCCGCGCGATGGGCATCCCGAACGTGGACTCGGGCGTCGCGACGCGCAGGTCGCACGTCAGCGCGATCGCGCAGCCGCCGCCCGCGGCGACGCCCTGCACGTGCGCGATCGTCGGCTTGGTCACGCGCTCCAGCCGGTCCAGCACCTGATCGAGACGCTCCTCGTATTTGATGCCGTCCTCGCGATCGCGGAAGCTCTGGAACTGCGAGATGTCCGTGCCGGACACGAACGCCTTGCCGCCGGCGCCGCGCAGGACCAGCACGTGGACCGTCGCGTCGGCGTCGACGTGGTCGCAGGCGCCGGCGAGCGCTTCGTACATCGCCCACGTCATCGCGTTGCGGGCTTCGGGGCGATTGAAGGTGAGCGTCGCGATCGGACCGGCTACGTCGAAGATGGTGTGCTTAGTCAACGGTGTGTCCCCCGAATTTGGTCATCGAGTCATCTGGTAATCTGGTCAGTGATGGTGAAATCGTTCAATCGTTCCAATCAATTGACCCGATAACCAGATGACTCAATGACCACATTCACCGGGGCCCTTGAGGACCTGCGCGTGCTCGATGTCACGCAGGTCATGGCGGGCCCGTACTGCTCGATGCTCCTCGCCGACCTCGGCGCCGACGTCGTCAAGATCGAACCGCCGTCTGGCGACTCGACGCGCGAGATGCCCGGCGCCGCCGGCACCGACACGCCGAGCTTCAACGCCGTCAACCGCGGCAAGCGCAGCGTCGTGCTGAATCTCAAGACGCGCGAGGGCCGCGAGGTCTTCACGCGGCTCGCCCGCACTGCAGACATCGTAATCGAGAACTATCGGCCCGGCGTCATGACGTCGCTCGGCCTGGACTACGCGGCGCTCTCGGCGATCAATCCGCGCCTGATCTACGCGTCGATCTCGGGCTACGGCCAGACCGGACCGCAGCGCGGCAAAGGCGGCTTCGATCTGATCGCGCAGGGCGTCTCCGGCATCATGTCGATCACGGGCGAGCCCGGCGGCCCGCCGGTGAAGGCCGGCGTCCCGCTGACGGACCTGAGCGCGGGGCTGTTCGCGCTCGTCGGGATTCTCGCGGCGGTCGAAGCGCGGCATCGCACGGGCACGGGACAACAGATCGATACGTCCCTCGTCGACGCGGGCGTCGCGCTCTCGGTGTGGGAAGCGACCGAGTACTTCTCAGGCGCGGGCATCCCCGTCGCGCTCGGATCCGCGCACC
Source organism: Terriglobia bacterium (assembly GCA_020073005.1). Lineage (GTDB taxonomy): Bacteria > Acidobacteriota > Vicinamibacteria > Vicinamibacterales > CAVVIG01 > SRVP-36. The sequence continues at coordinate 45,200 of JAIQFX010000045.1, read as the reverse complement.
GGATGAACGCGCCGTATCAGGCCGTGAGGTGCGCGGACGGGTACATCACGCTCGGTGCGGCGAATGAACGGCTGTTCGTGCGGCTGTGCGACGTGCTGGGCCATCCGGAGTGGCGGTCGATGCCGGAGTTCGCCGACAACGCGAGCCGCGTGACGCATCGGGCCGCGCTCGCGGAGCGAATCGAGTCGATCGTGTCGCAGCAGCCGCGCGCGCACTGGCTCGCGCTGCTCGAGGCGAACGACATTCCGTGCGGGCCCATCAACGACTACGCGCAGGTGTTCGCGGATCCGCAGATCGTGGCGCGCGACATGGTCGTCGACGTGGACCATCCCACGCTCGGCCATCTGAAGACGCTCGGCTCGCCGATCAAGATGAGCGGAACGCCGCCATTCGTCAGGCGGCGCGCGCCGATGCTCGGCGAGCACACCGACGAAATCCTCGCGGAAGCGGGCCTCAGCGAGAGCGAGATCGCCGCGCTGCGCCGGTCGGGCGCGGTGAGATAAGGCGGAGAGACAAGGATGTAGCGCGAGCCTTTCAGGCGAGCGTTGGCCAGCGACGGTCAGTGCCGGTCGCCTGCTCGAAGGCGTGCGCGATCTGCAGCAGGCCCCAATCGTCCTGATGGCGCGCGACGATCTGCAGTCCGACCGGCAAGCCGTCGCTCGTGAATCCGGCGGGCACGGAGATCGCGGGATGGCCCGTGATCGAAATGTAGTAGCAGGATTTCATCCAGTCGATGTACGTCTCCATTGCGACGCCGTCGATCGCGGCCGGGTACGGCTGCGTGACGTCGAACGGCGGGACCTGCACGCTCGGCAGCACGAAGAACTCGTAGCGCTCCATGAACTGCCTCAGGCGATGATAGATCTCCGTGCGTTTCAGCTCGGCGCGCCCGATGTCCGCCGCCGTCACGCGCTGGCCGCGATCGAGTTCCCAGAGAATCGTGTCCTTCATCAGCGCGCGACGATCCTTCGCGAGGTCGGCGTAGGCCGTCACGAACGCCAGCGCGCGCAGTGTCTTGAAGACCTCATCAGCGCTCCGGAAATCCGGCTGGGCGTCTTCGACAATGCAGCCCATTGACTCGAAGACGCGCCGCTGACCGTTGACGATCGCGCGGACGCGCGCGTCGACGGGAAACCCCAGGTCCTGCCACCACGCGACGCGGATGTCCTTGAAATCGCGGTCGAGCCGCGCGGCGAACGTGTACCCGGGATCGCCGAGCGCGATCGGCGAGCGGCGATCCGGTCCGGCGATTGCGCTGAGCAGCAGCGCGACGTCGGCGACGCTGCGTCCCATCGGTCCATCGACGCTCAGCGTCGACCATCCCATGCGTGCAGGCCAGCCAGGCACGCGCCCTGGCGACGGCCGCATCCCGACGATGTTGCAGAAGCTCGCGGGATTGCGGAGCGAGCCGCCCATGTCGGTGCCGTCGGCGATCGGGAGCATCCCGCACGCGAGCGCCACGGCGGCGCCGCCGCTGCTGCCGCCGCACGTCTTCGTCGTGTCGTACGGATTGAGCGTCGCGCCGAAAATCGGGTTGAACGTCTGCGAGCCGGCGCCGAACTCGGGCGTGTTCGTCTTGCCGACGAGAATCGCTCCGGCCGCGCGCGTGCGCTCGACGAGCAGCGCGTCTTCCGCCGGAACGAAATCCTTGTAGATCGGCGAGCCGAACGTCGTGCGAATGCCTTTGGTGAGTTGCAGATCCTTGTGCGCGATTGGCAGCCCGTGCAGGCGGCCGACGCCCGCGCCGCGCGCCAGCGCTTCGTCCGCCGCCAGCGCACGCGCCATCGCCTGATCCGCCACGAGCGTGACGATCGCGTTGAGCGTGGGATTGAGGCGCGCGATCTGATCGAGATGCGCGGACAGGACTTCGCGCGCGGAGAGTTCCTTCGCGCGAATGCGTCGCGCCAGCTCGACGGCGCTCAGGTGGCAGATATCAGACAAGATACTCGAGCGCCGCCATCACGCCGCCGCGCGTGAACGGGACGCCGGACGCCGCCAGTCCCATCTCGACCCCGCTCAGCGTGCCGGCGAGCATCAGATCGTTGAAGTCGCCGAGGTGACCGATACGGAAGATCTTTCCCTTCAGCTGTCCGAGACCGGTGCCGAGCGACATGTCGAAGCGATCGAGCACGACCCTGCGGAACGCGTCGGCGTCGTGGCCGTCCGGCATCAGCACGGCCGTGAGCGAGCTGCTGTACTCCGCGGGATTCACGCACAGCACCTCGAGTCCCCACGCGCGAACGGCGCGTCTCGTCGCCTCGGCATGGCGGCAGTGCCGGGCGAACACCGCCGGCAGTCCCTGCTCCGTCAACATCGCCAGCGCCTCGCGCAGACCATAGAGCAGATTCGTCGCGGGCGTGTACGGAAAGAAGCCGGACGCGTTGTCCTTGATCATCGGCGTCCAGTCCCAGTACGCGCGCGGCAGCCGCGCGGTCTTCGACGCCGCGATCGCCTTCTCGCTGACCGCGTTGAAGCCGAGACCCGGCGGCAGCATCAGGCCCTTCTGCGATCCGCTGACGGTGACGTCGACGCCCCACTCGTCGTGGCGATAGTCGATCGATCCGAGCGACGAGATCGTGTCGACGAGCAGGAGCGCCGGATGTTTCGCCGCGTCGATCTGCGCGCGCACGTCCGCGACGCGGCTCGTGACACCGGTCGAGGTTTCGTTGTGGACGATCGCGACGGCTTTGATCGCGCGTGCCTTGTCGGCGTCGAGCTTCGCGGCAATCGCGGCGGGGTCGACCCCGTGGCGCCAGTCGCCGGGCACGAAGTCGACGTTCACTCCGAGGCGCGCGGCCATGTCGCGCCACAGCGTGGCGAAGTGTCCGGTCTCGGCCATGAGCACGGTGTCGCCAGGCGACAGCGTGTTCACGAGCGCCGCTTCCCATGCGCCGGTGCCAGACGAGGGATAGATGACGACGGCGCCGCGTGTCTGGAAGACGCGCTTCAGTCCATCGATGACGTCACGCCCAAGCGCGGCGAACTCCGGCCCGCGATGATCGATCGTCGGCTGCGCCAGCGCCCGCAGTACGCGATCGGGAACGTTCGTGGGCCCGGGAATCTGGAGAAAATGCCGCCCGCTCTTCACGCGCAGGTCACCTCACTGGACGCTCAACAATACTGGAACTGACGTACGGACGGAAGGTGGCCACGAAGACACGAAGAAGAACGAAGAAGAAGATAACCACGGAGGACACGGAGGAACGGAGGTGCGCCTTGACGATTCGGCGGGGCGGCCTGCGTTGCAGGCCGCTTGCAGGCGGCACGAATCAGCAGACGAGCAAGAGCGACGACCGTCCATGTCTTGCTCGTCTGCTGATTCGTGACGCCTGGGACGCCGCTTCGCGGCGCCCGCCGAATCTCAGTCAAGCGCGCTCTGCGATCTCAGCGCGCTCTGCGGTTAATCGTGTTTCCCTCGGTGTCCGTGTCTCGGTGGCTAACTTCCCTCCGTGTCCCCCGTGTCCTCCGTGGTTCATTTCGTGAAGGCTACTTGATGCGCAGCGTCAGCGCCGACGGAGGAATCCCGTTGAGCGATGCGATCCATGTCTGCCCCGCCGCGATGGGCATCGCGGTCGTCAACGAGCCGGTGGTGATGACGTCGCCGGCCTGCAGCGTCTCGCCGCCGCGGCGCGTCATCGCCGCGGCCAACTCGCCCACGCAGAGCGCCGGACTCTTGAACACGCTCGTGCCCGCCCCCTCCGCGACGAGTTCGTTGTTTCTCAGCAGACGGACGGTGAAGTCCGCGAGCTCGCCCGCGAACTTCGCGATCTCGTCCGGCTCGATGTAGACCGGCTCGCCGACGACGAGCGCCGCATGCACGCCGCGCGAGGCGATGAAATCGAGGGGCGTCGCCTTCCACTCCGGAAACACACAGTCGATGATCTCGAAGCCGAGCGCGATCCACTCGGTCGCTTCGAGGACGGCCGCGGCATCGCCGGACGCCGGCGGCCGCGCGAGCTTGAAAACGATCTCGGGCTCGATCTTCGGGGAGAGCATCGGCGCGATGGAGAGCGTCGCGTCGTTCCAGTCGGCGTAGCGCACCGTGTCGTCGTACATGTGCGCCCACGTGACGGTGTCGAGCTTGAGCGCCGCCCAGCGATCGGGGTTCGAATTGCCGACTTTCCAGCCGACGATCGCGTGGCCCGCCGCGCGGCGCGACTGCGCGATCTCGTGTTCGATCCTGTACGCCGTCGCGAGATCGAGGCCGCCCGGCCGGACGGATGGAGGCGTGATCAGGCGGCGCCCGGCGTAGGCCGCCTGCAGCTCCTCCGCAATCGGCGTCATTTCGCGGGCGCGGGAACGGCCTGCGCCGCCGCGCGACCGGCCTGGTGCGCCGCGCGCATGGGCTTGATGACGAAGAGCGCGGCGGCGGCCACGGCGAGGTTCGCAATCGTGGCGACAACGAACACGGCGTGCCAGCCGCCCGTGGAGCTCTGGATCCAGCTCGCCACCGGCACGAGGAACGACGCCGTGCCTTTCGCCGTGTAGAGCAGGCCGGCGTTGGTCGTCGCGTACTTCGACCCGTACGTGTCCGTGCACAGCGCCGGGAACAGACTGTAGATCTCGCCCCACGTGAAGTAGACCAGACCCGCCGTCGCGATGAACATCCACGGCGTGTTGCCGATCGTGCCAAGCGCCCAGTACGCGCACGCACCGGCGACGAACACTATGGCCATCGTGTTCTCGCGTCCGATGTGATCCGACACCCACCCGAACGTCGGCCGCGCCAGCCCGTTGAGGATGTTGTCCACGATGCCGGCCATGACGAGGACGGTCGACGTGATGAACAGGAAATTGACGGGCAGCGTCGCGACCTTGTAATCCTTCGCGATGGGCGCGACCTGCGCCGTCACCACGAGCCCGCTCGCCGCCACGAGCACGAACATCACGTAGAGGATCCAGAAGATCGGCGTGCCGATCATCTCCATCGGCCTGAAGTCGCGCGTCGTCTGCGCGAGCTTGCGCGCCGCCGCCGGCGCTTCGCCGGGCTTCGGCGCCTTGAGGAATTGCGACAGCACGAGAATCACGAGCCCCTGGCCGACGCCGAACCAGAGAAACGCTTTGTCGTACCCGTAGGTGCTGATCGTGGTCACGATGGGATAGACGGTCGCCGCGGCGCCCGCGCCGAATCCCGCGGCCGTGAGTCCCGCCGCCAGCCCGCGCCGATCGGCGAACCACTTGAGCGCGTTGCCGACGCACGTGCCGTACACCGCGCCCGCCCCGACGCCCGAGAGCGCCATGCCCGCGTAGAGCATCGGCAGCGACGTCGCCATCGAATTGAACGCCCAGGCCAGCGCGACGACGACGCCGCCGAACATCACGACCATCCGCGGACCGAAGCGATCGACGAACCAGCCCTCGACCGGCACGAGCCACGTCTCGGTCGCGACGAAGATCGTGAACGCGACCTGAATGTCCGTGCGGCCCCAATGGAATCGCGCGTTGATGGGATCGACGAAGTAGGTCCAGCCGTACTGGAGATTGGCGATCATCACCATGCAGATGACGCCCGCCACGAGCTGAAGCCAGCGATTGACTGGCAGCGTGCTGCTGGAAGGTTCGCTCTGTGCCATCGGTCGGCCGCCTCCGTGTGGCAAAAACTGCAACAGGGTCCGACCCCGGTCCGACCCCGGTCCGACCCCCGTCGGACCCCGCGTAGCTTAGCGCAGGTCTAGCGGCCGGGATCCAAGTCTCGCATGACGATGTTGAGGACCTGGCTGGTGACGCGGGCGTCGCGCTCGCTGACGAGCGGTTGGGCCGCGACGGTTGCGTCGGCCTCCCCGAGATCCTGATAGCGCCGCGCGACCACCGGGAGCCGCGCGCATCCGCCGCGAATCAGACCGGCGCGTTCCGCAGCCGCAATCCGCTCATCAAAAGACCAGGCCGAAATCTCGGTGGCTGGGGGCTGGGGGCTGGAAGCGCCCCGCAGCGCATCAGTAAGGATCGCTTCGAGGACGCTCGACAGAAGGATCAGCGCCAGCCGCGCGTCGCCGGCGTCGAGCGCCGCTCTGCCGTCGGTCAGCGCGCGCTCGAGGACGGGGCGCAGCTCGGCGTTGTGCACGAACTCGAAACGCCTTGGGGACGGGTCTCGGTGCGCGTCGGTTCCGAGACCCGTCCCCAACTGCGCGACCGACACGCTCGCCTGCGACAGGACGTCCAGCAGCCGCTCGACAATCTCCGCGGATGACGCCTCGACGACGACGCCACCGTCGGTCGAGCGGACGAGAAACGCCTGGCTGAACGCGCGCGACAGCCAGTGCGCCTTGCTCCCGCCGGACAGCTGATTGACGAGCGCCGCGCAGTCCTGCTGCCACGCGCGGATCGCGTCGACCGACCGCGTCTCTTTCAGCCGGCGTCCACGCACCGCCAGCGCCTCGATCTGATCGAGCGCCGCTTGAATCATCTCAGTCATCGCAGCCCGCAATCCTCATTCCGCAATGGGCCGCTGCAGCAGATCGGCGATCTGATCGATGTGATTGAGCATCGCGCGGCCGGCCGCTTCACCGTCGTGCACACGCAGCGCCGCCACGACGTTCTCGTGGCCCCTGAGCGATCGCGCGGGCCGGCCCTTCTGCTTGAGCGTGAGCTTCCGCGACTCGACGAGCAGATCGTTGAGCGTCTCCATGATGCGGACGATGACGCGATTGCCCGTCGCGCGCGCGAGCACGGCGTGGAACGCCGTGTCCTCGACGATCGCCGACCGGCCCGTCTTCAGCTTCTGCCGCTGCGCGTGAATGAGCTGCTCCATCTCGGCGAGATCCTCGCCGCTCACGCGCGCCGCGGCGGCGCGCGCCACCGCGGGCTCGAACATCCGGCGCACGTCGAGCAACTCGTCCTGCAGATCGTGGCTGTAGGTCAGGACCGACGCCAGCGGCGCGACGAGCCGGTCGAGGTCGAGCTCCTTGGGAAACGTGCCCTGGCCGTGGCGCGTCTCGATGAGGCCGATCGTCTCGAGCGTGCGGAGCGCGTCGCGCACCGACCCGCGGCTGACGCCGAAGCGCTCGGCGAGATCGCGCTCGCCGGGCAGCGGCTCGCCCGCCGCGAAGGTCCGGTCGAGGATCAGCTCGCGAATGCGATCGGCGATCGCCTCGGCGACGCGCGTCTTCTTGAGCGGGGCGATCACGCTCGACCGCGCGTTGCGCGATCCACGCTTGACACCGCTCCGGACGGGTGTCAGACTTTGACCCTTAACTGGTTCGACCACTGGGCCAGTATACAGAAAGTTAGAAGTGAAAAGGGAAACGTTGAAAGTGAAGCCCCGCCTGCACTTTTCTGTTTTCAGTTTTCAGTTTCAGGTTTCGTGATGGTCTCTTTCACCGTCTCCGGCGCTCCTAAAGTCATCGCCCGCGCGATCGAGGAGTACGCCCGCACCCAGGGTCACGTCAGCGCGATTGTCGTGCCGTGGGAGAGCACGCCCGACGTGCTCAGCCTGTCGGTCACCTCGGTCCGCACCGACGGCTGGGCCATCGAGCACATCAACCTCGGCACCATCCGGCTCAGCGACAGCGGCAGCGAGCGCACCGGCGTCGCCGTCGCGGCCGAACCGCCGGACCACCCCGATCAACAGAAGCTCGTCGCCGTCTTCGATCGCTTCGTGACGCAGCTGCAGCGGCGCCTCCTTGTCGAGACCGCGACGACATGACGTCTCCGTCGGACGATCGCGAAGCCCCTGACTCCACGCAGACCGCGCCGGCGGCCGCGATCGCGCTGCGCGTGGCGGAAGCGCGCGTCGAGGACACCGGCCACGCGATTGCGCGGCTGGCGCCCGACAACCTCATCCGGATCGGCGCGCGTCCCGGGGACATTCTGAAAATCACCGGACGGACGACGACCGTGGCGCGCGCGGAACTGTCGGAGCCGGGCCACGACGACCTGATCCAGATCGACGGCACCGCGCGCAGCAACTGCGGCGCGGGGCTCGACGAGCAGGTGACGGTCGCGATCGTCGAACACGCGCCCGCGGTCGCCGTGCGGTTCACGCCGCTCTGGGCGGGCGCGGCGCCGGCGATCGTCGCGCCCGAGCGTATGCTCGAAGATCTCGACGGCGTGCCCGTCGTCTCGGGCGGCGTCGTCCGCGTGCCGACGTACGCCAAGGCGATCAATTTCCAGGTCGTCCGCACGATTCCAAACGGCGTCGTCGTGATCGGCAGGCGCACGGACATCCGCATCGTCGAGGGCGAGCAGACCGCGGCGCGGGCGCCGTCCGTGTCGTACGAGGACATCGGCGGGCTGGAGCGCGAACTCGCGCGCGTGCGCGAGATGGTCGAGCTGCCGCTCAAGCACTCGCGCATCTTCGAGCGGCTGGGGATCCTCGCGCCGAAAGGCGTCCTGCTCTACGGCCCGCCCGGCACCGGCAAGACGCTGCTGGCCCGCGCGGTCGCCGCCGAGAGCCGCGTCCACTTCATCCACCTCAACGGCCCCGAGATCATGCGGAAGTTCTACGGCGAGAGCGAAGCCAAGCTCCGGGAGGTCTTCGAGGAAGCGGCGCGGCACGCGCCGTCGATTCTCTTCATCGACGAGATCGACGCCGTCGCGCCGAAGCGCGCCGAGGTGTCCGGCGAAGTCGAGAAGCGCGTCGTCGCGCAGCTGCTGAGCCTGATGGATGGCTTCGTCTCGCGCGGCCAGGTGATCGTCATGGGCGCGACGAACATTCCGGAAGTGCTGGACCCGGCGCTGCGGCGGCCCGGGCGATTCGATCGCGAGATCGAGATCGGCGTGCCGAACACGCAGGCGCGGCTGCAGATTCTGAGGATCCACACGCGCGCGATGCCGCTCGGCCCCGACGTCGACCTGCGCGCGATCGCCGAGCAGTCGCATGGTTTCGTCGGCGCCGATCTCGAAGCCCTGTGCCAGGAAATCGGCATGATCGCGCTGCGGCGGTTTCTCACGATGGTGCGGTCCGTGGGGTCCGGCTTCAGCCGGACCACCACCGAAGAGGTCCGCCTGAAGGCGGACGCCACGAATTCCGACGAAGACGCCGATCTGTCGACGCTGCTGGTGACGCAGGAGGACTGCGTCGCCGGGCTGAAGGAAGTCGAGCCGAGCGCGACGCGCGAGTTCTTCATCGAGAAGAGCGCGTCGACGTTCGCGTCGCTCGGCGGGCTCGACGACATCAAGCGCCTGCTCGACGCCGTCGTCCAGCACGCGCACGCGCACGACGGCGCCGATGATCTGGACAATTTGTACAGGCAGGTCGGCCTGACGCCGACGCGCGGCATCCTGCTCGTCGGTCCGTCGGGCACCGGCAAGACCGCGATGGCGCGCGCGCTGTCGGGCGAGAAACAGATCCCGCTGATCGCGGTCGACGGCCCGCAGCTCTACTCGAAGTGGCTCGGCGAATCCGAGAAGGCGCTCCGCGAGGTCTTCAAGAAGGCGAGGCGCGCGGCGCCGTGCCTGCTCTTCTTCGACACGATCGACGCGCTGGCGCCACGGCTGAGCGGTGAACAGCTCGGAGCCGACGTGCACCAGCGAATTCTCGGTCAGCTGTTGCGCGAAATCGACAACCTGCGCGACGTCAAGGGCGTGATCCTGCTCGCGGCGACCAATCGCCCGGAGCGCGTCGATCCTGCGCTCTTGCGAAGCGGCCGGTTCGACTATATCGTTCGCTTTGCCAACCCCGACGCGGCCGCGCGGGAGGCGATCATCCGGCTCTGCTGCCGGCGCGTGCCGCTCGCGGACGACGTCGCGATCGCCGACGTCGCGGCGAAGACCGGCGGGATGACCGGCGCCGACATCGAGAGCCTGTGCAAGAAGGCGGCGCTGCTCGCGATTGCGGAATTCCAGCGCGGCAGCCGCGGGCGGTCGTTTGAAGTGCGGAAGACGGATTTCGACGAAGTAATGGACGTCCGGCTGAAGCCGGACACCACGTCTTGAGGGACACCACGTCTTGAAGTGTGGCGTCCGCCTTTAGGCGGACCATCGAGGAAACCATGGCGTACACCGAACTCACCGTCTGGACGCGCGGCATCATCATGGACAAGGAAGGCCGCGACATCGTCAATTCGATCGCCGCATCGGCGCGCAACGAAGGCAAGTTCGCGCAGGCGATGGAAAACTACGTCGACAACCCGGACCGCACGAACGCGCCGACGCGGAAGTACTGCCGCATCAGCGACAGCGAGATCGAGAACGCGCTCACCTACGAGAACGAGAACCCGAACATCGTCGTGCTGGTCGAGCAGACGATGGTGAAGGGCTGGGACTACATGCGCGGGATGCCGCCGGGCGGCACGCTCGTGATCAACACGCAGTACACGCCGGACTACATGCTCCGCTTCGTGCCGAAACCCGAGCGGCTGGCGCAGCTCGTCTGCGTCGACGCCGCGAAGCTCGCGGATCACAAGTGGCTCTACTACCGCCTCGGCGAGCTCGGGCTCGACCGGCTGTCGACCGAAGGCGCCGCCGAGCGCAGCAAGGCGATCGCGCCCGACATCGCCGCGCCGCTGATCGCCGCGGTCGTCAAGACGACGGGCATCGTGAAGATGGAAACGATCGAACCGATGATTGCGAACAAGGCGGCGTTCAAGGCCGCGCTGAAGGAACTGCACATCATGCCGTTGAACCCCGTGACTGCATGAAGAAGAAGATAAACCACAAAAAAGGGACCGTATGTCGACCAAAGGCACTCATATTCCGGATTGGCTGCAAGTTCCGTTCGCCGGCATCACACCGGCTCCGTCGCAGAAGGGCCAGGATCTGTTTCCGACGGGCAACTGGCGCGCGATTCGGCCCGTGTACCGCGACAAGATGCCGCCGTGCAACAACGCCTGCGGCACCAACGAAAAGATCCAGGGCTATCTGGACCTCGTGAAGCGCGGCAAGTATCTCGACGCCTACGCGCTCATCAAGGAAGACATGCCCTTCCCCTCCGTCACGGGCCGCGTCTGCTATCACCCGTGCGAGCAGGCGTGCAACCGCGGCAAGTACGACGAGGCGATCTCGATTCGCGCCGTCGAGCGGTTCCTCGGCGATCTCGGCCAGGCGCTGCCGAAGGACGTCGTCAAGCCCGGCAAGCCGAACGGCAAGAAAGTCGTCGTCGTCGGATCGGGACCGGCGGGTCACAGCGCCGCGTATCAACTCGCGCGGCTCGGCTACGCCGTGACGATCCTCGAGAAGTCGCCGAAGGCCGGCGGCCTCAATCGCGGCGGCATCCCCGACTGGGTTCTGCCGCAGAACGTCCTCGACCGCGAGATCGAGCGGCTCGTCGAGCTCGGCATCACGATCAAGACGAATACGGAAGTCGGCAAGGACGTCAGCTGGGACGAGCTGCGGAAGAACTACGACGCGGTCGTTCTCGCCGTCGGGCTGATCAACCCGAACAGCATCCGCGCCGAAGGCGAGGACACGGCCGGCGTCCATTACGGCCTTCCCTTCCTGCGCGACATCGGCATGGGCACGTCGAAGGTGAAGCTCGGCCCGCGCGTCGCCGTCATCGGCGGCGGCAACACCGCGATCGACTGCGCGCGCGAGGCGTACCGCCAGGGCGCGCAGGAAGTGACGATGATCACGGTCGAGGGCAACGCGAGCGAGATGCCGTGCGTGCCCGAAGATCTGCACGACATGGTCGAGGAAGGCGTCGAGCTGAAGCACGGTCTCGCGTGCACGGCGATCCTCGGCACCGGCAAGGTCGAGGCGCTGCAGCTGCACCCGGCGAAGTTCAGCGGCGCGATCAACGCATCGCCGATCACCGTTAATAAGGACGCGAAGCCCGAGCGCTTCGCCGTGGACAACGTGATCATCGCCGTCGGCCAGCATGGGGCGCTGAAGTGGCTGCCGGATGAATTCAAGAACGACAAGGGCGGCATCAAGGCCGACCGCTTCGGCCGTCTCGGCTCGACGAACGTCTTCGCGGCCGGCGACGTCGTGCAGGTCGGACAGGGTCAGCCGCTGATGGTCGTGAACGCCGTCGGCGACGGCAAGCGCACCGCGTTCAACGTGGACACGGTGCTGCGCGGCGAGCCGCTGCAGGAGCGGATGGTCGCGATCGACGTCATCACCGATCTCGCGCGGATGAACATGACGTACTTCCCGAAGTTCCCGCGCGTGCAGCAGGCGATGCTGGCGCCGGCGAGCCGGCGCAAGACGCAGGACGAAGTCATCCAGGCGTTCAGCGAGGAGCAGGCGATCGAGGAAGCGAACCGCTGCTTCAGCTGCGGCACGTGCAACGCCTGCGACAACTGTTATCTCGTCTGCCCGGAGCCGTGCATCATCCGGTACGACCGATCGAACGGCCTCTACAAGATTCTCGTGGACTACTGCAAAGGCTGCCGCGTGTGTATCGAGGAATGCCCGACCGGCTGCCTCGAAGGCGTGCCCGAGCTGGATTTCGACACGGGCGTCGTCCGGATGGACACCGCGTTCGCGATCACGCAGGGCCTGCACGGTCGGCAGGCGGAAGAGTTGAGAAACCTGCCGGATCGTCCGGCGAAGGACATTGGATAGGTCCGGCTGAAGCCGGACACCACGGTTTTGTGGCGTCCGCCTTTAGGCGGACCTGGAGCGAACAATGGCTACTGCAACTGCGGGAAAAAAGAAAACCGTCCGCATCAACGGCTGCGTCGCGTCGGCGCAGGCCGCGAAGTACGCCGACGTGGACGTCATCGCCGCGTATCCGATCCGGCCCTACACGGCGACGATGATGGCGCTGGCGCAGATGGTGGCGAACGGCGAGCTCGATGCCGAGTACATCGTCGCCGACAGCGAGCACTCGCAGCTGAGCATCGCGCACGGCGCGGCCTCGTGCGGCGCGCGCGTGTTCACCGGCAGCTCGGGCGTCGGCGTGCAGTTCGCCTTCGAGCTGTACTCGCCGATCTCGGGCGCCCGCATGCCGGTGCAGATGATGATCGCCGACCGCACGCTCGACCCGCCCGGCGATTTCGGATCCGAGCACACCGAAGCGCTGTCGACGCGGGACATGGGCTGGCTGATGGGCTGGTCGTGCGACGCGCAGGAGGCGTTCGACAATCACCTGATGGCGTACCGCATCGGCGAAGATCCGCGCGTCCTGTTGCCGCAGATGGTGTGCCAGGACGGATTCTTCGTCTCGCACATCACGACCGATTGCGAGCTGCCGGATCCCGGTCAGGTGAAGGAATTCCTGCCGCCCTACAAGCATCCCTACCCGCTCGATCCGCGGCATCCGGTCTCGCACGGGCCGCAGATCATGCCGGAGCAGGGACCGCCGCTGCAGCTCGAGCGCGCGCGCGCGATGGAAGGCGCGATGCCGGTCATCGAAGAGATCCACGATCAGTTCGCGCGGATCTTCGGCCGCCGCTACGATCCGTGGCTCGAGGAATACATGACCGACGATGCGGAGGTCGTGTTCTTCCTGCAGGGCGCGCACGGCGTGACGGCGCGGCACGCGATCCGGCACATGCGCGCGCGCGGCGCGAAGGTCGGCATGGTGCGGCTGCGCACGTACCGGCCGTACCCGACCGAGCAGGTCGCGGCGTCGCTCAGCAAGTTCAAGGTCGTCGGCGTCATCGAGACCAACATGGGCCTCGGCAGCGTCAGCAGCGGCGGCTCGCTGTACGCGGAAGCGGTCGCGGCGCTCTATGAAGTTCCGAAGCGCCCGCTCGTCTTCTCGTTCATGGCCGGCATGGGCGGCGAAGCGATCGTGATGAAAGAGTTCTACTGGATGACGAACAAGATGATCGAAGCGCAGAAACGTGGGAAGATCGAAAAACGCGCCCATTGGGTCGGATTCGAGGAGTAATCACATGCCAGCCATTGAAGTTCAGCGGCAGATGCTGCCGATGCTCGGAAGCCCGAATCAGGGCGCGCGGTTCTACAACCCCGAGCTGCCGGCGACCGAGCCGTTCGTGCCGGGCCATCGCACGTGCGCCGGCTGCGGGCCGTCGATCCAGTACCGGATGACGAGCAAGGCCGCGGGCGACAATACCATCCTGGTCGGGCCGACCGGATGCATGTACGTCGCGAACAGTTCCTATCTGTGCACGCCGTACAACGTGCCGTGGGCGCACACGCAGATCGGCAGCTCGGGCAGCTTCACCGCCGGCGTCGCGGCCGCGTACGAAGCGATGATCCGCAAGGGCAAGTGGAAGGGCACGTTTCCGAACATCATCTGCGAGGCCGGCGACGGCAGCGCGTCTGATATCGGTCTCGCGTCGGTCTCGGGCGCGCTGTACCGCAACCACGACTGCCTGATCATCTGCTACGACAACGAGCAGTACGCGAATACGGGCATTCAGGCGTCGTCGCGCACGCCCTACGGCGGCATGACGACCTTCTCGCCGCCCGGGCCGAAGGTTCCTGAGGCGAAGACGCTCTTCCCGAAGGATCTCGCGCGCATGATGGCGGCGGGCCATCCGCACTGCTACGTCGCGACGGCGAGCGTGGGCTATCCGATCGATCTGATGAACAAGGTGCGGAAGGCGCTCAACCACAAGGGCGCCGCGTTCATGATGATCTACACGCCGTGCCAGAAGGGTTTCGTGTACGAGACGCCGCGGTCGATCGATCTGGGCCGTCTGGTCGTCGAGAGCGGGCTGTATCCGATCTGGGAATGGGATCCGGAGAAGCGAGAGTTCGACTACAGCTTCCGGCCGGCCAGCATGCGCCCGGTGTCGGAGTACCTGAAGCTGCAGGGACGCTTCGGCCACCTGCACGCCGAGCACATCGCCACGCTGCAGAAGTTCGCGAACCAGCAGTGGAAGATGATGAACGTCGCGATTCCGGAGGCGCTGATCAAGGCCGCCGACGCGAAGAACCTCGTCGACATGGCGTCGGCCGAAGCGGCCGCCGCCGTGGCGCAAACGGTTTAGGAACGGCACATGGCTGAACCCATCGTCCAGGAAAGCTACATCGTCACGGAAGGCAAGAAGCGCGGCGCGACGCGCGACGTGCGGCCCGAGGCCGCGCACGACAAGTACTACACCGTGCTCCGCGTCCACGCGGGCGACGCGATTCTCAACGACAACTGGCACACCAGCGAAGTGCTGAGCCACACGAAGGCCAACTTCGAGGGCTACACGTTCCAGATGCGGACGCTCGAGGCCTGGGGCGCGATGATCGAGAACGATCACCGCGCCTATTACACCGCCGGCGGGAGGGTCTGGTCGCTGGATCTCGAACCTGCCGCTGGAAAGAAACCCAGGATCAAGATTGCGGAATGAGGATCGCGGAATGCGGATTGGCTGTTGATTGAGGTCCACAATCCGCAATTCGCCATTTCAATCCGCAGTCCGCATTCCTCATTCCGCAATGGCGACCGTTCTGCTCATTGACGACACCCCTGAGATCGCGGAGCTGCTGACGTTCGCGCTCCGCGATCACGGCTACGACGTCGTCCCCTCCGGATACACGCCTGACGTGATCGACCTGCTCGCCGATCAGAAGGTGGACGCGCTCGTCCTGGACTGCACGTCGTACGAGATGAGCGAGGCGCAGTTCGACGCGGTGCGCGGCCACGGCGATTTCGGCGCGCTGCCGATCGTGATCATCAGCGATACGCCGGAGCGGGCCGACGCGAGCCTGCGCAAGCGCGAGGCGCAGCGGGTGCTGCTGATCCCGAAGCCGTTCACCGGCTCGCAGGTCGCGCGTGCGCTGTCTGAATTGCTGAAAAGAGATTAACCACGGAGGACACGGGGGACACGGAGGCCCGTGTCGTACACAGGTTCTTCCTCCGTGCCCTCCGTGTCCTCAGTGGTACATACGTCTTATGGCACTCTGGAGCATCAACGACTGGGAATACCTCCAGCGCGAGACGGTCACCGATCCGAAGGGCCGGAGGTGGTGGGTCGCGGTGATGGACGTGCTCGGCCAGAGAGGCGACCCGGATCGGCCGGACGCGCTGGTCGAGATGCAGTACTCGCAGGGCCGCTACTTCACGTTGATCTATTCAGAGAGCGGCGCCGTGCAGCGCGAGCGCGGATATCAGTCGCTGCCGGAAGCGAAGAAGGCGTACGACGGACTCCTTGAAGCCGTGTTCAAAGGCAACCTGGATCCGTCGCAGCCCGTGTTTCGCGAAGACTTGGAAGACTGACGGACCGACGTACTGACAGATTCACCAGGCAATCGCGTACGCATCCACTCGTGGGTCTGTCCCTGCGCTCAGCACGCCCGTCTTCGGATCTACGATGATCCCGGCCAGCGATCCCATCGTCCACGCGCCGCCGACGCGCAGCTTGTGGCCGCGCTGCGTGAGCGCCTGACGGACGGCCTCGGGCACGCGGGCTTCCACGGACATCTCCCCCGGATACATCGTGTGCGGGAACGGCGACGCCGGGAAGCTGCGCGTCGCCCAGCGCGGCGCCTCGATCGCTTCCTGCACGTTCATCCCGAAGTCGATCACGTTCAGCAGCGTCTGCATCGTGCGGAACACCTGATCGTCGCCGCCCGGGCTGCCGACGATCATGAACGGCTTGCCGTCCTTCATGACGAGCGTGCTCTGCAGCGTGCTGCGCGGCCGCTTGCCCGGCGCGAGCGCGTTCGCCTCGCCCGCCACGAGCGAGAAGTAGTCGCCGCGGCAGTTGAAGATGAATCCGAGATCGCCCATGACGACGCCCGTGCCGAAGCCGCTGTGCAGGCTCGGCTCGAAGCTCACCATGTTGCGATCCTTGTCGATGACGGCGAGATAGCTCGTGTCGCCCTCGTGATCCGCCTCGCCGTCGAGATTGATGTGCACCTGCCGGTCGAGCGGCGCCGTCGCCTTGGTGAACTTCTCCGCGAGGCCGGGCCGCATCTCGAGCGACGCGTGCTGCGCGTCGATGAGCGCGCGCCGCTCGCGCGCGTAGTCCTTGGACAGCAGCCCGTCGTACGGAATCGGCACGAAGTCGGCGTCGCCGAGATACTTCTCGCGGTCGGCCAGCGCGAGCTTCACGGCTTCGATGCTCGTATGGACGTAGTCGGCGCTATTGTGGCCGAGCTTCTTGAGGTCGTAGCCTTCGAGAATGTTCAGCGCGAAGAGCTCGGTCGGACCCTGACTCGCCGAAGGATTCTTGTAGACGCGGTAGCCGCGATAGTCGACCGAGACCGGTGTCTCCACCTTGTCGGTGTACGACGCGAAGTCTTCGTACCGGAACAAGCCGCCCTGCTCTTCGGAGAACTTCGCCATCGCGCGGGCGATGTCGCCCCTGTAGAACCGATCGCGCGCGGCCTTCAGCGCTTCGTGACGGCCTTTCCCCGCCGCGTCCTTCTCGGCCTCCACCAGCTTGCGCAGCGTGCGCGCGAGGTCCGGGTTTCTGAAAATGTCGCCCGCCTTCGGCGCCGCGCCGCCCGGGTAGTAGACCTTCACGCTCGACGGGTACTTCCTCAGCTTGCGCGATCCCTCAATCGCCGCAGCCATCCGCTCGCCGATCGGAAATCCGTTCTCCGCCGTTTCGATCGCCGGCTGCAGCACCTGCGCGAATGTCATCGTGCCCCAGCGATCGAGCAGCGTGTACCACGCGTCGACGACGCCGGGCACCGTGCCCGAGAGCAGCGTGTCGCTCGACGGCAGCTTGCCGCCGAGGTTCTTCTGGTACCACTCGATCGTCGCGAGCTTCGGCGCCGTGCCCTCGGCGTTGATCGAGACGACCTGCTTCGCCTTCGCGTCCCAGATCAGGATCACGGCGTCGCTGCCGACGCCGTTCGACGCCGCGTCCACGAGGCCGAGCACCGCCTGGCCGGCGACCGCGGCATCGTAGGCGTTTCCACCTGCGCGCAGAATGCGTTCAGCGGCCTGCGTCGCTTCCGGCTTCATCGACGCGGCGGCCACGTCCCGTCCGCGGATGACGGGCCGCATCGTCGCGGTATGGATTTCGTCAGCGGGATCTTGAGCCCGGAGGTAGGTCGCGCTGGAGACGCCGACGACGAGAAGACCAACGCCAAGGCCGCCGAGGATCGCGTGCCGTGAACGCATGTGCCCTCCTGAGGAAGTTCAGAATTCAGATTTCAGATTCTCAATTCTGGAGCACATCATACGCGGGAATCGTGAGGAAATCCTGCAGATCCTTCGAGGCCGCGACGGACTCGAAGATCGCGCGCGCCTCCTTGAAGCGCCCGCGATCGAATCGCTTCGCTCCGACTTCCGCGCGGATCCGCTGAACTTCTTCATCGGTCACCTTCCGCAGGAACGAATCCGTGACGGTTTGGCCGGTGTCGAGAATCGCGCGGTGCTTCAGCCACTGCCAGATCTGCGTGCGCGAGATCTCGGCGGTCGCGGCATCTTCCATCAGGTTGTAGATCGGCACGGCGCCCTGCCCGCCCAGCCACGCCTCGAGGTAGAGGATGCCGACGCGGATGTTGTGCCGCAGTCCGGCTTCGGTGCGCGTGCCCTTCGGCGGCTCGACGAGCATCGCCGCCGTCACGTGGACGTCGTCGCGCAGGCGCGACAGCTGATTCGGTCCGGGCATGCCTTCGTCGAACACCTGCGTCGCGACGTGGACGAGGCCCGGATGCGCCACCCACGTGCCGTCGTGGCCCTCGCGCACTTCGCGGATCTTGTCGGCGCGGACTTTGTCCAGCGCGACCATGTTCGCCTTCAGGTCGTCCTTGATCGGAATCTGCGCGGCCATGCCGCCCATCGCGTGCGCGCCGCGGCGATGGCACGTGTGGATCAGGAGCTGCACGTACGCCTTGAGGAACGGCGTCTCCATCGTCACCTGGCCGCGATCCGGCAGCAGGAAGTTGTCCCTCTGCTTGAGCGTCTTGATCGCGCTGAAGATGTAGTCCCAGCGTCCGCAGTTGAGGCCCGTGCTATGCGCGCGCAGCTCGTAGAGGATCTCGTCCATCTCGAAGGCCGCCGGCAGCGTTTCGATCAGCACGGTTGCTTTGATCGTGCCCGCGGGAATCCCGAGCGCCTGCTGCGCGTGGAGGAAGATGTCGTTCCACACGCGCGCTTCGAAATGGCTCTGCATCTTCGGCAGATAGAAGTACGGCCCCGTGCCCGCGCTGATGAGCGCCTTCGCGTTGTGAAAGAAGTACAGGCCGAAGTCGAAGAGCATCGCCGGGATCGGCGTGTTGTCGACCAGGCAGTGGCGTTCGACGAGATGAAAGCCGCGCGGGCGGACGAGCAGCGTCGCGAGCTTCCGGTTCAGCGAGTACTGCTTACCGGTCTCCGACTCGAACGTGATCGTGCGCCGCACGGCGTCGATCAGGTTCGCCTGACCGGTGACGCAGTTGGCCCACGTCGGCGAGTTGGCGTCCTCGAAGTCCGCCATGTACACCTGCGCGCCGGAGTTCAGCGCGTTGATGATCATCTTGCGGTCGACGGGGCCGGTGATCTCGACACGGCGATCGAGAAGATCCGCGGGCGGCGGCGCGACTTTCCACGCGCCGGCTCTGACGTCGGCGGTCTCCGGCAAAAAGTCCAGCGGGTTGCCGGCGTCGACGTAGGCCTGGCGGACGCGACGGGCCGCGAGCCGCTCGGCGATGCGATCGCGGAACGCGCGCGTCAGATCTTCGAGAAACGCGAGCGCGTCCGGCGTCAGCACGCGCGCGCTGCCCTCGACCTTGGGTCCGAGAATTCGAATGCCGCCGGCCATGGCGCACAAGTATATTGCGGCGCCGGACGACGGATCACTGACCTTGGACGCCCGATCGCTTTTTGTGCAATGAACCCACTCGGTAGAGTCCGGCTTCTTCCGGACTCTTCGTAGCGCGAGCCTTTCAGGCGAGCGGTTCTTGTCGTCGCAGCGGCACTGCCGGTCGCCATCGCCGATTCGCGCGCCGGGAAGTCGGCCTCCGCTCGGTCCCTATCGCTCGCGCGTCGACTACGTGCTTGCTTCAGCGGCTTGTGTACGCGGATCCAACGCCAGTGGTCATCTCGAGGTCACGGATCGCGCAGAACGAAGTCGCCGCGGAAGACTCGCTGCGCCCGACTTCCGGCAACGGTTCCAGTCGGCGCGCTCAGACGGCGCCGGCGCCCGGCATTGCCGCTGCGACTCTTGAGACTGCACCTCTCGACGATGTGTGCGACGCAGCTAGCCAAGACATCTTTGACCTGACATCCGAAGGTCTCGGGCCGCCGCTGGATCGAACTCGTGTCTCGCCTGCGTCACTCGTGCCGAAGCGCGTCGACCGGATTGACGGCGGTGGCACGGAGCGCCGGCGCTGACGCCGCCATCGTGCCGCTCAGAATGAGCAGGGCTACGGCGGACAGGATCGGGAGCACTCCGGACGGGTGAGCGTCGAATAGCACGCGTGACGCGGTTCGCACCGCAACCCAAGCGAGTGGCACGCCAATCGCAACGCCGGTACCGACCACCATCAGCGCGTCGCTGACGACCAGCTGCAATATACCTCGACGGCTCGCGCCGAGGGCCATCCGCACGCCAATCTCGTTCGTACGACTCGCCACGGTGAACGCGAGCAAGCCGTACAACCCAACTGCAGCGAGCGCAAGACTGAGCACGCTGAACGACGCGGATAGCGACGCGAGCAGGCGCTCCTGCGCGACCGCACCGTCGAACCTGTCTTCAAGCGTCCTGACGCGCGCGGGAAACTCGTGGCGTTCCCGCTGCAACTCGTCGCGCACGGCCGCGGAGACCGCGATGGGATCGACGCGTGTCCTTATCACCAGCGTCGGAAACAGAATTGGGGCTTGCCACCAGTTGTGGTACAGGATGAGCGTGTTCCTGCCTTGCGGATGCGAGAGCACGGCATCACGCGCGATGCCGACGATCTGCAGCGTCTGGAGTTCCGGGCTCCCGCCGATGCGAATCCGTCTCCCAAGGGCCACTTCAGATCCAAACAGCCGCCGCGCCAATGCGTCGCTCACGATCACCGTGCGGTCGGATCGCGCTGTATCTGACGGACGGAAGTCTTCGCCGGCGATCAAGGGGATCTTCATCGTCTCGAAGAAATGATCGGTGATGATCTGTTCCTCCGCGCTGACGGCCGGCGCCTCCGGGCTCCCGGCTGCGACGTCGACCGGACGCGGGACTGTTCCGAAGGGCGGCTCTGCGGACAGCGAGACGGACGCGACGCCAGGGACGGCCTGCACCCGCTCGACGAGCGTGCGGTAGTACGACGAAGGCGCGGCGCCGTTCGGATAACCGCCTGGCAGCGGGGAGAGCTGCATGGTCAGCACGTGCTCGACATCGACGCCGAGCGGCGTGTTCCGCAAAGAGGCCAATGCCTCCACGAATACGCTGCCCACAGCGACCAGCACGAGCGTGACCGCGACCTGCGCCACGAGGACGGCTCGCCTCGCCCGGCTGTGCATGCCAATCGTCCGGGTCGAGGCCGACTGGAACGCGGTGAAGTCGACGTTGGCCGACGAAAGTGCAGGACCGAGCGCGAACACGAGGAACGCGAGGCCGGCCGCTATAGAGGCAAACGTCAACGCGCGCCAATCCGGCGCCACATCCAGCGTGAATCCGGGCGAGCTCGCCCGGAACATCGCGACCAGCAGACGATCGCACCAATGGGCGACGAGGACGCCAGCAGCCAAAGCAACGACCAGTACGATTCCGCTTTCGACAAGGACGCGTCGTGCGATCTGCCACCGCGTCGCCCCGAGGGCAAGGCGCACCGCCGTGTCGCGACGACGGTTGGCGGCGCGGGCCAGCAGCAAGTTGGCGACGTTGACGGCGGCGACGAGCAAGACCAGCGCTGCAATCGCGACGAGCGCGGTCAGCGGCGGCCCGAATCGGCGTCGCAACGTGTAATCAATACCGGTGGCCGCGGATGTGACGCGCGGCCTGCGCTTGAGGTACCGATCACGAGCCGCGCCTGAAAGCCTGCCGGGGGCCGCGGCAGCCAGCCACGCCGGCCATTCCGCGTCCAGCCGGGCGGCGACGCCGGCGGTGGTGTCTCCGTCGCGGAGGCGCGCGAACACGGTCTGCCCCAGCGCGGCGTACGACAGATCCGGTGGTAACTTGACTTGGCGCAGTGGTGAGTAGACGCGCGCAGGAAACCCGATGAGGAGTCCGGGAAATCGGCGCTCCACCACGCCGACGATCCGAAACGGCTCGCCGCCCATCCCGACCGTGCGTCCCAAAATATCAGGACGGCCGCCAAAATCCTGGAGCCACGAATCGTATGAGATCGCGGTGACCTTTTGGGCGCCGTCGAGATCGTCGCCCGGCGCGAGCAGGCGGCCGAGGGCCGGATGCACGCCGAGCGTCTCGAAGCAATCGCCGGACGCGATGACGCCAGACACCTCCGCCATATGTCCGTCGATGTCGATCGTGGTGGACGGTGTCAGGAATCCACACACGCCAGCGAAGACGCGAGAGGTCCGCAGCGCATCCACCATCGACGCGACGATCGCCCTCGGCTGACGGCCGGCGTCAGCCGGGTCCACATTGTCGATGCGGACCAATCGCTCGGGAGCGGGCACAGGCAGCGGACGAAAGAGGATCGCATCGGCGAGCGCGAACATCGCGGTGTTCGCACCAATACCCAACGCGAGCGAGGCGATGGCAGCAAGTGCGAAGCCTGGGCTTCGCAGCAACGTCCGGCAGGCGAGAACGAGCGCGCGCATCGGCCCGATTCTAAGCGCATGCACGTCGCGAGTTCGCGAATTCGTGCCCCGTCCGACTTGATTTCGGACGCAGCGGCAGTGCCGGGCGTCGGCGCCGTCTGAGCGCGCCGACTGGGGCCGTTGCCGGAAGTCGGGCGCAGCGAATCTTCCGCGGCGACTTCGTTCCGCGCGATCCGTGACCTCGAGAAAACCACAGGCGTTGGATCCGCGTACACAAGCAGCACAAGGGAGGCACTAGTCGCCGCGCGAGCGAAAGTGTACCGAGCGGAGGCCGACTTCCCGGCGCGCGAATCGGCTCCGACGACCGGCACTGCCGCTGCGGCGAAGCGAACGCTCGGCTAGAGCCTCGCACTACAAAGCAGTCCATCGACGAATTGGCGCGGATGCTGACCGCGCTCGCGCGGCATCATCACCGGCATGAGCCTGCCGTTTGTTCGAATCGATGCGTTCACGACCGACGCGTTCGCCGGCAATCCCGCCGCCGTGTGCGTGCTGCCTGACGATCAGGACGCGGAGTGGATGCAGCTCGTCGCCCGCGAGATGAACGCGGGCGCGACTGCGTTTCTGAGGAAACGCGTGGACGGCTACGACCTGCGCTGGTTTGCGCCGGCGGCGGAGCTCGAGCTGTGCGGCCACGGAACGCTCGCCAGCGCGCACGCGCTCTGGGAAGGCGGCCACCTCATGACATCGTCGCCCGCGCGCTTCTACACGCGCGCCGGTCTGCTGACCGCCGTCCGCCGCGGCGACTGGATCGAGCTCGACTTTCCGGCCGCGCACGCGCAGGCCGTCGATCCGCCGGTGGATCTCGCTGTGGCGCTCGGCGCGCCGCCCAGGTACGTCGGGCAAAGCCGCCTCGACCATCTCATCGAGCTCGATCGCGAAGACACGGTCCGCCATCTTCGACCAGACCTCGCGCGCCTCGCGTCGATTCCCGGCCGCGGGTTCATCGTCACGAGCCGCGCGGCGTCGCCAAACGCCGATTTCGTCTCGCGCTTCTTCGCACCGAGCGTCGGCATCGACGAAGATCCCGTCACCGGATCCGCGCACTGCACGCTCGGTCCGTTCTGGAGCGCGCGTCTCGGGAAGGATGATCTCGTGGGCCGCCAGCTGTCCGATCGCGGCGGCGTGGTGAAAGTTTCCGTGGCAGGCGACCGCGTCCGTCTCAGCGGCCAGGCCGTGACCGTCCTGCGCGGAGAGTTGCTGGCGTAAGGCGGGCGCGAATGTGGCGCGCCCGCGCGGCGAGCGCCTTGCTCCGGGATTGCTCGAACACTCGCAGGCAACGGCGCACGATGGGTCGCAGGGCGCGGATGCGTCAGAGAAAGCGTCGCCAGACTGTCGAGCGCCCACGCCTTGACGAACATCTGCGGATGCTCGACGTCGCGCTCGTCGTCATCGCGCGTCAGCGCCACAAGTTCGCGAACGAGCGCGCGATCCTTACGCACGCGCGCCAGCACACGCGCGGCCCGCGCCTGCGATCGACGATCGCCGCCGGCCAGCAGGGGTCGAAGCCTGGACAACATTCGAGACAGTTTAGCGGAAGCGGATGTCGTCCGGCTGAAGCCGGACACTACCGAGGGTATGGACGCGCGGCACTGCCGGGCGTCAGTGCCGTCTGAGCGCGCCGACTGAACCGTTGCCGGAAGTCGGGCGGAGCGAGTCTTCCGCGGCGACTTCGTCCTTGCGCGATCCGTGCCGCTGAGATAAGCACTGGCGTTGGATCCGCGTACACAAGGACTCCACCTAAGCTGCTCGTCGACGCGCGTGCGACAGCGACCGAGCGGAGGCCGACCTGGCTGTCGACCGAGTAGAGCGTGAACGGCTGATACATCTCGTCCCAGCTCTGCTCCGACCAGTACACCGGCAGATTCGGCGCCGGGTTCCACTTGTTCTTCGGCGAGTTGTCGTACTTGCCGATGCCGAGGATCTTGCTGCCGGCCGGAATCTTCAGCGGCGTCTCGAGCTCGTACTCGATCTGCCAGTTGAAGTCGAACTTCGGCACATCCAGAATCGTCTGCTCGCGGCCGTCCGGGTACACGATCACCCACTTCAGGCTCTTGCCGCGCAGGTGCATGTGCGGCGACATCGCGTAGAGCGTGATGTCTTCCGTCACCGGCGTGATGCCCGTCAGCGACCAGTCCTCGGCGTACGGCGGGATGTCCGGCGTCTTGCTGCGGCGGCGCGTGCTGCCCTCGTCGGCGGTGTATTCGACTTCCTTCCCTTCGGCGCGATACAGCGAGAGCCCGCCCTTGGTCGTCGCCAGAGGATCGCCCGCCTGACGGATGAGCAGCTCATGCGTCACGTTCTGCTTGTTGAACCAGATCCCGAGGCGCGACCGATCGGAGGTCGGCTTGCCGTTCGGGTTGTAGTGCATCTGCCAGTTGATGTACTTGCCGGCGGGAATGCGCTTGCCGATGTCGGCGCGATGCTGATCGACGCCGCGGCCCGGCACCCACGACAGCAGCTTGTTCGCGCCCGGCAGCGCCGTCACGTCCGCGCGACCCGCGAGGCCCTGACCGCGATCGTTCGACGCCTTGCCTTCCGCGTTCACGAGACGGCCGTGCTCGTCGATGTGCGCGCCTTCAGGAATGTCGACGACGAAGACGCCGGCGTGGTGGACGACCGATCGATTGCCGGGACGAATCTCCAGCGTCTCCGCGAACTTGTCTTCGCTCCACGGCACTTTCGAATAGAACATCTGGACGCCGAGCTCGCCTTCAGCAGGAATCGCGAAGTCGACCGGCATCTCGAGAATCGCGTCCGGCTCGCGGCCCGCGGTCCAGCCTTCGGCGAACTTCGGCGCGGGCGGCATGTCGGCGTCGTTGCCGCGCGGCGCGCCGCCATCGACCCAGGCGGCGATGGTGTCCATCTCGGCGCGGCTCAGGCTGCGATCGTTGCGGAACTTCAGCGAGTGCTCGGGATCGGCGCCCCACGGCGGCATCTCGCGCGCCATCACTTTGGTCTTGATCACCTTGGCCCACGGCCGCACGTCCTCGTACGTCATGAACGCCATCGGCGCGACTTCGCCCGCGCGATGGCACATCGTGCACTTGTTGTAGACGATCGGCGCGACGTCCTTCGCGAAGGTGGGCGCGACCGGCGCCGCGCCAGCCTTCACGCTGACGCCGGTGAGCCCGGTGATTAACGTTGCGGCGGACACGGCCAAGGTCCCGGCGAGCACGGGAACGAGACGCTTCATGAAACCCTCCCCAAGTAAGCGGAGAAAAGTGCCCTAGTTTAGCCTATCTCGCTGGAGCCGGCGCGCACGACGCGGCCACCATCGTGACCGACGTCATGTTCACGCGGCTCATCGGAGTGGCCTTGATAAACAGGCCTTTGATGATGACCGTGTGGCCTCTGTGCGCCGTCAGGTTGAACTCGGACACGCCAATCAGACGGTACTGATTCTTCCCGACGGGAGGCGTCGCGGGGATGTCTTTCGCCGGCGGCGCGTTGGCGCTGCTGGGGACCGGGTCCGTCGCGTTCTCGAGCGTCCACGTATTCGGCGTCGTCTCGCGCAGGCATCCCGTCACGCTGACGATGTCGATCTTCTGCGATGGGGTCTGAGCGGCGGCAATCGCCGTCAGGCCCAGGACAAAAACGACCGCGTTCATGGCGCGTATCATAGCGTTCGTCGTGGCTCTGCGTTCATTCTTCGTGGCGGTCTTCGTCGCCGTCGCGGCGGCGGCATCCGCCCATGACCTGGAGCGCACGCGCGTCTCGCTCACCTTCTCGCGCGACGGCGCGTTCGTTCTCGACGTCGCCAACGATCCCGACTGGCTCAAACTGCGGCTCGAGCGCTTCACCGGTCCGTTCAGCGACCGCATCGTCCTGTGGGTGGACGGCCACGAGATCCGTCCCGCGTCGGTCGAGTACATCGCGCCGCCGCCTGCGGTGCCCGGCGATCTTCCGAACCTCGGCGTCTACCGCATGCGCGGCCGCATGCCGATCGACGCGCGCACGCTGCGGTGGTACTACGGCCTCGTGATCGATCCGTATCCGATGACCATCCGCCGCGCCGACGGCCGCATCGTCGTCGAAGAGATCGCCGGGGATGCATGGTCCGGCACGATCGATCTCTCCGGCCAGTTTCGCGCCTGGCCGATCAGTGGCACGCTCGCGTCGGTCCTCGTCGTCGTCGCACTGCTGATCGTGCCGCTGGTCATGCGCCTTCGATCATCGCTCGCCTGAAAGGCTCGCGCTACGTATCAGCGCTGACCGGCCGTTGAGGCGCCGCTGCTCCGCACGAACTTCTGAATGCGCTGACCGTAGGTATCCGCCGCGTAGACGGCGCCCTTCGAGTCGACGACGATCCCGTGGACCCAGTCGAACTCGCTCGGGCCCCAGCCCTGCTTGCCCCACATCGCGAGGATCTTGCCGTCCGCAAGATTGAACTTCAGGACGCGCTCGTCCTTGTGATCGGCGATCCAGCCAAAGCTCTCCGTGCCCTTGCGCGAGATGTTGACGTCCCACGGATTCCAGTCGTTGCGAATCTCGCGGATGTAGTTGAGGTCCTTGTCGAACACCTCGAGGCGATGGCCTTCACGGTCGATGATGTAGAGGTTCTCCTTCGCGTCGACGGCAATCTTGTGCGGCAGATTCCACTCGCCGGGCCCCGTGCCTTTGTCGGTCGGACCGCCGGCGCCCTTCCCAACCTGCTTGATGAACTTGCCGTTCTTGTCGAAGAGCACCACACGATTGTTGCCGTAGCCGTCCGTGACGACGATGTTGCCGTTATGAAGAGTCGCGATGCCCGACGGCAGATTGAAGTGCGTCGCGTCGTCGCCCTTCTCGTTCGTCGTGCCGAGCTGCATGAGGAACTTGTCCAGCTTCGGGCTCAGCTTGACGATGCGGTGCGCGTCGCGCTCGATGACGTAGACGTTGCCGTCCCAGTCCACGCCGCCCGAGTGCTGCCACGACGGATTGATCCTCTTGCCGTTGATCACCTGGTCGGCGCCAGACAGGATCAAGTTGCCGTCGGTGTCGAACACCATCACCGGCTTCACGCCGCGGTTGAAGACGTAGATGTGATCGTGCTGATCGATCGCGAGGCCGGAGATGCCCGGCTGATTCGTCGGGCCCATCGCGTTGTTCTGCCCCGCGCCACCGGGACCTCTCGCACCACCGGCACCTCTTCCGCTCGCGCGCCGCGCCGCGGCCTGCGCATCACGCTCGGCCGGCGGTGGCGGCGGTTCCTTCAATCCGAAGTACATGGCGGCCGGCAGATGCGGCCAGTTGGCGACGAGCGTGTAGCCGCCGTCGCCCTGGGCGAAGACGGTCCGGCTGAAGCCGGACAGTACCGACAGCGTCACGACCGCCGCGCCAATCAACAATGTCGCAAGAGCCCGTCGCATGAATCCCCTCCTCATTTCCCCACATCCTTTCGCCACCACGGATTGCCGTAGTTCACGAACGGACCGCCGTTGTCGGACACGCTGATCGCCACGCGATAGTTCAGCGGCGAGAGCAGGCGCAGGTTGTGCTTGATGCGGATCGTGTGGCCGTTGTACGTGAACGGCGAGCTCTCGAAGTAGATGTAGTAGATGCCGCCGGCGTCGCCGCTGACGGGCGAGGACTGCAGGTACGCGTAGCCGCGGCTGTCGGTCACGTAGCGCGAGAGGAACTTCTCGTCGCGGTTGTACCCGATCGTTTCGTGCAGCTTGAACGGACCGGCCGGGCCGGTCGCGGCCGTGTCGGCCTCGAAGAAGCGGTCGTCGATCCTCTTGTAGATCGTCGTGCCGGTGATGCGGCCCGACGGTCCGAGCGGACCGTCCGGCACGTCCCACTCGAAGGTCCACGCGCCGGGAAAGTACGCGCTGAAATCGAGCGGCGGGGCGACGTCGCCTGGACGCGTCGGGCGGCCGAGATCCGGCATCTGGCCCTTCGGCATCGGCTGTTGGGGCGTTTGCGCCGTGAGCACGCCGACCAGGAGCGTCACGCCAAGGCCGGCGAGACTCAGCGTCGTTTTCATCGGGCGGAATTATACCCGCATGTCCCCGGCGTCAACGCGCAAACGGGCCGGACTTCATCGGATAATGACGCGGAATGGCCGTCGCCACCGCCATCGTCCCCACGCGCACCCGCCTCGAATCGATCGACGTCCTGCGCGGCGTCGTCATGATCCTGATGGCGCTCGACCACACACGGGATTTTTTCGGCGCGGCCGGCGACCCGACGAATCCTGCCCGCGCCACGGCGGCGCTCTTCTTCACACGCTGGATCACGCACCTGTGCGCGCCGACGTTCTTCCTGCTCGTCGGCACCGGCGCGTACCTCTCGCGCGGACGCCGATCGACCCGCGAGCTCTCGCGCTTCCTGCTCACACGCGGCGTCTGGCTGATCGTGCTGGAACTGACCGTGCTCCGCTGCTTCGGCTATCAATTCAACGTCGACTATCGCGTGACGTTCCTGATCATCCTCTGGGCGCTCGGCTGGTCGATGGTGACGCTGGCTGGACTGGTGCATCTGCCCGCCGCGGCGATCACCGCCTTCGGTGTCGCGACAATTGCGTTGCACAACCTGCTCGATCCCGTGCGCGCGGCATCGTTCGGCGCCTTCGCGCCGCTCTGGACCGTCCTGCACGGGCAGAATCTGATCGTCAACACGCCGCGATTCACCGTCTTCGTCGCGTATCCGCTGATTCCATGGATTGGCGTCAGCGCCGCCGGGTACGGACTCGGACAGGTGTTCACGTGGGATCGCGAGCGCCGGCGCCGATTCCTGCTGCGTCTCGGCATCGGCCTGACGCTCGGGTTCGTGCTGTTGCGATTCGCGAACGTGTACGGCGATCCCGTTCGCTGGTCCACGCAGGCGTCGGCGGCGCGGACGCTGCTGTCGTTCCTCAACGCGAATAAGTACCCGCCGTCGCTGCTCTACTTGATGATGACGCTGGGGCCGGCATCATTGATCCTGTGGATGCTCGATGGCGGAACACCACGTGTGCTCAAAGCGGCGCTCACCTTCGGCAAGGTGCCGATGTTTTATTTCATGCTGCACTTGCCGCTGATCCATCTCGTCGCGATCGCGGTCTGCTACGCACGCTACGGCGAGGTGCATTGGATGTTCGAGTCGGCGCGCCTCGATCAGTTTCCGGTGACGCGCCCGCCGGGATGGGGCTACTCGCTGCCGGTCGTCTATGGAATCTGGATCGGCATCGTGTTCGCGCTGTATCCGCTGTGCGTCTGGTTCGCGGGAGTGAAACAACGCGGACGGGATTGGTGGTTAGGCTATCTGTGATTCGCTCGCCTGAAAGGCTCGCGCTACGAAGCTCGTTTTGGTAATGCGAAGCTCAGAATCAGATCGCCGCCGCGACGGCCGCGCTCGCCTCCGCCTGACGCCACGGTGATGAACTCCTCGCCGTTCACCATGTACGCCGCGGGAGACGAGAAGACGCCGCCGCCCGTGTTGTACTTCCACAGCAGCGCGCCGCTCTTCGCATCGTAGGCGAAGAAATATCCGGCGACGTTGCTTCCAGTGCCGACGAACACGAGACCGCCGGACGTGACGACCGATCCCGCCTGCCCCCAGCCGTCGAACGTCTGCTGCCACTTGAGATCGCCCGTCGTCGGATCGAACGCCGAGAAATAGCCGCGCGCCGGCCGGCCGGATCCGAGCGGACTGTCGACGGCGTTCACGTACAGCAGACCGGTGCGCGGACTGTAGGCGATCGGTCCGTAGTTCGCGCCGCCTTCGGTGCCGGGCGCGTACATCACGTTCGGCCCCGGCGGCGTGAAGACCGGCGCGAGCTTCCGCGTCGCCGCGCGATCCGCGGGAATGTCGATCGGGAACACCGGCGACACCGGTTTCATCGGCTCGCCGCTCGCGGTGAACGGCACGGGCTGCGTCGGCCACATCTGTTCGCCGGCGCGCGTGGACTCGGTCGGCACCGGCATCTCTTTGATCGGATGCACCGGCTGCCCGGTCTCGCGATTCAGGATGTAGAGGTACCCGTTCTTGCTCGCCTCGGCGAGCGCTCGCACGCGCTGGCCGCGCACCTGCATGTCGAAAAGGATCGGCTGATTGCCGGAGTCGTAGTCCC
Source organism: Terriglobia bacterium (assembly GCA_020073005.1). GTDB lineage: Bacteria > Acidobacteriota > Vicinamibacteria > Vicinamibacterales > CAVVIG01 > SRVP-36. The sequence goes on along the minus strand of JAIQFX010000045.1, from coordinate 14,736 downwards.
AGACGTCGTGATGCGTCTGCTGGAAGTGCCACTTCAGCGTGCCGTCGCTCAGCGAGAGCGCGATGATCGAATCCGTGAACAGATTGGTCCCGATGCGCTTCGTGCTGTCGCCGAACGGATTGCCGACGGCGACGTACACGAGTCCGAGCTCGGGATCGATCGACGGCGTCTCCCAGATGCCGCCGCCGTTGCGCTCGCCGCCGACCCACGTCGAACCCGCGAGCTCCCAGCCCTGATCGCGTCCGTCCTGCGGAATCGTGTTGAAGTGCCAGCGGACTTTTCCCGTCTTCGCGTCGACGGCGAGCACGTGGCCGCCGGGGATGTGGCTCTCGCTGCGCGTACTGCCGATGTAGATCACGCCGTTGTAGATCTGCGGCGCCGTCGTGAACCAGTAGCCGAGCTGGATCGCGGCCGTGACGTCGGGATACCGCTCTTTGATCACGTCGAGGATGACGCTCGCCTGGCCGTCCTTGCCGAACGACTTGATCGGCTTGCCTGTCTTCGCATCGAGCGCGAACAGAAACGATCCGGCGCCGGTATAGACGATGCCGTCCGCGTAGCAGACGCCGCGGTTGCGGAAGATGTAGCCGGCCTTCGCGCCGCCGCCGATGAGATCGGTGACGTCGAAGGTCCACAGCAGATGGCCGTCGGCGGCGTCGAGCGCGTAGACGCTGCCGCGCGGATCGGTGACGTACATCGTGCCGTCGACGATCACGGGCGTCGTCTGGTTGCTGACGCCGTCGATGATGCCGGTCTGAAAGAGCCACCGCGGCGAGAGCGACGCGACGTTCGACGGGTTGATCTGATCCATCGCCACGAATCGGCTGCCGGCGAGATCGAGATTGTGCAGCGGCCAGTTGAAGGACTGGGCGGCGAGCGTCACGGATAGGCTCGCGGCGAGCGCCACGAGAGCGCCGAACCCCGAACCAAGAACCTTGAACCCTGAACCCTGAACCCTGAACGCGTCCATGGCCATTTGCGCGGTATCCTACCATCCACTGGAGGCACCGCCCATGCGCTCGATCATCACCGGACTGCTCGCGGTCGGACTGCTGTCGATTGGTCTCGCCGGACAGTCCTATCCCCCGCCGTTCCCGCGGACGAACGCGACGAAGCTCCTCGAGAACGAGCGCGTCGTGGTCTGGGACGTCACCTGGCCGAAGGGACAGCCGACCGCCCTGCATCGTCATCTCTACGACCTCGCCGGCGTGTACCTGCAGTCAGGCGATCGCGTAATCACGGAAGTGGACGGCCGCAAGCGCTCGGTGTCGACCGCCGCGGGCGGCGTCACCGCCCAGCTCAGAGGCCTGACGCACATCGAGGAAGGCACGAGCGACGTCCCGCTGCGCGCGATCATGATCGAGATGAAGCAGGACGCGCCCGTCGGCAGCGATGACGCCGGCGATCTGCCGCCGGCGTTTCCGCGCGAGGGCGCGAAGCAGCTGCTGGACAACGAGCGCGTGCGCATCTGGGACTACGCCTGGCCGAAAGGACACGTCGGCCCGATGCATCGTCACGTGCGCGACAACGTCGTCGTGTGGATGGAGAGCGGCAAGCTGCGGTCGACGCCGCGCACCGGCGCGCCGACGATCACGACGGTGACGAAGTTCACCGCCACGTACTCGCAGCGCGGCAACGTCCACAGCGAGGAAGCGATTGAAGGCGCGCCGCGCGCGTACGTGTTCGAGTTGAAATAATTCGTAGCGCGAGGCCTTTCGCCGAGCGTGATTACGGCAGCTTCGTCGCGCGGATTTCTCTTCCGCCCTGGCGCAGGACGAGTGACGTCGTCCGCATCTGGCTGTCGACCTCGAACGTGATCTGCGCGTCGACGACCTTCAGAAAATACTCGCGTTCGCTCGTCGCGAAGATTTCGAACCGGCCCTGACCCGTCAGCTGCTCGTAGAAGTGCGCACCCTCGCGGCTGATTGTGATCACCGCCGACGGCGCGAACTCGTACTGCCCGGCGAGCCGATCGAAGACGCCGGGCGCGACCGTGACCTCTTTCGGCACGACGGGCTCGCCCTCGATCCGCGCCGCGCGCTGATCCCGGCCCAGCTGGTGCAGGACGAGCGCCGTCGCGCGATCCTTGTCGTTCATCTCGAACGTGATCTGCGCGTCGATCACCTGGAGAAAGAATTCGTTGTCGCCGTCGGGAATGATCTCGACCTTCGGCTGGCCCGTCAGCTGGACCATCAAATGCTCGCCGTCGCGCGAGACCGTCATGATGACGGCCGGCGCGAACTGATAGCGGCCGACGTAGCGATCCAGCGCCGCGACATCGTCGGCCGTGGGAGCCGCGGCCGATTTCGGCGGTGCCTGCTGCGTCGTCATCAGCGCGAGAAGCAGTAACAGCATGTATCGAGCCATAACGCCTTGGGTCCGACACGGGTCAGACCGGGGTCAGACCGGGGTCAGACCGGGGTCGGACCCTGTTGCAATTATTGCAATCGCACGCCTTTCGTTTCGGGCAGGGCCCAGACCGTCGCGGCAGCGAGCAATGAAAACGGCACCGCCGGCGCGATACCGGCGCCGAAGCTCGACCGCGCCGCGACGAACGCGATGACCACCGGCGCCGCGAACTGCACGCCGCGCGCGACATTGTAGATGATACCGAGCGCGGCGGCGCGCACCGACGTCGGGAAGACCTCGTTGATCAACGGCCCGATGCAGCCCCAGTTCCCTCCCCGAGTCCGACGATGAACATGAACACGAACATCGTCGGCGTGAACCCGCCCGCCAGCGTCCAGCCGAGCGTGACCATCGTCATCCCGACGGCTTTGAGCAGCGTGAACGCGGTGACACTTGGACGCCGGCCGAAGTAGTCGCTCCATAGCCGAAGCCGATGACCGAGCCGACCTGATCCATGAAGAGCAGCCACGCGGAGTCCCCGAGCGACAGCCCGCGGATTTCGTGGAAGTACGTCGGCAGCCAGATCGTCTTGAAGCCGAGCAGGACGGCGACTTCGTCGCGCGACAGCGCCAGATCCTTGACGAGCGACGTCGACGAGACGACGAACGTCAGCAGGAGCAGGTCGTAGAAGTCGCTAATCCAGCCGATGAAGGAGAAGGCCAGAGTCCTGCGGTGGATGGGAAGGATGTCGGCGCTCTCGGACAACAGCGGCATCGAGTGGCGCTATGTTAAGGTACGCGCGCCCGAGATGACAGAACAACCTGGAGTGATCGCGCGCGCCGCGCTCGCGCTGACCGACTGGACCGAGCGCTGGGTGCCCGACGCGTTCATCTTCGCGCTGATGGCGACCGTCCTCGTGATCGTCGCCGGCGTGACGGCGACGCCCGCGACCCCGATGCAGATCGTCGACGCGTGGGGCCGCGGATTCTGGGAGCTGATTCCGTTCACGCTGCAGATGGCGCTCATCATCATCACGGGCCACGTCCTCGCGACGTCGCCGCCGATGGCGCGCCTGATCCGGACGATCGCCGGCTGGCCGCGGACGCCGCGCGGCGCGGTCGCGCTCGTCGCGGTCTTCGCGATGGCGAGCTCATGGCTCAACTGGGGCTTCAGCCTCGTCTTCAGCGCGGTGCTCGCGATCGAGATGGCGCGTCGCGTTGACGGCGTCGACTACCGCGCGCTTGCGGCCGCGAGCTTTCTCGGCATCGGCAGCGTCTGGGCGCAGGGCCTCAGCGGATCGGCGGCGCTGCAGATGGCGACGCCCGGCGCGCTGCAGCCGCAGATTCGTGACATCGTCTCGCACGGCGGCCTCGTGGCGGGCGGCCTCATCCCGTTCCGGAACACGATCTTCTTATGGCAGAGCCTGGTCTCCGTGCCGATCGAGATCGCGATCGTCACGCTCGTGATGTGGCTCGCGACGCCGCCGGCGGGACGAGGAAAGACCGCGAAAGACCTTGGAATCGCACTTGAAACTGAAAAGCTAGAAGAGAAAAGTGAAAACTCCGGACCGCGAACGCCGGGTGCCTGGCTGGAACACTCGCCGATCCTGACGTGGTTCGTCGTCGCGCTCGGCGGGACGTATCTCGTCCGCTACTTCATGCAGGCCGGCGAGCCGCTCAACGCCATCAACCTCAACATTCTCAATCTCGCGTTCCTGCTCGTCGGCTTCGCGCTGCACGGCACGCCCGCGCGGCTCATGAAGGCCGTGCAAAACGCGACGCCGGCGATCTGGGGCGTGATCCTGCAGTTCCCGTTCTACGCGGGCATCGCGGGCATCATCACGGGCACGCACCTGAGCGATCGCCTGGCGGACGTGTTCGTCCGCATCTCGACGCAGGCGACGTTTCCGCCGCTCGTCGCGGTGTACTCGGCGGTGCTCGGCGTGTTCGTGCCGTCAGGCGGATCGAAGTGGGTGATCATCGCGCCCTACGTGATGGACGCGGCGCACAAGCTGCACGTGCACCTCGGCTGGATCGTGTCGACCTACGATCTCGGCGAAGCGCTCGCCAATCTCGTCCAGCCGTTCTGGATGCTGCCGATCCTCGGGCTCTTCAAGCTCGGCGCGAGGGACGTGATGGGTTACACGATGGTCGTCTTCTTCGTGCTGACGCCCGTCGTGTTGATTCTCGTGACGCTGCTCGGAATGACGCTGGGGTATCCACTCTGACGGGATCAGGTGGCTGGTGACCAGTCACCTCATTTCACGGTCACACGCACGTGCGCGTTCGTCCAGCAGCACTGGAATCCGCCGCCACCTTCACCGGTCGAGTCGTTGGCCTGCAGGCGCAGGATGTAGTCGCCGGCCGCGCTGAACGTGGCGGTCGTTGATGTCTTGGCGGTGTCCTTGTCGATCTTGGGGCTGACGGGATCGATCTTGACCAGGTTGCCAGCGCTCGCTCCGCTCGCTGGGGCCGGTCCGCGGAACACGCTCCACTTCACGCCGGGCGGCGGAGGCGTGAATCCCGGAAACGTCTGCACGTTGAGCTTCGGCGGCTCGTCCGTGACCCACGCGTCGAGCGTGAGCGGCGCGTTCACCGCCGCCGTGTACGTGGCCGCGATGCCGCTCGGCGGACCGGTCACGGCCTTGCCGTTGGGCTCGAACTTGATCACGGGCGGCTGGTTCTTGCTCGCCGCGTCCTCGTACGGCTCGATGATGTACTCGGGCTTGGTGTGCAGCGTGATCGAGTTGGTGAAGCCGTTGGCGGTCAGCGTCCACGCCAGCTTCTTGTCGCCGAAATCCTTCGGCACCTTGATCGAGAACACGCCCCACTGCCGGCCGGGCTGGAAATGCGTCGGCTGCCCCTGATCGGGGCCGCCGGGATCGACGTGATTGTTCGGACCGACGGGAATGTCGAATTCCTGCTTCGTGTTGCGATTCAGATATCCGACGAGCACGCTGACGCTGCCGTCCTTGTTGTGGTACCAGCCCTCGAACGCGGGCGTGACGCTGCTGCCCTTCTCACGCAATCCGAGCGAGAGCGGCAATCCGCTCGGCGTCGTCTGCCCTGTACCCTGCGGTCCCTGCGCGCCGACGTGCACGAACACGCCCGCGCCTAACGCGCAGGCCACACTCAGAGCAACCCACTCTGTTTTCATGGAATTCGTCATCCTCAAATGCGTAGGGGCGGACCCGTTGTCCGCCCCTGAAAGTAATCCCGTCCGGCTGAAGCCGGACACCACTGATCCTGCCGGCCTACCGATCCTGCTGCGCGGCCGCGGTCGTCGTCGTCTTCGTCGACGCGCGCTTGGCCTGCTCCGCCTTGAAGTCGGCGTCGTTGTAGTACGTGATGTTGATCCACGCGTGGCCCATCTCGTCCACGGTGCGGTCGCCCCAGCCGACCCACTGATCCGGATCGGGGTTCGACTTATTGTTGCGCGTGTTGTCGTACCACGCGATGAAGTGGAGCATCGTGCCCTTCGGGAGCAGCGGCGCCACATCGTCCGCGTAGATGTACATGTTGTGCCAGTTGAAGTTGAAGTCCGTCACCTGGCTCAGCGTCTCGCGCTTGCCGTCCGGATAGATCGCCTCCATCGACATGCCCTTGCCGCGCAGGTGCATGTGGGCCTGGAAGTTCTCGATTCGAGCGTTCTCGCGGAGCGTGACAAAGCTTTCGGTCGTCGTGATGCTGTTCGGCGCGATGTCGAGCGGCTGCGCGTTGGGCAGCGCCACGCCCGGAGGCGCCGAGAACGTGTTGAAGAGCGCGAGCACTTCGCGATGCTTCGGCTCCTGGCCCTTGGGATAGAACCAGACCGCGAGCTCGGTGTGCGCGGAGATCTCTTCGCCGACCGCGTGGTAGTGCATCTCCCAGGTGATGCTCGAGCCCGGCAGCATCAGACGGCCGGAGTCCGGACGCATCTCGTCGCCGTTCTTGCCGACGGCCCATTCCATGAAGAGGCCCTCGCCCGCGACGTTCGGATCGTTGCTGACGAGCTCCTTCGGAACGTCCTTCTCGGTCTGCCGCAGGAACGCGAGCGCGTGATGCGTGATCTTGCGGGCGTTCTTGCCGACCGGACGGATTTCGATCGCGCGCACCCAGCGCGGCTCGGTGATGTTGGTCGGCACGTTCGGCCGCCACCAGGCGTCCTGCGCGACCGCCGGCATCGTGTACTCCGGCGACTTCACGAGGAGGTCGGGCTGGCCGTACTTGGCCTCCATCGCCCATTCCTTCGTGTCGTCGGTCCACACTTTCGGCGCGGGCATGTCCTTCGGATCGCCCTTCGGCGCGCCGGCCGCGACCCACTTCACGATCGTGTCGACCTGATCGTCGGTCAGCGACCGATCGTTCTTGAACTTCTGGATGCCGACCGTCTTGTCGATGTGCCACGGCGGCATCTGATGCGCGCCGACGCGCTGCGCGATCGACTTGGCCCACGGCCGCGCCTGTTCGTAGGTCTGCAGCGACATGGGCGCCATGTTGTCCGGGCGGTGGCAGGCTTCGCACTTCGCCTGGAAGATCGGGGCGACGTCCTTGGTGAACGTCGGCGCGGGAGAATCCGCCGCCATCGCGAGGCGCGGCAGGACGCTGAATGCGACGAGGACCAGACCGGTCTTCAACATCTTCGAGTCCGACATGGTGACTCCTTCTGAACGCTCGCCTGAAAGGCTCGCGCTACGAGACCTCACTCACCTGAAGCGCCTTGGACGCCGAAGCGCCGGGGGCGCGAAGGTGGCTACGGGTTCATATCATACCGCGAACGTCCGGTTCAGCGTCTGGATTGTGGATCTTGCGCGACGTACGGGCGGCCCTGGCGGTAGAGGTCCTGCCGCTGGCGGATTTCGGAGGCCAGGGGCTCCGCGGGCAGCAGCCGGAGCGCGGCGCTGGCGGCGTCCTGCGCGCGGTCGAACCGCCCCGCCGACGCATAGGCCGCGGCCAGCACGTCCAATGCTCGCGCGTCACGGCGGCCCGTGAGATCGACGACGCGCTCGGCGAGGTCAACCGCCTGCGTCGCGTCACGGTCCGCCGGACGCGACGCGGTCGCGAGCACCCACGCCAGGTTCGCCAGGCCCGACGCCGACTGCGGCTGCAGCCGGATCACTTCACGGAATTCGCGCGCGGCCTCGGCGGTCTTGCCCTGCGACAGCAGCACGCTGCCCAGATTGTTGTGCGCGTTGGCGTACGACGCGTCGATCTGAATCGCCTGACGGTACTCGTAGACGGCCTCGTCGAGCCGGCCGGCCACCGACAGCGCGGTCCCGAGGTTGTAGTGCGCGGGCGCGGAACCACCCTTCAGCGCGAGCGACTTCTGGAAATGCGCGACGGCGTTCTCGGGACGGCCCACCTCGAGGTACAGCAGCGCGGCATCGTCGTGGAGCCCGATGTCGTTCGGATGCTTCTCGATCTCGACTTCGTAGCCGTTGACGTCCTCGGCGGCCACCTTCGCGCGGAACTGGCGCGTCAGCGTCACGAGATCCGGCTCGTTGCGCGTCAGCACCTGCATCCAGAGATCGCCCATCTCGTCCGACGATCGCTGTCCCCACTGCGCCCGCTTCGGCGGACGCTCGGGGTTGCGCGTGTTGGCGGCGGAGTTGTCGTACACCCAGCGCATGGACAGCGTCGTGCCTTTCGGCAAGCGCAGCGGCGTCTCGTACTGGAAGACGTGCTGCCAGCGGAAGTCCCAGTCGGCGATGTGGATGAGCGGCTTCTTCGTCCCGTCCGGCAGCGTCGCGTCGCCCTGGACCTCGCGCGCGCGGTAGTGCGCGTGCGGCTGCAGCGCTTCGACCTCGACGTCCACGGGCAGCGTGTACGAGTCGGTCACGATGTACTGCTTCTCGCCGGCGGGAATGTCGATCGTCTGCCGGCCGAGCCGCAGCATCGCTGGCGTGCGCGTGGGCGGCGTGTCGCTGAAGTACAGGCCGATCGACGGCTGCACGCTTTCCTTCTTGCCGCTCGGCTGCATGTGCGTCTCGATCACCAGATCCGTTTTCGGATCCAGACGCCAGCTGAGATCCTTCGGCAGCAGCGGTGCGACCTGTCCCGGCGTCCAGCCGAGAAAGTGTCCTTCCGGATAATCCGCCGACCGCAGGATCAGACCGCTGTAGCCCGGCCCCGGATCCGCTGCGTCGAGCGCGCGCGACGCGGCGGTCTTGTCGACGCGGATGTTCGCGTGGTGGACGACTTTCGCATTCCCCGGCCGGAACTCGAGGCCGCGCACGAAGCGCGTCTTCGTCACGGGCAGCGGGATGACGAAGATGCGGAACACGTCCGTCCCTTCGGCCTGCAGCGTGTACGCCTCAGGCAGCGTGACGATCAGATCGGGCTGGCCGAGCCGCCAGCCTTCCGCCCAGTGACGCGGCGCGGGCAAGTCGCGCGGATCGCCCTCGACCGTGCCGCCGTCCACCCAGCGCCGGATGAGATCGATCTCGGCGTCCGACAGCGGATGCTGTCCGACGAACGGACCGTTGTCCGGATCCGCCTTCCACGGCGGCATGAAGCGGCTGCGCGTGACGGTCGCGATCTGCGTCGCGTGACGCTTGGCGTCGGCGTACGTGAGCAGGCCGAACGGCGCGGCGCCGCCCGCGTCGTGGCACATGCCACAGCGATCCGCGATGAGTGGGGCGATGTCTTTGGTGTAGGTGGGAGACGAGACTTGCTCGGTCCGGCTGAAGCCGGACGCCACGGTTGCGAGCACTACGGTCGCCAGCGTAACCGACGCGAGCGCGACGGCCGCGACTTTCATCGCGCGAAGTCGGCGATGTAGCAGCCGACGGCTTGCGTCGTCGGATGCGGCACCTTCCTGCCGGTCACCACCGCCTCGAGCGCCTCACCCAGATCGTGCGTCGTCGCGGCGGGCCGCTCGAGACCGAGATCGACGTAGCGATCGTCGATGCGGCCGCGATAGACGACCTTGCCGTCGACGACGACGGCCGCTTCGGGCGTGATGGTGGCGCCGACGAACTTGACCAGGTCGAGCTTCGGATCGCGGAACGCCTGCGCCGCGCCCGCGTACGCGAACGCCGCCATGTGCTCGCGGATCCCCTTGGCGTTCTCCGCGGGATTCGGGTAGATCAGCCGGAACACGACGCCCTTGGGCCCGTACGTCGTCGCGAGCCGGCGGACTTCGGGCGCGTAGCGGTTGGAGATCGGACAGTCGGTGCTGGTAAAGAGAAAGACGATCGCCTTCGAACCGGCCGGCGCCGCGAGGGGATCGACGGCGTGGCCGCCATCGACCTGCTGGACGCGCACCTGCGGAGCGGCGTGGACAATTTGCCCAGGGGACGCGAGCAGCCCGCCGACAAGCAACGCCAGCGCGACGAACCACCGGGACATGACGTACACCATAACAAAAAAAAGGGCTGAGGGGATCACCCCCCAGCCCTCCTTACTTCTGACTTCTGACTTCTGACTTCTGACTTCTACCTTCTAACTTCTCTTCTTCCTACCAGGCCACGACGGCGCCGAGCCGGACGAGGCGGCCCTGGAGGATGCTGCCCGGATACAGATACGTGCCGCCCGACACGCCGGCCGCCGCGGTCGGCGCGAACGTCGTTCCGCGCACGCTGAAGTAGTCGCTCGAGTTGAACGCGTTGAAGATGTCGATCTTCGGATCAATCTTGATGTGGCCCACGCTGATCCGCTTGGCGATCGAGAGGTCCACCTGGTTCAACCGCGGCGTCAGCTCGACGCCCGGCGCGACGAGCGGCACCGACAGCGACGAGCTCACGAGGCCGAACGAGGCCGGCACGACGCGCTGGCCGACGACGCAGCCCTGCGAGGCGGAGTTGCCCGGGCAGACCGCGTAGTTGGTCCCCGCCGTGACGGTCCAGGCCGTGCCCAGACCGCTCATCTGCGTGAAGTTCGGCGCGCCCGCGCCGCCGGCCGTCAGGGCCGACGTGCCGAGCAGGTAGCCCGGAAGCCCCTGATACGAACCGCTGACCGTGACGCCATACCACGGCAGCGGATAGGTCGCCGCGAGCTTGTACTGCGTGCGCCAGGGGATGCTGCTCAGGCTCTGGTCGCAGTAGTTCACGCCGCCGATCGTCATCAGGAAGTTCGGGTTGTTCGCCGCCGCGCTGCACGTGTTCGCGATGGTCCGATCCGTGGCGGAACCGCCGAAGAGCCGGACACCGCCTGGCAGCCGCGCGTTGAAGTTGAACTCGAATGCGTCGTACTTCTGCGTCAGGCCGGTGTCGTTGGTGTCCACCTGCACGACGTTCTTCGCGACCGCCGAGCTCACGTAGTCGTACATCGTGATCGGCGTGCCGTCGATGGGGCTGAACACGGTCAACGGCCGATAGCTGGCGGCGGTCCAGTTGATGTTGTTCCGCTCCCAGATGTTCTTGCTGTTGTTGTGGAACCAGTCGAACGACACGGACACGCCGCGCAGGACCTCGCGCGTCGCGCCGACGTTGAACTGATCGACGTATGGCCGCTGGATGCCGGAATCCGGGCTCGCCAGCGAGACCACGCCGAAGTTGTTGGCGACCGCGGAGAAGTTGATCTCGCAGCCCGGGGTGAGGTACACGCAGCCGCGCGTTCCCTGCGCCACGTCATCTTTGTTGAGATCGGTCCACGCGCCCGACGCCGTCACGATCGCCGACGGGTTGTAGAGGGAGGCGAACGTCGTCGTCGCCGCCGCCTGGTACCGGTTGAATCCGACGCGGACCGCCGTCTTGCCGTTGCCGAAGACGTCGAACACCGCCGCGACGCGCGGCGAGAACGTCTTCCAGGTCGGCATCTGGACATCGCCGAACGCCGGGATGTTCGCCCAGCGTCCGATCTGCTGCGGCTGGCCCACGACCGACTCGCTGACGTATTCCCAGCGGCCGCCGATGGTCAACGTCATGCGATTGACCGTCCAGATGTCCTGGCCGTAGAGCCCAAGACCCGCGTTCAGGCGCTCGGCCGACCACACCGACGTGTCGAGCAGCGTCACCGTCGACGGCACGCCGCTCAGGTAGTTCTGGTACAGGTCGCCGTTGGCGCGATAGGTGTGGTTGAAGATGCCCCACGAATCCTGGAAGCCGAACTTCACGCTGTGCGTGCCGGTGACGTAGGTCGCCGAGGCCTGCGCGTTGTAGCGGTCCGGGTATTGACCGGTCTCGGCCGCCGATGCGCCCCACTGAGTGTTCTTGACGGTGTCCACGTGGCGGACAACCGACGCCCACGCGCTGTTCGCCAGGTTGACGTTGGTCGCGCCCGGCACGAACGGCGTCGGCTGCTCGATGCCGTCCGGGTACAGGTTGTTGTAGCGCTCGATGTTGCTCGAGTAGCCGGCCTCGACGAGCAACTTGCTGCTCACCGTCGACGCCCACTTGACGCTGTTGGTCAGGTACAGCGGAGAGTTCCACCGCACCGACGATGTCGTCTGCTCGTCGCCTGGGCCCATGGCCGCGCCGCGCACCTTGTGGATGCGGTCCATGTACGCCGACAGCTTGTTGCGCGGGCTCACCTGGTAGGTCAGCCGGAGCAATCCGCTGTACTGATGCTGCTGGTCGACGCCCTGCGCGCACGACTTGGCGCCCGTGTAGCACGCCAATGCCCCGGCGTTGGTGCCATCGCCCACGAAGGTGCTGGCAATCGGCTTGTTCACGGTGAAGAGCCGCAGGGACCCGAAGAACCACATCTTGTCCTTCATGATCGGTCCGCCCTGCGTCAGGTCGGTGTCGCTGTAGGTGCCGATCTTGTCGAGCGAGGTGACGCCGTGCGACGAGAGGAAGTCCGTCATGTTGCTCGACTGGATCTTGTCGCTCTCGTACCCCTCGAACAACGAGCCGGAGAAGCGGTTGCCGCCTTCCTTCGGGATCAGATTGATCTTGACGCCGCCGGTGGGTGAGTCGACGTTGCCACCGCCGGTCTGGTACACCATTTCCTGGTTGGTGCCCTCATTGAAGTAGGTCTGGATGGCGCCGTCGCCCTGCAGGCCGTTGATGATCATCCCGTCGTTCAGGATCGACGTCTGGGCCGCGCCCAGACCGTGGACCGTGAAGTAGGTCTGCTGCATCGCCTGCGATCCGCCGACGTCCGGCGCCGTCAGCGTCACGCCGACGACGAGCTGGCCGACCGACTGAAACGTGTGCGAGCTCGGCACCGCGTCGAGGACGTCACGCGAGAGTACCTGCGCCTTGCTGTTGCTCTGCGTGTCGACGACGGGCGACTGCCCCGACACCGTCACGGTTTCCTCGACCGCGCCGACCTTGAGCTCGGCATTGATGGTCGCCGTGAAGTTCGACTGGAGCTCGACGCCGTCCCGTTTCACCGTCGCAAAGCCCGGCAGCGTGAACGTCAGCACGTAGGTGCCGGGACGCAGGTTCTCAATCCTGTACGCGCCGTTCGCGTCGGTCGAGACCGAGCGGACTTTCTCGATCAACACATCGCTCGCCGCTTCGACAGTGACACCTGGGAGAACCGCTCCGGTGGCGTCCTTGACGACGCCAGCGAACGAGCTCTGCGCTCGAGCGGTCGTCGGCAGCGCCAGCAGACACGCCAGCGCAAAGACCGACAACAGAATCCTCTTCGCCATGCCTATCCCCTCCATGCAGTACGCGTGTAAACAGGTCGGGTTGGTCGGAGTTCCCGGGGAGGTTACGCGGACGTGTACCGGGAGTCAATGGGGACGTTGCAATCCCTGACGATTCCCACTATTCGAACCGGAAAGTTGGATCAACGCGGCCGCGGAACATCACCTTTTTGCATCGCTGGCATCGACTTTATGCATCCTTGAGATTCAGCGCGACGGCACCCGGTACGGTTGTCCTCGTTGATACAGCTCGAGCCGCTGTCGCAGCTGGACGACGACCGCCGGCCGGCCCGTGGCGACGGCGAGATCGATTCCGGATCGCACGGTCGCGACGGCTTCGTCGTACCGGCCCGCCGCCGCATACGCGGCCGCCAGCGCATCGAGCACCGTCAGATCGCGACGGCCGCCCACGGCCGCCGCGCGCTCCGCCAGCTGAACGGCTTCAGCCGGGTTGCGAAGCCGATCGTCGCCGGCCGTCGCGCGCACCCACGCGAGCCCGGCGAGCGCCTGCGGATGATCGGCGCGCACGGCGAGCACCTGCTGAAATTCGCCCACGGCTTCAGCCGCGAGTCCGTGCGCCGAGAGCAGCTGCGCGAGGTTGGCGCGCGCTTCGATGTTGTCGGGCCGGAGCGCGACGGCGCGGCGGTAATGCGCGAGCGCTTCGTCCGCGCGGCCGAGCAACTGCAGCACCGCGCCCAGGTTGTTGTGCGCCTGCGCGTAGTCGGGATCGAGGCGAAGCGCTTCGCCGAATTCGGCCGCGGCATCGTCCTGCCGGCCGCTCACTGACAGCGCGTACCCGAGGTTGTAGTGCGTCGACGCCGACGCGGGATTCAGCGCGAGCGATCGGCGGAAATGCGTGATGGCCTGATCGAACTGGCCGTCGTCGAGGTAGAGGGCGGCGACCGCGTCGTGCCGAAGCGGGTTGTCCGGCTCGCCCGAGAGGAGCCTGGTGTACGCCGCCAGGTCCTCCGCGCGCGCCTTGCGCCGGAAATCCTGCGTCAGCAGCGTCAGCGTCGCGGCGTCGCGCGGCACGACCTGGATCCACAGGTCGCCCATTTCGTCGGTGGTGTTCTGTCCCCAGACCACGCGCGCCGGCGGCCGGTGCGGATTGCGGTCGTTGCCGGCGGAGTTGTCGTACGTGTAGCGCATCGAAAGCCGCGTGCCCTTCGGCAGCAGGAGCGGCGTCGTGTAGCGATACACGTCCTGCCAGCGGAAGTCCCAGTCGTCGATCGCGATGAGCGATCGCGTCGTCCCGTCGGGCAAGGTCGCGGCGGCTTCCATGCGGCGCGCGAGGTTGTGCGCGTGCGGCTGCACGGCCAGCACGTCGACGTCGACAGGCAGCACGTAGCTGTCGGCGACGACGTAGTCGGGCCGGCCGGCGGGGATGTCGATCGTCTCGCTGCCAAGGCGCAGGCCGAGCGGGCTGCGCGTCGGCGCGTCATCGGTGAAGTAGATGCCAACGCTGATCTGCAGCGGCTCGGGTTTGCCGGTCGGCTGCAGATGGAGTTGCGCCACGAGATCGCTGCCGGGCTCCAGCCGCCACGCCATCCCCGGCGGCGACGGATGCGGCGCCTGCCCCGGCGTCCAGCCGAGCATCTGGCCCTCGGGATACCGCGCGTCAGGCACCATGCCGCCGACGTAGCCGGGCTCCGGATCTTTCAGATCGAGCTGCCGCGAGGACTGCGTGCGATCGATGCCGAGGTTCGCGTGATGCACGACGCGGGCGTTGCCCGGACGAAACTCGAGCGCGCGCACGTAGCGGGGACGCGGCGTCGGAATCGGAATGACGAACGTCCGGAAGTCGTCCGGGCCGCTCGCGCGGACGATGTACGGCTCGGGCATGCGCACGACGAGATCGGGCGTGCCGAG
>JAIQFX010000131.1 GCA_020073005.1 Terriglobia bacterium | reverse complement strand
TCAGCCGCGGCGAGGATGGAGAAGCGGAGCGGTACCCGGAAGGACAGCCGATCGAGGCGTCAGCGCCGGGAGCGGAGTGCGAGGGGCTGGCGTGGAGGGTCTGAGGGTCGGCTGGGGACGTTTCTCCAGGCTATTCCATCAGAGTCCGATAATGTATGTTATGTTAACTTAGACCGATTCAGCCACGAAGGGCCAGGCTGACGCTAGCGCGACTTGCGCAGCTCGCGGAGGATCGCCTCAAGCGCCTCGACCACTTCTTCCCGGCTGACCCGGCTCTTCGCGAAGCTCAGCTTGAGATTGAATTGTTTCGTCTGCGG
The DNA here is from genome assembly GCA_020073005.1 of Terriglobia bacterium. Lineage (GTDB taxonomy): Bacteria > Acidobacteriota > Vicinamibacteria > Vicinamibacterales > CAVVIG01 > SRVP-36. Next base: position 8,068 of record JAIQFX010000131.1, on the reverse strand, counting down.
CCGGAAGGCAAACACGTAGTGCTTGGGCCGCCCGGCCTTCGGCTTGGCGGCCGCCTCGCGCAGTTGCTGCCGCGTCGCGCCGCCCTGGCTGGCCATCTTCTCGATGAGCGCGGTCATTTTCTCGGCCGTTTCCTGGCGAACCACCTGCAGGAGCAATGACTTAGCCGAAATGTCGGCCAGCCGACACAGATTCCGGACCTCGTCCGGCATGGCGTTCAACGCCAGCGACTCGGTGACCGACGTCCGTGACTTGCCGAGGCGCCGGGCCAGATCCTCGTGCGTATAACCGCATCGGGCCGCCAGGCCTTCCAGGGCCTCCGATTCCTCGAACGGCGTCAGATCCTTGCGCTGCAGGTTCTCGATGAGGGCCAGCTCGAGCATCTCCGTCTCGTCGACGTCCCGGATGACGACCGGGAGCTCGCGGAGACCGACCTGGACGGAGGCCTGATAGCGCCGCTCCCCGGCCACGATCTGGAACCGGTCGCCGACCTGGCGGACGACCAGCGGCTCCAGGATGCCCTTCTCGCCGATGGACGCGATGAGCTCGGACAGGTCGCCCATCACCTGCCGCGGCTGGTTGGGATTCGGATCGATCTGCTCGATCGGGATCAGCCGCCCGATTGGCGCCCCCGCCGACGCCGCCAGCGCCTCGACGTAGTGCTCGTCGTGGCGCATCGCGATGGTGTCCGGCAAGCCTCGTCTAGGCACGGTCGATGACCTCCTCGCACAGGCTGTAGTACTCGGTGGCCCCCGTGGAGTCCGGCGCGAACGTGAAGATGGACTCCTTGTAGGCCGGGCTTTCCTCCAGCCGCACGCTCTTGGTAATCACGGTCTTGAATACCTTCCCGCCGAAGACCTTCTGAATCTGGCTCCGGATGTCGCGCGCCAGCGCCGTCCGCTTGTCGTGCATCGTGATCACGACGCCGAGAATGCGCAGCGCGGGGTTCGGCCGCGCCCGGACCTTCTCGATCGTCTCGAGCAGGTCGTCGGTGCCCTCGAGGGCGAAGTACGACGACTGGATCGGAATCAGCAGATGCGACGCCGCGACCAGCGCGTTGACCGTCAGAAGTCCGAGCGTCGGCGGACAGTCGATGACAATGTGCGAGTAGGTCGCCCGCACGGCCTCGAGCTTGTCCTTGAGGCGGAAGTGCGCGTCCATCTCGCCGATGAGCTTGGCTTCCAGCTTCGCCAGCGCGATCCGGGACGGCGCGATCGACAGGTTCGCAACCGACGACGGCAGGATGACGTCCGCGAACGTGACTGCAGGGTCCGCGAACACGTCGTACGTGCTCTTCGACACCTGCTGCATGTCGAGGAACGACATCGTGCTGTTGGCCTGGGGATCGAGGTCGATGAGGAGCGTGCGCTTGCCGCGCAGAGCCAGGCCCGCCGCGAGGTTGATGGCCGTCGTGGTCTTGCCCACGCCGCCCTTCTGATTGGCGATTGCGACGATCATGAATGGGGTGCGCCCGACCTGCCCGAACGCCCGCCATTCTAGCAGACTACATCTTGTATTTACCGAGGTCGTCGGGGTCGAGGCTCTCGAGCCACTTGTGCAGCCGGTCCGCATCGGCGCGCTCGGACGAGAAATCCACCGTCTTGGCGTGGTCGATCACGGTGTCCTCGACGAAGATCGGGGCCCGGGTGCGCAGCGCCAGCGCGATCGCATCGCTCGGCCGCGCGTCGATGGCCATCGTGTCGCCGTTGCGCGAGAGGTAGATGAGCGCGTAGAAGGTATTTTCCTGCAGGTCGCAGACCACCACCTTCTGCACCGACGCCTTCAGGTCCTCGATGACGTTGCGCAGCAGGTCGTGCGTCATCGGGCGCGGCGTCGGGATGTTCTCGATCTGCAGCGCGATGGCGTTCGCCTCGAAGATGCCCACCCAGATCGGGAGCACCTTCTGCCCCTCCCGGTCGCGCAGGATGACGATCGGCATGTTCGTAATGGGGTCGACCATCAGCCCCTTGAGGGTCATCTCGATTTGCATATAAGGCTACAACCTAGGCACCGGCGGCGGCGCTGTCAAACCGATGTCCCGTGACACCGCCCAGCGCCTGGCCCCAGACACTGTGCGGGCCGGCACGCTCGACGCGAATGGCACGCAGATGCCCGACCCATTCCCCGGGGCCCGGCAGATTCACGACGACATTGCCGCTCGTCCGTCCCGACAACTCCGTCTCGCGCCGGCGGCTCGCCGCGTCGATCAGCACGTCGACCGTCTGTCCGACCAGCCGGGCGTTCAGCCCGGTTTGAATCTCCCGCTGCAGGCTCTGCAGCGCGACGATCCGGCGCGTCTTCTCGTCTTCCGTGACGTCGTCGGCCAGCCGCTTCTCGGCCAGCGTGTTCGGCCGCGCCGAGTACTTGAACGAGAACATGCTGTGGTACCCGACGGCGGCCGTCAGGCTCAACGTCTCCTCGAAGTCCCCGACGGTCTCCCCGGGGAATCCAACGATCATATCGGTCGATAGCGACACGTCCGGCAGCGACGCCCGGATCTCGTCGACGAGCGCCAGGTAACTTTCGCGCGTGTAGCGCCGGCGCATCGCGTCGAGGATTCGCGTCGATCCGGACTGCACCGGGAGATGCAGATGCCGGCAGACCTTCGGCAGCGCGGCCATGGTCTGCAGGAAGCGCGGCGTCACGTGCCGCGGGTGCGGGCTCGCGAAGCGGATGCGATCGACGCCCGGCACCTCGTGGACCGCTTCCAGCAGTCCGCTGAAGTCGCAGGTCGGGTCGTCCGGCGCCGCGTAGTGATTGACGATCTGTCCGAGGAGCTGTACTTCGCGGTGTCCCGTGGCCGCGGCCTCCGCCACCTCGGCGAGAATGTCGGCCTTCGGCCGCATCCGTTCGTGGCCCCGTGTGTAGGGCACGACGCAGAAGCTGCAGAACTCGTTGCAGCCTTCGATGATCGTCACGTACGCCTTGACCGCATCGGCGCGCCGCGTCACTCCCAACGGGAACGTGACATCGTCGAACGGATCCAGGTCGATCAGGGGCGTGAACCGCCGGCCCTTCCGGGCCGACGCCTGTTCCACCAGCATCGGCAGACGCCGAATCGCCTGCGTGCCGACGATGACGTCGGTGACCCCGGGCGCGCGTTTGAGGATCGCCTCGCCTTCCTGCTGCGCCACGCAGCCGGCCACGGCCACAATCGGGTCGTGGCCGTGCGCCGACGCCAACTGCCGGAGCTCGCCCAGCCGCGTGAAGAGCTTTTCTTCGGCGCGCTCGCGCACGCTGCACGTGTTAATGACGACGACATCGGCGGCGGCGGCGTCTTCAGTGGCCTCGAAGCCGGCCTGCTCCAGAAGCCCAGCCATCCGTTCCGAGTCGTGAACGTTCATCTGGCAGCCGAACGTTTCGATGAGGTACTTACGCGCCATGGCTCAGATGTCGGTCTCCCGGGCTCGCGTCGCTCGCCGCCCTTTCGCTTTCGCTCTTTCGCTTTCGCCCTTCGCCGTCAATTCGCTCGAGCCGCGCGCGGAACCGCCATCGGCCTTCGCGGCTCGCTCCACGAGCATCTCATGCGCGGACCGGCGTAAGCCATCACTAATCGCTTCGCCGCCCAGCATCCGCGCCAACTCGTCGACTCGGCCGCTCTCGCTCAGCCGCTGCACGCGCGTGTGCGTGCGTCCGCCTTCCACACGCTTCTCGATCTGGAACTGCGTGTCGGCGTACGCGGCGATCTGTGGCAGATGCGTGATGCACAGGACCTGGAACGCCGAGCCGAGCGTGCGGAGCTTGCGCCCCACGACGTCGGCGACCCGCCCGCCGATGCCCGCATCGACTTCGTCGAAGATCAACCCTGGCGCCGACGCGCTCGCGGGGCGATCCGTGGCGTCGCTGTAGCCCTGGCGCGACGTCGCCGTCAGCGTCTTGATCGCCAGCATCATCCGTGACAGTTCCCCGCCGGAGACAATCCGCACCAGCGGCCGGAGATCCTCGCCCGGGTTCGGCGACACGAAGAATTCCGCCGTGTCGAACCCGCGCGCCGTCCAACCGGCTTCCGTCAGCGGCGGACCGAAGCGCATTTCGAAACGGGTCTGGTCCATCGCCAGATCCCGGAGCACGCCGACGACGCCCGCGGCGAACGTGACGGCGTCACGCTTCCGGGCCGCCGACAGCTGCTCGGCCGCGTTCACGTACCGGGCGCTGGCGCCCGCGAACTCTCGCTCCAACTCGGCGATGCGATCGTCGCCGCGCTCCAGATCCGATCGCTCCTTCGCGAGCGCTTCGCGTCGGGCGACGACGTCGCGCAGCGTCGGTCCGTACTTGCGCTTCAGCCGCTCAAGAAGCGCCAGCCGCTCCTCGACCTGCTGCAGGCGCGCGGGCGACGCTTCGATCCCGGCCGCGTACTGGCGAAGGAAGCTCGCGAGATCTTCAAGCTGCGATTTGATCCCGTCGCGCGCGTCGAGGTACGGCTGAAACTGCGGATCGAGTGCCGCGAGCTCGGCGACCCGCCGCCACACCTGTCCCAGTCCCGCCAGAATCGCATCGTCCCGTTCGTACAGCGCGGCGTAGCTCTCGACGCAGAGCCGCTCCACGCGCTCCGCGTTGGCCAGTACCTGGCGAAGCGCCGCAAGCTCGACATCTTCCCCCGGCTCGCCCGCCTTCACCGCCGCGCGGTCGAGTTCCGCGAGCTGGAACGTAATGAACTCCAGGCGGCTGTCGCGATCCTGCGCGGCGGCTCGCAAACGGGCGAGCTCGTCGCGCCGATCGCGCATCGCGTCGAACGCCGCCGACACGGCCGCAACGGCGCTGTCGTGCGCGCCGTAGGTGTCGATCACGTCGAGGTGCGTCGAGGGATCGAGCAGCGTCTGATGCTCGTGCTGGCCGTGCAACTCGATGAGCCGGACGGACAGATCTTTCAGCGCGCCGGCCGTCGCGAGCGCCCCGTTGATGAACGCGCGACTGCGCCCTTGCGAGGTGATCTCGCGACGCACCAGCAATTCCTCGCCGGCGTGCTCGAAGATCGCCTCGATCGTGGCCAGGTCTTCACCCGTGCGAACGAGATCGCCGGACGCGCGGCCGCCGAGCAGCAGTCCGACCGCTTCGACGAGGATCGACTTGCCCGCTCCGGTTTCTCCGGTGAGGACATTCAGGCCCGGATCGAATTCGACTTCAACCGAGTCGATCACGGCCAGGTGCGTGATACGAAGAAAGCGAAGCATTTGAGAAAGCGCGAGAACTCCAATCGTAACATAGGTTTGACAGCTATTTCACGGCATGATACAGTTCGGCAATCGCGCTGTCCCAGCGGCGCACTGCTATGTTGCGGAGGGCCGTTTGCGCACGCTTGGAGGCCCGCTGCTCGCGCTGCTCGTGCAGGCGCAGGGCGCGGCCACACCCGAGGAGTCGGGTCCTAGTCTTGTACGTCTCGTCTTCGCCTCCGGGCGCATAGGCATCGCCCAGGGCGTCCTGATCGTTCTCGGGTTAGCCTCGGTCGTCTCGCTCGGGATCATTCTGCACAAACTCTGGACCTTCCGGCGCGCGGCGCGCCAGACCGCCCAGTTTCTCGAAGTCTTCCGCAAGAGCAACAAGTTCTCCGAAGTGCAGGCGGTCTGCAGTTCGCTCGCGGCCAGTCCGCTCGTCGGGTTGTTCCAGGCCGGCTACGCGGAGCTCACCGCGCAACTCCGACATACGTCGACGACGCCCGACGCCGTCGGCGCCGCATCCAATCCACGCGGGGCCGCCGGACGTCCAACTCTCAAGAGTCTGCCCGCGGTCGATCGCGCGCTGATGCGCGCCTCCGCCGTCGAAGTCAACAAGCTCGAGCACCGGGTGAATTTCCTGGCGACGACCGCGAGCATCGCCCCGTTCATCGGGCTGTTCGGCACGGTGTGGGGCATCATCAGCGCGTTCGAGGGCATCGGCCAGACAGGCTCGACGAATCTCGGCGTCGTGGCGCCGGGTATCGCGGAAGCGCTCGTCGCGACAGCCGCCGGCTTGTTCACGGCGATTCCCGCGGTCTACTTCTACAACGGCCTCACGCAGCGCGTGAAGCTGTTCGCATCGGAAATGGATGACTTCGCCATGGAGTTTCTGAACATCGCGGAAAGGAACTTCACGTAATGCCGAAGGTGGTGGCCGCGAGCGCGGGTCCGAGCCGGCTCGGCCGCGGGCGCCGCGTGGCCACGTCGCTCGCGGAAATCAACGTCGTCCCGCTCGTCGACGTGATGCTCGTGCTGCTGATCATCTTCATGGTGACCGCGCCGATGATCCAGCGCGGGGTCGACGTGAAGCTGCCCGTGACGAGTCGCGCCTCCCAGATCGAGGGCGAGCGCATCTTTCTCACTGTGCCCCTCGCCTACCGGCAATCGCACATTGTCTATCTCGGCGACGAACCGATCCATACCGAGATCCTGAAGGAGCGGATACGGCAGAAGATGGAAACGGCGAAGCAGAAGCAGGTCTACCTGCGCGGTGACGGCGGCGTGCAGTTCCAGGATCTGATGGACGTCTTCAGTGAGCTGCAGAAAGCCGGCGTGGAGACGATCGGCATCGTCACGCGGATGCCCGGGGAACGATGACGTGGACGTCACCGATGTGCTCCGCGATCGCATGCAGCCGCCGGCCGGGCTCCAGTGGATGGTGCTGGCGTCGCTCGCGCTGCACGGCGCCCTGGCGACTGCGGTGATTCTGGCGCCCGGCAACTGGCTGCGCCGTCCGGCGACTGCGCCGCGCGTCACGATGACGATTTCGCTCAGCGGTGGAGGCGACGGCCCGCGCAACGGCGGCATGACGGCCGTGGGCGGACGCCCCGTCCAGGTGCAGCGGCCGCCCGAGGAAGCGCCCAGGCGCGAGGCCATCACGCCGCCGGCCGCCAAAGCGCCTGCGATGACACTGCCTCGGCCCAACGTGAAACAGACGAAGGCCGCGCCGGCGACGGTGAAGCAGGCGCCGGATGAGGCGAAGGGACGCACGCCGACAAAGGGCGCCGAACCGAGCTTCGGGACCTCGCTCGCGATCACCGGCGCGCGCGGGATGGGCTTCGGCCTGGCGTCCGGCGGCGGACCGGGATCCGGCTCGTCGCTCGACGTCGAGAACTTCTGCTGCCAGGACTACCTCCTGCTGATGATCGAGCGGATTCGATCGAACTGGGACCAGAGTCAGCCGTTCACGGGCGAGGTCAAGGTGCAGTTCACGATCAAACGCGACGGCAGCCTCGTGAACTCGTCCGTCGAGATCAGCAGCGGCAACCCGACGCTGGACATCGCCGCGCTGCGCGCCGTGGTGATGACGAAGACGATTCCCCCGCTCCCCGACGCATACCCCAACCCGACGCTGGGCATGCACCTCAACTTCCAAAAATTCAAGTGAGGCGCCTGATGTTTCGGAACTGGTCGATGACGTTGCTCTCCGGGCTTGTCGCGGTCGCGGTGCTTGGCGCGGGACCGATCGCGCAGCAGCCGCCGGCCAGTCAACAACCACCAACGTCCCAGCAGCCGACCGACATCACGACGACGATCACGAGCGAGGGCGGCTCGATTCCGCGACTCGCCATCCCGGACTTCATCGCGATCGGGACCGAGGCGGACGTCGCCGCCGCCGCGAAAACCCTGGGCCAGGTGCTCTGGGACGATCTGAACTTCGAGCACGAGTTCGCGTTCATTCCGCGCGACACGTACGCGTCGATTCCGCGCGCGACGTCGTTCGCCGATGTCCCCTTCGATCGGTGGCGCGAGCTCAACGCCGACGGCCTCGTCATCGGCACGGTGCAGAAAGCCGGCGCCGGCGTCCACGTCGAGTTGCGCCTCTTCAACGCGCGGACGCGCCAGTCGGCCTACAGCCGGCAGTACGACGGCACCAACGCCCGCCGCATCGCGCACACGATTTCGGACGAACTCCACGCGTCGCAGCGCGCGTTGAAGGGCGTGGCGCGCTCGAAGCTGACGTTCGATTCGGATCGGGACGGCGAGCGGATGACCGGGACCGTGGAGAAGCGCGACACGAAAGAGGTCTACATCTCCGATTACGACGGCGACGGACAAACGCGCGTGACGCTCGGCAGGACGCTGAACGTGTTTCCGCGCTGGTCGCCCGACGGCAAGTCGATCGCCTACACGTCGT
>JAIQFX010000044.1 GCA_020073005.1 Terriglobia bacterium | reverse complement strand
TCGGCGAACGGCTCGAGCACGGGCTGCTGTTCGAGCGCGAAACGCACGAGCGGGACGAGATCGGCGAAGCGGTTCACGGCCGAACGCCCCTTCACTTTCTGCGGCGCCGTCGTCGCGAACGCCTTCCAGAGAAGCTCCTCGTTCCACGTCGCGTTGGTGTCGCGCAGCTTCCGCTCCAGCTCCTTCAGCATTGGCTCGGTCAGCCGCTGCGCGTACGGCCGGCTGTAGAGAATCCGCAGAGCGGTGATCTCGGCGTGATGCTCCTTTATATATGCGCGGAAACTGGTCACGAGGCTCTCGGCCTTGTCCTTCGCCGCCGCGTCGAAGCTCTGCTCCGTAACGGCGTCGATCGTCACGGTGTCGATGGTCTGCTCGGCGTCCTGCTTCGCCTTGGCGAGGATGTCGCGCAGCGCCGGCTTGTCGAACGGCGCGCACGCCTCGTTCGCGAGCGCCTTCCGCGCGGCCTCGAACGGCTCGGGCAGCACTTCCGAGGGGCTGGCGCCCGCTCGACCGGTGGCCTTCTGCGCGATCGCATCCGGATCGATGGCGCGCAGAAGCGCTCCCGACATCTCGGCGAGCGTCTGGCCGGCAAGCGTCGTCAGCGTGTCCTCGTCGCGCTTCCCGAGCGACACGCCCAGCATGAGCTGGCCGAACTTCACCGTGCGCTGCCGCTCGAGCGGACGCGAGTCGGTCTTGTCGCTCTCGCACACGCCGACGGCGTCCACGATGATGAAGTTCGTCTTGGCGCGGGCGTCGGCGCCGCTCACCGCCTGCAGATCCGTCGGCGTCAGGACGCGCGTGCCGCGGCCCTTCATCTGCTCGAAGTAGACGCGGCTGCGCACGTCGCGCAGGAACACGAGGCACTCGAGCGGCTTGATGTCCGTCCCGGTCGCGATCATGTCCACGGTCACGGCGATGCGAAGCTGCGGCGACGTGCGGAATTCCTGAATCAGGTTCTCGGACTTCTCGATACGCTTGGTCTCGACGTTATACGTCTTGTACGTGATCTTCTTCGCGAAGTCGTTGCCCTTGCCGAACACGTCGCGCACGATGCGGACGATGTCCTCGGCGTGCGAGTCGTCTTTGGCGAAGATGAGCGTCTTGGGGACGAGCGTCCGGCCCGGGAACAGCTCGGTGAACAGCGCGTCCTTGAACGCCTGAACGACGGTCCGAATCTGCGACGGCACGACAACGGAGCGATCGACGTCGCCCGCGCCGTACGTGAGGTCCTCGTCGAGCTGCTGCCAGCGGAGAACGCGCGTCTCCTTGTTGCGCTTGTCTACGTAAAAGCCCTTCTCGACCGTCGCGCCCTGATCGGTGACCTGCGTCTTGATGCGGTAGACGTCGTAGCCCACGTTGACGCCGTCGGCGACGGCGCGCTCGTGGTTGTACTCGGTGACCAGGTTCTGATCGAAGAACCCGATCGTCTGCTTGGACGGCGTCGCGGTGAGGCCGATGAGGAACGCGTCGAAGTACTCGAGCACCTGCCGCCACAGGTTATAGATGGACCGATGGCACTCGTCGGTGACGATGAAGTCGAACGTCTCGATGGGGATCGAAGGGTTGTACCTCACTTCCCGCTCGCGGCCATCGGCGGCAGCCAGCTCGAATCCCGAGATCTCGTCGATCTCCTCGGGCAGCTCTTCGCCGCGAAGCATCGAATACAACCGCTGAATCGTACAGATCGTGACGCGCGAGACCGAGTCGAGCTGATTCGACATCAGGTGCTGCACGTTGTACAGCTCGGTGAACTTGCGGCCGGTCTCCGGCGTGACGAACTGTTGGAATTCCGCCGTTGCCTGCCGGCCGAGGTTCGAACGGTCGACGAGGAACAACACGCGCCGCGCGCCGGCGTGCTTGATGAGCCGATAGATGAACGCGCAGGCGGTGTACGTCTTGCCCGCGCCGGTCGCCATCTGGATCAGCGCGCGCGGCCTGGCGCCGGCGAACGACTTCTCGAGGCTGGTGATCGCTTCGATCTGGCAGCCGCGCATCCCATCGGTGGCGAGCAGCGGCAGCGTCCGCAGTCGCGCGCGGAGCGTGTCGGCTTCGCCGGACCATTCAAGAAGCGTCTCCGGGCGATGGAACGCGAAGACACGGCGCGATCGCGAATCCGGATCGCGCGCGTCGCGGAAGAACGTCTCGATGCCGGTTGACTCGTAGTAGAACGGCAACGGTCCGATCGGGCGCTGAAGGAAATCCGGCAGGTTGGCGCCGTAGAACGCCGACTGCTCCGCCACCATCGACAGCCTGGTCCCGGCCTTCTTGGCCTCGATGACGCCGAGCGGATTCTTATCTATAAGTAATAGATAGTCGCAACGGCCCCGCGTGATGGGTATCTCTCTCAGCGCGATGAAGCGCGACGCCGAGCCATCGAAACGGGTGTAGTCCTGCAGCGTCCAGCCGGCGGCAGTGAGGAGCGCGTCGATCTGCTCGCGGGCTTTGGCCTCTGGCGCCAGGTCAGGCATGCGTGGCGAGCATCGTATATCAGCCCCAGCCACCCGTCCCCAGCCACCAGCGGGCGGGCTCGCCTGAAAGGCTCGCCCTACGACTTCTTTTCGGCGAGCAGCTTCTTCACGCTCTCACGGGCTTTCGCTCGCACGACGTCCGGCAGCGGCGCGCTCCCGGCCTCGCGGCACAGCCCGACGGTGTGACGCAGACCTGCGACCACCGACGCGCACGAATCGCACTCGCGGCAGTGGCGCTCGATCGCGTCGCACTCGGTCGCCTCGAGCTCGCCGTCCAGGTACGCGGAGATATGCGCGAGGATCGCCGCGCAGTCACCGGCCTTCATACATCCTCCAACTGCTCTCGTAGAATCCCGCGCGCGCGATGCAGCCGCGTCTTCACGTTCGCTTCGGAGATGCCGGTCACCTTCGCGACCTCGCGCGTCGAGAGCCCTTCCATTTCGCGCAGGAACACGATCATGCGATACGACGGCGGCAGCGCCTTCAGCGCGGCGCGCAGGCGCTCGCCGAGCCACGTATTCATCGCCGCTTCGTCCGGTCCCTGCGCCGGATCTTCCACATCGACCGCCGTGAAGCCGTCGCCCGACGCCGGTCCGCCCTGCTCGATCGACAGCAGATGCGACGGTTCGTCCACGCGTCGGCGGCGTTTCATCAGACACGTGTTGCGCACGGTCTTGTACAGCCAGGTCCGGAAGTGCTCGGGCTCGCGGATGCGCCCGATGTGACGGTACGTCTTTAGCAAGGCATCCTGCATGACGTCTTCCGCGTCCTGCGCATGGCCGCAGACGAGAAAGCTGAAGCGGAACGCCACCTCCTGCGCCTGCATCAGCAGACGCTCCATGGCGTCGCGATCGCCGGCGGCGGCCTGACGAACCAGACGCGCGCACTCCGCTACGCGCGTGTCGCTCGTGTCGTTCTCTTCAGGGGAGAGATGCGAATTCCGTGTTTTGGTCACAGCGCGATTCGACGCGGCCATTGTAGCCGTGTCACCAAATCGCCCCGTTTGAATCTGTACACACGATGAGCCCCGTTTTGCGCCTCACCCGCCTCGCCGTGCTCGCGTCCCTGGCACTGTCGCCCTCGACGGCGCGGGCCCAGACGCCGCTGACGCTCGAGCAGGCCGTACAGGAAACGCTTGCGCACAATCGCTCGCTGCTGGGCGCGCAGTCGGCCGCGCGCGAATCGGCGGCCCACGTCACCGAAGCGCGCGCCGGATTCTTCCCGCGCGTCTCGTTCACCGAATCGTGGCAGCGCGGCGATCAGCCGGTCTTCGTGTTCAGCTCGCTGCTCTCCGCGCGCAAGTTCGGCGCGGCCAACTTCGCCATCGACGCCCTCAACTCGCCGGACCCGACGGGATTCTTCCGCGGCGCCTTCTCCATCGATCAACAGATCTTCGACGCGGGGCGGACGCGCGCCTCGGTGCGGTCGGCCCGGCTGCAGCAGGACATCGCCGGCCTCGGCGCCGACGAAGCGGCGTCCGGCCTCGCGGTCGCGGTGAGCCAGGCGTACGGCCGCGCGGTCGCCGCCGACGCGATGGCGCGCGCCGCCGACGGCGCGATCGCCGCGGCGCAGGAAGACGTCGCGCGCGCCGAACGGCGCCGGGACGCGGGCACGATGACCGACGCCGACGTCCTCGCGCTGGCCGTCCACCTCGCCGACGTGCGGCAGCGGCGCATTCAGGCGGCCGGCGACTACGCCGTCGCGCGCGCCGAACTGAACCGCTTGATGGGATCGCCGATCGACCGCGAGTTCGCCGTGCAGGAGCCACCGCCGGCACCGGGCGAGACCAGTGCGTCGTCGCTGGCGGCGCTGTTCGCCGAAGCCGACGCGTCGCGTCCCGATCTCCGCCGGAGCGCGGCGGCCGAGCAGCTCGCGGACACGGGCCGCACGCTCGCCCGCGCGGCGTGGTTTCCACAAGTGGGTGCGCAGGCCGGCTACGAAGTCGCAGGCACGCAGCTCACCGATCGCGCGTCGTCGTGGATCGTCGGCGCCGAGCTGCGATGGAATTTGTCGCTCGGCGGCGCCGAGCGCGCGCACGTGCAGGCCGCGGCCGAGACCGCGACGCGCTCGCGGCTGGATCGCGACGAAGCGCGCGCGGCCGCGCAGGTCGAGATCGTCACGGCGCTGCGGCGCCTCGAATCGGCCCGCGCCCGGCAGGCCGTCGGACAGGCCACCGTCGCGCAGGCGCGCGAGAGCGAACGCATCATCCGGAACCGGTTCGACGCGGGCGTCGCCGGCGCGACCGACGTGCTTCGCGCATCGTCCGCCGTGCTCGACGCCGAGTCGCAGCGCATCAACGCCCTCGTGGACGCCGTGGTCAGCCGCGCGATGCTCGATCGTGCGGTCGGACGGAAACCGTAATCATGCGAGGCCTGAACGTGAAACCTCTGATCGTTTTTTTATCCATCGCCGCCCTCTCGATCGCGTGCGCCGCGCCTTCGGCGAAAGCTCCGATCACCGAGACGACGCCGAAGGTCGAGGCGACGATCGTTCGCGCCGAAGCCGCGCGCATTCCGTCGCACGTCGAAGCCGGCGGCGTGCTGCGCGCGCGTTTGACGTCGGCGATTGCGAGCCGCGTGATGGCGCCCATCGCCGAAGTCCGCGTCCGTCCCGGCGATCGCGTCAGGCAGGGTCAGGTGCTCGTCGTGCTCGACAGCCGCGAGATGCGCGCGCAGTCCGATCGCGCCGCCGCCGCGCTGACGGCGGCGCAGCAGGCGATCCGCGGCGCGGAATCCGAGCAGAAAGGCGCCGCCGCCGGGCTGATGCTGGCGTCGGCGACTCACGATCGCATGAGCCGTCTCGCCGCGACGCGATCGGCGACCGCGCAGGAGCTCGACGAAGCCGTCGCCGCGCTGCGTGCGGCCGAAGCGCGCGTGGCCGGCGCGGACGCGCATGCGGCCGAAGCGGCCGCGGGGCTGAAGGCCGCCGAGGCGTCGGTCAACGGCGCGGCGATCGCGCTCTCGTACACCACGCTGACCGCGCCGTTCGACGGCATCGTCGCCGACCGCGCGGTCGATCCCGGAACGCTCGCGACACCGGGCGCGCCGCTGCTGACGCTCGAAGACACATCGTCTTTCCGGCTGGAAGTCCGGCTCGACGAGTCGCGCGCGAGCGGCCTCGCCGTCGGACAGCAGGTGCAGATCCGATTGGACGAGTCCGCGGCAAAGGATTGGCAGGCCGGGCGCGTGTCCGAAATCTCGCGCCTCGATCCGACCGGTCACGGGTTCATCGCGAAGATCGACGTGCCGCTGTCGCCGGCGCTCAAATCGGGCGCGTTCGGCCGCGCGCGCATCGTCGCCGAGACGCATGACGCGCTCACTGTTCCCGCGTCGGCCGTGATTCATCGCGGGCAGATGACGTTCGTCTTCGCCGTCGACGGTGAAGGGCACGCGCGGCTGCGGCCGGTCTCGGCCGGGCCAGCGACCGACGAGAGAATTGAAATTCTTTCGGGCCTGACCACTGGCGAACCGCTCGTCGCCACGCCATCGCCCGCGCTGACCGACGGCGCGCGCGTGACCGGAGATCGCCGATGACACGTCACGTCGGCATGGCGGGGCGACTCGCCGGCGCGTTCATCCATTCGAAGCTGACGCCCGCGTTCATCCTCGCGTCGCTTCTGATGGGCGTCTACGCCGTCGTCGCGCTGCCGCGCGAGGAAGAGCCGCAAATCATCGTCCCGATGATCGACGTGTTCGTCGAGATGCCGGGCGCGTCGCCGGGCGAAGTCGAACAGCGCGTGACGCGGCCGATGGAGAAGCTGCTCTGGGAAGTGCCGGGCGTCGAGTACCTCTATTCCACGTCGAGCGCCGGCCGCGCGATGGTCGTCGTCCGTTTTCTCGTCGGCCAGGACGAGGAGAAGGCGCTCGTGCGCCTGAATCAGAAGCTGTCCGCGAATCTCGATCGCCTGCCGCCGGGCGTCTCGCTTCCGCTCGTGAAGGCGCGCTCGATCGACGATGTGCCGGTGATGGCGATCACGCTGTGGGGTGCGCCGTACGACCACGTGCAACTGCGGCAAATGGCGGCGCAGCTGCATGACACGCTCAAGGAAGTCCCGGACATCTCCGAAGTGACGATCACCGGCGGCCAGCCTCGCCAGCTCACGATCGATCTCGACCCGGCCGCGCTCGCCGCGCGCGATCTCGATCCGCTGTCCGTCCAGCAGGCGCTCTCGGCGGCGAACGCGAGGACATCCGCCGGCGACATCGTCAGCGGCGGCGCCGTCACGCGGCTCGAAGCCGGCGCGTGGCCGGACTCGATCGCGTCGCTGAAGCGCATCGTCGTCGGCCACGCCGGCGGCGCGCCGGTGCATCTCGACGATGTGGCGTCGGTCACGGACGGCGGCGGCGAGCCGGTCGACTACGTCAGCTATCACCCGAAGCACGGCCAATCGTTCCCCGCCGTCACGCTGACGATTGCCAAGCGCAAGGGCGTGAACGCGATTCAGCTCACGCGCACGATCGAACAGAAGCTGGACACCGTGCGCGGCTATTCGCTGCCGGGCGACGTGCAGCTGTCCATCACGAGAAATTACGGCGAGACGGCCGAGCAGAAATCGAACGAGCTGCTCTGGCACATGCTGCTCGCCATCCTTTCGGTCTCCGTGCTCATCTGGCTGACGCTCGGCCGACGCGAATCGCTCGTCGTGCTGACGGCGATTCCCGTCACGCTCGCGCTGACGCTGTTCGTCTTCTATCTCTACGGCTACACGCTGAACCGCATCACGCTGTTCGCGCTCATCTTCTCGATCGGCATCCTCGTCGACGATGCGATCGTCGTCGTCGAGAACATCGTGCGTCACGCGCGAATGGCCGGGGGAAATCTGGAGGCGGTCGCGATTCGCGCCGTCGACGAGGTCGGGAATCCGACGATCCTCGCGACGCTGACCGTCGTCGCCGCGATCCTGCCGATGGCGTTCGTCGGCGGGCTGATGGGTCCGTACATGCGGCCCATCCCGGTCGGCGCGACGGCCGCGATGCTCTTCTCGCTCGTCGTCGCGTTCATCGTGACTCCCTGGGCGGCGGTCCGCCTGCTGAAGCGCCATGCCACTCATGATGGGCGCGAAAGCGCCCATGGTGATGCCGGCGAGGATCGGCTCACCGCGCTCTATCGCCGAGTGATGGGTCCGCTGATTCATCGCGCCGGCGCCCGCGCCGGCTTCCTCGCCTTGATCGCGGCGCTGCTGCTTGGCGCGGTCGTGCTCGTGCCGGTGGGCGCCGTGACGGTGAAGATGCTGCCGTTCGACAACAAGAGCGAACTCCAGGTGATGATCCGGATGCCGGACGACACCTCGCTCGAGACGACGTCACGAGTCGCGACCGCGCTCGCCGATGAAGCGCTGAAAGATCCGCGGGTCGTCAGCGTCCAGAGCTACGCCGGCGCGTCCGCGCCGTACACGTTCAACGGGCTGGTGCGGCACTACTTCCTGCGCCGCGATCCGAGCCTGGCGGATTTGCAGCTGTTGCTCGTCGGCAAGGACGAGCGCCGCGAGCAGAGCCACGCGATCGCCAAGCGCATCCGCGTCTCGCTCGCGCCGGTCGCCGAGCGCCTCGGCGCGCATCTTCAGGTCGTCGAAGTGCCGCCGGGTCCGCCGGTGCTGCAGACGCTGGTTGCCGAAGTCTACGGACCCGATGCCGCACGCCGCCTCGATCTCGCGCGACAGGTCCGCGCGACGTTCGAGCACACGGCCGGCGTCGTCGACGCGGACTGGTACGTCGAGTCCGCGCGGCCGAAGTGGCAGCTCGACGTCGACACCGAGAAGGCCGCCGCCGCCGGCGTCGCGCCGTCGAGCGTTGCGGCCGTCGTGCGCATGGCCGGATCCGGTGCGGCCGCCGGCCTGCTCCACGATCCGCGCGCCCGCGAGGACGTGCCGATCGTGCTGCGCCTCCCGCGCGAGGATCGCGGATCGCTCGACGCCGTCCGCGCGATTCGCCTCCGGGGTCTGCAGTCCGTCGCCGTCGGCGAGCTGACGCGCGCCGTGCCCGCGGTCGAGGAGCAGAGCGTCTATCACAAGAACCTGCTTCCGGTGACGTACGTGACGGGCGACGTCGCCGGATCGATCGAGAGTCCGGTCTACGCGATTCTGCAGATGAACAAGGCGCTGGGGTCGATCAGGTTTCCAGAGGGCTACGGCCTCGAGGTCTACAACACGCGCCAGCCGTTCGACAGCTCGAAGTACGCGATGAAGTGGGACGGCGAGTGGCACATCACGTACGAGGTCTTCCGCGATCTCGGCATCGCGTTCGCGGCCGTGCTGGTCCTGATTTACATCCTCATCATGGGATGGTTCCAGTCGTTCATCACGCCGCTGACGATCATGCTGGCCATTCCGTTCTCGCTCGTCGGCATTCTGCCCGCGCACGCGCTCCTCGGCGCGTTCTTCACGGCCACGTCGATGATCGGCTTCATCGCCGGCGCGGGCATCGTCGTCCGCAACTCGATCATCCTCGTGGACTTCATCGAGCTGCGCGTGCGGGACGGCATGCCGCTCGAAGCCGCCGTCGTGGACGCCGGGGCCGTGCGGTTCCGACCGATGGCGCTGACCGCGGCCGCCGTCATCGCCGGCTCGGCCGTCATCCTGTTCGATCCGATCTTTCAAGGCCTCGCCATCTCGCTGATGGCGGGCGAAGTCGCGTCGCTGCTGCTGTCGCGCATGACCGTTCCGATCACGTATTACCTGACGCACCGGAGAGGAGCATTATCATGACCGTTGAACCGATGATCCGGCTGATCGCCGGCGTCTTCGTCGCCGCGAGCGTGCTGCTCGGCATGTTCGTGCATCCGTACTTTCTGTGGTTCACGCTGTTCGTCGGCGTAAACCTCACGCAGTCGGCGTTCACGGGCTGGTGCCCGATGATGTCGATTCTGCGATCGGCGGGCGTGCCCGATCAGCGCAGTCCCATCGCGCACTGAAGGAGACCTCGGCCTCATGCAACCCTTTCCTCATCATTACGACGCGCACCTCGCGGGCGGACCCACGGGATACGTCCGGCTGACGACCAACGGGCTGCCCGAGCTGTCCGCGGCGGCGCCGAAGGACTTCGACGGCCCCGGCGACGCGTGGAGTCCCGAGCATCTGCTGCTCGCGGCCGTGGAGACGTGCTTCATGCTGACGCTCCGCTCGGTCGCCGCCCTGTCGAAAGTGCAGTTCACGGCGCTCGACGTCGACATCGCGGGCACGGTCGATCGTGTGGACGGCGTCACGCGGTTCACCGAGATCGTCCTGCGCCCGCGGATGACCGTCGCCCCGGGCACGGATCACGCGCGGGCCTTGCGCGTCATGGAGAAGAGCGAGAAGGCGTGTCTCGTTTCGGCGTCGCTCTCGACGCCGATCCGCCTCGAGCCAGAAGTTCGCGAGGGGTGATTCGCGACCCCGAGTAAGGAACACGCTACAGGCCAAACCGTTGCTTTTGAACGGCTAACGGACGTAGAGTGAGTTTCGTGCGCCATCCGTTCGCCGCGCTGCTCGTGCTCGTCCTGCTGTGCGTGCCCTCGCTGACGCGCGTGTACCAGCAGCTCGACCAACGATCGACGGCCGCAACCCTGACCGCGTCGTTCAGCAAGTCGGCGGACTGTCCGCCCTCGAAGATCCTGATCGACATGCCGCGCCCGGTCGCCTCGAGCGAGCCGCTCGCCGCGCCGACGCCCACGATCGAGCGCGTGTGCCCCGTCGCCGACCGCGATCCCGTTCCCTCGCCGGAAACCGCTCCGCCCGAAGCGCTTCGCGCGCCGCCCCTCGCCTAGGACCGGAGCCGGCTGAAGCCGGCCGCCACGACTGGTCCATTTCTCCGCCGTAGTGTCCGCCTTCAGGCGGACTCGTGTTCGGTAGTGTCCGCCGCAGGCGGACTGCGCGAGGAGTCTCATTCATGCACGCACTCGACGCCGGTCTCGCGACCGCGCTTCGCCGACTTGACGGCTGCGCCATCGCGAATGCCATCGAAACGTTCGACGTCCGGCTCCGCAACGAGGGGTTCACCGACGGCCGCATCCGCTGCCTGTTCGAACGCCAGGCGCCGGTGGTCGGTCACGCGGTCACGGCGCGCATTCGCGCGTCGACGCCGCCGCCCGTCGGCCACAACTACTTCGACCGCACCGACTGGTGGACCTATATCGGCACGGTGCCGGCGCCGCGCATCATCGTCGTCCAGGACGTCGACGACTTCATCGGCCGCGGCGCGCTCGTCGGCGAGGTGCACGCCAACATCCTCCGCGCGCTCGACTGCCACGCGTACGCGACCAACGGCGCGGTGCGCGATCTCGACGGCGTCGGCCGCACGGGCCTGCAGTTGTTCGCCGGATCGATTTCGGTCTCGCACGCGTACGTGCACATCGTCGATTTCGGCGAGCCCGTCGAAGTCGCCGGCTTGAGCGTGCGGACGGGAGACATGCTCTTCGGCGACTGTCACGGCCTGCAGAGCATCCCGCCGGCGATCGCGGCCGAGATTCCCTGGGTCGCGCAGGAAATGCAGGCGCGCGAGCAGCGAGTGATCGACTTCTGCAAATCGGCGGAGTTTTCCATCGAAGGGCTCCGCGCGATCATCAACGGTTCAAAGGTACATCGCACATGACGACGACACACGTTACGGCTGTCATCCTCGGCGTCGCGCTGGCGAGCGCCGGCTGTTCCTCCACGCGCGCCGCCGACAATCAGTCGGCCGCGGCGCCGCCGACCGTCGCGGTGGCCAGGGTCGCGCGCGGCGACCTGACGCAGACGCTGTCGCTGGCGGCCGAGTTCAGGCCGTACCAGGAGATCGACGTCCACGCGAAGGTCGCCGGTTACGTGAAATCGATCGGGGTCGACGTCGGCGACCGCGTGAAGGCGGGACAGCTGCTCGCGGTGCTCGAGATTCCCGAGCTGCAGGACGAAATGCGCCAGGACGATGCCGCCGTCCGGCGGAACGCCGAAGAGATCCGCCGCGCGAAAGCGGATCTCGAACGCGCGGAGTCCGCGCACCAGGTGGCGCACCTCTCGTCGACGCGGCTGGCCGCCGTCATCAAGGAACGGCCCAACCTCGTCGCGCAGCAGGACGTCGACGATGCCACGGCGCGCGATCGCATCGCCGAAGCGCAGGTGGCGACGGCTCAGGCCACGCTCGCCGCTGCCGAACAGCAACTCGAGGTCTCGAAAGCGACGCAGAACAAGACGCAGACGCTCTTCGCGTACGCGCGCATCACGGCGCCGTTCGAAGGCGTGATCACGCATCGCTACGCCGACACCGGCGCGATGATTCAGGCCGGCACCGCGTCGCAGACGCAGACGATGCCGATCGTCAGGCTGTCGGAGAACCGGCTGCTCCGCCTGACGATTCCTGTTCCCGAATCCGCCGTCACGCGCATCCGGCTCGGCGAACCGGTCGACGTGCGCGTGCAGGCGCTCGGCCGCACGTATCCCGGAAAGATCGCGCGCTTCGCCGAAAGACTCAGCGCCGATACCCGGACGATGGAGACCGAGGTGGACGTGGCCAACGCGAACCTCGAATTGATTCCCGGCATGTACGCGTACGCGGACATCGCGCTCGATCGCATCACGGGCGCGCTGATCGTGCCGGTGCAGGCGCTCGATCGTGACGAACAGAAGACCAGCGTGATGGTCGTCAACGGCGGCACGCTCGAGCGCCGCGCGGTGAAGACCGGCCTCGAGCTGCCGGATCGCGTCGAAATCACCTCGGGGCTGATTGAAAACGACCTCGTCGTCGTCGGCAGCCGCAGTCAGTTGAAAGCCGGCACCGCCGCCACGCCGAAGGTCAGCGAGACCCAGGCCGCGGAAGGAAAACCGTAATGGCGCGTTTCTCGATCCGCAATCCGTACCTGATCGTCGTCATCTGCCTCATCGTCATCGTCATCGGCTTGACGAGCGTGGTGCGGATGCCGGTCGATCTGTTTCCGAACATCAACATTCCCGAAGTCGTCGTCGCGACGTTTTATAACGGCATGCCGCCCGAGCAGATCGAGACCGACATCACCGGGCGGTTCGAGCGCTTCTTCACGCTGGGCGCCGGCATCGATCACATGGAGTCGCGGTCGCTCCCGGGCGTCAGCATCATCAAGGTGTATTTCCAGCCGGGCACCGACGCCGACTCCGACGTGAACGAGATCTCGAACCTCGCGATGGCGGACCTGCGACGGCTGCCGCCGGGCACGCTGCCGCCGATCGTGCAGAAGTTCGACGCGTCGAGCCTGCCCGTGTGCCTCATCACGCTGAAGGGCGAAGGATTGAACGAGACCGCGCTGCGCGACCTCGGGCAGTTCACCGTCCGCAACCAGCTCGCGAGCGTACCGGGCGCGTCGATTCCGCCGCCGTTCGGCGGGAAGTACCGGCAGATCATGGTCTACGTCGATCCGTCGAAGCTCCACGCGTACGAGATGAGCCCGATGGACGTCGTCCGCGCGGTCAACAACGCCAACCTGATTCTGCCGTCGGGTGACGTCAAGCTCGGGCCGTTCGACTACACGATCTTCACCAACAGCCAGTTCCGGACCATTCCCGAGATCAATCAGATCCCGCTGAAAGCCGTCGGCCAGTCGACCGTCCGCGTCTCCGACGTCGGCTGGGCCGAGGACGGCCACCAGATTCAGGTCAACGTCGTGAAGGTGGACGGCCAGCCGTCTGTCTACCTGCCGGTGATGAAGCAGGGCGGCGACACGAACACGATCGCCGTCGTCGACGGCATCAAGGACCTCGTCGGCCGGCTCGTGGACGTTCCGTCGCAGCTCGTGCCGTCGGTCGTGTTCGATCAGTCGCTCTTCGTCAAGCGCGCGATCGAGACGCTCGTGCGCGAAGGCGGCGTCGGCCTGCTGCTGACCGGTGTGATGGTGCTCGTCTTCCTCGGCAGCTTCCGCGCGACGGTCGCGGTGTTCCTGTCGATTCCGCTCTCGGCGCTCGCCGCGTTCATCATGCTCTACTTCGGCGGCAGCTCGATCAACACGATGATTCTCGCCGGCCTCGCGCTGGTGTTCTCGCGGTTGATCGACAACGCCGTCATCGTGCTCGAGAACATCTTCCGGCACCTGGAGATGGGCGAGCCGCCCGAGATCGCGGCCGAGAAGGGCGGCGAGGAAGTCGCGATGGCCGTGCTCGCCGCGACGCTCACGAGCTCGGTCGTGTTCTTCCCGGTGACGTTCCTCTACGGCGTGAGCCGGTTCCTGTTCTCGGCGCTGGCGCTGTCGGTCGTCCTGTCGCTCGTCGCGTCGTATTTCGTCGCGTGCTCGGTCGTGCCGCTCTTCTGCGCGCGATTGATGAAGGGTCACGGTCCGGCCGAACCCGGCACTCACGATCCGGCCGGGCATCCCGAAGGCGCGAACGCCGTGCCGGGCGTGAAGCTGTCGTTCGGCCAGCGCTTCAACGCCGCGTTCGCCGCTCAATTCGGCCGGCTGCTGACCTGGTACGAGCAGACGGTGCGAAAGGCGCTCGTCGCGCCGCGGCTCGTCGTCGCGGCAATCACGGCGCTGTTCCTGGTGAGCCTGCTGCTCTATCCGCTCCTCGGCGTCGCGTTCTTCCCGCGCACCGACGCCGGCCAGTTCGTCATCAACGTGAAGTCGCCGACGGGATCGCGGATCGAGGTCACGACGAGCGACGTCGATCGCGTCGAAGCGCTCGTGCGCAAGGTCGTCGCGCCGGAGGATCTGGACCTCATCGCGTCGAACATCGGCGTCCAGCCGGGCTTCTCGTCGATCTACACGAGCAACGCCGGGCCGCACACGGCGACCGTGCAGGTGGCGCTCAAGGAGAACCACCGCGTCGGCAGCTACGAGTACATGGAGCGCACGCGACGCGCGATCGCCAGCGAGCTGCCGCACCTGAGCACGTACTTCCAGTCGGGCGGCATGGTCGACGCCGTCCTGAACCAGGGGCTGCCGGCGCCGATCGACGTCCAGCTCAGCGGATCGAATCTCGACGCCGTGTTCAACACGGCCACCGATCTCGCGGCCGACATCCGGAAGCTGCCCGGCGCCAGCGACGTCTTCATTCCGCAGGATCTCGATTACCCGTCGCTGCGCCTGGACATCAACCGCGAGCGCGCGGCGGAGCTCGGTCTCGATCAGCGCGAGGTCGTGGGCAACGTGATCACGGCGCTGACGTCGAACCAGATGATCGCGCCGAGCTACTGGGTGGACCCGAAGAGCGGCAACGACTACATGCTGACGGTGCAGTATCCCGAGGATGAGATCAAGAGCCTGCTCGATCTGCGGAACATGCCGCTGCACGCCATGCGGGTGAAGGACCCGACGCTGCTCGACGCGGTGACGTCCATCACGCCGATGAAGTCGCCGACCGAAATCGATCACTACCAGATTCAGCGCGTGATCGACATCTACGTAAACCCGATCGGCGAGGATCTCGGCACGCTCGCCGGCGGCATCAACCGTGTGCTCGCGTCGATGAAGCGGACGGCGGGCGTGCGCGTCGCGATGCGCGGGATGGTGCAGGGCATGCAGGCGTCGTTCACCAGCTTCGCGCTCGGCCTGATCCTCGCGCTCGTCCTGCTCTACCTGATTCTCGTCGCGCAGTTCAGATCGTTCGTCGATCCGTTCCTGATTCTGCTCGCGGTGCCGACCGGCCTCACGGGCGTGCTGCTCGCGCTCTGGCTGACCGGCACGACGCTCAACGTGCAGTCGCTGATGGGCGTGCTGATGATGGTCGGCATGGTCGTGTCGAACAGCATCCTCATCGTCGAGTTCACGCATCGCCTCGAGGCGGACGGCATGCCGCTGCTCGACGCCGTCGTGAATTCGTGCCGGATCCGGCTGCGCCCGATTCTGATGACGTCGCTCGCGACGATCATCGGTCTCGTACCGATGGCGCTCAAGCTCGGCATCGGCAGCGAGGCGTACGCGCCGCTGGCGCGCGCGATCATCGGCGGCTTGATCGTGTCGGTCGGGCTGACGGTCTTCATCGTGCCGGCCGCGTACCTGCTCGTGTACCGGAGGGCTCGATGAGACGCGCGTTCGTGTTGATTGGCCTGCTCGCCGCCGCGCCGGCGGCGGCGCAGACGCTGACGCTGAAGCAGGCCGAAGACGCGGCGCTGCAGCATCACCCGCAGATCCAGCAGCAGCAGGCCTCGGCGAAAGCCGCGGCCGAAGTCGTGCGCGAAACGCGCTCGACGTACTTTCCGACGGTCTACGGCAGCGTGACCGGCGCCGACTCGCAGAACGCCAGCCGCATCGCCGCGGGCGGGTTGAACAATCCGGTCATCTACGATCGGTTTGCGACCGGCGTGACCATCAGCCAGATGGTCACCGACTTCGGACGCACCCACGCGCTCTCCGAGAGCGCGTCGCTCTTCGCGCAGGCGCAGGATCAGACCGTCTCGAGCCGGAAGGCCGACGTGCTCGTCCGCGTCGACCGCGCGTACTTCAACGTGATGCGCGCGCAGGCCGTGCAGCGCGTCGCGCTGGACACCGTCGACACGCGCAAGGTCGTCGCCGATCAGGTGACGGCGCTCGCGGCCAGCAACTTGAAGTCCGGCCTCGACGTCAGCTTCGCGAACGTGAACCTGAGCGAGGCGCGGCTGCTGCTCGTACAGGCGCAGAACGATCTCAAGGGCGCCTACGCGGACCTCGCCGCCGCGATGGGATCGTCTGAAGAGCGCGAGTACACGCTCGTCGAGGAACAGCAGCCTCCGCCTCCGCCGCAGGACGAGACGGCGCTGATTGCGGCCGCGATGCGCGATCGGCCGGAGGTGGCGGCCGCGAGATTTTCGTCGGAGGCCGTCGCGCGGTTCGCGGACGCCGAGGGAGACCTCGCGCTGCCGTCCATCAGCGCCGTGGGCGCGTTCGGCGCGATCCCGTACCGGCAGGACACGCTGAACGA
Source organism: Terriglobia bacterium (assembly GCA_020073005.1). Taxonomy (GTDB): domain Bacteria; phylum Acidobacteriota; class Vicinamibacteria; order Vicinamibacterales; family CAVVIG01; genus SRVP-36. The sequence continues at coordinate 68,771 of JAIQFX010000044.1, read as the reverse complement.
TCACTACGCCGCGGTCGGCGTGAACGTCAACGTGCCGGTGTTCAACGGCAGCCTCTACCCGGCGCGCCACGCCGAGGCGATGTTCCGGGCGGAAGCCGAGCGCCAGCGCCTGCTCGACATTCAGAATCAGATCTCGCGCGACGTCCGCGTCGCCTGGCTCGACGCCAGGAGCGCATTCGAGCGTCTGGCGCTCACCGATCAGCTCCTCGAGCAGGCCACGCAGGCGCTCGACCTCGCGCAGGCGCGCTACAACCTCGGGCTGAGCTCGATCGTGGAGCTGACGCAGGCGCAGTTGAGCAAGACGCAGGCCGAGATCGCCCAGGCGAGCGCGCGGTTCGAGTACCAGACGCGAACCTCCGTGCTGAAGTACCAGACCGGCGCGCTTCGATGAGGCAGAAGCGAGGCTTCCATGGCTGAACCTGAGCCCCGGAGGCGGAAGCGGGGTCACTGGTTCTCCTGGGTGGCGCTGAGCGTCGCGTGCCTGGCGATCGACTACGAGACCGGGCCCGTGATCGAGTTCCCGGTGGTCTATCTGGCGCCGATCAGCCTCGCGTCGTGGTTCAGCGGTCGAGTCTGGGGCCTCGCGTTGGCGGTTGTCCTTCCGCTCTGCCGCCTCTACTTCAGGACCATCTGGAATCCGCCGTGGAGCTTCCAGGAGTCATCGATCAACGCCGCGATCCGCATCACGGTGTTTGCGTCGTTTGCCTGGCTGATCGATCGCACCGCCCGGCAGATGCGGGAGCTGAAACACACGTACCTGCTCGAAAGCATGCTCGGCGTGTGCAGCGTCTGCAAGAACATCCGCAATCCGCGGTCGAATGAGTGGGAGCCGCTGGACGCGTATGTGAAGGCGCACCCCGAGGACTTTCGACCTGACGTCTGTCCTGGTTGTGGCGCACAGGTTCGCGAGGCTCTGTTCGACCGCCGGTGACGCCCTTCCGCCGTCAGTACCGAATTCGCACCGAGAACTGCAGACGGCGCGGAGCCTGCGCCGAGATCGACTGGCCGAAGAACGGCGAGCTGAGGTTGCCGATCGGAGTGCTGTAGTTGATGCGGTTCTGCACGTTGAACGCGTCGACGCCAATCGTCGCCGTGCGCTTGCGCGTTCCCTGCATCGAGACGACGAACTCGCGCGACCAGCGCAGATCCAGATTGATCGTGCCGGGCCCTTCGAGGCTGTTGCGCGGCACGCCGGCCGGCCGCGCGTTCGCCGTCCCCGTATTGAAAAGGTCCTGCCCCGTCGACAGCGAATACGGCCGTCCTGAATACAGACCGAGCGAGACGCCGAAGTTCATGCCCGGCGCCGGCGTCACCGTGCCGAACAGATCGACGCGGTGCCGCGTGTTGAAATCCGCGCGCGCGTACTCGAGCGACAGGTCGTAGCTGTTGGGCGGCATCCAGCCGATGCCGCTCGTGTCGTTGTAGGCGCGGCCGAAGTTGTACTCGGCCGAGCCGCTGAAGAACCGCGACATCTGGCCGCGCAGCGTGAACTGCAGCGACGACGTCCGCATCGTGCCGGCCGATTCGATCTGCCGCACGACGCTGTACGCCGGATCCGGCCGCGCGAGGTACAACGGCGGCGGCGGCGCGTTGACGTCGCGCGAGCGGAACATGTCCACGCCGCGCGATCCGATGAAGTTGATCGCGAGCGTCGTCTTGGGCCGGAGCTGACGCTCGACGCCGACGCTGTACTGCACCGTGAACGGAATCACGACGTCCGGCGACAGCTGCACGAGGCTGACCGGCTGCGCGCTCAGGCTCTGCCCTGGCTTGAGCGGATTCGGATAGCCGGGATCGGTGAGCACGTAGCGCTGCAGATGCTGGCCGTCGTAGCGCAACAAATCCTGAATCGGCCCCGGACCGGTGCGATCGTAGAAGACGCCCGCCCCGCCGCGAAGAATCGTGCGGCGGTTCTCGTCCACCGCGTACGCAAACGACCCGCGCGGCGCGAAGTTGTCCTGGTCGTGAAAGTAGTTCTGCCAGTCGTAGCGCAGGCCGACGTCGACCGAGAAGTTCGGCCGCAGCCGGATCTCGTCCTGCACGAAGCCGCTCACGACTTTCTCGAGGAAGAGCGTGTGGCCGTCGCCGGCCTGCTGGATGAACGAGTACGGGCGGCCGGCCGTGTAGTCCGCGAGGCTCGAGAAATAAAACGTGCCGCCCGTGTTGGTGTTGTCCTCGTTGCCGCGCCAGCTCCAGTCGGGAATGTTCAGCCCGAACTTGATCGTGTGGTTCGCGGGCGACCACGTGATCGCTTCGACGAGCGTGAAGTGATGCTCCGTGCGCAGCTGATCCTGCTGAGCGCCGCCGCCGGTGAACGCGTCCTGCACGACGATGCGCGGGGCCGCGTTCAGGCTCGTGCGAGGCTCGTTCTCGACGCCGACGAGCAGTTTGAAATCGTTGAGCAGCGTCGGCGAGAAGATCGTCTGCTGGCTGAACGTCGCCTCGTCTTCGGTGTCTTCGTGGTTGAAGCCGACTTCCGGCAGATTCACGCCGCCGACGCCCTGGCTGGTGTTCCTGTTGTACAGATGCGAAAACCGGATCGACTGCGTGGTGTTGTCGCCTTGCTGGTGATTCCACGTGCCGGCGGCCAGCAGGTGCGTGTAGGGCGTCGCGACGTTGACGTTGACCGCGCCCGCGGGCGTGTCGGCGAACACGATCGACTGGTTGGCCTCGCTGTCGTACGAGCCCGAGAACAGGAAGTTCGTCTTCTGCGCGCCCGGGACCGGCCCGCCGAGCGTGCCCTCGTAGATCCGGCGCTGCTCGGGCGGCTTCGTCGCCGCGAACGCGTTGCGGGCGTAGAACGCCGAGTCACGGAAGCGGAGGTTGAACGTGCCGCTGTAGTCCTTGCCGCCGGGCTTGGTGATGATCTCGATGCGGCCGCGGCCCGGACGCATGAACTCCGCGGCGTACGGATCCTGATTGATCTTGATCTGCTGCACGGCCGACGCCGAGAGCGCCAGCGTGTTCACCTCGATGCCGTCGACGAGGATCGTCGTCCCGCCGGTCCCGATCGCGCTCGAGTCGAGAAAGCGCGACACGGCGGCGACGATATCCTGGTCGAGGACGGGCAGATCGTCGAGCGTGTCCTCGTCCAGCGTGATCGCGTTCAGGTTCGCGGCCGTGTTCGTGCTCGTCTCCGTCCCGGCGCCGCCGACCGACACTTCCTGCGTGAATCCCTCGATCGTCATGACGACCGTCGTCGAGCCCGGCGCGCGGGTCGTGACGCGCACGTGGGCGACGTTCGTGTTGAAACCTGGAAACTCGGTGCGGATGTCGTACGTGCCGGGCGGCACGCGGTCGAAGCGAAACGCGCCGGCGGCATCGCTGACGGCCGTTTGCGACGGAGCGGCGGAACCGGACACCAGCAGTGTGATCTGCGCGCCCGGCAGAATCGCGCCGGTCTGATCCTGCACGACGCCGGCCACGGCGACGCCGCGCGCCGGCGATTGAGGCGTCGCAGTCATTCCAGTCATGGCCAACAGCAGCCACATCACCGTCGCCGGCATGGAACGCTTATGATACTCTGACGTTCGCTGACTTCCCCCCAAGGGCCTCGCATGCGATCCCGCGCGATTCGATTGACGCTCGGTGCTGCCGCGTGGATCGGACTCGCCGCCGCCGGTCTTTTATTCTTCAATTACGAAACGCAGATCGGGAATCTCGCCGCCGCCGCGCGCGTGTTCGAACAGCGCGCGCGTGACGCGGCCGGCGCGCTGGCGGATGTGCGCGCGGGCGAGCAGGCCTACGTCGCCGCGGGCCAGGGTGTCGCGTTCTGGACGCCGAAGGTGGCGGCCGGCACGATGGGGGTGACCAGCACGCTCGACGCGCTGCGGGAGTCGTCGCAGAACGCCGACGTGCAGGGCGCGCTCGACCAGGCCGCCGGCGCGGTCGTGGAGTTTCAGAAAGTCGACGCGCGCGCGCGGGATCTCGTGAAATCCGGACAGCTGCTGACCGCGGGCGACACGATCTTCTCCGACGGCGCGAACGCGATCGCGGCGGCCGCGCGCCAGCTGGAGCTGGCGACAGCGACCGAGCGTCAGACGTACGCGACGCGCACAGCCGCGCTTCGAGCGCGCCAGACGCTCGCGATCGCTTCATCTGCCGCGCTCGCCTGCCTGATCGTCGTCGTCCTGCTGTTCACCGCGGTGGCGCTGGAAGCGCCGACCGTTGCCATCGCGCCGCCGGCGGCACAGCCGGCCGCGCGCGTCGAGCCGCCCGTGGCGCGTGCCTCGGCCGTGCTCGTCAACGCCGCGGCGCTGGCGACCGACTTCGGGCGCGTCAGAGATTCGCACGAGCTCGAGCGGCTGCTGGGCCGCGCCGCCGAAGCGCTGGACGCGAGCGGCATCGTCGTGTGGATGGGAAGTCCGGACGGCGCGACGCTGCAGCCGGCGCTGACGCACGGCTACAGTCCGCAGACGGTGGCGCGCATTCAGGCGATGCCGAGATCCGCGGACAACGCCGCGGCGGCCGCGTACCGATCGGGCACGCTGCAGATCGTGCTCGCGCGTCCCGGCGGCGGCAACGGCGCCGTGGTGGCGCCGATTCTCACGGCGGACGGCTGCGTCGGCGTGTTCTCCGCCGAGATCCGCGGCGGCGCGGAAACCTCGCAAGCGGTTCAAGCGCTCGCGGGGATCATCGCTGCGCATCTAGCGAGCGTCGTGGCCATCGCGCCTGAAGAACCAGCCGAAAAGAAGGCGGCGAGCTCATAGGTGGCGCGGAATGTCTCCGGTTGAGGTCGACCGTACTGCGGGCAGGACGCCCGCCAGACCGCAATCAGCGTTTTTCGGCCATTTTCGCGCCGGTTTTCGGGCACGCGATTTGATGTAGGGATCACCGGTCGCGTCGAATCACGGGGTGCGTAACTTCAGGCAGGCGCTGGCATCGCCGCACCTCGGTCTTCACTCACGATTCGGCGCGACCACTTCCTCACTTCCTCAGATCCTCAAATCCTCAGATCCTCAGATCCTCAAATCACGTCGTGATCTTCACCGCGACGGTCGTCAAGTCGTCGTTCGGCGGCGCGCCTCCGCGGAATTCCTGAACAGCGGCCAGAATCGCGGCGACGATCTCTTTCGCGGCTTTCTGGCGCGTGTCGCCGACCACCTGCAGCAGCCGCTCGGCGCCGAACTCCCGGCCGCCCGCGTCGTTGGCTTCGAACACGCCGTCCGAGCAGAACACGAACACGTCCCCCGCCGCGAGATCGAACGTCAGCTCGTCGTACTTCGATCCGGCCAGCGCGCCGAGTGGAATGCCCGGCAGCACGATCTGGTGGACCTCGTCGCCGCGACAGCGCACGGGATACGGAAGTCCGGAGTTCGCGATCGTGACGCTGCGCCGCTTGAAATCGAAGAGCGCGTAGCAGAGCGTGCAGAAATACTCCTCGAGCTGCCGCTCGCAGAGAATCATGTTGGTCGACTCGAGGATGCCCGCCGGCGTGAAGCGATCGAGCGCGTAGCGGCGCCGGAACGTGCGCGATCGAATCAGCTCGCCGGCGAACGCGCTGTAGAGCGCGGCCGGCACGCCCTTGCCCGAGACGTCGCCGACGGCGACCGCGAGCGTGTTGGGCTCGGGCGCGAGGAAGTCGTAGAGATCGCCGCCGAGTCCGCGCGCGGGCTCGAAGCGCGCGGCGACGTCCACGTGCTTCATGCGCTTGGGCAGCTCCGTCGGCAACAGCGCCATCTGCACGCGCTGGGCGAACCGGATCTCCTTCTCGAGACGGATCTCGTTCGCGCGGATCGTCTGATACAGGCGCGCGTTCTCGATGGCGACGGCCGCCTGGCTCGCGAGCAGCGTGAGGATCTCGGCGTGGCTCTTCGTGAACGCGTCGAGCTCCGGGCTCTCCAGATCGAAGACGCCGATGCAGCGATCGTGCACCATCAGCGGGATCACGAGCTCGGACCGCGCATCGTGGACGACCTTGATGTAGCGGGGGTCGGCCGAGACGTCCGGCACGAGGACGACCTCCTTGTGCAGCGCGGCGTAGCCGACGAGCCCCAGGCCGAGCTTCACGCGCGGCGCGTTCACGCGATCGCCGTAGCGCACGGCCGCTTTCATCTCGAGCTCGCCCATCTCCTCGTTCAGCAGGAAGATGCCGAACGTGCGGTAGTCGATCACGCGGCGCGTCAGCTGCGCCAGGCGGGTCAGCAGCTCGTCGAGATCGAGAATCGCCGCGAACTCGTGCGCGATTTCCGCGAGCGTCTCGAGCGTCGCCGTGTACTCGCGATCGTGCTCGATGAGCAGCGCGTTCTCGATCGACACCGCCACGTACGCGCCGAACTGCCGCAGCATCGTCTCGTCGGTCTCGGTGAACTGGTGTGGCGTGTCGCTCAACAGATTGAGGGCGCCGATCACGCGCCCCTTGCGGCGGAGCGGCACGACGAGCTCGGCGCGCGATCCGGGGACGGCTTCGACGTACCGCGGATCCGTCAGGACGTCGTTGACGAGAATCGGCTGACCCTCGGCGACGGCGGCGCCGACCAGACCGCGCCCGACCTTGACGTGCAGCTTCTTGGCCGCGTCGGGATAGCCGACCGAGTACGCGATCGTCAGCTCGCCCTTCTTCGGCTCCAGCAGGTACACCGCGAACGCCTTGAACTTCGTCAGGCGCGCGATCAGCTCGGGAATCTTGCGGAGCAGCTCGTCGAGATCGAGGACCGACGCCACCTCGCGCCCGAGCGCGAACAGCGTCGTGAGCTGGTCGTTGGTGGTCGCGGTGTGGGCGGTGTTGCCGGGTGTCGACATCAGGGCGAGAACTCACCCCGAAGTATAATCGCTTCCTTCCCATGGACCTGAAGCTGCCGCTCGACCACGCCGACATCGAACGGATCCTGCCGCACCGCTATCCGTTCCTGCTGGTCGACCGCATCATCGAATTCGAAGTCGACAAGCGCATCGTCGGCATCAAGAACGTTTCGCACAACGAACGCTACCTGTCGTACTCGACGCAGGGCCCGCCCGTGATGCCGCCGACGATCCTCACCGAGGCCGTGGCGCAGGTCGGCGCGATCCTCATCCTCGCCAAGCCCGAGAACCGCCAGCGCCTGCCCTTCTTCGCGGGCATCGAGCGCGTGCGCTACCGCCGCGCCGTGCACCCGGGCGACGTCGTCGTGATCGAAGCCAACGTCGTGCGGCTGCGCACCCGGATGGGACTGCTCAAAGGCGTCGCGACGGTGAACGGAATCACGGTCGCCGAAGGCTCGATGACGTTCGCGCTCGGGCCGAAGCCGGAAGAGACGTAGGCGTCATTTCACAACGAGCGTCACCGAACCGATCTTCGCGATCCGCGACGCCCACACCGCCCAGCGCGCGTCCGGATGGAAATACCGATACGCGTCGAACGCCGCCGGCGCGAGCACGACGAGCGCGACGGCACGTTCGTCCACGTCGATTCCCGACGCCATCCCTCGCGTGTCGCGCTCGACGGGGCCGGCTTTCGCCAGCGCCACCGCGGCGTAGCCCACCGAATCGAGGACGTTGAACGCGAGCACGCCCTTGGCGACCGGCGCGTGCTCCTCGCGAAGGCGATCGCGCGTGAGCAGCCACTCGCTCGACAGGCTTTGCACCCAGAATCCCGCGGACGAGATCGTGAACTCGCGCCGAGGCGACACGTTCGCGTTGTGAGTGATCGCGAAGAACGGAAACGGCCCGAACCGGATGCCTTCGAGTCGCGGCTGCGCGTCGAACATCCCGTCGACGATCAGATGCCCGCTCTCGTGCATCGCCAACCCGAGCGCGCCGCCGGCGAGAAACTGCACGGCATCCACGACGCGGCCCCTCGTATCAGTCTGCGGCGAAGAAGGCGGTGCCGCGTCCTGTGCGAGTGATGCAGCTGGCGTCAGGAGCGCGGAGATCAGGACGATGACAAAACGTGTGCGCGTCTTCACTTTTCAGTTCCAACTTCTCAGTTCTGACTTCTAGGCTCTCGCTTCAGCCCTGACCATCGCCATTCCGCCCAGCACGACCGCTGCGGCGATCACCATCCGCGCATTCAGCGGCTCGCTGAGCACGATCGTCCCGAGCACGACCGCGATGATCGGATTGACGTACGCGTAGAGCGACACCGTGGCGACGGGAAGATGCTTGAGCGCGTACGCGTACGCCGTGAAGCCGCCGATCGCGCCGAAGAAGATCAGGTAGACGAGCGCGGCTGTCGTCCTCGGCGTGAAGGCCAGGTGCGAGGCTTCGCGCAAGACGAGTCCGGCGACGAGCAGCACGATGCCGCCGAACAGCATCTCGAACGCCGCCGTCGCGAGGACGTTTTCGTCGCGCGCGTGACCGCGCCCGCGGTGGCGGGCGTACGACGATCCGATCGCCCAGCCGACGCACGCGATCTGCGCCGCAATCACGCCGCCGAGGAACGCGCGGCCGCCGGCGTCGCTCGCGTGGATTTCCGGCCAGACCAGAATGACGATGCCGCCGAACCCGACCGCCAGTCCGGCCACGCGCGTGATCGTCAGGCGCGCGCCGTCCGGCATCACCGCGTCGATGCCGACCATCCAGAACGGACAGGTGGCGACGAGCACGGCCGTCAGGCCGCTCGGCACGGTCTGCTCGGCCCAGACGACCGCGCCGTTGCCGAAGCCGAGCAGCAGTACGCCGAGGATGGCGAGCGACGGCCACGCGCGCGGCCCCGGCAGGCGCTCGCCGCGGATCTTGAGGATCGTGATGAGCAGCGTGCCCGCGACGATCCATCTGATCGCCGCCATCAGCAGCGGCGGAATGGTCTCGAGCGAGATGCGGATGGCGAGATACGTCGTGCCCCAGATCAGGCACACGGCGATCCAGGCCAGATACGCGCGCCGGGTCGTGTGTGACACCGAATTACGGTACCACGTGCGCGTGGGGCTTATGCGACGACGGCGGTTTCGATCGAAAGGCGGACGCAGTTGCGTCCCTGATCTTTGGCGCGGTAGAGGGCCGCGTCCGCGCGGGCGATGAGCGCCTGGCCGTCGACTTCGGCCGGCAGCGCGACGGAGACGCCGAAGCTCGCCGTCACCGTGAGCGAATCGTCCTTCCACGTGATGCGCATGTCCGCGAGCTCGCGGCGCAGCGAGTCCGCGACGCGCTTGGCGCCTTCGAGCGGCGTCTCCGGCAGCAGCACGAGAAATTCTTCGCCGCCGTACCGGCATTTCAGATCGCTGCCGCGGAGGGCGTCGCGCATCTTGACGCCGACGCCCGCCAGCACCGCGTCGCCGCAGAGATGGCCGTAGCGATCGTTGACGTCCTTGAAGTGATCGAGATCGAACATGATGAGCGACATCGGCATCTGCGATCGCCGGGCGCGGCGCAGCTCCGAGTCGATCACTTCGAGCGCGTGCGTGCGGTTGTAGCAGCCGGTCAGGCCGTCGCGGAGGCTGGTCTCGCGGATTTCGTGGAACAGCTGCGCGTTGCGAAGCGAGATGCCGAGCAGCGCCCCGGCCGTCGCCAGCACGCGCTTCCGCGCCTCCTGGATCGGGCCGTCGGTCTCGGGCACGCCGAGCACGCCGACGATGTCCCCGCCCGCCGTGAGCCGCAGGCAATACTGTCCGTCGGCGGCCAGACCCTCGGGTGCGAGATCGCCGGCCAGCGCGCGATCGGCCACGTGCTCGCGCGCGCGCTCGATCTCGCGGCGCGTGTCGCGCGCCGGGCCGACCAGCGCCTGCCAGTGGCCGCTCACGCGCAGAAGGATCCAGACGTCCTCGGTGCCCGCGAGCTTGGGCAGGTGCTGCAGCACGGCGTCGCGAATCGTTTCCAGATCGAGCGATCGGGCGAGCGCCTGACCGAGATTGACGAGCCGCTCCATCTCCGCGGCGCGCGCGCCCGCCTGTTTCGCGTCGGCTTCCGCCGCCGTGGTGCGCGCTCTCGCTTCCTGACGTTTGCCTTGCTGATGGAAGAGGAAAACCGCGACCAGAATCAGCAGCGCGGGCACGAGGGCGAGGCCGGAGCTGCGCTCGGCTTCGCGCGCCAGGCTGAGGCCGTAGCGCTCGATCGGCCGCGCGAAGACGACGATCACGGCGACGGCCAGACCGCCGAGCAACAGGCGGTCCTGACGCCCAACAAGATTCATGGGACCGATCGCACTTTAGCCCAAAGCGGAATGCACGGTAAAATGAAAATGATGGGTCGCAAATCTTCCGCCAAAGCGCAGGCCCGGCCGGGGGCATCCTCGACACCACCGGCAGAGCCGCCGCGATCATCGATGCCGATGATGCTCGCGGGCGCCGCGCTGATTCTCGTGATCGGCGGCGCGCTGGTCTACATGCGATCGTCGGGTCCCGCTGCGACGCAGCCGGCCGCGCAAACGGCGCCACTGCCGGCCGTGGTCGATCCGCCGGAATCGGCGAAGCTCGGTCCGCATCCTCAGGAGAATCTGCCGCCGCTGCCCTTCGATCCCGAGCCGCCGGCGCGGCCGATGGAAACCGTGCGCGCGGCGTACAAGTTCGCCGCCGAGCATCCGGAAGTGTTGAGCTACGTGCCGTGCTACTGCGGCTGCGAGCATTCCGGACATCGCGGCAACGAAGATTGCTTCGTCACGGCCCGGGACGCGAAGGGCGACGTGACGCAGTGGGAGCCGCACGGCATGACATGAGCCATCTGCCTGGACGTCGCGCGTGACGCGATGCAGATGTACAACTCGGGCGCCTCGGTGCGGGACATTCGGGCCGCGAACGAAAAAAAGTGGTCGGGCACCTATCCGACGCATACGCCGACGGCGCCGGCGCCGACGAAGTGAGGGTTGGTGGCTGGTGGCTGGAAAGAACGCACCCGTCTTTAGTCACCAGTCACCAGTCACCAGTCACCAAGCCCGTATAATCCGACAGTGGAGCGACGCGCATCGGCATTCGCGCGGCTGTTCGAGGCCGTGCACGAAGGCGTGTACATCGGGACGATCGGTCCCGCGACCACGTCGACGATTGCCGCCAATCCCCACCTCAAACTGATCTTCGGGTACCCGAGCGAGGCGCCGGAGGGCGACGTCCGTCCGTTCGATCACGAGCGATTCGTCGATCCGCAGGCGCGCGTCGCGCTCGTCGAGCGTCTCTCGACCGATGGATCGGTGAACAACTATCTGATGCGCCTGCGCCGCGCGGACGGCAATCCCGCCTGGGTGGAGCTGACGGCGCGCGCGGATCCGCCGGCGGAGGACGGCACGGTCCGCGTCGAGGCGCTGATCCGCGACGTGAGCGAGCGCAAGAAGCTCGACGACGAGACGCGCGACATTTATCACCAGCTGCTGCAGGCGGAGAAGATGGCCGCGCTCGGCCAGACGATGTCCGGCGTCGCGCACGAGCTGAACAATCCGCTGGCGACGATCCTCAGCTGGGCCGAGCGGTTGTCGCAGCGCACGCTCGACGATCCGGTGCGCCGCGGCGTGGAGACGATCCAGTCGGAGGCCGAACGCGCCGCACGGATCGTCCGCAACCTGCTCACCTTCGCCCGCAAGCGTCAGACGACGCGCGCGATGGTGGACATCAATCAAGTGGTCCGCGAAACGCTGGCGCTGCGCGCGTACGATCAGCGCGTCACCAACATCAGCGTGATCGACGCGCTGGCCGCCGGCCTGCCGCAGGTGTTCGCGGACGGCCATCAGCTCCAGCAGGTGCTGCTGAATCTCGTGATCAACGCCGAGCAGGCGATGCTGTCGGCGCACGGACGCGGCGTCCTCGTCGTGCGCACGTGGCACAACGCCGAGCAGGAATCCGTCATTCTCGAGATCAACGACGATGGCCCTGGGATTCCGGACGAGCTGCAGCCGAAGATCTTCGATCCGTTCTTCACCACGAAGGAAGTCGGCAAGGGGACGGGACTCGGCTTGACCGTCGCGTACGCGATCGTGCAGGAGCACGGCGGCCGCATCCGGCTCGAGTCGCGTCCGAACGCCGGCGCGTCATTCTTCGTCGAGGTCCCGGTCAGCGGCAGGAAGCTCGGGCCGGAGGGCGGCATGAAGGCGCGCCTGTCCGAGCCCGTCAAGGCGGTCGTCGGCGCGGCGATTCTCGTCGTCGAGGATGAGACGAAGCTGGCGAGCGCCGTCGTCGACGCGCTGCGCGACGCGGGCTACGTCGTCCAGCACGCGGTGGACGGCATCGAGGCGCTCGCGAAGATCAAAGCCGAGCCGTTCGATCTGGTGATTTGTGACTTGAAGATGCCGCGGCTCGACGGCCAGTCGTTCTCGCGCGAGCTCGCGTCCGCGGCGCCGGCGCTGGCCAAACGCGTGATCTTCGTCACGGGTGACGTGGCCGGCACCGACGCGGAGAAGTTTCTTCAGGAGAGCGGCTGCCGGTGGCTGGCGAAACCGTTCCGCCTGGGCGACCTGCTGCGCGCGGTGCGCGACGGCCTCTCCTGACCGCTACCTCGCCGCCGCGACTGCCTGCCGCGACCGCGCCATCTTGAGCGTCGCCTTCACGGGCGCCGTACGTTTCGTCGCCTTGTACGGCAGGACGACGGCGTGCGGCGTGGCGACCGTCTCGGCGGTCATCGTCGCGTCCGGCTTATACGCAGAGCGAACGTCCGCCTTCGCCATCACCGGCTTCTTCACCGCGAACGCGATCAGCTGACGGCGCATCTCGGCGATCTTCTGCGGGTTCATGTCGCCGATCGCGTCGCGCAGGCGGCGGATCGCGCGCGCATGAAGCTGCGAGACGCGCGATTCGTTGACGCCGATCTCGGCGCCGATCTGCTTCATCGTCACTTCGCCGTAGTAGTAGAGCCCGATCACTTTCCGCTCGCGCCAGGGGAGCGATTGAATCGCGGCGCGCACGCGGTCGCGCGTCTCGGCCTTTTCGTAGGCCATGTCCGGCGCGTCGGGCTCCGACGGCACGAGCACGGTCGGCAGCGAGTTCTCGTCCATGTGCTCGCCCGTCGCGAGCGGCGACGTCGCTTCGATCGTGTTGATGCGCACGATGGTCCGGCTCAGCCGTTTCTCGTCCGAGCCGACGCGCGCGGCGAGGTCGGCCATCGACGGCTCGTGTCCCAGCTCGCGGCGCAGCGCTTCGCGGGCCGCGTCGAGCTCGCGCCGCTGGCGGCGGACGCCGCGGGGCCACGCGTCCTTGCGAAGCGCGTCGATCATCGCGCCGCGCACGCGCCGTTCCGCGAACGTCTCGAACTTGATGCCGCGATCTTCATCGAAGCGATGCGCGGCATCGATGAGACCGAGCACGCCGTCCTGCACGAGATCGCCGATGTCGATCGAATTCGGCATCGACGCAGCCATTCGTCGAGCCAGCGCCTCGACAAACGGCAAGCTGGCGACGATACGGCGGTTCTGATTGGCGGCAACGGGCTGAACACGCATGTGGTGTCTCCTGGTTTCCGACAGTTGCGCGCTATCGCAACGCCGGTACCAACAATTGGGCTCGTGTTCTGGAGCTCACCACTAACGCGACGAAGTACACGCTAAGACGCTTTATTTCAGGTATTTATCGGCGTGGTCTATTTCTGGACCCGGCTGCGGAATGGCGTCCGAACGAGCGCAATATCGTCAATTGTTTGACGATTTACAGGTCCAGTCAGCCAAAAAAATGACGGCTGAATTACGTTATTGTGTGAGTTTACTGGGGATCGACCGAAGGGGCGGCGAGACGTCGGATTTCCTTGGCGGTGCCCATCGCCTCGAGCGCGCTCGAGACAACCTGGCCCGCTCGCGCCCGATTCATGTCGTCGGGCGCTTTCGCTTCGAGCAATTCTGCGTGCGCCAGGATGATCCCGAGCTGATTGTTGAGGCGGTGGAACAGGAGACGCAATTCGGGTGATTCGTCCATTGGTCCCCTGGCGAGCAGTTCCTCGACGCTGAACGGACGCGGCATCAGGCCTGATTCCGGCCTTCGGTCTGCCACATCGTCTGGACCGCGGGGCGACTGGCGTTGTTCGGGTCGCGCCACAGCGTGTCGACGAAGATGCGTACTGAACCGCCGGCCGTGCGCACGTATTCGATCTTGCCGCTCGAGAGCCAATTGTAAATCGTGCGGCGGCTGACGCCGACCAGCTCACAGGCCTTCATGATCGAGATGGTTTTTCGCTCCACGTTCTTTCCTCCAGCCCCCTCTATCGGTGGGAGGCCGGGCCGGGAATAGTCAGGACGTGAAGAAGGCGAACGACCGGATATGGACACGGGGGGCCGCCGAGTGTCAAAATACTGGCGCTCCGCTAAATGACTGATTCTACAAAACATCTCTTGCTGGTCGAAGACGAGGCCCCTCTGCGGGTGGCGATCGCGGAGCAGCTGGCGGACCGCGGCTATCAGGTCGAGCAGGTCGACACGGGCGAAGCGGCGCTCGCCAAGCTGGCCGACTTCGCGTTCGACATCATCATTACTGATCTCCGTTTGCCCGGCGTCGACGGTTCGGCCGTCGTCGAAGGCGCCGTCGAACGGTATCCGGACATCATCGCGATCGTCGTCACCGGCTACGGCACCGTGAAGGACGCGGTCGAAGCCATCAAGCGCGGCGCGTGGGATTTCGTCAGCAAGCCGTTTCAGATCGACGAGCTGCTCCACGTGCTCGACTCGGCGATCGAACAGCGCCGGCTGAAATCGGAAAACGCGTACCTGCGGGCGCAGCTCGAGAAACGCGATCGCTTCGAAGGCGTCGTCGGACGCGGGCAGGCGATGTCGCGGCTGTTTCAGCTGCTCGAAACCGTCGCGCCCACGGGCAGCACCATCCTTATTACTGGCGAAACCGGGACCGGCAAGGAAGTCGTGGCGCGCGCGATCCATCAGGGCAGTCCGCGGCGCCTGCACCGGTTCGTCGCGCTCAATTGCAGCGCCATTCCCGAGACGCTGCTCGAGGCCGAACTGTTCGGCCACGTCCGCGGCGCGTTCACGGGCGCCGTCGGCAACCGGCAGGGCCGGCTCGAGCAGGCGCACAAAGGCACGCTGTTCCTCGACGAAGTCGGCACGATGAGCGCGGCGCTGCAGATGAAGCTGCTGCGCGTGCTGCAGGAGCGTGAGTTCGAGCGCGTCGGCGACTCGAATCACACCATCAAGGTGGATGTGCGCGTGATCGCGGCAACGAACAGCGATCTCGGACGGCTCGTGGCCGAGGGGACGTTTCGCGAGGACCTGTTCTACCGGCTGAACGTGATTCCGGTCCAGCTGCCGCCGCTGCGCGAGCGCAAAGAGGACATCCCGCTGCTGGTCCAGCATTTCCTCGACAAGCTCGCCAGCGGCGATCGCAGCGCGGGCGAACGTAGCGCGGGCGAACGTAGCGCGAGCGAACGTAGCGCGGGCGAACGTAGCGCGAGTCTTTCAGGCGAGCGATCTGTCCGCAAAAGCGTGTCGCAGGACGCGATGCGCCGGCTGATGGCGTACCACTGGCCGGGCAACGTGCGGCAGCTCGAGAACGCGGTCGAGCGCGCGGTCGCCTTCAGCGCGGGCCGCGCGCAGATCGACGCCGGCGATCTGCCGAACGAGATTCAGCAGGCGCAGGAAGCGGCGCTGGCGTCGGCGGTCACGCTGCCCGAAGGCGGACTGGACCTGGACGACTTCATCGGCGGGATCGAGCGCGACCTCGTGCAGCGCGCGCTCGAGCGCACGGGCGGGAACAAAGGGCAGGCCGCGAAGCTGCTCAATCTGAAGCGCACCACGCTCGTCGAAAAACTCAAGCGGATCGAAAGAGCGTAGAGAATGGACCCGATGCCGCTCATCCGGCTGAGACCGCTGACGGCGCATCGCGCGGTGCCGACGATCGTCGTCAATCCCGGTGAATCGAAGGTCGTGGGCCGCGGGGCGAGCGCGGATATCTCCATCGACGACATCAGCCTGTCCCGGCAGCACATGCGGCTGACGATGGCCGGCGACGGCGAGGTGACGGCGGAGGATCTCGGCAGCACGAACGGCATTTTCGTCAACGGCGCGCGCGTCTCCACGGCGCGAATCGCCGCCGGCGATCAGCTGACGATCGGCGCCCTCGAGTTCCTCGCCGACAACGGCACCGCGCCGTCCCGCAGCGTCGCTGACGCGCCGGCGTGGGGATCGATGACGCGCTTTGCGATGGCGCCCGACGCCCACACGAAGGTCGATCGGCGCGTGCTCGAGGCGCTTCTGGCCACCAGCCGGGAGCTGATGGCGTTTGCCGATCTGGGTGTCCTGCTCGAGCACGTGCTCGACCGGCTGACCGAGATCCTGAAGCCGCACCGCAGCGCCATCCTGTTCTACGACGCCGGGACCGGGACGCTCGCGCCGCGGGCCGTGCGTCCGGCGGGCGAATACGCGTCGGTATCGGAATTCGCCAGCGCGACAGTCGTGCGCGAAGCGATCGACGCCCGTGAGGCCGTCGTCCTCGTGGACGTGCGCGGCGATCGCCGGTTTCAGGACGCCATGAGCATCATGAAGGCCGGTGCGCGCAGCATCATCTGCGTACCGTTGCTCGGCCGCACCGGCCCGATCGGCGCGCTGTACGCGGACCGTCATGGCGGCGCGGGATTCGCGCCCGCCGACGTCGAGTACGCCTCCGGCTTTGCCGCGCATGCCGCCACCGCGCTCGAGACCGGCAAGCTGTACGCCGATCGCGAGGCGCATTT
Organism: Terriglobia bacterium; assembly: GCA_020073005.1. GTDB lineage: Bacteria > Acidobacteriota > Vicinamibacteria > Vicinamibacterales > CAVVIG01 > SRVP-36. The sequence goes on along the minus strand of JAIQFX010000044.1, from coordinate 52,277 downwards.
CCGATCGACGCTCGAGGCGTTTGCGAAGTCGATCGAAGCCAGAGATCGCTACACGGCCGGTCATTCGGAGCGCGTGACCGCGTACACGCTCGCCCTCGCGAGATTCACCGGACTCGACGCGCCCGCGCTCGAGATCATCCGTCGCGCCGGCATGCTGCACGACATCGGCAAGGTCGGCATTCCCGACCGCGTGTTGCAGAAGCCCGGGCATCTCGATCCGGACGAACGCGCGATGATGGAAAGTCACGTCACGATCGGTCACGAGATGCTGTCGGGTCTGCCGTTCCTGCAGGAATCGCTGCCCTCGATTCGCGGCCATCACGAGCGATGGGACGGGAAGGGCTATCCGGACGCCCTCGCCGGCGAACGCATCCATCTGCACGCGCGGTTGATGGCCGTGGCCGACACCTACGACGCGATGACGTCGGATCGTCCGTATCGCGCCGGGCTTCCCGCCGACGAAGCCGGCCGGCGCATCCGCGCCGAGCCCGGCAAGCAGTTCGATCCCGCCGTCGTCGAGGCCTTCGACCGGTGCGAGGATGAAATCATCCAGATCCGCGCGAAGATGATGGCGGCTCGACAGCCTGCAGCAGGCACTCGTGTCTAACGAGAACGTTCCGGACGATCGCGCGACGCTGCGGCTCAGCCAGTCGGGACGCGTCAACCGCGCGCCGCGTGTCGCGCCCCCTGCGCTCGAGGCCGGACTGGTGCTCGCCGAGCGCTTCACGATCGTGCGCTTCATCGCCCGCGGCGGCATGGGCGAAGTCTACGAAGCGCACGACATCGAGCTGAACGAGAACGTCGCGCTCAAGACGATCCGTCCAGACATCGCGGAAGACCCGATGGCGCTGGCGCGCTTCAAGCGCGAGATCCAGCTGGCGCGCAAGGTCACGCATCCCAACGTCTCGCGCATTTTCGACATCTTCCATCACCAGTGGCCGGAGCCCGAGCGCCCAAGCGACGTTGCGGAGCGTTCAGACGACGTCGAGCGGCTCACGTTCCTGACGATGGAACTGCTCAGCGGTGAAACGCTGCACGAGCGGCTCGAACGCGAAGGCCGCATGGCGCCCGCGGATGCGATCGCGATCATCGCGCAGGTCACCGCCGCGCTCGACGCCGCGCACGCGGCCGGCATCGTGCACCGCGATCTGAAAAGCGCGAACGTGATGCTCGTCCCGTCCAAGAGTGGACAGGATGTACGGGCCGTCGTCACCGACTTCGGGCTGGCCTATAGCGGCGGCAGTGGCGGCACGACGATGAGGACGGCGCTGACGACGTACGGCGACACGCTCGGCACGCCGGACTACATGGCGCCGGAGCAGGTCACCGGCGGCACGATCACCGAGGCCGCGGACATCTACGCGCTCGGCATCGTCATGTACGAGATGGTCACGGGACGGCGCCCCTTCACGAGCGACTCGCCGTTGACGACCGCGGTCAAGAGACTGAGCGAGCCGCCGCCGCCTCCGCGGACGCATGTGAAGGATCTCGACCAGCGCTGGGAAGCGACCATCCTGCGGTGTCTCGAACGCAATCCGGCGGATCGCTTTTCCAGCGCGGGCGACGTCCTCAAGGCGCTCGCGGGCGGTGAAGTCGCCGCCGGCCGGCGCGAGCTCGATGAGCGGCGGCGGCGAAAACAGCGCGCGCTCGTCATCGGCGCGGGCGCGGCTGCGCTCCTGGTTGTGACGGCGCTCGGCGTTCGCTACGTCCCGTCGCTCGTCCGATCGCAGGCGAGTTCCGCTGGAAACGCCGGACGTCCCGCGGCAGCGGCCGTGAAGGCGCGGCGCGGCGTCGCCGTGATCGGTTTCAAGAACAGCTCCGCGAAGCCGGAGAGCGCGTGGATCTCGACGGCGCTTTCCGAAATGCTCACCACGGAGCTCGGCGCCGGCGAACAGTTGCAGACGAGCAGCAGCGACACCGTGGCGCGCGTGAAGACGGACCTGGGGCTGAGCGAGGCTGACGCGTATCCGAAGGACACGCTCGGCCGGATTCGCGCAAATCTTGGAACGGACGTGATCGTGCTCGGGTCGTATCTCGCCAGCGGCGGAAGAGTCCGTCTCGATCTGCGCATGCAGGACACGACATCAGGCGAGACGATCGCGACCGTCGGCGAAACCGTCGGTGAATCCGACCTCATCGATCTGGCGACGCGAGCCGGTGAGCAGCTGCGCGCCAAGCTCGGGCTCGGCGCGCTCTCGGCCGCGGACGCGCAGAGCGTACAGGCGGCGCTGCCGGCGAACGCCGAAGCCGCCCGGCTGTACGCCGAAGGCGTGGCCAAGCTGCGCGTGGCCGACGCGCTGGGCGCGAAGGGTCTGCTCGAGCGCGCGGTGATCGCGGATCCGAAGCATGCGCTTGCGCACACGGCGCTCGCGGCGGCCTGGTCCGCGATGGGCTACGACGGGAACTCCCGCGCTGAAGCGAAGAAGGCGTTCGATCTGTCCACGAGCGCCAGCCGCGAGGATCGCTACGTCGTCGAAGCGCGGTACCACGAAGCGGCGCAGGAATGGGATCAGGCGGCCGCGACGTACGAAAAGCTGTTCGGCTTCTTTCCCGACAGTCTGGACTACGGGCTGCGGCTGGCCAGCTCGCAGACGGCGGCAGGCAAGGGCCGTGAAGCGCTGGGGACGCTCGACGCCCTTCGCAAGCTGCCGGCGCCGGCGAACGACGATCCGCGCATCGACCTCGCTGAAGCGAATACAGCGGCGGCCCTCTCCGACTTCAAGCGCGAACGGACGGCCGCGGCGAACGCGGCCGCCAAGGGGACGAAAACTGGCGCGCGGTTGATCGTGGGCAACGCCAGGCTCGCGGAAGGGTGGGCGCTGCGGAATCTGGGGCAGCTGCCGGACGCCGCCGCCGCGCTCGAGGACGCCAAGTCGATCTTCGTCACGGCGAGCGACCGCGGGGGCGTCGCGCGCGCCGTGAACTACCAAGGGCTGCTGCTGAAGGATCAGGGCTATCTCGATCAGGCGCGTGAAATGTTCCAGCAGGCGCTGACGATCCGGCGCGCGATCGGCGACCTCGCCGGCGTCGCCGCGACGATGAACAACATCGGCACGATTCTGTGGCAGCGGGGCCAGCTCGCCGAGGCGCGTGACATGCACGCGCAGGCGCTCACGACGTACCGGCAGATCGGCAACCGGACCGGCATCGCGCAGACGCAGCAGAACATGGGCAACGTCAGCGTCTACCAGGGCGATCTGCCTGGCGCCAGAAAGATGTACGAGGACGCGCTCGCCAGCTATCGCGACGTTGGCAACAAGAGCGGCGAGGCGGACATTCTGAACAACCTTGCGAGCCTGCTCCTCAACAGCGGCGATGCCGCTGGCGCGCGGCCGCTGTTTGCGGACGCCTTGAAGATTCAGCGCGAGATCGGCAGGAAGACCGGCATCGGCGGCGCGCTCACCAATCTCGGGTTCGCGTTGTTGCAGGAAGGCGACTACGCGGCGGCGGCGAAGAACTTCGACGAAGCCGTGGCGGTGTATCGCGACCTGAAGGATCAGGAGGGCGTGGCGAGCGCGCTGACCAACAGCGGTATCGGGCTGCAGCAGCAAGGTCGGCTCGCCGAGGCGAAGAAGGCGTTCGACGACGCGCTCGCGGCCAACGCGAGCCGCGGTCGCACGCTCAGCGCGCAGTCGCGCCTGGGTCAGGTCTTGATGCTCCAGGGAGATGTGCCTGCGGCGCGGAAGACCTACGAGGCGGCGCTCGCGGGCTGGCAGCAGCTCGGCGACAAATTCGGCGCGGCGCAGACGCAGATCGCGCTCGCCCAGATTGCGATCGAGGAAGGCCGGCCTGCCGACGCTGAGACTGCGGCGCGCACGATCGCCGATCAGTTCGCCGCGCAAAAGCGCGCCGACGGTGAAGCGCTCGCGCTCGACGCGGTCGCGCGAGCTCTGCTCGCAGAAGGAAAGGCGGTCGAGGCCGCAAAGGCGGTGGCCCGTGCGCAGTCGCTGCCGGCGGCGGCTCTCGCCACGTTGCCGCGCGACACGCGACTGGTGTTCGACATTACGGGCGCGCGAACGGCGGCCGCCACCGGTAAGAGCGCTGATGGAATAAGAGCGCTGAACGCAACGCTCGCGACCGCGACCAAAGGGCTGATGGTGTGGCCGCAGTTCGAGGCGCGGCTCGCCTTGGGCGAGATCGAGATGCAGTCGGGCCAGACTGCCGCGGGCGTGGCGCGCCTGCAGGCGCTCGAGCGGGACGCGACGCCGAAGAACTTCGGGCTGATTGCGCGTCACACCGCGGCGGCGCGACGCGGCGCGAAGTGACGGCTGCGGGCTCGCTCGCGAGCGGCGGCAGTTATCGAGAGGGACTGGCGGTCTGCACGACGGCGACCGTGGTGCCGATGCCCGCGCCGACCGCGGCCAGCAGCACGGCGCCGGCGGTGCTGCCGAAGAATCCGCCGCCGGCCGCCGCGGCGGCGGCAACTGCTCCGGCGGTGCCGGCCGCGGCAGCGGACGCCGTGATGCTGACGCCCGCCGCCACCATGGCGCCGACGGTCAGCGAAATCGGCGTGGTCGTCGCGACGACGAGGCCTGCCGGGTTGACGATCTCGACGACGTACTGACCGGGATTCAGGCCGGCGAACGACCACTGCCCGCTGGCGTTGGTCGTCGTTTCACCGGCGATCTGTCCGGTCGAAATATTCCGCAGTCTCGCGGTGTGATTCGCCAGGTTGACGCCTTTGGCGTCCTTGGCCGTGCCGCTGATCCGGCCGGTGCCCTCGGCCTGTCTGGTCTTGACTGCGGCTGAGACCGGCACGCCGGCCGCCAGCAACGCACACACGAGCGCGAGCGAGGAGATACGCCGCAGCATGGGGGGCCTCGATTCTCGGCGTATTGTCCAAGTACGTGACGCCGGGATCAACGCAAATCTGACGGCGCTCCGGGATTCGACTCGGCGTGGGGAACGTCAGCGGTCGCCGAGAACATCGGTGACCGTGAGATCGATGCTCGCCAATGCGTGCGTGGGCAGACGGTCGCCCCGCGAGGCAACGTGCGAAGCCAGATACCCGGTGGAGCTCGGCTGGGTGAACACCTCCACCGTGTCGGTTCCGAGATCGATCAGCCAGCATTCGGCGATTCCTGCGCGAGCGTACAGCGGCATCTTGACGTCGCGGTCGAACCGCAGCGATGTATCGGCGACTTCGATCACCGCCAGGACATCGCTCGGACCGGGATGCGCGCCGCCGTAAAAGTCGGCGCGCGGCTTCAGGATCGACAGGTCCGGCTGTGGCTCGGAGTACATGTTCAGCCGAATCGGCCCCTGGACGCGGATGATGGCGCGATCGCCGTAGCGGCGCTGCAGGAGGGCCATCAGTCGATCGACACAGGAGGCGTGGCTGACGCCTATGGGACTCATCTCGACGATGACCCCGTCGAGCAGCTCGACCCGATCGTCCTCGTGGAGGATGCCAACCTCGGCGAGGCGATGATACTCGTCCGCAGTGAACAACCGTTCGCGAACGTCCATCCTGGTCGTGATTCTAGCATTGGCCATTGACGGTCCGTTCTGATCGTCGCTGCGGCTCGTGCATTCGGTATGCCGCGCGAAATCTCCAGAAAATCCGTGGCCGAGTCGGGAACTGTGGCGATCTTTGCCTAGCGATTGCGCATCACTGTTGGAGCGAATTGCCATGATCGTGAAGCGACCCGGCGGGGCGCGTCATCCGCGCTACACCGCCTCGATACGGGCACGATGACCTGGGGCCGACGCGAGTTTGGCGTCGCACGTCACCAACGGGGCGTCGAGCGCTTCCGCCAGGGCGACGTACGCTGCGTCGTATGCGGTCAGGTTGTCGCGCAGTTCCCACATCCGCCCGAGCAGGACATCATCGGGATAGCGGGTGAGCGCGAGGTCGGAGAGGTCGTCGAGCGCGTCCTTCCCGCGCAATGCCGTGACGGCGCGCGCGAAGATGCGTTCTTCGACCCGCAGCCCGGTGTCCGTCCGAAGCAGCCATTCGATGGCGGCAGAGCCATCGAGGACGATCACCGGGCGTCCCGTTCGGCGCGAACGGCGCGGGCGGCCGGCTGCGGCAGCGTGATGCGCTCGCGTCGCTGTAGACGTTGGCGCAGTTCGCTGAGTGTTGGCCGCTCGGCGACGTGACGAATCTCCGCCAGAAGATAGTCCGAGAGCGACATGCCGGCCAGCGCCGCGCGGGCCTTCAGCGTCCGGTGCAGCGCATCGGGAACATCCCGCAGCTGAATCATGCGTGACATGCAATCAGGATATTTTGCATGTGCAGCACATGTCCATCGACATCGGCGCGGCTCCAGCGCAAGAGCACGAACGTCGTCATGAAGTGGTTCGCTCGTGGCAAGGTGTGGGACTCGCCGGAGGCCGAGCTCGCGGCGAAGCAGCGACCGAAGCCGCCGATGGAGAAGCGCGGCCGCGACTGGCGGCCGGGCGGCGCGCACAAGGATCCGCGCGATCGGTTCAAGAAAAAGAATCGGCCGGAGCGTGCGTGGTCGGACAAACCGGACCTGCGCGCCGATCGCGAGAAACTCGGTCCGCCGCGCGAGGCGCGTCCGTGGACACCGAAACCGCCGGGTCCAACGCGACGCGATCGACCGTGGAGCGGCAAGCCGCCGCGCGGCGACAAACGGGCCTGGTCAGGAAAGCCAGCAAAGCCGTCTGGCGATCGCCCGTGGCAGACGAAGCCGACCGGGCCGCGGGCTCAAAGAAGACCCTGGCAGGGCAAACCTCTCGGCGGAGCCCAGGGCAAACCCGCTGGCCCGGGAGGACCGCGAAAACCGTGGCAGGGTAAGAATTCCACGAGCGGGCGCAAGCCGTTCCGCCCACACACCGGGCCCACGCAGAGCTGGCCGCGCAAGAAGCGCGACGACGAGCCCCCCGAGCACAGTTAGGACGCGCGCTCGATGTCTCGAGTCGTTTCGTTCCTCTTCACAATCAACGGATGCCTGACGGCGATGCTGGTCGTCGCCGTGCTCGGACTAATCCGTCCGCGATCGCTGTGGCCGCGTCGTTGTCTGCTGGCTGTCGTGATCTGGTTCGGCGTCGCGAGCGTGTATGCCGTTCCCGCCGGCGTCACGCGCGTCCTCGCCGCCGGGTATCACGAGTTCACGAAGGCCGATGTGCCGGCGGGGCGGACGGCCATCGTGCTGCTCGGCGGCGGCGGCATCACGGTCTCCGGCTTTGAGCATCAGCGGCTCGGCGTGTCCAACGAATCCAGCGCCGCGCGGACACTCGAGGCCGCGCGTGTGGCGCGGCTGCTGCCGGATGCGGTCATCGTCAGTTCGGGGGGCAACCTTCCGACGGAACGCGCCAAGGTGCCGAGCGGCACGATGATGCGCGATCTCCTGGTCGGCCTTGGCGTCTCGCCGTCGCGCATCCTCGTCGAGAATGATTCGCGCGACACGCACGACGAAGCCGTCATCATCGCGGAGATGCTGCGCGAGCGCGGCATCGAGCATGTGGTGCTCGTCACGTCTGACGTGCACATGCGTCGCTCGCTGGGAGTATTTCATGCACAGGGAATCAAGGCGATCCCTGCAATCGCGCCCAATGCGTACTTTCAGGACTCCTGGGCAGACTGGCTGGAGCCGTCGCGCGCCGGCCTGGAGTTCAGCAACGGCGTCGTCCACGAGCTGATTGGGATTCCGTACTACTGGTGGCGCGGCTGGTATCGGAGTGAGTGATGCTCTGGCATGTCGTTTTGATGAAGCGCAAACCTGATCTCGCGCCCGCCGATCGGACGGCGTTCGTGGACGCGTTCAAGCGGGCCGTCCGCGAGATTCCGACCGTGCGCGGCGTGCGTGTCGGCAAGCGCGTCACGCACGGCGCCGGGTACGAGCACGGCACGCCCGACGCCGCCGATTACATCGCCGTCATCGAGTTCGACGATGTCGCCGGCGTGCAGACGTACCTCCGGCATCCCTCGCACGCGGAGCTCGGCGCGCGGTTCGGTCTGTCGTTCAGTTCAGCGTGGGTGTACGACTTCGAGGTGGGAGAGGCGGGGCTTAGTGCGCTAGACGCGGGCGGTTTCGTTTAGGCCGAGCAGTTTCATCACGCGCGCCATGATGCCAGGCTGATCGCCTTCCGGCGAGTCGACTTTCGTCAGGATATCCAGGCACTCGGCGACGGTCTTCACGGCGCCGATTCCCAGGCGACGCGCCGTGGCCGGCAGGTTCTTCTCATCGTCGCGCCAGACGAGAATCGCGCGCGCTTTCGAGTCGACGACGACGTCGAGGCAATTCTCGGGGCGGTCGTCGACGACGATGTCCAGGTGCAGCGCGGCGGCGATGAGCCCTCGCGATCCCTGAACGACGTAGACGCTGGGCAGTGCGAAGCCTTTCGCCTCGAGCCAGCGCTGGCTCTGGACCTGGGCGATGGCGCCGACCGTGTCCGGCCGCTTGGTGAGGAAGATGACTTCCCAGCGGCGATCGGCGGCGACGGCGGCCAGCCGTGCAACGGTACCCGGTTCGATTTCTTTCAAGCCTTCCCAGAAGCCGTTGATCGACCCGACGTGTTGCCACAGCCGTCGCGTCTGGCGCGCGGTCATGTGCAGGCGCGTACTGACCGGCACATCGTCGACGGCTGTTTTCGCGTCGCCGGGCTTGGCGGGATCTTCGGCATCGGCCGTGCGCTCTTCGAGTTTGCGCGTCATCGGCTCGCCGAAGAGGGCCTCGGCGTGGCGGACGAGCTCGGTGTCCATGTCCGCGAGGACGCCGTCGAGGTCGAATGCGATGCGAAGGGGCAACGAGCAGCTAGCTCACTTCCGTTTTGCGGCCGGCGGGTTCTGAATAATCCAGGCGGTCGAGATCCGCGTCCTCGAGATTGGGATGTCGTGGGCTCAACGAGCGGTTGGCGTAGTCAACTTCACTTTGAGGGAATCGCGGCCCACTGTCGGCGGCCCAGCCACGCCAGTTGCAGGCGTGACATCGATACGGCCGCCTGCTCGTGACTGTCTTGCGCCACTGCTCCCACGTATTTCGGGCCCGAGAACGATGAACCTCCGCGGACCCGCATTTTGGACATTCGGTCATTAAAAGCACTTTATGGTCGTCTTTAGACTACCACGGGGAATGGGCAACATCTATATATAGCGTGAGAAGGCCTGCGTTCAGTCTGAGTCCGGCTTCTGCCTGCTGCTCGCGAAGGAATCGAGTTCCTTCAGGTCGACGACAGACGTGCTCTCTTGCGGCGCGAGCGCGGTGCCCTTGAGATTCGGGGGTTCCGGGGCAAGCGCGCGTGTGGCGAGTTCAACTTGAAGGGCATCGAACTTGGGGCCAGGATCGACCCCCCACCCGCGCCATCCGCAGGCTCGACAGCGGTAAGGTCGCTTGCCGGTGATCGCTTTCCGCCACATCTCCCATCTGGTTTTCGAGCGCGAGCAATGAATCTCCTGCGACCGGCATCGGGGACACTGCTGCAATTCATGCACCTTCACAATTTGCAGAGTTGTGTGCGGGCGTCCAGGCCCGTGCGGAGATCCGGCGTCCCGGCCCCGAATGGCGAACGGCGACTGCGAGCAGCACACAGAAGAGCACCGCGTTGCCGGGCATCTGCAAGCTGAAGTCGCTGAACTCCTGCAGCGCGATCGCCAGAATACCAGTGACGGCTCCGACCCGGATCCAGTAGTCGGAGCTCTCGACGGACACCTCGCGGAATCGACGATGGACAGTCCACGCGAAGGCGAGGATCGCGAGGGCCGCCGGGATGCACACGAGCGCTCCGCCTTCAGCCAGGAGTTGAAGGTAATCGTTGTGCGCCTCCGCGAAGTGTTCCTTCAGATCACCCGTCTGGTAGAAGAGCGTGGCCACACCGAAGGTGTTGAGGCCGGTGCCCGCGATCGGAAACCGGCTGGCCAGACGCCACGTATCGCCCCAGATTCCCAGACGGCCACCGGCATCAGCGGCGTTGCCTTCGGCGAAGCGAGCGGCAATCCGATCGAAGCCGGTCCAGCCTGCGGCCACGAGCGCCACGAACATCAGGTAGCCCCCTGCGATCACCCGTCGAGAACCTGTGGCCTGCCGCCGCGCGACGAACCATCCCGAGATGACCAAGGCCGCCAGCAGGCCCAGCATGCCGGATCTCGACGTGGTCAGCGTCAGGGCGAGCGCCATCAGGAGCACGGCGAAGCCCACCAGTATCGTCTCGCTCGCATCAGCGGACGAGAACCAGACCAGGCGGTTTCTCCAGCCTGGCTTGACCTGTCGCATCCCGCGAGCCACGCGCGCGGCGAAGTAACCGACCACGAGTGGCAGCGCCATCAGCATCCAGCCCGCGAAGTGGTTGCGGTTGACGAACGGACCGAACGAATCGCCCACGTCGATCGGCGTCCAGAAGCCGTAGATCTTGCCGTTCCACATGGCCTTCTGCGCCACGCCCACAACCGCGAGCACGACACCAAGGATGCTCACGCCACGGGGAATCTGCAGGATATCGTCGCGCGTGAGCGTGCGCGCCAGTCCGACCAGCAACACGCCCAGAGCCGCAGTCGCCATCAGGGCGAGAACTGTCACGTGCGGTTTGATCGAGAGCGGATGATACTGCAGCGATCCGGGATAGCTGATTTCGTAGCGCCGCAGGAACACGTCGGTTTCCGGACTGAGCCAGCGCACGCTCTCGACAGGTAGGGGAATGAGTTGCACGCCGATGGCCACGACGACAACAGCCAACGAAGCCGCGAGAAGTATTTCCGTCCTTCCGCCGCCCGTGCGCTGCAGCATCGTCGCGGTACCGACGACTGCACATCCCGCAAACAGCGGTAGGAATGCCCAGGGGTACACCGCTCCGAAGGTGAGCGCTCCCCACGAAGCCAGCACGAGTGCAGCGACGACGCGCCAGGACACTTCGAAATGTGCCGGCGATGTCACCTGAGGAGTCTTCGGTTCCTAGAGATCAAAGCCGGCCTCGCTGGCATCGTCGAAGAACATCTTCACTGTGTCGAGCGAGTAGTCGGCGAGGTCCTTTCCCACGATTGCGAGCTTCTTCAGGATGTCGTTCGTCACAGTGATGATGTGGCACCCGACCGACTCGGCGTGGAAGATGTTGAGCAGCTCGCGCGGACTGGCCCAGATGAGTTCGGCTTCAGGTGCCACCTGCAGCATCTCGACCGCGGTCGCCATCATAGGGACGGGATCGCGCCCGGTGTCGGCGATGCGTCCAGCGAACATGGAGACGCACGATGGTGCGCCGCCCGCGACGGCGCAACCAACATCGCGGACCTGCTCCAGCGTCATTAGCGCGGTGACGTTGACCTTGACGCCAGCGTGACTCAGTGTGTGTACCAGATCGTAGGCGGGTTCTCTCCTCGTGTTCGTGATCGGAATCTTGACGTAAACGTTCTGGCCCCATCCGGCAATTTCACGAGCCTGGCGCCCCATCTCAGCGAAGTCGTCGGAGAACACCTCAAAAGAGATCGGCCGGTCCGGGATCGCGTCCAGCACCTGCCGCGCGAAGGCGCGATAATCACGAATGCCGGCCTTGTTCATCAGCGTCGGATTGGTGGTGAATCCCTTGATAAACGGCGTACGGTACATTTCAAGCATGCCCGGCAGGTCCGCTCCGTCCGCGAAGATCTTCACCGACAACTGATCGAGCGGTTTCATGAAGGCCGGCCCCCAGGATCTGAGAGGATCCACGTCGCAGCTTCTTCGAGCGCCCCCACGACGGCATCCGGTTTCTCCGGCTTCCGTTCCTCGTACTCGTGGTTCACGAACACTGTCTGGCAGCCGGCCCGCCGGCCGGCTTCGATGTCGCGCCAGCGGTCTCCAACCATGACGCTCTCCCGCAAGTCCACGCCATGGGCGAGTGCCGCATCAATGATGAGTCCGGGCTTCGGCTTTCTACACGCACAGGCATCACGATCGTCGTGATAACAGGCCCGGAAGTCGTCGATCGGCAACTCCGAGGCCAGACGCGCGTGAATCGCTTCGACCGCTTCGCGGGATTGTGTGCCGCGCGCCACGTCAGGTTGGTTGGTGACCACGATCAGCAGGTATCCGGCGGCCTTCAGGCGTCCCAACGCCGCAGCGACGCCCGGGAGCACGTCGACGTGATCGGCGTCTGTTGGCGGATGCGGCTTTCCATCGCGCACGACGGCGCGGTTGATTACGCCGTCTCTGTCGAGGAAGACGGCGCGACGACGGCCGACGTCGATTCCCATTTTGTCTGCGCCGCCTTGAGCGCGGGATGCGAGACGAGGAGGTGCCACACGACCGCCTGAAACGCTTCCGTGTGCGGGGTGATGGTGTCCGGATTGACCGTCGGCACGATCACGCAGGCGTGTGCCACCTGCGCGGTGTAACCGCCGTCGCGTCCGACGACGCCTACGATCTGCGAACCCACCTGCCGCGCGTACTGGAGGGCGAGCACAATGTTCGGGCTGATGTTGCGCTCGAGGCTGCCGCCGCCGACTGAGAAGACGAACACCATGTCCTTCGCCTGCAGGCGACTGCCCTTCAACCAGGCTGCAAAGACGTGCTCCCATCCCTCGTCGTTCGTGCGAGCCGTCAACTCGGACACGTTGTCGACGGGTGTGTACGCTTCGATTCCAGCGATCTTCCTGAAGTCGTTCACCGCATGCGAACAGTTGGCGGCGCTGCCGCCGACACCCAGAAAGAAGAGGCGGCCCCCGCGCGCACGCAAATCGACCAGCAACGTGACCATCTTCTCGATTTCCATCGCGTCGAGGCCGGCGATCACGCGGGCCGTTTCGTCAAGATGTTGTCTGGCGTAGCTCATCGAGCGACGATTCCCTTCGCAGCAAGATACGCCCGGGTCTCTTCGAGACCTTCGGGTGAGCCGATCTCGTAGAAGCGGTCCGGCACTTCGAACCCGGCAAGATCGTCGTTCGCGAGCAGATCCTGGTAGACGGTGACGAGGTCGAAGGCCTCCTCGCCGCGGCCGGCGAACGCAGATTTCCGGAAGGCGCCAAGGCCATAATCGATGTGCCGCATATCCGGCGTGCGGTGCTGCTTGTCGTAGCGAGCGATGCGGCCATCGGCATAGAGAACGTTGCTGCGATCCAGCCGATTCTCGTTGCGGTAGACGGTCATCAGGCCGCGCTTGTCGCTCGCGAGGAACGCCCGCTCGATCGCATCGTAATCGCACTCCAGGTACGAATCACCGTAGAGCACGAAGAACGAATCGCCCAGCGCGGGCAGCGCTCTGCAAATCGCCCCCCCGGTGCCCAGCGGACGTGGGCCGTCGAACACGTGGCTCACGCGCACATTCCATCGGCTGCCGTCGCCCAGGCGGTCAGCGATCATCTCGCCAAGGTGACCGACCAGGAACGTGATGTCGGTGAGCCCGTGGCGGCTCAACAATTCGATCTGGCGGACGGCAAACGGTTCGCCAGCAACGTCCACGAGCGACTTTGGAATACGTTCCGTCACAGGCCCCAAGCGCCTGGCCAGGCCGCCGGCCAGAACGACTACCGGCAGGATCATCCGAACAGCACCTTCGTGCCTTCGAAGTCGAAGCGGAAACGCACTTCTTCGAGCCCCGCCTTGGCCATCGCCGCCCTCAGACGTTTGTGATCCTCGGAATAGAAGAGAAGAAACCCGCCGCCGCCTGCGCCGACCAGCTTTCCGCCGATGGCGCCATTCTTCCGGCCGAGCTCGTACCACTCGTCGATCTTCGGGTTGCTCATGCCGTCGGACCGGCGCTTCTTGTGCTCCCAATGCTCGTGCATCAACTCCCCAAACAACGCAACCTTCTCACTTTCGAGTGCGTTCAGACTCCGTAGGCCGAGCTCCTTCACGTAGTGGAGGTTCTCGAGCATCGCCGCGTCAGACCGCTCTGTGCGCTGCTTCTGGTCGGCAAGAATCGAGCCCGCATTGCGTGAGAATCCAGTGAAGAAGAGGAGCAAGTTGTCTTCGAGCTCGAAAAGGCCATCGATGCTCACCTTCAGCGGACGCGCATCGACACGTCCGTCCGGATTGAAGGTGAAGCAGGTAACTCCGCCGTAGGCCGCGGCGTACTGATCCTGCTTGCCGATCGGCTCGCCGAGACGGTTGATCTCGATCTCGCACGCCAGCTCCGCCAGCTCGCTCGGATGCAGCAGCCGGCGCCGGTGCGCGTACAACGCCTTCAGCAGCGCGGTCGAGAAGCTCCCCGACGAGCCGAGGCCGGTTCCGGCCGGAATGTCAGCCAGCGTCGTAATCTCAACTTGTGGTGTGTTGAACCCGAGCATCTGAATCGCTTCACGAATGATCGGGTGCTGGATCTCGTCTGTCTTCTCTACGTGTTCGAGCTTCGAGTACTTGAGGTAGATCCCTTCCGAGAACGGCCGCATGACCGTGACGTAGACATACTTGTCGATGGCCGCGGCAATCAGGAATCCGCCGTGCTGCCGGTAGTACGACGGAAGGTCGGTTCCTCCACCGCCCAATGTGATTCGCAGAGGGCTGCGCGTGATGATCATCGGTGGCGATACACTTCCTCGACGATGGTCAACGTCGCCCGTGCGTCGGTGAGACTGGCCGATGGCGTGCGGTCTAGGCGGATGTCATCGAGGAATTCTGCAAACTCGAGCTCCCACGATTGATCCCCGCGTGGGTATTCCCAGATGGTCGTCTCCGGCGGTCCCATCTCCGGCAGCATCTTGTAGAGCGTCAGTCGTTCGACGCCGTAACTGCCGCCGAGCCCCTCCACGTGAAGCTTTGCGTCCTTTCCATAGATCTCGAAAGAGAACAGGTTCTTCCATTCGGTGCAGCTGACGTGGAGGAACGCCGCCTGATCTTGCGCAGTCCGGAGAAGCAAGAACGCATTGTCGTCCACCGGCATCTGCCAGAAGTAGGTGTGGGCAAATCCGTCCACCACCGTGAAGTCGCCGAGAAACCAGCGCGACAGGTCGATCAGGTGCACGCCCTGGTCGATCAACTCACCGCCGCCTGACAGCGCGGGATTGGCACGCCATTCCTTCTCGTACCCGAGGCGGCCGCCGTGTCCGTAACGGCCACGGACGAACATCATCTCGCCGAGCGCGCCTGAGTCGAAGAGTTCACGCGCCTTCAGGAGCGCAGGATGGTATCGATGATTGAAGCCGACCCGGACCAACCGGCGGTACCGGGTCGCCGTTTGAATCAACGCGTCGATCTCCGCCACCGACCGGCCTGCTGGTTTCTCGACGAGCACGTGTTTGCCGGCCGCAATCGCACCGCATGCGATCTCCTTCAGCCGGTCGTTCGTCGTCGACACGACGACGACATCGACGTCACCGCGATCGACTGCGGCTCGCCAGTCGTCTGTTGCGACCACTCCAGGCGCGGTGCGCGCCAACGAATCGGCCAGGCCGCGGTCGATGTCAGCGCATGCGACGAGCCGTGAGCCGGCCAGGGCCCGCGCGCGCTTCTGACCGATCGCGCCGCAGCCAACGATGGCAACGCCAGCACGCTCAGCCGAAAGCCCCGCGCTGCCCGTCATTTGCCCCATGACAGACCGCGGTCCGCTGGCGTGATGCGTCGGAGCGTGTAGACATCGGTCTGCTGGAGGTCATCGCGATGCTGCGGTAGTGTCTCCCACGGATCCCACACCGCGCTCAGCAACTTACCGGTGACCCCGTCGCTCGCGGCTGATCCGAGAAACACCGCGAGAGCGGCGCCCTTCTCCAGCGGAGTGCCGCCTTGCGCCTTCGTCTTCACCATGCGCTCGTGGAACTCCTTGCCGACTGCCCGGGGCCCAGCCGCCAGCACCTCATCGAGCAGCCGCGTGTTCAGCGCGCCGGGCGCAATCGAATTGACGTCGATGCGCTCATCGCGCACTTCTTCGGCGAGCGTCTCCGCGAAGCGGACGATGGCCGCTTTCGAGGCGGCGTACGCGCTGATACGGGGCAGCGGGTTGGTTGCGCCGCCGCCTGACAGTTGAACGATCTTGCCGTAGCGTTGCGCCTTGAAATGCGGCAGCAGCGCACGACACATCAGGATCGATCCGAACAGGTTGATCTCGATCGCGCGCACCCAGGCGTCCCAGTCCACATCCTCGATGGGGCCCATTGGGCCGTACACACCAGCATTGTTGACGAGCACGTGCAGTTGCGGAAACGCTTCGAGTACCGCATGCGCCAACTCGTCGACGTCTTTCTGCCGGGAGACGTCTGCGGTGCGAGCCAGGACCACCTGGTCGTGCCTCGCGACGGCGGCAACCTCCGTGCGGGCTTCTTCCAGCAGTGCGACGCCACGGGCGCACATGAACACACTGGCGCCAGCTTCGACGTAGGCGCGAGCGATAGCGAGGCCCAGCCCTTGATTGGCTCCGGTAATGAGCGCGGTGCGTCCTTCGAGCGGTCTCGTCATCTTCTTGTGCCGGCCTTCCCCACGCTCACGTATTCGATGTCGGCGCACGCACCGAGGGTCTTGCCGGTCGAGCGATTCGCGTCAATCACCAACGGTCGAATCATCCGCGCGGTCACGTCTTCGGCGGCGATCTCTCCATACTCAGGCCATGGCGTGGCGACAACCAGCGCCGACGCCCCCTGCACCGCAGAGAGGGCGTTCTCGGCAAGACTGAAGTGGTCGACGAAACCTGCCGGAAGGGCTCGCACTGCTGGGTCGTGTGCGCGAACGGTCGCGCCCCGAGCGATGAGCCACTGACACAGCTCAATGGAGCTCGATCGCCTCAGCGTGTCGGTACCCGGTTTGTAGGTAAGACCCCAGACAGCAACCGCCTTCCCAGACACGCCCTTGAGCGACTGGTCGAGCCGCTGTGCGGCCCACGTTCTGTGCGCGTCATTGCTCGCCTTGACGGACGACAGGAGATGCGTGGCCACACCGTGTGCCTGACCGAGCTGCGAGAAAAACACGACGTCACGCGCGAGCGTGCCGCCGGCGAACGCACTTCCTGGCGAGAGATAGGCCTTCGGCCCGATCCGAGACTCGGACTTGAGCCCGCGCTCCACTTCGCTCGCGTCGGCGCCGACCTGTTCGCACACTGCCGCAATCTCGTTGATGAAGGTGATCGAAGTGGCGAGGAACGCGTTGAGCGCATGCTTGGTCATCTCGGCCGATTCGACCGACATCCACTCGATCCGTTCGGCGAACGGCCGCAGCAGCATCGTCACGTTCTCCCGGTCAGCGGACGTACGCACGCCAACGACGACGCGGTCGGGCTGCGTGAACACTGCGATCGACCTGCCGAGCCGCAGATTCTCCGGAGAGTAGGCGAACCCAACGACGCGGCCTTGCGACTCGCTCGCAAATGCCTGCTCGAGGCGCCGCGTCGTTCCGACGGGCACCTGTGACGATACGAGAACGAACGCACCGTTGCGAAGATGCGGAAACAGTCTGGCGGTCCGTTCGATCACGTACTCCACGTCCGCCCGGTCCTCGTCGTCTATCGGAGTGTCCCACGCAATCCAGACCGCGTCGGCGCCCGCTACAGCGGCGACATCGGTCGTGAAGCGCAAGCGAAAGCTGGCGAGACCAGTCTTGACCAGATCTTCAAGTCCAGGCTCAAACACCGGCGGCGTGCCGC
Source organism: Terriglobia bacterium (assembly GCA_020073005.1). GTDB lineage: Bacteria > Acidobacteriota > Vicinamibacteria > Vicinamibacterales > CAVVIG01 > SRVP-36. The sequence continues at coordinate 34,841 of JAIQFX010000044.1, read as the reverse complement.
CGGCGAGGCCTGCGACGACAGCCGGGTCGAAGTCGATGCCAGTCACATCGTGGCCGGCCGACGCCAGGCAGGCGGCGGTTACCGTGCCTAAGTGCCAGAGCCCGAGCACGCACACCTTCATGAACGCTCGTCGAACAGCCAGGAGTTTTCTTTGAGGTAGTCCAGCGTCCTGATGATGCCATCGCGAATCGACAGCTTCGGCTTCCAGCCGAGCGATCGGATCTTCGTGGTGTCGAGGAAGATGAACGGGCTGTCGCCGATCCATCCGCGCTCGCCTCCGGTGTAGCGCCTCACCGGGTCGATCCCAAGGTGACTGGTGATCCAACCGATTGAGTCCGTCACCTGACAGTACTCATCTGTGCCAAGGTTAAAAACGTTCACCCTGTCTTGCGCCTTCTCGATGGCGATGCGCATGGCGTCGATGCAGTCCTGAACGTAGAGGTACGACTTGCGCTGTCGGCCGTCGCCGAGCACACGCAGCTCGTTCGGATTTGCACGCAGGCTTCGATAGAAATCGAAAACGTGGCCGTGCGAGTACCGCTCGCCTAGAATCGACACGAAGCGGAAGATGTAGCCTTGGAATCCGAAGCCTTCACAGTACGCTTGGATCAGTCCCTCGCAGGCGAGCTTCGACGCGCCGTAGAGCGAGGTCTGTACCGGAAAGGGCGCTGTCTCAGGCGTCGGATGGATGTCCGGCTCACCGTAGATGGAGCCGGTCGAAGAGAACGCGATCCGCCGAATGCCGTTGGCGCGCATCCCTTCGAGTACATTGAAGGTGGCGACCGTGTTCTGCTCGAGATCTTTTCGCGGATGTTCGGTTCCGAAACGAACGTCGGCGTTTGCCGCCAGATGGAAGACGAAATCGCAGCCCTTCATCGCCTCCGTCATCAGTGGCAGGTCGAGAACGTCGCCCCGAACAAGTCGGAATGACGGCGAGGGCGATGCAAGACCGAGAAACAGCTGCTGGCCGGTCGAGAAGTTGTCGTAGCCGACGACCTGGTGGCGGCCGGCAATGAGGCTGTCCACCAGGTTGCTGCCAATGAAGCCGCCCGCACCAGTAACGAAGTACGTGTTCACGGCGCGACGGACGTTGCAGGTGCAGCAACTCGCTGGAACGCGGGGACGATCTGGCCGAGCTGCCGGAGCGTGCCGGGGACGTCCCCGTCGGTCGCGAGGCGTTCGAGCTTGTCGATCTGTACCGTGATGGCATCGAAGCTTCGGGAGGCGAGCGGCCGCACGCGAAGGACCTTCTCGAGGCCAGATGGTTCTGCGCGCTCGTCGTCCCCGGCAATCTCCTCGAAGAGCTTCTCGCCCGGGCGAAGGCCGGTGAAGACGATCGGAATCTCCTCGTCTGGAACGAAACCCGACAAGCGGATCAGATTGCGCGCCATGTCCACGAGCTTCACCTGATCGCCCATTTCGAGGACGTACACCGCGCCCGCCTCGGCAAGCGCGGCGGCGTTGAGCACCAATTGCACCGCCTCCGAGATCAACATGAAGTAGCGGCGCATGTCGGGATGGGTGACCGTCACCGGGCCGCCGGCTTTGATCTGTTCCATGAACGTCAGCACGACGCTTCCGTTGCTGGCCAGGACGTTTCCGAATCTGACAGCGAGAAATGCCGTTCGGCCTTGCCGGTTCATCGCCTGGACAAGTAATTCGGCCACTCGTTTAGTGGTGCCCATCACGCTCGAGGGATTCACGGCCTTGTCGCTCGAGATCAGGATGAATCGCTCCACGCCATGGCTGGCGGCAACCTCCATCACGGTGCGAGTGCCGATGACATTGTTCTTCACGGCCTCGCAGGGATTCCCCTCCATCAGCGGCACGTGCTTGTGCGCGGCGGCATGAAAGATGATGGCTGGCCGGCAGGCGTCCATCACGGTATCGAGCCGATTCCTGTCTGTGATGTCGCCTACCAGAGACTGCACGGTGCAACGCAAATTGCGAGTCGCCAGATCGTTCGCGACAGCGAACAGACCGTTCTCATATCGCTCGTATAGGGTCAGCGTCTCAGGTTCGAGCTGTGCGATCTGACGACACAGCTCCGAGCCAATGGAGCCGCCGGCGCCCGTCACCAGCACGCGCTTGCCCTTGATGAGGCGTGAGAGCGGCGCGGTGTCCAGACCGACCGGCGCGCGCGCCAGCAGATCTTCGATCTTCAAGTTGCGGATCTGGCTGACGAGCAGACGGCCGTCCATCACATCGGGAAGGCCCGGCAGCGTCTTGATCGCAACCTTGTAAGGCTCGAGCGCACGGACGACCTCTCGAATGGTGGCCGCGCCGGCGGACGGCATCGCGACCAGCACTTCGTGCGGCCGATGTGCCTCGATGATCGATGGCAACGCCATGCGAGTGCCGAGCACCGCCACGCCGTGGATCCGGGCGCCCGTCTTCCTTGGATCATCGTCCACGAAACCGATCGGCTCGTAGTCGTAGTACGCGTTGTTCTTCATGTCGCGGACGATCATCTCGCCCGCATCGCCGGCGCCATAGATCAGCACCCGCTTGTCGCGATCGACATGCGCCAGCTCCCGGTAGATGCGCCGGCCGAGGCGCGCGCCTCCCATGAAGCACACGAGAAGGAGCGCATCGATCAGAAAAACGGATCTCGGATACCGCGTGAGTCCGAGAATCGAATGCGCAAACACGAAGAAGACCGCGGAGCTGGTTGCAACTCCTGCGACGATATTTCGCAGGTCCCATATGCTGGCGTATCGCCAGAGTCCTTCGTACAGCCTGAAGGGGAGAAAGCTGATCGCGCGTATGGCGATGAGCCAGGGAAGCATGTCGAGAAGGAGTCCGAATTCCGTGTTCGGAATCTGCCCGTCAAATCGAAGCCAGAATGCAAAGTAATTAGACAGGACGATGAGCGCAATGTGGAGACCGACAACGAGGACACGCCTGTAGCGATCCACAAGGCTGAAAAAAGCGGTTCGCATTGAACTCAAGGACGGTTCGTAACGAATGACCGGGATGCGACGACATCCGCGGCGCCCGGCGGCGGATGGGGCGCGAGCGTCGCGTTCCGCCGCGCGGCTTGGCGCGTTGCCTCGTCTGCGCCGAGGCGCTCGAGAATGCGTTGAACGCCAAGAAGGGCCCGCCTGCGTGAGAACAAAGCAACGATGGTCAGGCCGATCAGTTCGAAATCGAGCCTTAGCGATCGAGACCGCACATAGAGCAGACCTAATCGGCTCTTCCACGGCCGGATGAGCTGGTTGTAGGCGAGATCTGGATCGATGGTACCCCTGAGGATCTCTCCCTCATCCGAAAAGACGATCGATGAGAGATCCGTTATTCCCGGCTGAACCGTGAGCAGATCAAATTCCACAGCGGTGTACAACTCCACGTCGCGCCGGACCTGCGGCCTCGGGCCCACCAGGCTCATCTCGCCCTTCAGCACGTTCCACAACTGCATCAACTCGTCAAGTTTGTAGGCCCTCAGGATTCGGCCAAGCGCAGTGATCCGACTGTCATTGGCGGCGGTGGAGTCCACGTGAGATCGGTCAGCGCCGGAGGTCATCGAGCGAAATTTGACCATCGCGAACGTTCTGCCACCACGGGCGACGCGTGGGGCAACATAGAACGGCGAGCGGAAGTCTTGCAGCCAAACGGCGACGCCCACAATCACGAGGAGCGGCGAGAGGAGGAGTAGCGCGCCTGCCGACACCACGACGTCCAACGCGCGTTTCATCCGTGTTTACTTCCCGTAGAACGCCCGCGCCACCTGGATCACGTACTCGACCTCATCGTCTGCAGTTTCGACCGCCATCGGCAGCGAGCACACTTCGCGGCTAATCGCTTCGGTCACCGGAAAACCTCGGTCGACCAGCTTCAGCGCCGCGTGGCGATAGTAAGGCTTGCGGAACTGCGTGAGAACTTCCACGCCGTTCATCTTCATGTATTCGGAAAAGGCGTTCCCTTGCCTGGATCGCACCGTATAGTTCTGGTAAACATGATCGAACCCAGGCCTTGTGTAGTGCGGCAGCGTCAGATCAGAAAGGTCGGATAACGCGTCACGGTAACGTCCGGCGATGGCCTTGCGGCGCACGATCGATGACGGCAAGTGCCGCAGTTTGACGTCGAGAAACGCCGCCTGCAAGTTGTCGAGCAGGCACGTGAATCCATGTCCGTGATACTCGCCGGTCTTGCGGTCCTCGCCGTTGTAGCGCATCCGCCGTGCGTAGAGCGCCACTTCTTCGTCATTGGTCGTGATAGCCCCACCGTCGCCGTAACCGCCTAAGATCTTGAAGGGGTAGAAGCTCCAGCAACCGGTCAGACCCCACGATCCGGCACCTTTGCCGTTGATGCTGCTGCCAAGACTCTGACAAGCGTCTTCGACCACCACCAAGTCGTGTTTCCGCGCAATCGTCATCAGCGCTGGCATGTCTGCCATCCAGCCGCTCAGGTGCACTGGAATGATGCCGCGTGTCTCGCTAGTGATCGCCGGCTCAATCTTCGTGACGTCGATGTTAAAGTCGTCAGCCACATCGACAAGGACGGGCGTCGCGCCGGCGTTGACCACCGCAGAGCAAGTGGCCACGAAGGTGTGGGCCGGAACAATCACTTCGTCGCCGGGGCCAATGCCGGCAGCGCGCAACGACACGTGCAAGGCATCGTAGCCGCTATTGAGGCCCACGGCGTATTTGGTACCTACAAAGTTCGCGAGGTTCGCCTCGAAGTTCTTGAGATGCTCGCGGTCGATCAGAGCACCTTTGGCCATCACGTCGAAATAGACGGCGTCCAGTTCTTCCTTCAGGGCGGAATAAGTCCGTGAGGGAACGACGAACTTGACGGTCTTCCTTTCCACAGTGTCTCTTCTTACACTCATAGTCGGCGAATCAGTCGGTTCGCGTTGACGACGATGTCGTCGACCGTCAGCCCGCACTGCGCCTTGAGATATTCCTGGCTTCCGACCACGCGACAGAATCCACTACGAACGCCCATGATGAGAAAGGGAACTCGCCTTCCGTCGGACTGAGCCAGAACCTCGGCGACCGCCCCGCCCAATCCTCCGGTAACGCTGTGCTCCTCGACCGTCACGATGGCGCTCGTCTCCTTCGCCGCCCGGCGGACGGCCTCGACGTCGAGCGGCTTGATCGTGTGCATGCTCAAGAGCCTGACTGACGTTCCTTCAGCGCTCAGCTTCGCGGCGGCATCACAGCAGGCCTTCAGTGTCGTTCCCGTGGCGATCAGCGTCAGATCGTTGCCGTCGCTCACGCGAATGGCCCGTCCGAGAGCGAAGTCCGGGACTTCAGCATGTACGCGCGGCTCTCCCGACTTGCCGAGCCGCAGGTAACAAGGACCGTCATGGCTGACAAGCGCCCTCGTGGCTGCAGCGGCTTCGATCGGATCTCCGGGAGCAACGACCGTCATTTCAGGAAGAGCGCGCAGGATAGCGAGGTCTTCCAGGGCGTGGTGCGAACTGCCCAGCGGCCCGTACGCGAGACCCGCACCCACGCTCACCACTTTGACATTGGCCCCGTGATAGCACGCATCGTTGCGGATCTGTTCCAGGCAGCGCAGGGTGGAGAAATTGCCGATGCTGTACGTGAACACAACCTTCCCGGAAAGCGCCATGCCCGCCGCTACGCCGGTCATGTTCTGTTCGGCGACGCCGCAATTGAGGAACTGCCTGGGAAACCTCGCAATGAAGGGCTCAAAGACCGAGAAGCCGAGATCTCCGGTGAGCAAAGTGATGCGAGGGTCTTCGGCCGCGAGTTCCTCGAGGGCGTTGATGAACGCGGTCCTCAACTCTTCCTCTCGAGCTCAGCCACTGCTGCGGCGTACTCTTCGATCGACGGGTTTCGATAATGCCAGAGCAACTTGTCTTCCATGAAGCTCACGCCTTTGCCCTTGACGGTGTGAGCGATCACGCAGGAAGGCCTGCCGACTTCGAAGGGAACCTCCTGAAGTGTTTCGTCGATCAACCTGACATCATGGCCGTCGACTTCGCGGGCGGCCCAGCGGAAGCTTCTCCACTTCTGGGCTAGGGGATCCAGATCCAGGACATCTTTCGTATGCCCCAGGCTCTGGATCCGGTTGTAGTCCACGATGACCACGAGATTGTCCAGGCCGTGGTGTCCGGCGAAGAGCGCCGCCTCCCAGGTCGAGCCCTCGTCGCACTCGCCATCGCTGAGCATGCAATACACGCGGTGCTTGCGGCCGTCGATTCTGGCCGCGAGGGCCATACCGCACGCGATCGAAAGGCCGTGGCCTAGCGAGCCCGTGGAGACTTCAATACCGGGGACCCCGGTGTGCGTCGCGTGCCCGAATAGCTTCCCGCCGTCCTTATAGAAGGACTCCAACCACGTCTCCGGAAAGAACCCCCTCTTGGAAAGAACGGCATAGAGTCCGGCGCAAGCGTGCCCCTTGCTGAGAATGAATCGGTCCCGCTCCTCCCACATCGGATTGGCGGCGTCCACGCGGAGTATGCCCGCATAGAGCACCGCCAGGAGGTCGGCCATCGACAATGAGCCTCCGACGTGAGCGCTGGGTGCAGCGTGGGTCATCCTGACGGCCGTCAGCCGAACATGCCGGGCCAGCTCTTTGAAATCTTCGATCCGCTGAGACATCGAGTCTTCTGCGATGGGCTTTCGGAGAATTACTGGCGCTCGGTCACCGCGCCGCCGCCGCGGCCGTGACCACATCGGCCAGCAGGCGCTCGTAGCGACCGATGAGCACGTCGGGCGCAAGGTGCTCACGGTAGTACCGACGGCCAGCCGCTCCCAGCACCGCTCGCTGTTCCTCGGAAAGGCCGCGCATGCGACGTACGGCGTCGGCGAGGGACTTTGGATTGGATGGTTCAGCCGCCAGCCCGGCGTCCGCCTCCAGCACGAGATCGGCGGCATCGCCTCGCACGCAGGCAATCACCGGCCGGCCACTCGCGAGCGAGGACTGCGTCTTGCCAGGAATGGTGATGGCGAATAGCGGGTCGTCCCGAAGATGCACGAGCAACGCGTCGGCCCATGCATACCACGACGGCATGTCTCGCATGGGCTGCCGCGGGATGAAGCGGACGTTCGTGATACCGCGCGTCCGCGCCGCGGTTTCAAGGTCGGCTTGCTCGACACCGTCGCCGAGAAGGACGAACTGAACCTCGGGGAGATCGCGGAGCAGGACGGCCGCCTTTAGCACGTTGTCCAGATCCTGGGCCGGCCCGAAGTTCCCCGCATACATCACGTTGAAGCGCCCCGCCAAGCCGAACTCCCGCGCCAGTGAGTCGTCGCGCGCGACGGTCTCGTACATGCCTTCGTACGCCCAGTTGGGGAACACATGGATCTTGCCGACGGCAACGCCCTTGTCGATGAGATTTTTCCGAAATCCTGGCGAGATCACCGTGATGGCCGCCGCCTTCCGATACACGAACGTCCCCAGGCGAGCTAGAGCCCCGAGTACGGCGGCATTGTCGACCATGCCGGTCGCTGGCAGCGTCTCCGGCCACATATCCTGGATCTCGAACACGAACGGCGCGCGTCTGAGGCGGCTGATGATCCAGGCGGGGATGCCGAGAGTGAGCGGCGGGTGGTAGACGAGTAAGACGTCCATGGGGCCGCTGAGGACTGGGCCGAGCAGGGACGCCACGGCGGGGAAGCTCAGATAGTTTGCCGAGCGCCGGATGGGCGAGCGGCTTCGATCCGGATAGATGGGCAAGCGGACGACTTCCACCCCGTCGATCTTCTCGCGCTGCCAAGGTCGCTGGCGGTAGCCGGGATAGATCTTGCCTGCCGGGTAGTTCGGAAACGCGGTGATCGTCGTCACCGTGTGGCCGCGCTCGACGAGGCCCGCGGCGAGGATCTGCATTTTCGGGTCCGGCTCAGGAAAGTAGGTCTGCGACAGGATTGCGACGCGCATCCGCCGAACCGTCACGTCGTTCACTCGGCGGCGAGCAGGATGTTCACGATGCGCTCGGCCGCGCGGCCGTCACCGAACGGGCTGCCCGCGGTGGCCATGGAGCGATAGGCACGCTCGTCAGTAAGCAGTCGTTCCGTCTCAGCGACGATGCGCGCGCGATCGGTGCCGACCAGGCGTGCAGTGCCCGCTTCGACGGCTTCCGATCGCTCGGTCGTGTCTCGCAAGACAAGGACCGGCTTGCCGAGAACAGGGGCCTCCTCCTGGATACCGCCGGAGTCGGTGAGAATGAGATACGCGCGCTTCATGAGCGCGGCAAAAATCTCGTAGCGCTGGGGCGGGATCAGGTGGATGCGTTCCCGACCCGCGAGCAGGCGCTGCACCGGGCCCCGAACGTTGGGATTGAGGTGAACAGGATAGACGATCCGCACGTCGGGATGACGAGCGGCGATGTCAACGAGAGCGTGACAGATCGATTCGAGCGGTGCCCCGAAACTCTCGCGGCGGTGGCCGGTAACGAGAATCATCCGTCCCTCTGCGGGGTCGAAGTCGAAGTCGAGCGGCACGGGGCGCGCCACCGTCATGAGAAGCGCGTCCACCACCGTGTTGCCCGTGACATGGATGTGATGCTCGGGCACGCGCTCGGCGCGCAGGGCCGCCGCCGCCCGCTCGGTGGGCGCGAAATGGTGGACGGCGAGCACCCCGGCCATCCGCCTGTTCATCTCCTCGGGAAACGGATTTTCGTTGTCGCCAGTGCGCAACCCGGCCTCCACATGACCCACGGGGATGCGCCGGTAGAAGGCGGCCAGCGCAGCCGTCACTACGGTTGTGGTGTCGCCCTGGACGAGCACTACGTCCGGCCGCGCTTTCTCCAGCACATCGTCGATGGCGATGAGCGAGCGGCTCGCAAAGCCGGCCAGGCTCTGGTCTGGCTGCATGAGATTGAGGTCGTAGTCGGGAACGATGTCGAACCACGTCAGCACGGGATCGAGCATCTCGCGGTGCTGAGCGGTGACGCAGACGGCAGTGCGCACGACGTCGGAGTGTCGGCGCAGCTCGAGGATCACCGGCGCCAGCTTGATCGCTTCGGGCCGCGTGCCGAACACGGCAAGGACGGAGATTATCGGCTCAGCTCCTCACCGCGGACGAAGCGCCGGGGCCGAAGCGGGCTGCCGCGTCAATCCGTTCGCGGTGATCGCGGAACCACTGTACGGTCCGCTCGAGCCCCGTCTCGAACGTCGTACGGGGATCGTAACCAATGACGGTGCGGGCGCGATCGATCGAAGCGAGCAGACGGCTCTTCGTGTCCCACTTCCGACGCTCCGCGAAGCGGATGCCGGCCTTGCTGCCGGTGGCGGCGAGGATCAAGTTGGCCACATCAACGATCCGCGTTTCCCGTCCCGAGGCGAGATTGAACTCCTGCCCGACCGCGCTCTCCATGACTCCCGCGCGCAGGAGCCCGTTCACGATGTCGCCCACGAAGGTGAAGTCACGCGTCTCCTCGCCGGAACCGGTGATGGGCAGCGGCTCCCCGCGCATGGCCCAGTAGATGAAGTTGGGGATGACGTTGCGGTACTGGCCGGGGATTTCTCCAGGACCATAGGAGTTGAAGAACCGCGGCTTCACCACTTTGAGATCGTAGTGATGCTGGAAGAAGTTCGCGTAGAGCTCGCCGAGCATCTTGGTTATCTGGTAGGGGGAACTCAGATGGAGCGACGTAAACTCCTCGCGAAGTGGCAACGGCGCAGCGCTCCCGTAGATCGAACAACCCGAGGACGCGTACACGAAGCGCTCCACTCCCGCCAGCGCCGAGTACTGCAGAAGCCGGAGGGTGCCCAGCCCGTTGACCATGAGGTCGTGCTCGGGATGGTCTACGCTGTTCTGGTTTGCGAAAAAGGCTGCGAGATGAAAAACAATGGCGGGACGCTCGAAGAAGACGCGCTTGAGCTTCACCTCGTCGAGCACGCTGCCTTCAGAAAAGAGTACTCGAGACAGTGAAGGCACGTTCCATCGCTCGCCAGACGAGAGGTCGTCGAGCACAATCACGCGGGCGCCAGCCTCGGCCAGCGCGCGCGTGAGATTGCTGCCGATGGCTCCTGCTCCGCCGGTCACGAGGACCGTCTCGCCGTCATACATCGAGGGATCGAAGATTGCCATCAGCGAGACTGCGCTTTCATCCAGTCGATGGTCCGCGGGATGCCGACCTCAATGTCAATACGGGACTCGTGCCGGAGATCCCGCTTGGCTTTGGTGGTATCGATGGTCTTGACGCGGGTCGTGAACGGTTCCGCTTCCTTGTATGTGACGAGGGAATCATCGAGACCGAGATGGGCAAGGATGAGGTCTGAAAGGTACTTGATTTCGTGCTCCCACTCCTGCGGTCCGCCCACGTTATAGACCTCGCCCGGGATGAAGTTGTCGACGATGTTGGCGAACGTGCGGCAGGTGTCCTCGACATAGTCAAAGATGCGCTTGTGGCCGAGGTACACCGTATAGGGCTGCCGAGCGAGCGCCTTGTGAATGAAGGCAGGCACCACCCCGCGGTACGGCGTGTATTCCTCGCCGGGCCCGTACACGTTCACAGGCCGCACCCGCACGCTTTCGGTGCCGAACATGGCGGCGGAGTTCAGCACTTGCATCTCGTTCACCCACTTCGTCATCGCGTAGTCGTTCATCTGCTTGAGGGGCACCGTATCCATCACGGACTCTTCCATGCGCCCGTCGTAGTCGCCGTAAACCTCCGCGCTGCTGAACTGGATCAGGCGAAAGCGGCGACGTTCCTGGAGCCGCAGGATGTTCTTCGCGCCCACGACATTGCTCGTCCAGAGATTCTCGTAGTAGTCCTCGCCGTTCCAACGGCCATACTCGGCGGCAAGGTTGTAGACATATTCGAAGGCGTGCTCATCGAAGAGGCGCTCGAGCTGGCGATACACGCGGACATCGCATCGGGTGTACCTCGCGCGCCCCGCGTGGGCAAGGTCACAGCCCCAGACGTCGTGACCGCGACGCTCCAACTCAGCGACCAGCGTGCGCCCGATGCAGCCTCTGCTCCCAGTGATCAGAATCTTCATGATGGGGTCAATGGTTCTTCTCAAATGTGAGACTGTCGGGTGATTGCGGCTCCGAGTATAGCGGGGCGGCCCGGGCGGAATGAACACCTCCGGCGCTCGTCGACACGATGAAGTCGAATGTCTGCTCAGCGCAGCGCCGCCACGAATAGGCTTTGGCCCGCTCGTAGGCGGCCCATGCGTTCCGATCGCGCAGAGTGGGCGTGGTCATCAGTCCTGCCAGGGCATCGGCGATCGTTTCGGAGCGTTCGGGATCGAAGTACCGGCAGGCGTCGCCGGCCATCTCTGGCATGACCGCGCGATCCGACGAAGCGATGGGAAGACCCGAGGCCATTGCCTCGACCAGAATCTGGCCGAACGTCTCGCAGCTCGATGCGAAGACAAAGCCATCCGCCGCCTGGTACGCGGCGGGCAAATCCTCGTGCCGGATAGGGCCGCGATAGAAGAGGAAGCGACCATCATGATCCAGTCGCTGGATCACAGATTCGAGGCGCCTCATCGCCGTCGGCTCGGCGACGCCGAACAAGTCCAGCGTGACCGGCATCCCTCGCGCGCGGAGCGCGGCCACCGCCTCAGCGACGTGCCACTGGTGCTTGTATCGATCGATGCTCGACACATACAACCAGCGAAACGGACGGTCCATCGAGTACGCCTCGATGGGCTCTTGCTTCCTGGGCTCTGCCCGGAAGCGCTCCGACACTCCGTGCGGGATGATGGCGACAGACGCATCCAACGGGCCGGTCGACGCCTCCACGCGCGTGCGCGCGGCCTCCGTGAGAAAGATCACGCCCGATGCCCGCCGGAACGTGAACGTCTGTGCGCGCGCGAGCAGCATCAACCGAAGTCGCGCCGCCGACCATCCGTAGCGACGGCGTTCGCGCGCGTCGAACGGCAGCAGGTTCCTCGACATCGCCACGAACGGTCGCCACGGACCTGTGTACATTCCGCCAGGGATGAACAGCGCGTCGCACCGGCCGCGCGCTGCCGTGTGCAATCGATGGTGCTGCCAGCCCACGCGCGCCACGAGTCCACCATCGAGTGCGGACACCCATTCGCGTGTGAGCCAGGGGCGCTCGGGCAAGAGGTCGAGGGTGCGGCGACTGCCCCAGACGACGACGCGAGAGACGCCGTCGCGCGACGGCTCGGCCGCGGCGAGCAATTCGCAAAGGTGCGTCACGCCGCCGCCCTCACGAATGTTCGACGCATCGATTCCGACCCGCATCTCTCAGGCCCACCCAAGCGCGCGATAGAAGCGTGCTTGGAAATGGGGGAACAGATAGCGCTCCTCGAGACGTCGTCGTCCGCCGGCGCCGAAGGCCGCCGCGAGCTGTGGATCGGAGAGCAGATCGACGATTGCCTTTGCCACGAGAGCCGAATCCCGGGGGTCGGCGAGGAGCACTCCTGTCTCACCATCCACGATGAGATCGCGCGCGGAATCGAGCGCGCCGCCGATACATGGCTTGCTCCAGCGCATGGCTTCGAGGTGCACGAGCCCGAAACCTTCCCCATGACTCGGCATCGCGAAAACAGCGCAACGCCCGTATAGTTCGTCGCGCAGATCCGTGGCGACGAAGCCGGTGAGGAACACCGACCTCGACACGCCTTCGGCGCGCGCCACCTGCGCAAGCTCGTCGTACCAGTCGCCGCCACCTGCGAGAACGATCTGTGCGTCAGGGAATCGCCGGAGGATCGCCGGCGTCGCCCGGATCAGCACGTCCTGACCCTTATGGCGCTGGGTCCGCTCCATCCGTCCGACGCACAGCACCATCCGGGGCCCGATGGGATGTTGCTCCCCCGCGACGTTGGCGAGAACGAGCGTCGTTGTTTGCGGTGGTGTCGCGAGTGCGGTTTCTGGATCGATCGCCAGTTCGCTGACCGCCGCGTCCAGTGTCGGGAAACGTTCCCGGATGTACGCCGCGGTAGCGTCGGACGTTGCGATGCGGCGCGTGGCCGCGAAGAGGGCGACGCGGCGTCGCGGCGACAGATCGCTTGGCGTCAGCTCGCCTCTGTAACACATGAGAACGTAAGAACACAGTCCCAGGCGCGCGAGCGGCGCGAGCGCGCACGCGATCCCCACGTGGTCGACTAGAATCAGATCCCATTGACGGCCGAGGGCCTGCCGCCACGCAGCGGCGATGAAGGCTGCATACCTGCGTCCAAAGGCGCGCCAGTCGCTACGGGAGAGATCGAGATACGCACCGTCGGCTCTGCTGCCGATCGGCTCGTTGAAGGCGAGGACCGTCAGACGTGCCGCACCCTGTGCCGGGTCGGACAGCGCTTTGAGGACGAGGCGATTCGACGCCGCAATCCCGCCTCCGAGCCTGAACGCACCGGTCATCAGCACCAGGACGTCCCGGTGTGCAGCCACAGGCCCCTGTGCACCTGCGGCAAGCGTCATGACGGCAGTGGCATTGACCTGCCCCTCATTTCCAATCCAGGCCGCGGTCCTGCGGTACGATACGCCGCAGCGTATAGATGTCGGACTCTCGTAGTTGCTCCCGCTTTGCAGACAGAGAGTGATAGGGATCCCAGAGTCCGCTGACCAGGCGGCCCGAAATACCATCTGATGCCGGCGAAAGTAGAAAGTCGCTGACTTCGCTGACCTTTACCAGTGGCGTGGCTCCGGTTTGTTTTTGCGCCAGTGTCTTTCTATATTCCACCTGTCCGACCACGGCGGGGCCTGCCGCTAGTACTTCATCGGTCATTCGAGTGTTAACCGCGCCTGGGGAAAGCGCATTGATATCGATCGGCAGCGCAGCCCATTCATGGGCGAGATTCTCGACCATGCGAACGATGCCTGCCTTGGCCACCGCGTATGGCGTGAAGAACGGGCGGGGTGCCGTCGAGCCGCCGCCAGAAAAGCAGATTATTTTCGCCCGGCGCGCCGTGCGCAACAGCAACTCGTGCAGTGCAAGCAGCGTGTTAAACGTGCCGTGGAGATTGGTCGCCACGCTCTCGCTCCACGCTTGCGCGTTGATCTTCATCGCGGGGCCCAGCGGACCTTGAATTCCCGCGCAGCAAATCAGGCAATCGATGCTTTGCCATTCAGCCGATAATTGATTCCGCCACGCGTCGACGTCCTCCCATCGAGCAACATCCACGCGCGATGCTCGAAATGATTGGCCGTGGCATTCGCGTTCAGTAACGAACTCACTCTGATCGCGGCGCGCGCCACCCCATACCTCATGACCAGCAGAGCAATAGTGAAGTGCCAGCGCGCGTCCTATTCCTGAGCTGGTTCCGGTGATGACAATCTTCATTTGTGTGAAACCATTCGGAGGAACCTCATGGTGTCGTTCCGCGCACGTGGTCACGGAGCCAAAGACGTCCGCGCCCGTAGCCTGCGCGTCGTAAGGCATCACGGAGCGGATGGGCAGGCGATGGGGCCGGCTCACCGGACCATGCTCGCTGCGCGACGCCCCGCCAGTCGCCGGCGAGGAGATCGAGGTCACCGAATGGCTGGGCCCACGCGCGTCCTGCGCTGCCGAGCCTCTTGCGCAAAGTCGGATCGGTCAGGAGGGTCACGATGACGGCGGCGAGTGCGCGTGGATCTTCACGATCGACCAGAAGGCCGGTCTTGTCGTGAGCGATCACCTCTGGTAGCGATCCCCGCGCGGCGCCGACGACAGGGGTCCCCACAAACTGAGCCTCGACAGCGCTCCGACAGTACGTTTCGAACGAACCCCGCCAGTTGCAGTTCACGACCGCCACCGCAGCCGCTTTGAGATCGGAGAACACCTCACCGACGGGCCGCGGTCCAGTGAGTTGGATGCCCGCGTGTTCCGTGGATGATGGGTGGTCACCGAAGAACTCCGAAAATTCCGCCTCGAGGTCCGCGTCTATTAAGCCCGTTCGGCCAACAGCGACGGCAGGGTCATGCATGCGCGCCGACCCTGTTACGCGCAGCCGCGCACACGGTACCGCTTTCCGAACAGTCGGCCATGCCTGCAACAGATTGTGAAGCCCTTTCGAACGACGGGGTATAGAGGCGAAGAGCACCAGGCTCTCGGACGGTATCGCAGAGGGCGCAGCCTCCATTAGATCGAAGTCGGCGCCACTGTAGATCATCTCCGTTCGCTCGAAGCCCGGATACAGCCGATACTCCTCACGATGGGCGTGGCTAACGCATACAATGCGGTCCACGGCATTCGACGCCAGCCGGCGCATCCAAACGTCGGGGAACGGATTTCCGGCCCACATCACTAACCGGGTCGATCGCTCGCGGAGTCCGGCTACCGATGACCAGCGATCGCTGTGGGGTGGGTTGTTTAGTACAACCACCTTTGGATGACCAGGTTCTCTCACGAGCATCTCGAGTGCACCCTCTCCCGCCAACGCACGCACACCCCTATACTCTCCAGCGTGCACGTTGCCGACGAGATACACCGTGTGTCCCTGCATCGCGAGTGAGAACAGGAGGCGCAACCGCGCCACTCCGCCACCATACGGAACGGCGCCCGCGTGCAGGCGTTCGATGTGGAACGGGCCCTGCACGTCATGGTGGAAGAAGATGAACGTGAATTGCGTCACGAAGCGCTGAGATCCTCTCCGCGGCGGAACCCGGGCCAGAACGGCCTGTCGTCCTCAGCAGTCCAAGTCGTGTCTCCACCCATAGCGCGTTCCACGAGCGGCCACTCCCGCCGGATATGGTCGTCCCACGACAACCCCAGAGCGCGGCATCGCGCGGCGCCGCGGTTCGCAATCTCACGGCGCTCGTCGAAGTGGTTTAAGTAGTAGCGAGATTTTTCCAACAATTCCTGCTCGTTGGAGAACAGCGCGGCGCCGACTCCGTCCCTATAGAGAAACTCGTGCTCGTGCGTGCGCTCGGCGAGCATGAACGTCCCGATAGCAGGGATCTCGAAGGAGCGTCCGGTCGACTCATTCCGATTGCTGTGGGACAGCATGCACAGGGCGATGGCCGCTTGCGCGATCGTGCGCACGTACAAATTGCTGCCGAGCGGGGTGACCGCGCGAAGACCACGATCGCGTGCCTTGTGCCACTGGGCGCCCCAAACGCGGACGGGGAGGCCAGCACTTCTCAAAGCAGTGATGTACGCCTCCGTTTGAGGCTGCCAGTGGCCGACGAAGACGAGCGACGGCGTCTCGGTATCCGCGACCGGCGCTGCTGGTATATGAATTTCGCGGTCGTACCCCATTCCGACCCGCATAGCGCGAACGCCGTAACGCCGGCGGATTTCTTTGATGTTGAAGCGGTTGGTCGTCAGAAACAGATCGCAGGCCTTCAGTCCGAGCCGATGAAGCCAGAAGTGATGCCGCGGTGCGAAGACGTCATCAGTGTTGTAGTGCACGACGAAGCGCCCATCACGCCGTAATCTCCGCAGGACCCACGGATACGCCCACATCGCCTTGTCCATCCACACGAGATCCGGCCGATGCTCCGCGACGGCACGCTGTAGCGCCACGTTCATCGCGCGCACGCTCGAACCCAGATAGGTGCGTTGATTGAACCGCTGTGCCCATACACCTGCGCCCGTCCACGCAGTCGTGTCCAGCGTGATCACTTCAAGTCCCAGTCGGGCAAGAGCACGGCCGCGGCTCCGGGTCGTGTTGGCGGTGGCGGCCTCTGTGGGCGTGACACGTCCGACGTACAGGAGCCGGTGCAGCCCCATGCTCAGTGTCGGCCGCGCGCGAGTCGCGGCGCCAGCAACTGGGTGCTGCGGTCGACCAGCCCCGGGCGCGCAGCAGGCCGTGCCTTCCAGAGCCGCTGCTGCACAGCGCTCACGCCCCAGAAGAACACCACGTACTTCGGGAAGAACCAAAGCAACATCCAGAACATTGCGATCATCGTCGCCGACGTGATCCACGGCGCCTGCATCGTCACGAGTACCAACACGGCCATCCAGTGCCGTCGTCTCCGCCGCGACCACGCTAGCCCTGCCAGAGCCGCAGTCCCGGCGCTCGCTACCGCGTAGAAGAACGGGATGCCTCCCCACCCAAAGCGACGATAAGCGTCGCCTATCGTGGGCATGTAGAACCCAACGCGCCCCGCCTCCCCTGCTCCCGCACCGTATTGGAGAGCAAGCTGGTTTCCTTCCGAGAGATTGGGCCGGTCGGGCGCGAGGACAGATGGCACGAAAACCCAAGGAACGTTTTCAATCGACTCAAACCCCGCGAAGGGAAACACCGAAGGCGTCATCTCAAACACCCGGTCGGCCATCTCCGCAGTCACCCGACGCAAGAAGACCTCTGAGCTCTGCACGTTCCGCGTCACGACATCACGCCGGAAATCACTCGAGGCATCTCCCAAGGCTGTCAGCCGCTGGCCAAAGTCCTGTCCGGCGGCGCCGTACGCGCCACGGTAGGCATCGACAATCCCGGCCAAGGGTACAAAAGGAATGGCGATCAGCGCTGCGACCGCGATGATCTTCTGTCTGGAGACGCCACCCAAAACAAGCCCGATGGCAGACGCAACTCCCGCGCTGACGAGCAACCCGCGGCCTCCCTGCGTGAGCGAGAAGATCGCGTGACTAACAAGGACGATAAGCCACAGCGCCTTGGAAGTCCCGCCCCGACGGGCTGCTTGATAACCCAAGAAGAAGAACATCGGCTGCTCAACATACCCAAATGCTGTGAATATCGTCTGTTGGGCAACGCTGAACGCCAACTGGTTGCCTAGCCAGCGATCACCGACGCCAACGTAGACGCCGTAAGCCATCACCAGAAACGCCACCAACAAGAGCGACAAAGTGTACCGTTGCCAATCGCTCTCCGACTCGTCGGTCTGCACGGCGTGACGGTCAGACCAACGCGCAACGCCGCGAAAGACCAGAGGATAGATAAGCGCGAACGTCATTAGACCGAGGACAACCGCCCACTGAGAGAGCATGAATCCGTGCTCGAAAAACTCCGCCGTCCCGGTGACGTGAAGCTGCCCAACCGGTCCGACCGCCCAGCCGAGCACGTGGTAGAGATACATGTAACCGGCCGGCCCGATGAAGAACCCCGGCATCAGATCCTGATCGATGGCGATCATGAGCGGCGCGAAACCCACGATAGCGAGCGCCGGCCCCTCGATCTGCCACCCGGCCTGCTGAACGGCAATACCGGCGCCGATGCCCAGTGTGGCGATCCACCATGACATTGTCTTCGAGCTGCGAAGAGGCGCCTCAATGGCGCCGGCCCCAGAATTCACAGGCGCTGGACGGACGAGCATCCCGCTATTCGGCCGACACGCGGACGGAACTGACTTGTTCACTTGACTCTGACGTTGCTGAGGACCGATCTGGCCAGCTAATTAGAACTAATCAACGTTCAAAAGTGCACCGAACCTACCCAGGGCCCAGCGCGGTATGGCGAAATAGTTACTGGTCATATCCGAGCCTGTCGCGTAAACGTCAGCGAGAGGACCCGAACTACGTACACGACGAAACTGGTACTCAGTTGGCGCGATCTCCTTGAGCGCCGCGAGGCACGCGTCGAGGGCGCGCGAATCGAACGCCTCAAACATGAGAACTGGGCAGTGTCTGCGGAGCATCTGGCGCGCCCCTGAGAAAACGTTCAGCTCATGACCCTCTACGTCGATTTTGACAAACTGCGGAGCGGGAAATCCGGAGGACACCACGTCATCGAGCGTTGTTGCGGCGACCCGTCGCACTCTATTGGACGGGTCTTGGACAGCGCCGAAAACGACCCGCGAAAGGTCTAGGCACTGGTGTTCTTCGAACATGCAGCTGCCGACTGTATCGCTGACGGCCTTGGGAATCACTGTCGCGGTCGACCAATAGCTCGTATTCTTGATCAAGAACACACAGCACGCCGGCGACGGCTCAAAGGCCACAACTCGTCCCCCACTCCCAACGGCGTCTGCGTACACCACAGTCATATAGCCGATGTTCGCTCCGACGTCGTACACGACGTCGCCCTTCCGTAGAATCGTGCGGGCCACAAGATCCTCGTTAAGCTGGTGTGGATAGCAGCCAAACTTGAAGAGCGAGTAGAAGATGCTGAGCCTCAGATCGCCCCAGAACAAGGCGTGCGGCACCAGCGACAGGCTGATGCGGTAAGTCTGAAGTTCCTTCCGTGCTCCGGCAAGCACAGAGACAATCCGGAAGCCTCCGCGTGGCAATCGCTTGGCGGCCCACAAAATGAGCGTCACCCAAATAGGCACTCTGGCCCCTTGGGAACACCCTGAATCATTGCGGAGGTCATCCACGGGTTCCAGCCAGCTCTTGCCAACTCGACGGCGAATGAATCGCGATGCTAGCGGCACGTGTGGTCACCGGCGTGGCAAGCGCAGCGCGACGCGGCGATCAGTCGAGCGAAGCGTAGAATCATCTCAGGATTCACGAGCGCGCGACGGACCAGCATCCTGCTATCCCTTGTACCGCGAGTTGACGCAGTTTCGTCATCAATACCGCACGTTCATCGTCCTCGAAGGTCGTGCGGATTGCCCCATAAGCACAACCGGCAACGGCCAAGGCAGCTCCAAGGGCGAATAGCCAAGCAGTGAAGAGGGCGCCCAAGATCGTCAAGGTTATAGCGGCAGTGGCGGACCAGACGAGCGGTCGCAGGAGCGCTTGGTAACCGGTCGCCAGCGCGTGCCCCAATGAGCGAGCGGCGAGCCACGGATACACGAAGGCCCCGAACACAACATCGCCCACGAGGGACGCAACCGCTACGCCGACGGCGCCGAAACGCGGAGCGAGGATCACGGCTAGCACCACTGTCAGGCCAGCGTTCAGCGCAGCACAATACGCCAACCGATGATGCCGATTGGAGGCCAACAGCGGCCAACCCGCGGTGCTCCAGCCCGCTGCAAGCGCTGCCTGGAGTAGCAGCACTCCCATAAGCGCCGATACGAGATTGAGATGGCGTCCAGTCCACAGGGGATACACCCAGGGCAGAAAGAACCAGACGACAGCTGCCAGTGTCCCGCTTAGCAGAGTGACGACCTTCACGCTCAGGAGGGCGGCGCGCCGAAGGTCATGTTCCCTCCCGGCGGCGTGAAGGAAGGTGAGCTCCGGCCGTAGTGGGGCCTCGAGGATCCGCGCGACATAGCCGACAAAGCCGGCGGCCGTGCGATGCGTCGCGTAGAGCGCAACCACCGCAGGCCCCGCACTGGCCGCGAGGACGAGGATCACCGCCTGTTGGTTGACAGCAGCAGCGATCGAAAGGAGCGAGAAATGTAGCGAGCTTCCAAGGTGACGCGCGCCAGCGCCGGCCGCTGCGATGCCGAGCGCGAGCCCGCGCGCGGCGGGGATTCGTCGGCGGATGTCGGCCACGAGGACTAGAGTCCCGATAGTACCAGCCGCGAGCGTTGTGATGGCGAGCACAGCAGGGCTTAGACGAGCGAGGAGAACTGCGACATATGCGATGAGGGCCATCCCACTGACCAGATTGCCCATCATCGTTCCACGCGTGAACAGTTTTGTTGCCCGGTAGGCGGTGACATAGACGCCGGAGGGAATCGCGAGGAGGTAGGCGGCGCCCAGGAAAGTAATGATCGTCTGCTCTTCTGGTGTCAACCGCACTGTCGGAGCTAGTTGGCCCCAGACGGCTACGGTGACCAGAAGCCCGACGAACGCGAGCCCGGCCACAATGGAAAAGACGGACACCGCTTCTGCGAGCCGCCTCCGGAAGCTATCGGCGTCTCGACGGACGTACGCGTACGCGAGCAGGTTCCCGAATAGGCTCTGACCGCCGAGCTCCAACAGGCTGAGGTAAGACAGCGCGGCCACCAGGAGTAGCCAGCGTCCGTATCCTTCGACGCCCCACGCACCTAAGAACAGCGGAACGAGTGCGATAGCGCTGGCGGCAGCGATCACTTGAGACAGGACGGTCGACGCGACGCCCCGTAACACTCGATCCCATGTGGTCGCTGGCGATTCAACTGCGGGAGCCGACTCAGCCACGAAGCGCTCAGCGAGCAAGGACATCGCGCAGGCTACGCAGGGAACCGCGGGCGGGATGGGCAAAGACTTCGTCGTACTGCGTTGCGCTTCGGACAGACGCGGGTCGCAGCGGTTGAAACTCATAGGCTGAGAAGAAGTTGTACACATCCGCCGCACTATGGCCGGCCAGCCGCAGATACGACGGTGTGATCTCGACGACGAAAACGGCAAACCGAAGAGTCTCCATCACCGGCTCGAACGATCGCAGCACGTTCATTTCGTCTCCCTCCACGTCGATCTTTACACATCGCGCCTGTGCGAGGTCCGGTAATGGTAAGGCGTCGGTGATCGGAATGAACTCGGCCAGGCACGCTTTCATGGCGGACCGGATTGAATGCCGAGAGTTCATTCCGTGATTCCCGATATCGGCGATGCGCAAGACTGTCCGCTCGGTAACGGCCCCAATACCTTTGTTCACGACGACAACATTGCGCGTGGAATTTGCGACGCAGTGCTGCCGCAGTCGCGCATATTCGCGAGGAGACGGCTCAAAGCTGAAGACGGTGCCCCGAGTGCCAAGGCACTTCGCCGCCACCAGGGACACGTAGCCGATGTTCGCTCCGATGTCGATAAAATGCCCCCCCTCCGAAAGTGCTCCAGTCACAACATTCACAACGAATCGATCGTATTCCTCGCCCCTAATCAATCTGCGGTCGAGCAGTGAAACTGGGCTTAGCATCAGAACCAGACCGTCGATTGTGTACGCGACTCGCCCGATGGCCCGGTCCATGAGATGGCCGAGACGGTACTTTCCACGAGCAATCGGACACCCTGCTTCATACCGGAGGTAGATGCGATGGAAGAGCTTCTTCACCTCACACCGAGTCCTCCACACGGCAAAACGAACGAGCAGCGCTCATCGCAATACCGCGCGGAGCAATGAACGCAGGACTGGCGGCGTGAGGGCGGCCCACGGCCGCCCGCGTCGGCGAGCCTCGCGTATGAGGTCAACGCCGGGTTGGAGCATCCGCCCGTACTCGTAGAGCCACGCGTACTGTCGATCCACTTGGTAGGGCGCCAGACTCCGAAGGGGTGCCCCATGATCGCCGGCATGTACCGCGGCAAGTAACTCTTCGATGCGCTCCTCCAGTCGGTGGGCCTTCTGCACCTCGGCCAGACCCGCAGCGGCGATGGCCTCGCGCGCCTCGGGGTGCGTCAGGTAGTAATGGACCTTTGCGAACATCTCCTGCTCGTCGTTGTACGCCGCGAAGTGCTGTCCTTCTTCGAACAGGACTTCCTGTCCGTTGGCGATTCGTCGCGTGAGCAGGAGGGCGCCACATGCCATCGCCTCGAAGGTTCGGAAGTTGAGATCGTCGGCAGCAGGGAGGTTGAGAACGATCTTCGCTCTTGAGTAGACCTCCGGGATCTCGCGCTGCAGATAGTACCGCCGCTCGTTCATCCGGTATCGAGAGGCGAGCTTGTCCAGGACGGCTGCGCGGTTGCGTGCCGAATGGCCGACGAAGGCCACGTCGAAGTCTCTTGGCGTGCCCAGCGGGCGGAAGAGCTCGAGGTCACAGGCGTAGGGAAGCCAGCGCACATTTGCCGGTGGGTGCTCACAAAAAGACCCGACGTAGTTTCGATGGTAGAGGAACACGTAATCGAACAATCGTGCGAGTCTGATTCGGGAAGGAAGATCGCGATGAGTGTCGCATAGGACGCACGCTGTTGGGCAGCCGGCGCGCTCGAGGCCGCGCGGGATCAGCCCCTGTGGTTCGATGTAAAGGAAGAGATCGGGCGCGAATCCCGCGACACGCGCCAGGCTCTCGAGAGTCGTGAGCGGATCGAAGCCGGCTCCTGCGGCGAATCCGTGCTCGAGATCGTCCTCCGCGCGAGGCACGCCGCACTCGAAGACGCGGTGGCCGAGCCGCTGCAGCACGCGCACGAAATGGATGCTCTCCGTCTTGTCCGCATGCGATAGCGACGAAAGAAAGACGTTCAACGCATGACCGTCTCATCGGCCGGTCGGCGCGCGACAAATATCAGCCGGTAGGCCCATTGGGACGGCAGCCATGAACGAATGAGATCGTCCGTGAATGTGCCGGCGACTGACCACGCTGCCGCCAGCTGGGGCACCCGAGAGATGCGAAAGGCCGTCCAGCCGACCACTCGAAGCCACGGCGGCAGGGCCTTGCTAGCGGCGAGGTTGCAGAGAGGGCCGTGGTCCAGCACGGGACTACGGCTCATGAGTTCCCACCGTTCGATGACAAACCCGGCGTCGCGCAAGATCTTCGACCATTCGGACTCCCGCCGTAGACCGAAGTGGCCGGGGGCAATGACGAACGCTTCACGATATCCGTCCTGAGACATTCGCCGAATCCATGCGAGAAGCGGATGATCACACTCGAGATCGCACAGGCAGAGCAGCACGCCTCCAGGACGCAGGACGCGATACAACTCGCGGATGCCGTCGACTGCGACGGGCTCCGACAAATGCTCCAAGACAAAACTCGATACGGCAGCATCGTAGCTGAAGGAACGCATCGGCAGCTTTGCAACATCGGCGTTCACAGCGCGTCCGTACAGTGATCGGCTGGCTCTTGCCGATCCGAACGCCAATTCAGCTGCAGTCATCCGATACTGCCGGGCCAGCCAACGATCTCCTCCGCCCGAACCCAGTTCGAGCACGGCGCTGCCAGGAGACACATGCTGTTCGATCATCGAGAAGTAATGCCATCGCACGAGACGCCGCAGCGCCCGCGCGAACCGGCCATCTCCCGCGATCAAGCGACCCGAGTGTTCCTCGGGCGAGCGGCCGATCTTCATGACGTCGGCTACCACGTTCTCCGCTGTCGTTATGCTCAACGAGACGAAGGAGACGTTGGCGACGTCGCCCGGTTTCCTTCGGGACGATGACTCAACATGCGCCAACGCCAAGCCTTCCGGCAACCCGCGGCCGCCCACGTAGGGAACATCCCGATGGCAGCCAGGAGGGCGCGACTCGGCTTGCTGAGGTACTGCTCGGCGTAACGCGTGTCCTCGGAGGTCCACGGCTCGGCGCGCAATATTCGGCCTCCCCGCCACATAGCCGTTCGCCTCAGTTTGGCCACCTCGTACGACAACCAGTCCCATCGGGACCGCCAGCTCGGCTTGGAATGGAGCAGCGCCCAGTGTTCCCTGCGGATCCTGTCCAGACACAGCGCCGATTCCCAATCGCGGCCGTTGAGCTGGTGATCGGTTTCGCGCGTCCGGAAGCGCAGGAGCGCGTGTGCAACGTAGCCAACGTCAGCTCTGGCGGCAAGACGTAGCCACAGGCCTTGGTCGGCGTACCACCAGTACCGTGCGTCGAAAAGAGGCGAAATACCAGCCGTCGCGGAGCGACGAATGAGCGTCGTCACCGAGAACGGGCAGGTCGTCCGCGTGAGCAGGCGCTTCAGCAACATCCGCCCGGTCGTGAACTCCGGAAGTTGGTTCAGGTACTGCTCCCGCGGGACATCGTGTTCGTCGATCACGACGAGCCCCGTCGCCACGAAGCCAACGCTCGGATACCGGTTCATGACGCGGAGCGTTTCCTGCAGGTACGTCGGCTCGAGCAGGTCATGATCCTCTAACAGCACGAGGTACTGGCCGCGCGCCAGAGACATCGAGCGATTGAGGTTCTCGGGAACGCCGAGATTCTCCGCGTTGCGGACGTAACGGACGCGCGCATCGGAGATTCTGGCGACGATTTCGCCGGTGTTGTCCGGGGAGCAGTCGTCGACCACGACGACTTCGAAGTCCTCAATCGTCTGCGCGAGCGCGCTTTCCAACGTCTGCTGGATGAAGGCTGCCCGACCATAGGTCGGCACGCAGAAGCTGACGAGGGGATTCTGCGCTACCATCCACCCTTGATCGCTGCGATGACGTAGTCCACATCGTCATCGCTGAGCCCTGTATGGATCGGAAGCGATACGTGGAGTTCGGTGAACCGGTCGAGGTTCGGCAGATCGTCGCGCCGGCCACCGTAGACGTCATTCGTGTCGATCCGCATGTGCACCACGGAACCGGCAATGCCTTTTGCGTGGAGCATCCGGAGCAGATCGACTCGCCGTTCGGCTAGCATCGTGAACAGCCAGCACGCACTTTCGCGATCATCCTTGCTGTCGAGCAGGGTGATGCCGGGCACGCTCGCGAGGGCCTGCCGATACCGCCGCGCGATCTCCCGGTGGCGCCCAAGCGTGGCGCCGAGGTGAGCGAGATTCGCGACGCCAATCGCGGCCGCAATATCGTTCATCTGGTACTTGTAGCCGAGTTCCGTGACGTTCCACTCCGCTTCACCAAGAATGCTCGGCACACGCCGCGCTCGGTCGATCCCGAACCAGCGGAGACGCGCGGCACGCTCGCGGTGTTCGGCGTTCAGCGTGCTCAGCATCCCGCCGTCGCCGCAGCAGACGTGCTTGATCGCCTGGAAAGAAAAGCACGTGAGCGGGCTGAGACTCCCAACGGCCGCTCCACGATAACGGGCGCCAACGGCGTGGGCCGCATCCTCGACGACAACCAGTTTGTGCTTGCGCGCAACGGCATGGATTTCCTCCATGTCGCACGGGTAGCCGGCCCAATGCACCACCAGAAGGGCTCGCGTACGCTCAGTGATCCGATGCTCGATATCCTGTGGATCGATGTTTCCCGTGTGGAGCTGAACGTCGGCGAACACAGGAACGGCGCGCTGCATGAGGATTGCGTGTGAGGTCGCCATCATCGTCTGGGCAGTCGTGATGACCTCGTCGCCGGAGCCGACACCGCCAGCAATCATGGCTAGATGGAGGGCAGAGGTACCGCTGTTCACGGCTGCGTTCCATTGGGTACCGCTCACTTGCGCGAATGCCGATTCGAGCCTCGCGACCATCGGCCCCTCGCCGACATAGCCACTCCGCAGCACACTCGACGCGAGTGCCACGGCTTCCTCGCTCATCGTGACGCGGAATATGTCGATGCGGCGAGGCGCTACCATCCTGCGCGCACCGTGGCAACCACATGCTCGACATCATCTGGTCCCAAATGCATGTGGGTTGGCAGGCCGATGTACGAGCGCGAGAAACGCTCGAGGCCAATCAGGTCGCTCCGGAGTCCGCCGAATACGTTGTACGCGTCGTTGCGGTAATGCACGATGGACGTTTCGATCCCGGCCTCCTTCATCTTCCGGCAGAAATCCTCGCGACGCTCGACGTGCATCGTGAAGAAATGATTGGACGACTCGCGATCGGGCCGCTCCGTCAGGAGCGTGACGCCTGGAGCCGTGGCGAACGATGACCGGTACTTCGCCACGACCCCCCGCCGATGGGCGCGCTGCGCATCCAGCGTCTTGAGGTTTTCCACGCCGATGGCGGCTGCGATGTTCGTCAGGTGATAACCAAATCCCACCGACGTGATGTCGAAGTCATAGTATCCAAGCGCGTTGGCTTTCCTGTTGTCCCGGTCGATCCCATACCAACGCAGCGTGCGCGCCTGACGGAAGGCGCCTTCGTCCCTGACGGCGAGGAGGCCGCCCTCGCCGGCCGAGATGATCTGAATAGCCTGGAACGAGAACGCCGCGAAGCGGGAGACAGCGCCGATCGGCGCTCCTCGATAGGTGGCCCCGAAGGCTTCGGAGGCGTCTTCGATCACTGAGAGGCCATGGCGGTTTGCGATTTCGTTCAGCTCATGCAAGTCCGCGGGCTGACCACCCCAGTGCGTGCACATGATGGCCCGCGTCTGCGGGGTGATCCGCCGCTCGACGTCGACCGGATCGATGTTCCCCGTCTCGTACTGGACGTCAGCAAAAACGATGCGGGCAAACTGCTCGAGAATTGGATGATTTGTCAGCGTACAGGTCATCGGCGTCGTGATAACCTCGTCGCCTGGTCGAACCCCACAGATGGTGAGCGCCAGGCGAATGGCTGCAGACGAGGCGTTCACGGCGACGGCGTACGGAATCTTCAGCGCCTTGGAGACGTCCTTTTCTAATTCGTCGACGAGCCCGCCTTGCCCCACCCATCGACTCTTGAGCACCTCGCAGACGCGGTCCACGGCCCCGTCGGCAATGTAGGGCTGGAACATCGCGATCTTGCGGACACTCATTGCTTGCGGTACTCCTCTTCGAGGAGCGACATGATGATGTAATCGTGATAGGAGCCGTCCCGGAACACGGCTTCACGGTACCGGCCTTCCACGCGGAACCCTTGCTTCTCGTAGAGTCGCCTCGCTGGCTCGTTTCCCTCAAGCACGGCCAGCCACACTCTGTGCATGTTCAGATAATCGAAGCAGTGCTTTTTCAGCAGCGTGAAGATACGAGTACCGTAGCCCCGTCCGCGGAGGCCCGGCACGATATCCGCACCAATGCGGATGCTTCGATTGGCCGGATCGATCTCGTCCATCCTGACGATGCCAATGAAGTCGCTGTCGTCGTCGCAGATTACGTAATAGCGCCGGTCTTGAGCGGTTTGAATGCGCTCAAACCACGCCCGCTGTGAGGCAGCGTCGATGAACCCGATGGTCGTGAGCATCTTCCACGTGGACGGGTCGTTGCGCAGCAGTCTGATGCGATCGAGATCCGATTCCTCCACCGTACGAATCGTGAGACCGCCATACACAAACATAAGAACTTCCGGCGCCTCAGCTTCTGGCGACCTGCCGAAGCAGGGAATCCATTCGGGCCGCGCCCAAGTCGAGGGCCATATGCTCGAGGTAGAACTTCCTTCCCCTGTCGCCCATCGCCTCGCGTGCGCGTGGATTCATGGCATGCATCCGCCGAATTGCGGCAGCCATTTCATGGGGATCTTCTGGAGGGATTACGAGTCCGCAGTCGCTCCGGAGCACTGTGTCCGCCGCATCGCCTCTTACCGCCATCAGTATCGGGCGGCCGCTTGCCATCGCGACGGCAGCCTTGCCGGGAATCGTGCTGTGAAAGATCGGCCGATCGAGTAGGTGGACTAGCAATACATCAGCGAGATTGTTCACCGCGCCCATCTCTCGCTGCGAACGCCGCTCGAGAAACAAGATGTTCTTGACGCCTTTATCAGCGGCGAAGAGGCGGATGCGTTTTTCGTCAGGGCCGGTTCCTGCAATTACGATCTGGACCTCAGGAACATCCTGCAGCAAAACGGCGGCATCGATGATGGTGTCGAGGCCCTGGTACGTCCCCAGGTTTCCTGCGTACATAACGTTGAACCGTCCGGCAAATCCCAGCGCACGCGCAAGCTTTTCGTCACGAACCGTAGGCGTGAATATCGATTCATCGACCCAGTTGTAGATCACATGCACTTTCTCGGCCGGCACGCCTCGGTCGATCAAGAGTTTCCGGAATCCCGGAGAAAGCACGGTGATAGCGGACGCACGTCGATAAACGAAGTCACACCAGCCGCTGATGCCCCGCTCGGTGGCTTTTCCGAAAAGCCCGTCACCTAATGCCCCGCTTTCCACCACTGATTCGGGCCACATGTCGGAGATGTGGTAGACGAATGGGATTCCGCGAAAGGCTTTCAACGCAACGGCGGCCAGGCCAACGGTCGGCGGTGGATGGTAGACGAACCCAACGTCACCGGGTCCGATCAGCGCCGCGCCAATCGTCGACGCGGAGAGGGCGAAACTACCGTAGTTCATCAGCCGAGCGCCAATCGAGTACTCGTGGCTCGGGTACAAAGGAACGCGCAACACAGGAACGCCGTTCATGGTCTCCCATTGCCGCCAGCACATGCGGTAGCCCGGGTACAAACGGCCTCCTGGGTAGTTGGGAAAGGCCGTCAGCACTCGGATGTCGTGGCCGTGTGCGGACAACCATTTGGCGAGCGGCAAACCCCTCGAGGCCCCAGGTTCCGGATCGAACCACTGCGTGACGAAGATCGTGCGGATCGAGGCATTGGAAGCCGCCACGCTAAACGTCATTCCGTTGGGCGACAAAATAGATGACCTTGTATTGGCTCCAATCCGCCTCGATCGGCCTCCGCTCCAGCTCCGAGGATGTGTCGGAGTCGTTGGTGAAGTATTCGGGAAGCCTCATCATCTTGCGGTACAAGATCCCCTTCAGTCTGGCGCGACCTTCCAACGTCCGGGGCACGAGCCGGAGATGATTCGCAATTCTTCTGGAGAATTCGACCGGCCGCTCAAACCGTCCCCGGCCGAGCCCATTCTTGATTGGAAATGCGCCCCAGCACTGAAACTCTGAGAAGCCGCAGCGCCCAAGGAGATGCGCAAGTTGCGCTGGCGAGAAATATTGGACGGAATGCGGTGATGCGATGAACCCGCGGCGCGTCGGATTCGCCGAAACGATTGCGACGCGCCCGCCGACACGAAGAACACGTCTGATCTCGCTGAGCGCCGCCTTGGTGTCTCCTATGTAGTAGACGGCTTCGAGCACGATCGCCATATCGAATGAGGCATCACGAAAGGGTAACCGCTCTGCCGAGAATTGAGTGAGTTGGCTCACGTTCCTGACAACGGGTGATGCCCGAGCCAGGAGTTCCTCGGAGACGTCGCCCGCCACAAAACGTTTGGCTACGCGTGACAAGAGCATGCCGCCTTGCGCGGAACCGCACCCGACCTCGAGCACGTCGCGGCCACGCGCCAAACTCGCCGCCCATGCATACCGCGAGGCCGCCATCCGCGCCCCTTCTTCAGTCACCCACGTACCAGCCGTCTCCGACACCGCGACGAACTCACTTCCGGCCTTTTGAACCTCGCGGTCGCGGGCTGGCCGTTTCGCGTCGGCCAGACGGTAGACACCTAGTATCGGGATGCCGAGCAGCGGCTTGCGGTCTCCCTCGAGGCTCCCGCCAAACCCATAGTGGCGTCCCACTGCAACGCTCGGCGCATTGTCGCGACGCACGATGTACCAAAGCGTTTCTCGCTCATTCTGCAACCGCAGGAGCGTATGACCGAGAGCAGCTTTGGCGAGACCTCTGTTGCGGTACTCTGGTTCGGTCCACAAGGCGCCGATCTGAAGGTCGGACGGGCCCATGAAAGGGAATCGAAAGTAACGCCGAAAGACATAAGTAATGTGCACACGCGATATGACGCCACCGCAGAGTGATTCCAGGCGGCGTATCGAAGATGCCGGATTGACACCAAAAGCAAATCGAGAATCCCGGCGGCAACACGTCGGGCTTTGACACAGGCCCCGAGGCATTGCGTCGCAAGAACAGGTATTGATTTCGAAGCGTCATCCCATTGAGGCACCAGTCGCGGTGCCCATTCGATCAGCTCAGGATTTACTTGAGACGAAACGTGATCGGGCGGGACAGACGAGTAAAGCTGAGGCCATCAACAACAGTGGTTTCACCGGTCCGGAGTGCGGTCAGTGCATCTAGCGACCATTTCGACGGATCGCGGTTGTAGTTACGTGTTTCGAGCAGAAAGTCGACGCGCCGGGCCTTCAAATAGCCGACATGGTCCACGTTTCCATCGTGAATAAAGTCCAGCAGCATCGAGTCCACTCGGCCGTCTAGCGAGCGGACGACGAACCGGTCATCCAGCCAATATCGGATCTGCACTTCTTGCGTAGCTATTGTGATCGGCCGCTTGGAGGGCCGTCCCAGTTCGTTGAAGAGTCGATCGCTCGCTGACTCGACCTCGGACGGGGCGTTCATCGCACGCCTCAACTCAGCCTGACCGATCTGCGCCCGGCGACGGGCGATCGTCTCTCCGGCAAAGACGATCAGAAGCATCGCGACGGCCACCGCGAACGCAAAACCGCGCCCGACGATACGTCGGGCTGCCAGTGTCTCCCAGTTCTGCCAAACCCACCGCGTGCCATCGATGGCGACGAGAACCATCATCGGCATGACGAAGATCGTGTAGCGCGCGAGACTGTCGGCCCCAAGGACAGTGCTGTACAGGACAAAGAAGCTGATGAAGACGGCGACGAAGAACCCTGCGACGCCGTGCGTACCGGCCTCGTCCTGGCCCTTCAGGACACGCCACGCTCCCGCGAGCCACGCGAGCGTCAGCGGCAGATAGACGAGGATTCTGATCAAGAACTTGGTGTTCACTGCCAAGGGCCCGAATCGATACGAGTCCAGCTGACCCATGATCACCCTGGCTCGCCCCGAGGCCGGCAGCCATTGTCCGGTCTGGACCACGTGAAACCCCAAGAGCACGCTGAGCGGCACGGCGAACGCGAGGCAGAATAAGGCAACTGAAACGCTGAGCTCGCGGCGTCGTCCTCTCGCGTACCAGAATCGGCAGCCAGCCGCCACCGCACCGACGACTACCGCTTCTGGTCTCAGCCAAGTCGCAGCTCCGAGCAGGACTCCGAGCAACAACTCCAGGCCAACCTCGACGCGAGCCTCGGTGAACCACTTAACGCGGAGGACGAGCCATGCCCAGCTGAGCACGACCAACGCAAAGAGCCCATTCTCCATTCCGGTCGTCGCGTTGTAGACGGCGCCCGGTAGAACCGCGGTCACGCCGGCGGCCGCGAGCGCCAACCGGTTGTTCGCGAGCATGCAGCGACTGAGGATGTAGACTACGAGGACGACACCGTACCAAGTCAGAATGTTGACGATTTTCACGGCAAGAGGAACCGACTGGGCGCGAAAGACCCGAAAGAACGTCGCGAGCAGAAGCATATAGCCCGGACTCGTCACGCCTGCGGACTTCTCGCCTGGATTGAACTCGAAGAAATGCCCTGACGCAGCGTTCTTGGCATATACGAGATGGATCTCGGCGTCGCCCGAGTACATTCCCCAGAACGACAGCGGGTAGATCACTGCCAACGCCATAACGATCGCGGCCAATTGCTTCGTCGAGAGCCAAGATATTCCCCGAATGTCACTTACGCGCAGAGTGCCCACCTTCGCGCGCTCGCGGTTAACCTGGGAGCACACCCTCCAGGCCAAGAATGGTTGCGCACCGCTACGGCCACATGTGTTCACGTTCGGGGATGCGCGCGGACTCGGCGGGAGCCTGAGGGATCTGCGGGATCGGCCAGAAGGCAGTGGATCGTTCGGTCGTACTCATCCGCGACTCAGTAACAACGATCTCCCGGTCGACGTCGTGGACCAGATGATTGCGGGCTACGTACGAACGTCTTTCTGGTAGTAATCGCTGTATTCACGCCGGTAGTACTGGGAGTAGTAGTACGCGTTGTGCTTGAGATCTACCCGGTTCAATACGACGCCCGTGAACTTCGCCTGGGCGTGCTCGAGTTGCTCGAGTGCGCGCTGTCCGGCGTGACGGCTTGTCATCTCCGCGCCGACGACGAACAGCACGCCCGTGGCCAAGTGTGAGACGATCGACGAGTCGGTGACGGCCATCACAGGCGGCGTGTCGATCATCACCCAGTCGAAATGCTGCGTCAGCGATCCCAGAAGATCCTTGAACCGCTTCGACCCGAGGAGCTCCGCCGGATTGGGCGGGTGCATGCCGGACGGCATCACCCACAGTCCCGGCACGGCTGCCGCGTGCACGGTCTCGGATGCCTTCGCGTTGCCGACGAGGACGTTCGAAAGCCCGGGTTCCTGCGGCTTGTCAAAGACCATGTGCACTCGCGGTTTCCGCATGTCAGCGTCGACGAGCAATACCCGGAGGCCGGCTTGGGCCAGCGCCACGGCGAGGTTCGTGGCGACGATTGTCTTGCCCTCGCCAGGCCCGGTGCTCGTGATGACAAGGCTGCGGCCGCCGTCGGCGGCTGATGAGAACAGCACGTTCGTGCGGACAGCGCGGAAGCTCTCCGAGAAGTTATTCGGTACGCCGTTGCTGATGAGCGGGTTCTCGAGAGACTTGTCGAAAAGCGCCGGCACCATGCCGAGGAACGGCAGGCCGAGGTGTTGTTTGATCTCGTCCGGACTTTTGATGCGATTGTCGAGGTATTCGAAGAAGAACGCGAGGCCAACCGCCAGCGTGCCGCCGCTGAGCAAGGCGAGTAGCAAGTTCGTTTGCGTATTGGGTGAGGACCGGCGGCGCGGTGTTTCGGCTGCATCCACGACACGGATGTTGCTCGTCCTCAACTCGCCCGAGATGCCGGTTTCCTTTGTCCGCTGCATCAGGCTCTCGAAGATCTGACGGTTCGACGCGGCGTCCCGCGCGAGGACACCGTACTCGATACCTTTCCGGTTGAGCGCCAGCGCATCGCTCTTCTGCTGATCCAGCGCTTTGGTGAGGCTTTGCTCTTGCGCCATCGACTGCTGGTAATCGTTGCGCATTGCCTGCACGACTTTGGCGATCTCGCCCTGAATCCTCGTCTCGGCCGCCCGAATCGCGGACGCCAGTTTGACCATGTCGGGGTGATTCGGCCCGAGCTTGTCCGACAATTGCGCCTGCTGGCGCTGCAGATCGGCAAGCTCTCCCTTCTGTTGCTGAATGAACGAATTGGAGAGAATCGCCGGGAACGTGTCCAGCGCGGCGCGATCGTTCTGGAGGGTGCGAATCTGGTTGTACGCGGCTTCCTTCTGGATTCGCTCGGTCTTCGCACGCGTTACCGCAGCGTTCAAGTCGCTGAGCTTCTGCACGACGATGTTCTGCTTCTCCTCGAGCGACACTGCGTCCGTCTGCTCGCGGTAGCGCTGTACGGCCTGCTCGCTCGCCTCCACCTGCTTGCGCTGCTCCGCCAGTCGCTCTCCGAGCCAATCGGAGGCTTCTTTCGACGACAGAAACTTGAACTCGAGGTTCTGCTCGATGTACGCCTTGGCCAGCGCGTTGGCGACGCTGGCGGAAAGCACGGCGTCTGGCGACTCGAACTTGACGTCGACGAGGCGGCTGTTGCGGACCGGTGACACCGTCAGGGCACCCAGGAAGCGATCGATGATGGACGATTGTTTCCTCGTCTCATCCGGCAGCGGCAACTCGCCAGGCTTGGCGCTTGCCGCGTTGAACCAGCCGGCCACCAGTACCGCGGGCGCCAGCAACATCTTTCTCACGGTCAGTGAGTTGTCCGGAGGAGGATTGAACTGCGGCTGATCCCACAGCTTCAGCGCGTCGATCGTCCGGCGGGCCAGGGCGCGACTCTGCAGGATTTTGTACTGGGTCTGGTAATAGTCGTCCGTGATCTGGTTCTGCTCGAATGCCTCTTTGAACGTGACGACGTTCGTGTTCTCCTTCTCGATCAGGATCTGCACGCGCGCCTCGAAGATAGGCGTCGCGGTGAACGTGTAGACGGAAACAGACAACACGACGATCAGGAACGCCGTGATCGCCGTCCAGCGGCGTTTGTACAGCACCTTGACGTAGTCGAGGAGGTGCACCTCGGTGTCGCCAAGAATATTGGACCCGTAGCCGTAGGCCGGCCGTGGCGATTGCGCGTTGGGGCCGTCACCGGCCATCACGATGCGGGGCGAATCAACATCCGACGCCGGGTCGAACTCTGACTGCTCGGACATCAGAAGAACCTCTCGCCCACGATAATCGTATCGTTCGGCTGCACGGCGTCGGTCAGCTTGACCCGGAATTCTTTCTTTTCGCCGTTGACGATGCGGACGATGCGCACACGAGCTGTCGAACCCCGGTCGGTAATGCCGCCCGCCAGGGACAGTGCCTGCAGCACGGTCGTGTTCTTCTGCTGCAGCGAGTACGCTCCTGGGTTCTTCACCTGGCCGAACACGTACACGCTCTCCGCGCGCGGCACGAAGATCGTGTCGCCATCGCGCAGGATGGTGGTCTGCGTGAACACCCCATTCTGCATCGCCCGCAGGTCGACCCGCTCGCTCTTTGCGGCGGCGTCCTGATTCGGCAGCGTCGGACCAGACACACCGCTGATCGCGGGGTGGACGATAATGGCTTCACCGCTGGCTGATGGCAAGGTTGACCCGGCGCGGGCGATCGCTTCCACAAGGTTCATCTCGCCAGAGAGCGGGTACGTCCCGGGGCTTCTGACTTCCCCGACAACAAAGATCTTCTGGCTCTTGTACGTTTCGACCGAGACGGTGATCTGAGGGTTCCGGAAGAAGCCTTCGTCCACGAGCTGCTTCTTGATGGCAGCTTCGATGGCTCTCAGCGTAAGGCCCCCGGCTTTCACCCGCCCGATCATCGGATACGTAAACGTGCCGTCCGCCTCGATAGTGAACTTCCCGGAAAGATCGGCCTGATCGTAGGAGTTGATAGTCAGAACGTCCTGCGGGCCCACGAC
>JAIQFX010000130.1 GCA_020073005.1 Terriglobia bacterium | reverse complement strand
CCCGTCCCCCTTGACGACGCTCTCGCCATCGCGCGACAGATCGCCGGAGCGCTCCAGGCGGCGCACGACAAAGGGATCGTCCATCGCGATCTGAAGCCGGCCAACATCATGCTGACCGCCGACGGTCGCGTGAAGGTCCTGGACTTCGGGCTGGCGAAAGTCGAGGCGGGTAAGGCTGGTGGGGCAGGTGGGGCGGGTAGGGAAACGCAATCACCCACGCTCACGTTCGCGGCGACGCAGGCGGGCGTGATTCTCGGTACTGCGGCCTACATGAGCCCGGAGCAGGCGAAGGGCCGCGTCGCGGACAAGCGCGCGGACGTCTGGGCATTCGGGTGCGTGCTCTACGAGATGCTCGCGGGGAAGCGCGCGTTCGGCGGCGAGGATCTCACCGACACGATGGCCGCCGTGGTCCGGGGCGAGCCGGACTGGAACGCGCTGCCTCCGAATCTGCCGTTCGAGGTGCGCACGATCGTCACGCGCTGCCTCGAGAAGGATCGCGCGCAGCGGCTTCCCGACATTTCGGTCGCGCTGTTTCTGCTGAACGAGCCGCGCTCCGCGACCGCCGCGAGCGCGCCGCCGATGGCCACGTCGCGGCCGCTGTGGAAACGCGCGCTGCCGTTCGCGATCACGGCCGCGATCGCCGCCGCCGTCGCGGGCGCCATCGGGTGGAGCGTCCGTCCGTCGCCATCGACGCCGGTCGTCACGCGCTTCACGATTCCGCTCGGCGACGGCCAGCAGTTCACGAACAGCGGACGGCAGGTCATTGCGGTCTCGCCCGACGGTGCGAAGATCGTCTACGTCGCGAATCAGCGTCTCTATCTGCGCGCGATGTCGGAGGCCGAGGCGCATCCAATCGCGGGGAGCGAGAACGCAGTAGACGGCGTCACCAGTCCGGTGTTCTCGCCTGACGGTCAGTGGATCGCTTTCTACTCCCAGAACGCCGTGAAGAAAGTTGCGATCGCCGGCGGCGCGCCCGTCACGCTGTGTGCGGCGACCAATCCCTACGGCATGAGCTGGGACCGCGATAACATCCTCATCGGCCAAGGCGCGCAGGGCATTCTGCGTGTTTCCGCCGCGGGCGGGACGCCCGAGCGCATCGTCAGCGTCAAGGACGGAGAACTCGCGCACGGTCCGCAGATGCTGCCCGGTGGGGACGCCGTGCTCTTCACGCTGATGCCCGCGACGCCGCGCTTATTGGTGGACTGGGACAAGGCGCAGATCGTCACGCAGTCGCTGAAGTCCGGTGAGCGAAAAACCCTCGTGTCCGGCGGAGCGGATGCTCGGTACCTGCCGTCCGGTCACCTTGTGTACGCGTTGAGCGGGGTCCTGCTCGGCGTGCGTTTCGATCCACGCCGGCTGACCATCACCGGCGGACCGGTTCCCATTGTCGAAGGCGTCCTTCGAGCTACGGTCCGCGGCGCGACGGGCACCGCGCAGTTCAGCACGTCCAATGGCGGCTCGCTCGTCTACCTGGCCGGCCCGTCGTCAACGTTGGCGCAGGCGACCGACGTGGCGTTGATGGATCGCCAGGGAAATCTGCAGCGTCTGAAGCTCCCACCCGCGCCCTACGTTCACGCGCGTGTCTCGCCCGACGGAAAACGACTCGCGGTGGGCACCGACGACGGGAATGAGGCCGCACTCTGGATCTACGAAGTGTCCGGCGCCACGTCGATCCGGCGGCTCACGTTCAACGGACGCAAT
This sequence comes from Terriglobia bacterium, assembly GCA_020073005.1. Classification (GTDB taxonomy): domain Bacteria; phylum Acidobacteriota; class Vicinamibacteria; order Vicinamibacterales; family CAVVIG01; genus SRVP-36. The sequence continues at coordinate 6,854 of JAIQFX010000130.1, read as the reverse complement.
CAGTACCCCGTCTGGTCACCGGACGGTTCACGCATTGCGTTTCAGTCCGATCGCGAAGGTGACCAGGGGATCTTCTGGCAGCGTGCCGACGGGGCCGGCGTCGCCGAGCGGGTGACCAAGGGCGATCCCGGCACCGGACTTCAGCAGATGCCGGAGGCGTGGTCCCCTGATGGCAAGGTGCTTCTCTTTTCGAAGGCGATGGGTTCCAACTACGGGCTGTACACGGTGTCGCTGTCCGACAAGCACGTGGCGCGGGTTGGCGATCTGGCTTCGGTGAATCCGTTCTCCGCGGCGTTTTCGCCCGACGGCCGGTGGATCGCGTACGACGTGAACGGATCCACGGGCGAACGGGTGTTCGTTCAGCCATTTCCCGCGACAGGCGCCACCTATGAGGTGACGGCGGATAAGGTGATACATCCGTTCTGGTCGCCGGACGGAAAAGATCTCTTTGTGCACCCTATCGGCGGGCTCATGCGTCTCGGCGTGACGGTGAAGTCAGGCGTCAGCTTCAGCGCGCCTCAGGAACTGCCGAGGGGAAGTTTCCTGGACGACGGTCCCGCGTTCGAACGGAACATGGACGTCATGCCAGACGGGAAGCACTTCGTTGGTGTCGTCAGCCTCACTTCCAATCCCTCCCCATCACGCGTCGAGGCGGTTCCCCAGATCCACGTCGTCGAAAACTGGTTCGAGGAGTTGACGACGAAGGTGAAGTAGCGGGGATTCACCCTGCCCGGACCAAAGTTGTCCTTGACCATAAGAAGTCGTAAGCGTAGGCTGCCACCAATTCTTCACACCTGACCTTCATTCGGCGTCGTTCATCCTCAGCGGCTTTGATCCTCGGGCGCGCGTTCGGCGGCGACGTTTTCTGAACGGTTGCCAGACTCTCAAGGAGGACGGGATGAGTAGAAGGAACTTCGCTGGACCCCTGCTTGCGGCGTTGGCGTGCGTCGTGTTGCTGCCGAGCGCGGCGCGGGCGCAGAGCGCCTTCACCGGCGTGGTGAAGGACGCGTCAGGCGCGGTGCTCCCCGGCGTCACGGTGGAAGCCGCAAGCGACGTCCTCATCGAGAAGTCGCGGTCGGTCATCACCGACGGCCAGGGCGCGTACAAGATCGTCGACCTGCGTCCCGGGACCTACACGGTGACGTTCAGTCTTCCCGGTTTCAGCACGGTCAAGCGGGAAGCCATCGAGCTGCCCGGCAACTTCACGTCCACGATCAACGCGGACCTCAAAGTCGGCGCCCTCGAAGAGACCGTGACCGTTGCGGGATCCTCGCCGGTCGTCGACGTCTCGACGAACAGCAAGGCGCAGGTGCTGCCGCGTGAAGTGCTCGACGCGGTGCCCACCGCCCACACGATTCAGTCGGTCGGCCAGCTCATCGTCGGCGTCTCGCTGACGGCGCCGGACGTGGGCGGCTCGCAGGCGATGCAGCAGACCTACTTCACCGTCCACGGCTCGGGCGCTTCGGGCACGTCGGTGCTGATGGACGGCTTGATCCTCAACGGTCTGCAGGGCGACGGCGCGATCCAGAGCTACCTGAACGACGCCGGCAACCAGGAAATGATTTATCAGACCGGCGGCGGCGCCGGTGATTCGCCGACGGGCGGCCTGAAGCTGAACATGGTGCCGCGCGAAGGCGGCAACCGCTTCGCGGGGTCGATGTTCCTCGGCGTCGAGAACTGGCAGAGCGACAACTTCTCCGACGAGCTGAAGTCGAAGGGCGTCACCAGCGTCGACAAAATCGGCACGTATCACGACTTCGACGTGACGCAGGGCGGCCCCATCGTCAGGGACAGACTGTGGTTCTTCGGGTCCGCGCGTTTCTTTACCGTGAACAAGCCGATCGCCAGCACGGTGAAGTCCGACGGCACGCTCGCCGGCCTCATCGCGTGCCGCGCGAAACCGGGATCGTGCCCGCAGGGCATCGACGATCAGACGATCAACAGCGGCCTGGTCCGCATGACGTGGCAGGCCAGCCCGCGCAACAAGTTCTCCGCGTACTTCGATCGCATCATCAAGAACCGCGGCGCCGCGATGGCCGCGGGCGACGATCAGTCGACGACGTCGGTCGTCTGGAAGTCGCCCCTCTACCTGACGGACACGGTCAAGTGGACATCGACGGTGAGCAACCGCCTGCTGATCGAAGCCGGCTGGTCGAGCAACATCGAGCGCTATACCAACCAGTACCAGGACGGTCTCGAATATCAGGTCGGCACGCCGCAGTGGTCGCAGATCGTGACGCGCACCGACTCGGCCGCCGGGACGAGAAGCGTCGTCGGCCCGGCGGAGTACTTCAGCTATCCCGATCGGTACAACCTGCAGGGCGCCGCGTCGTACGTCACGGGCTCGCACAACATCAAGTTCGGCGTGCAGGACTCGTGGGGGCCGTACAACCAGGCCTACCACGCCAATGGCGACATGAGCGAGACGTTCAACGCCGGCGCCGCGCAGTCAGCGACGCTGTACGCGACGGACCCGCACTTTCAGGAGCGCCTGAACGCGAACTTCGGCGTCTACGCGCAGGATGCGTGGACGATGAAGCGGGCGACGGTCAACGTCGGCCTGCGGTGGGAGTACCTGAACGAGCAGGTCACCGGCCAGCCGGCGCAGCCGGGCACGTTCGCGTACATTCCCGCGTTCGACACGATTCCGCTCAAGACGCAGCAGGACTGGTCGCCGCGCGTCTCGCTGGTGTACGACCTGTTCGGCAACGGCAAGACCGCGGTGCGCATTGGCTATAACAAGTTCCTGAACTCCGCGACCACGGGGCTGGCCGCGGCGATCGATCCGGCCAACGGCGCCAACGTCACGCAGGTCGTGTCGTGGACCGATGCGAACAAGGACGGCATCGCGCAGTACAGCGTCTCGCACGACGCGAACCACAATCTTGTCGGCTGCGTGTATCAGACGCCGGGCTGCGAGCTCAACTTCGCGCAGGTGAAGGCGGGCTTCGGGACCGTGAATCCCACGCAGTACGATCCGGGATTCCTGCGCCCGTACATCAATCAGATCAACTTGGGCGTCTCGCATGAGTTGGTGAAGGGCGTCAACGTGACGGCCGAGTGGTTCCGGACCTCCGGACAGAATCTGACGTTCGGGAGCTCGACAAACCCCAACTACACGCAGCGGCCGGGTACGCTCAACGCCGATGGCACGGTCACCAACCCCAGCTACCGGCCCGTAACAGTGTTCAGCCCGTTCGACGGCCAGAAGCTCACCGTCTACGACACGACGGCCGTGTCGCAGCCGCTCCAGCAGGCCACGATCATCACCGATCCCAACCGGACCTCGGTCTACAACGGCTTCGACTTCACGTTCAACGCGCGCCTGCCGCGCGGGGCCCGGATCTTCGGCGGGACGACGACCGAGCGGACGATCGCCAACGACTGCAGCACCGCGGCGAATAGTCCCAACAACCTCCAGAATTGCGACACGTCACTCAGTGGCATCCCGTGGCGGACGCAGTTCAAGCTGTCGGGATCGATTCCGCTGCCGTGGTGGGATATCTCGGCGAGCGCGTCTTATCAGGCGCTGCCGGGCTACGTCCTTTCGAACGCAACGTACTCGGTGACGGCGGCCACCCGTTACGTCGTCTGTCCTGGCAACTCGGCGTCGCAGGGCTGCGTCAGCGGCGCGCTTGTGGCACCGGGTCTGGTCGCGAGCAGCTTGAGTGTGCAATTGGATGCTCCGGGCACGACGCTGACGCCGCGGACCAACCAGCTCGACATCGGCTTCGCGAAGCGCATCAATGCGAAGCGCTTCAAGATCAGCCCCAAGGTCGACTTGTTCAACGTTCTGAATGCGAGCGACTACTTCAGCGTGCGTTCGTCGACCTACTCGCCGAGCGCGATCGCGGGCTCGGTGCCGCTCACGCCGGGGGCCGGTTATCTCCCGACGACCGCGGGCGCGGCGTTCCGGCAGCCGGGCAGCATCCTGCAGGGCCGCATCCTGCGGCTCGGCGCGACGATGAGCTGGTAGGAAGAAATCAAGAAGTAAGAATTAAGAAGTACGAAGTAAGAAGTACGACGTAGGGCGTGTCCCGCGGGGCCGCCCTACTTCTTTTGTACGCGTCGTCGAGCATCCATCGTCATCGCGAGATTCTTCTCCGCGTCCGCGAATCCCGGCTGGATCTTCAGCGCCTGCCGGAACTGATCGATCGCTTCGTCGAGTTTCCCGAGCGATCCCAGCGCGATCCCGAGATTGTTGTGCGCCTCGACCGAGTCGGGCGCCAACCGCAGCGCCGTCCTGAATTCCGCCGCCGCCGCGTCGAATCGCTGCGCCTGCAGCAGCGTGCTCCCGAGATCGTAATGAAGGCCGGCGTCGGCCGGCGCGAGCTGCGCCGCGTGCGTCAGACGATCGATCGCCTCGCCGGTCCGGCCCATCCCGGCCAGCAGGGTGCCGAGATTGTGCTCGGCTTGCACGGCGTTGGGATCGAGCTCGAGCGCGATGCGGAGCTCCTTCACCGCGTCGTCGAACTTCTGGCCTTCCGCGAGCGCGCCCGCGAGGTTCGTGTGCGTTTCCACCGATCCGGGAATCGTCCGCAGGGCGATCTGAAAGTGCTCGATGGCCTGATCCGTGCGGCCGCGCTCGAGGAGCGCGTTCGCCAGGTTGTAGTGCGCGTCGGGGAAGTCGGACTGCAGGGCGAGCGCGCGCTCGTACGCGGCGACGGCCTCGTCCAGACGCCCGCTCGCCCGCAGGGCCGTGCCCATGTTGCTGTACACCGGCGCGTAGTCGTCGCGCAGCGCAATCGCGCGCGTGTAGTGCGCCATGGCATCGTCCAGTCGCTTCTCGCCCTGCAGCGCGATGCCGAGGTTGTTCTCGGTGACCGCGCGCATCATCGCCGCAGAAGCCATCGGCCAGTTCGTGAACACCATGACGGCGACGAGCGCGACGATCGTCGCGCTCGATCCCGGCACGCGGCGCGTCCGCGCGATGACAGGCGCGTCGGCGACGGCCGCGGCCGCGAACAGCAGCAGCAACGGCACGAGCGGATAGCGATACCGCCCGAACACGTAGAACGCGACGACGCTCGCGGCGTACGTGACGAGCAGCGCGTGCAGGACGAGGAGGCGCGATCGATCGCGCCACGTGACGATCACGCCGAGCAGCGCGAGCGGGACGAGCACGCCGAAGTGACCGACCGGGCCGAGCAGCTTCAGCGGCCACGACCACTCCGCGTGCGACTCCTGGCTCTCGGTGTCGACCATCTCGGTCGCGTTCCAGACGAGCGCGGTCTTGCGCGTCATCAGCGCGAGCCACGCGGCCGGCCGTCCCGTGATGAAGTCCAGCGCCTGTTCGGTCCAGTAGCTCGACACCTGCGCCGGCGTGAGGCGCCGGCCGCGCGCGTGCTCGGCGAGCTCGGTGGCGTCCTGGCGCTCGTACTCCGGCGCGCCGCGTCCCGGCCGCAGCGACTGGTACGTGCCGTCGGCGCCGGGATGGTTTCCGATGTAGAAGTTGGGACCGAACTGCGACGTCGTGATGTAGAAGCCGCCGCCGACCAGGCTGTTGCGCGTGGCAACTGGCACGAGGACAAGGGCGAGGCCGGCCGCGAACAGCCCGAGTTGCCTGATGCGGGCGCCGAGCGCATCACGTGTCCGCGCGAGCGTCCAGATCGCGATGACGACGACGAACACCAGCGCGTTCTCGCGCGTGAGGCTCAATCCGCCGAGCGCGAGGCCCAGACCGAAGAAGACGTCTAACCGCAGAGACCGCTGAGCACGCAGAGCAACGGTTGGTTTCCTCTTCCTTTTTTCTGCGGGCTCCGCGCCCTCCGCGGTTAATCGTGGGATGATTCCCGAAATCAACCAGAGCGCGAGGCAGACGAGGAACACGTCGAGGACGGATTTCTGCAACAGGCCGTCGAAGAAGATCGCCGGCGCGTAGAGCGCGAGCATCAGCCCGGCGGCGAGACCGGCCGTTCGTGAAAAGAGACGGGCGGCCGCCATTCCGAGCAGCACGCACGACGCCGATCCGATGGCCGCCTGCAGGAGCCGGACGAGCAGGAGGCTGCGACCGGCGACGGCGTAGATCACGCCTAGTAAATAAGGATAGAGGGGCGCTTGATAGAAGACGTCGTGGCCGATCCAGTCGCCGCCCGCGATCTGCCGCGCCCACTCGTCGTAGCCGTGCGCGTCACCGAGCAGCGTCGAGAAGTACGGCGACGCGCGCATCTGCCACACGTGCACCAGGCGGACGGCGAGGGCCACCGCGAAGATCGCGAGCGCGAGCGGCGCGAAGCGGTCTCGATCGTCTGAACGCGACAACGGCGCTATGCTAGCGCAGGAGCGCGAGAGCATGCGACGTGTGGCGGAAGGCATGCGACGGGCGGCGATCGTCCTGACGAGCGCGGCCGCCATCTTCACGGCCGCGCCGGCGTCCGCCGCGCCCCAGCCGCGCCTCACCTTTAATAAGGACATCGCGGCGATCGTCTGGGCGCGCTGCGCGCCCTGCCATCGTCCCGGCGAGATCGGTCCGTTCCCGCTGCTCACCTACGACGATGTCAAACGGCGCGCGACGCTCGTCGCGACGGCCACGAGCCGGCGTCTCATGCCGCCGTGGAAGCCGCGGCCGCCCGCGCCGGGCGAAAGCGACTTCGCGGACTCGCGCCGCCTGACCGATCGCGAGCGGCAATCGCTGCAGCAATGGATTGCGGACGGCACGCCGGAAGGCGACGCGGCCGATCTGCCGCCGGCGCCGCGATGGGCGGACGGCTGGCAGCTCGGCACGCCCGATCTCGTCGTGCGCATGCCCGAGCCGTACATCGTCCGCGCGAGCGGCCCGGACGACTTCCGGACGTTCGTCATTCCGATTCCGACGCCGCGTCCCCGCTACGTGCGCGCGCTCGAGTTTCGTCCGG
>JAIQFX010000043.1 GCA_020073005.1 Terriglobia bacterium | reverse complement strand
CGGGCTCGCTGATGTCGGCGCCGAAGCGCGTCAGGAGCGCGCGCGGCTCGTCGACCTTGCCGGCGTAGCGGCCGAGATAGCAGGGATCGTGAAAGGTCACGGAATCACGCTCGCCTGAAAGGCTCGCGCTACGAAGATCGCGCGTCAGCTCTTCGACGTATACCGACGAGTGGACAATCTCCACCTCGTAGCCGAACTTGCGGTAGTCGTTGCCGATCGTCTTCACGCAGTGCGGGCACGACGTGACGATCTTCTTCGGGCCGGCGGCGTTCAGATCCTCGATGTTGGCGTTCGCGAGCTCCTGGAACATGTACTCGTTGCCGGTGCGCTTCGCGGGATCGCCCGTGCACTTCTCTTTCGAGAGGACGCCGAACCGGACGTTCTTCTTGCGCAGGATCTCGAACATCGATCGCAGCGACTTCTGGAAGTCCGCCTCGAACGCGCCCGCGCAGCCGAGCCAGACGAGGACGTCGTGCTTCCGCGGATCGAACGTCTCGAGCTGCGCCGACTCGACGAACTTCTGGCGCTGATCGGATCCGAGGCCCCAGATGTTGCCGCGCCGCTCGAGGTGGTTGTAGACCGCGCCGAGATACTCGGGCGCGTCGCCGTTGGACACGAGACCGCGGCGCGATCCGATCAGAATCGGCAGGTGCTCGATCCCGACCGGGCACTGGTTCTCGCAGGCGCCGCACGTCGTGCACTGCCAGAGGACTTTCTCGCTGTAGATCTCACCGAGCTTCTTCCCCGGCTCGCCCGCGAGCAGCGCGTGCTGCGTCTGCAGGATGATTTCCTTCGGATTCAGGTCCTTGCCCGCGCCCCACGCGGGGCAGTTCACCTGGCAGCGCCCGCACTCGACGCACGTGAGCGCGTCGAGCACGCTCTTGCTGCCGAGATCCTTCAGCGTCTCGAGGCCGACCTGTTCCTTCTCGAAGTCGAGGTTCGGCAGGTTGCCGAGCTCCGGCGACTTCAGGAAGACGGTGATCGGCGAGAGCACGAGGTGAAAGTGCTTCGACGCCGGAATCAGCGCCATGAACGCGAGGATGACAAGCGCGTGCACCCACCAGTTCACGCGTCCAGCGAGCGACGTGTCGTCCAGCCGATACGTCAGCAGGAACGTGATCATCAGCGTCGCGATGAACGCCGCGATCACGAGCGACTCGATCGACACGGTCTTGCCCAGCGCGACGGGCCGCACGAATGCGCGACGGATGAACAGGAAGACGATACCCGCCAGCACGGCGACGGCGAACGGCGTCAGGATGAGATGGTAGGCGCCGAACCAGCCGGTGTGCGTGAGATCGACGATGCCGAGGCCGGAGAGGAACTCGACCAGCGTGTAGCCGGCGAACGCGACGAAGCCCCAGAAGACGAAGGCGTGCGCGAGACCCGGAACCGGCCGCTCCCGAATCGTCTGGCGCTGGAAGACCACGTCGGCCAGAAAGCGGCGGACGCGGAAGCCGAGCTGGTCTAAGGAAAAGGTATTCGAGGCCGCGGCGATGAGGCGCACGCGCGTCGCCACCTGCGCCGCGAACGCGCCCATGAACGCGAGGAGCAGGATCCAGAACGCGAGCGTCTGCATGCGCTCCGTCTACGTTTTGACCGCTTCTATGATGGCCGGAACGATCTCGAACAGGTCGCCGACGATCCCGTAGTCGGCGACCTCGAAGATCGGCGCGTCGGGATCCTTGTTGATCGCGACGACGGTGCTCGATCCCTTCATGCCGACCAGATGCTGAATCGCGCCGGAGATGCCGAGCGCGAGGTACAGCTTCGGCGCGACCGTCTGTCCGGAACTCCCGACCTGGCGCTCCATCGGCAGCCAGCCCGCGTCGCAGATCGGCCGCGATGCGGCGATTTCGGCGCCGATCGCGTCGGCGAGCTTCTGCGCGAGCGCGATGTTGGTCTGTTCCTTGATGCCGCGTCCCACCGATACGATGCGCTCGGCCTGCGACAGGTCCACGGCCTGCTTCGCCTGCTGGAACGGCGCTTCCGGCTTCTGCCTGATCGCGGACGCATCGACGGTCACAGTGAGCGCGCGCGTCGGCGCCGGCTGCGAACCCTTCGTCACCTGATCGACACGGTAGGCGCCGATCTGGAACGTGACGAAATGCGGCGCCGGTCCCTGCGGCATGACGTCGGCGGTCAGCTTGCCCTGGAACATGGGACGGACGAACGCGACGCCCGCGCCTCCCGTCCTGACCGCGGTCACATCGGTGATGATCGCGCGGTCCAGGCGCGTGGCGAGCTTCGGCGCGAAGTCGCGGGTCTGATAGGTGTGCGGCAGCAGGACGTAGGCCGGCGACAGCTGCGCGATCGCCGCCTGCAGCGCCGCGGTGAACCCATCGGGCGTGTACGGCTCGAGGGCCGCGTGTTCGAGCGTGACGACGTCGCTGACTTTCGCCGCGGCCAGCTCGGCGGCGACCGACGCGCCGTTCGCGCCCGGCACGAGGACCGTGATGGGTGCGCTCGACGCCGTCGCCAGCATCTGCGCGCCGACGATGGTCTCCCACGTCGCGCGATTGAGCTTGCCGTTCTGCTGCTCGGCGATGACGAGGATCACGAAATCACCCGCGCTTCCTCGCGCAGCCGGCGCACGAGTTCCTTCGCGGCTTCAGCCGGTGTTCCGCCGATGAGCTGCGTCTTCTTGCCCTTCTCGGGCACGTAGAGATTCACAATCCGCTGCTTCGGCGACGTGGCGGCGGCGGACGCTTTGCGGATTTCTTTCTTCTTCGCCGCCATGATGCCCTTGAGCGTCGCGTAGCGCAGCTGGTTGATGCCGCTCTGAATCGTCAGCACGGCCGGCAGCGGCATCGCGACCCACTGGAACCAGCCGCCTTCCAATTCACGCTTCACGCGCAGCTGCGCGCCATCCACTTGCACTTCCATGATGATCGTCGCGTGCGCCAGACCGAGGCGCTCGGCGAGGATCACGCCGACCTGCGCGAAGCCCTGGTCGTCGGACTGCAGGCCGGTCAGGATCAGATCGAACTTCTCGTCCTTCATCGCCGCGCCCAGCGCTTCCGCGGTGACGAACGCATCCGCGCTGGCCAGCCCGTCGTCCTCGACGTGGATCGCGCGGTCCGCGCCGCGCGCGAGCGCCTCGCGAATCACCTGCGCGACGCGGGACGGACCCGCCGAGCACACGACCACGTCCCCGCCGTGCTTCTCCTTCAGCCGCAGCGCTTCCTCGAGCGCGTAGGCGTCCGGCTCGTTCATCTCGAAGCTGGCGTCCTGCTCGCGAATCCAGGTCTTGCTGTCGTTGAGGCGGGGCTGCCACTCGCGGGTGGGCACTTGTTTTATGCAGACGGCGATCTTCATTTGATCATTGAGTCATCTGGTTATCGAGTCGATTGGTTTGGTCATTGAATGGCAATGACTCGACAACCAGATGACTCGATGACCACATTCGGTGGTCATGCGTTGCTGAGCCTCTTGAAGAGCAACGCAGCGTTTGTCCCCCCGAAGCCGAAGGAATTCGACAGCGCGTAGGTAATCGGCATCTGGCGCGCCTTGTTGGGGACGTAGTCCAGATCGCACTCCGCGTCGGGATGATCGAGGTTGATCGTCGGGGGCGCGAGCTGATGGTGCACGGCGAGCACGGTGATGCCGGCCTCGAGGCCGCCGGCCGCGCCGAGCAGATGCCCGGTCATCGACTTGGTCGACGACACGGGCGGCACGCGTCCGTGCGGCGAGAAGCAGCGCTTGATCGCAATCGTCTCGACCTTGTCGCCATGCGGCGTCGACGTGCCGTGCGCGTTGATGTAGTCGACCTGCTGGTGCTGAATGCCCGCGTGTTTGATCGCGGTGCCCATGACGCGGAACGGGCCGTCGCCGTCTTCCGACGGTGCCGTGATGTGATACGCGTCCGCGTTCATGCCGTACCCGACCAGCTCCGCGTAGATCCGCGCGCCGCGGCGCTTCGCGAACTCGTACTCCTCGAGAATCAGGACGCCCGCGCCCTCGCCGACGACGAAGCCGTCGCGATCCTTGTCGAAGGGCCGGCTGGCGCGCGCCGGCTCGTCGTTGCGCGTGGACAGCGCGCGCAGCGCGCCGAAGCCGCCGACGCCCATCGGCGTGATGGCCGCCTCCGATCCGCCGGCGATCATGACGTCCGCGTCCTCGCGGCGGATGATCTCGAACGCGTCGCCGATCGCGTGGGCCGACGCCGAACACGCCGTGCACGTCGCGGAGTTCGGGCCCTTGGCGCCGTAGCGAATCGACACCTGCCCGGCCGCCAGGTTGATGATGGCCGACGGGATGAAAAAGGGTGAGATCTTGCGGGGACCGCCCTCGAGCAGCGCCTTGTGCTCGCGCTCGATGGTGGTGAATCCCCCGATGCCCGACGCGATGAAGACACCGACGCTCGCGGCGATGTCGGGCGTGATCTGCAGCTTCGAATCGTCCATCGCGAACTGCGACGCCGCGATGGCGTACTGGATGAAGACGTCCATCTTCTTGACGTCTTTCTTGTCGATGAACCGCAGCGGGTCGAAACCGCGCACTTCGCCCGCGATGCGCGTCGCGAACTGCGCCGCGTCGAACTTCGTGATCGGTCCGATGCCGCTCCGGCCGGCGGTCAGCGCCGCCCAGTTCGCGTCCGTGCCGATGCCGAGCGACGACACCAGTCCGATGCCCGTGACGACAACCCGTCGTCTATTGGTCATGTGTGATTCTTGGGTTCCGGGACCGAGCAAGCTCGGCCCCTACTTCTTCCCCTTGGCGTGCGACTCGATGTACTCGACCGCTTCCTTCACGCGCGTAATCTTCTCGGCGTCCTCGTCCGGAATCTCGATGCCGAATTCCTCCTCGAACGCCATGACCAGCTCGACCGTGTCGAGCGAGTCGGCGCCGAGGTCGTCGACGAACGAGGCATCCGGCGTCACTTCTTCTTCGTCGACGCCCAGCTGCTCCACGATGATGCTCTTGACCTTGTCGGCTACCGCCATTCACTCCTCCTACATGTACATCCCGCCGTTGACCGCCAGTACGTGCCCTGTAATATACGACGCCTCGTCGGACGCAAGAAAGCACGCCGCCGCGGCCACATCGTCCGCCGTGCCGAGACGGCCGAGCGGAATCTGCGCCGCCCAGTCCACCCGGGCCTTTTCCGCAATCGCGCGGGTCATGTCGGTCTCGATCATGCCCGGCGCGATGACGTTCACCGTAATCGCCCGCGAGGCCACTTCGCGGGCCAGCGCCTTGGCGAAACCGATGAGTCCCGCCTTCGACGCCGCGTAGTTCGTCTGCCCCGCGTTCCCCATCTGCCCGACGACGGAGCTGACGGCGATGATGCGGCCGCTGCTCTGCTTCACCATCGGCCGCACGGCGGCCTTGGCCAGGAGGAACGTCGCGGTCAGGTTCGTCGCCAGCACCGCATCCCAGTCCTCGCGCTTCATGCGCATGAGCAGCTGGTCGCGCGTGATGCCGGCGTTGCTGATCAGAATGTCCAGCCGGCCGTGCGTTGCGACGATCGCGCCGGGCGCGGCGTCGACGCCCGCCGCGTCCGTGACGTCGAGGCTCATCGCCTCGGCGCGCCCGCCGCCCGCCGTAATCGCCGCGACGGTCGCGGCGGCATGATCGCCGCGCGCCGCGGCCACCACCGTCGCGCCGCGCGACGCGAGCCGCTCGGCGATGGCGCGCCCGATGCCGCGCGACGCACCCGTCACAAGCGCGACTTTTCCGGTCAGCTCGAACATGAAGAGGTAGCGCAGGCCTTCAGGCCTGCCTCAACAGTGAAGCCATCGCTGCGAGATCGTCCGGACCGCCGACGTTGAACACGGCCGCGTCACGGTGCATCTTGCGCACCAGCCCGCTGAGCACCGTCCCCGGCCCTACCTCAACATACGTTGTGACGCCTTCCGACGCAAGACGCGCGACGACGGCTTCCCAGCGCACGGGCGCGGACACCTGGCGCACGAGCGCCTCGATCGCCGCGCGGCCGTCGCGCTTGGGCTCCGCGTCGACATTGGCGACGATCGGCACGCGCGGATCGCTGACGCGCAGCGCGCGCAGCTCCGGCGCCAGCCGTTCTTCGGCCGGCTTCATGAGCGCGCAATGGAACGGCGCGCTCACGGCGAGCGGAATGACGCGCTTGGCGCCGAGCGCTTTCGCGCGTTCGCCCGCGCGCGCGACGGCGTCCTTCGTGCCCGCGATCGCGATCTGGCCCGCGCCGTTCAGATTGGCCGCGCTGACCACGTCTCCCTGCGCGGCTTCCTCGCACGCTTGCGTGACTGTGTCCGCGTCGAGTCCGAGAATCGCCGCCATCGCGCCCGTGCCGACCGGGACGGCTTCCTGCATGTAGCGGCCGCGGCGGCGCACGATCCGCAGCGCGTCGGCGAAGCCGAATGTGCCTGCCGCGACATTGGCCGAGTACTCGCCGAGGCTGTGACCCGCGACGAAGTCCGGCGTCAGTCCGCGCGACGCGAGCAGCCGGCAGGTGGCCGTGCTGACGGCGAGAATCGCGGGCTGCGCGTTCTCGGTCAGCGTGAGCTGATCCTCGGGGCCGTCGAAGATGACGCGGCTGAGCGGCTCGCCGAGCGCGGCGTCGGCTTCGGCGAAGGTGTCGCGGCAGATGGGAAACGCGTCGGCGAGGGCTTTGCCCATGCCGACGCGCTGCGCGCCTTGTCCGGGAAAAAGGAATGCCATCATGACGCGGCCACGGCAATCTCCCGCTCGACGCGGCCGATGAAGTCGTTCGCCGCGAAGCGGTATGCCAGCGCGACGGCGTTGCGGACGGCCTTCGCGCTCGAGCGGCCGTGTCCGACGATCGTCACGCCCGCGACGCCGAGCAGCGGCGCGCCGCCGTACTCCGAGTAGTCCATGCGCATCCGGAAGTGCCGGTGCGCGCGGCGCGTCAGCATCGACCCGAGACGCTCGGTGATCGTGCCGGACAGTTCCTGGTTCAGAAATCCCTGCATCACGTCGACGAGTCCCTCGCTGATCTTCAGGGCGACGTTCCCGGTGAAGCCGTCGCACACGATCACGTCCGCTTTCCCGGCGTACACGTCGCGCCCTTCGACGTTGCCGATGAACGTCAGCGGCGCGGCCTTCAGGAGCTTGTGCGCCTCGCGCGTCAGCTCGTTGCCTTTCGTCGGCTCCTCGCCGATCGACAGCAGCCCGACGCGCGGCGCCTCGATCCCGAAGGCGACGCGCGCGTACATGCAGCCCATCACGGCGAACTGCAGCAGGTGCGCGGGCCGGCAGTCGACGCTCGCGCCGGCGTCGACGAGCACCGCCGGCTGACGCTCCGTGGACATGGTCGGGATCGTCGCGGCGAGCGCGGGCCGATCGACGCCCGGCAGCATGCCGAACGCGCCGTGCGCCGCCATCACCGTCGCGCCCGTGTGCCCGGCGCTGAACAGCGCCGCCGCCTCGCCCCGCGCCACGAGCGCCGCCGCGCGCGAGATCGACGCGCCGGGCTTCCGCTTGAGCGCCGCGGACGGCGACTCGTCCATCCTGACCACGTCGGCGGCGTCGACCAGCCGCACGCGGCCGCGGTCGACGTCGCCGTGACGCGCGAGCTCCGCCTCGAGCGCGGCGGTGGATCCGACGAGCGCGACGCCCAGGTCGAAGTGCCGCGTCGCGGCGAGCGCGCCGTCCACGACGTCGCGCGGGCCATCGTCGCCGCCCATGGCATCAACTGCGACCCAAATCATTGACGGGGTGCCGGGTGCGTGGTGCTAGGTGCCGGGTGCCGTGCAGGGTGCAAGGTGCCTGGTGCTGCCGCGAGTGCGAAGGGCACTCCGGCACCCAGCACCTCGCACGGCACCAGGCACCCCGCACCAGGCACTCAGCACCAGCAGGCGCTAGTCTTCGCTGACCGCCCTCGCCTGCCGTCCGCGGTAGTAGCCGCAGTTGGCGCACACGCGGTGCGGCGGTTTCGGCTCGTGACAGTGCGGGCACTCGCCGAGGCCGGTGGCCTTCAGCGCGTCGTGGGTGCGGCGCTTGGCAGTGCGGGTCTTGGAGTGTCGTCGTTTGGGATTCGGCATGATTAGCTCTCAGCTGTCAGCTTTCAGCTCTCAGTTCTCAGTTCTCAGTTCTTAATTTTCAGTTTCTTCAGCGCAGCGAACCGCGGGTCTTCCCATTCGCGTTTGCAGTCGCACGTCGCGCGATTCAGGTTCGTGCCGCACGACGGGCACAATCCCTTGCAATCCACCCGGCACAGCGGCTTCATCGGCAGCGACAAATAGAACTGCTCGCGCATCAACTGACCGAGATCGATCTCGTCGTTCTCGTAGAACGCCGTCGTCAAGTCGTCTTCTTCGATCTCGACCTCGCCTTCGCCCGTGTTGTCGGCGTGCGGCTGATACCGAAGATCGAACGACGCGTCGACCGGCAGCGCGAACGGTTCCAGACACCGGCCGCACGGCAGCTCCAGCGTCGTCTGCACGTGGCCGGCGAGCCGGAACGTTGCCTTGTCCTTGACGATGTCGAACGCCAGCGTGACGGGCGCCGCCACGCGAAAGCCATCGGCTTCGTTGCCGGCGTCGGCCGGGCCGGACCCGAACGCCTCGGGCGCGTAGACCTTCTCGTAGCGCTCGAGCGGCGTCCCTATCTTGCGTAGATCCAGCAACATGGAACTTCCCAATATACCTTGGGAAAGGGGCTGGAGGCTAGGGCGGAACGGTGACTTGAGGCTGGTGGCTGGTGGCTGAAAACCTACGAATCTCATTCGCAATTCGGCCAGAGTTCGTCGGGAAATCTCCATGGCGGGGACAGCGTGAAGCTCTGGGCCCAGCGAGAGTGGACGCCAGGTGTCAGCGCGCCGCCGTTGATACTGTGCGTGCGGACCGTGTTCCCCCAGCGAAACGTCACGATCACTTGATCGCTGCTGAACGCGCGCGTGTGGGTTACCAACCGGAAGTGTCCGTCGCTGTCGGTGACTGCAGTGGTCGCATCCAACGACGTCGAGACGACAACGCCGCTCAACGGATGCGCGAGCTGCCCGCCTTCGCACTTCTCGTAGACCCAACCGTCAAGTTCAGCGTTTTGTGTCGCGGCACTTGAACTGCCGAAGGGCCATAACGCGACCCGAAGCGGACGCCCGGCCTGACCCCAGTAAGAGATGATCGCGACAAACAAGAGGACGAAAAGGACGGCCACCGCGCGCGTCAGAGCCATCGCGATCCCCTTTCAGCCGCGCACCTATTGTAGCCACGGCAGAGCCTGCCGACCGACAACAAGCCGCGGCGGCGGTGTCGGCGTCGGTCACTCTTTTCTGCCGGCGACGACAACGAAGCACAGACCACTGACGACGTAGAACAGAATTCCGCTCCACTGCACGTACGGTCTGATCAGGGCTGGATACGGGTGATCCAGGGCGCCCGGCAACACGGCGACCAACAAGACGACGAGATTCGCGAGCGCCCATAAGCGGAGGCCGTTCTTCGTCATTGCGATCGCGAGCGGTTCATGGTGAACAGGATGAGCGCTGTTACGAAGATCAATAGCAACGCGGGGAGTCCGATGCTGGGCAGCGGGTGATTCAACATGATCTCGCCTATTCGATCGCCCAAGGTTTGGGAATGAACAGCTGCTCGTACAGCCGGACGGCGTAACGATCGGTCATGCCGGCGAGAAAATGGCCTTCGTTCTCGATCGTCTTGAGATCGAGAAACTCTTCCGGCCGCTCGCGCACCTTCTCCCAGAGTCCGGTCAGAATTCCGGTCGCTTTCTTGAACTCCGCCGTCGCGATCGTGTTCTCGTAGACCGCGTCGAACAGAAAGCTTCGCAGATCGAGGACCGCCTTCAGCACGCGATCGCTCATGCGGATCTCCGTCAGATTGCCGGCGAGGCTTTCTGTCACGACGTCCTTCACGAGCGTCGCGATGCGCGCGGACGACGACCCGCCGAGAATCGCGACGGGCTCGGTCGGCAGATCCTCCGGCTTCAGCAACCCGGCGCGCGTCGCATCGTCGATGTCGTGATTGACGTAGGCGATGAGATCCGCGACGCGCATGATCTGCCCTTCGATCGTGCTCGCGCGCAGCGTGCCCGTCAGGCCGACCGGCGCACCCGACTTCCCTTTCGAGTGCTTCGCAATCCCGTCGCGCACTTCCCACGTCAGGTTGAGGCCGCGGCCGTCGTTCTCCAGCACGTCGACGATGCGCAGGCTCTGCTCGTAGTGGTTGAAGCCGCCGGGCACCAGCGTGTCGATCACGCGCTCGCCCGCGTGCCCGAACGGCGTGTGCCCGAGGTCGTGCCCGAGCGCGATCGCCTCGGTCAGTTCCTCGTGCAGCCGCAGCACCTTCGCAATCGTCCGCGCGATCTGCGAGACCTCGAGCGTGTGGGTGAGGCGCGTCCGGTAGTGATCGCCCGTCGGCGCGAAGAAGACCTGCGTCTTGTGCTTCAGGCGGCGGAACGCCTTGCAGTGGATGATGCGGTCGCGGTCGCGCTGAAACGCCGGCCGGACGTCATCTTCCTTCTCCGGACGAAGACGGCCGCGCGAATCGGCGCTCTTGGCCGCCTGCGGCGCCAGAATGTCGCGCTCGCGCGCTTCGAGTTGCTCACGAAGAGTAGCCATACAAAGAGGAACCGCGGAGACCGCAGAGCCGCTCGCCTGAAAGGCTCGCGCTACGAGACCGAGCCACCAGATCATACTCTGCGCTCTCCGCGGGCTCCGCGGTTAAACGTCGTCAGTTCGCCAGTTCCCTCAAGAAGCTCGTGCCGTGGACCATGGGGCCGACGCCGAAGATCTCCGCCACCGTCTGGCCAAGGTCGGCGAATGTCTTGCGGGTCCCGAGGTCCGCGCCGCGGCGCACGCGCGGGCCGGCGGCGAGCAGCGGCACGTACTCGCGCGAGTGATCGGTGCTCGGCGTCGTCGGGTCGTTGCCGTGATCGGCGGTGACGACGAGGAGATCGTCCTCGCGCAGGCGCGGCAGCACCGCCGCGAGACGCGCGTCGAATCGCTCCAGATTCTTCGCGTAGCCCGCGACGTCGTTGCGATGCCCGTACTGCGCGTCGAAGTCGACGAGGTTCGTGAAGATCAGCCCGCGATCGACGGCGGCCATCTGCCGCTCGACGTGATCCATGCCGTCGTCGTCGCTCTTGGTGTGAATCGCGCTCGTCACGCCGCGCCCGGCGAACAGATCGGAGATCTTTCCGATCGAGACGACCGGCAGCGACGCGGCCTTCACACGATCGAGGACCGTCTCCGCCGTCGGTGGCAGCGCGTAGTCGTGACGGTTCGACGTGCGCGTGAACTTCCCCGGCGCTCCGACAAACGGCCGCGCGATCACGCGGCCGACGCCGAGTCCCTCGCTGACGATCGTGTAGGCGATCTCGCACGCGCGGTACAGCTCCGGGATCGGGACGATCTCTTCGTGCGCCGCGATCTGGAAGACGCTGTCCGCCGACGTGTAGACGATGAGCGCGCCGGTCCGCATGTGCTCGGGCCCCAGCTCGTCGATGATCTGCGTCCCCGACGCGGCCGTGTTGCCGAGCACGCCGCGCCCGGTCAGCCGCGCAAACTCCGCGAGCGTCTCCTTGGCAAACCCGTGCGGAAAGACCGGGAAGGCGCGGTCGAGCACGATGCCCATCATCTCCCAGTGCCCGGTGACGGAATCCTTCCCCGCCGACGCCTCCGCCATCCGGCCGATCGCCGCCCCCGGCGGCTCTCCCGCGGGCGCGCCGCCGATCGCCGCGATCCGATCGAGGCCGAGTCCGCGCAGCGTCGGAACCGCCAGCGGGATCCGTTTCGCGATGTTGCCGAGCGTGTCGCTGCCGCGATCGCCGTACGCGGCCGCGTCCGGCAGCTCGCCGATGCCGACGCTGTCCATCACGATCAGGATCACGCGTCTGAAGGCTGTCACGCCGGCGCTACTGGTGGGAGAAGTAGTTGGCGACGGGCTTCGGCGTCTTGATGGCGGCGATCGCGTGCTTGAAGATCATGTGATCGGCGCCGCCGTGATCGAGCACGAGCGCGAAGCGATCGAAGTTCTTGATGCGGCCCTCGAACTCGCTGCCGTCCATCATGCGCACGGTGACCGTGAGCTTTTCGCGGCGCACGTAGTTGAGGAAGACATCCTGGATGTTCGCCTGCGCGTGTTTGGGTTCGGATGCGGGCGGCATAAGAGTTAGTCGAGATGCTGATCGATCACGCGCAGCGCGGCGGCGATCGTCGCCGCCGACTCACCGGGGCCATCGAGCCAGACTAGATTAGGCTCTTTGCGGAACCAGATCAACTGGCGCCGCGCGTAGCGGCGGTTCTCCTGCGCGATGAGCGCGCGCGTCGACGCCTCGTCCCGCACGCCGTGCAGGTGCTCCAGCGCCTGTCGATACACGAGCCCGCCGAACGGCCGCGCGGTTTCGGGAATCCCACGCGCGAGCAGCGTCCGGATCTCGTCGAGCAGACCCCGCTGGAACTGCTCGTCCACGCGGCGCGTGACGCGCTCGGAGATCTGCGCGGCCGGCAGGCGAACCGCGATCGCCACGACCTTCACCTCTGGAATCGGCGACACGGTCTCCGCGAAGTGCGACGTGAGGGGCCGGCCGGTCAGGAAGTACACCTCGAGCGCGCGGACCAGGCGCTTCAGATCGCGCGATTGAATCCGCCTCGCCGATTCTGGATCCACGCGGCCGAGCAGACGATGCAGAAAGGTCACACCCCGCCGCTCCGCGATCGACTCGAGGCGCTGGCGCAGCGCGGCGTCACGCCCGGGTCCCGGGAACAGACCGCGCGTCAGCGCGCGAAAGTAGAAGCCCGTCCCGCCCGCGAGGATGGGCAGCCTGCCGCGCGACTGGATGTCGCGGATCGCCGCCGCCGCGTCGCGCGCGAACTGCGCGGCCGTGTACTCCTCGGTCGGATCGACGATGTCAATCAGGTGGTGCGGGATGCCGCGCCGATCGGCGAGCGCGATCTTGTCGGTGCCGATGTCGAAGCCGCGATAGACCGCCGTCGAATCGCAGTTGATGATCTCGCCGCCGCGCGCGCCGGCAATCGCCAGCGCCAGCGCGCTCTTGCCGGTCGCGGTCGGACCGAGGATGGCAACGAGCGGCCGCGGCATGACATCGTTCACCGCACGCGGATGAGGACGTAAACGACGAAAGCACCGAGGAGAATGAGGAGCCCGAGCTGTTGCGACCGCGTGAGCGTCACGATCATCTCGGCGGCACTTCGTTGTAGAAGAACGTGACCGTGAAGAACGCCTTGTCCGCGGGATATTCAGGCGGCAGCGGCTGCGTCGGATTCGATCCGGACAAAGCGCCGAACGCCGCCGTGTTGAACGGCTCGATCGGCGACGGCCCCGCGACGTTGATGTCGGTGATCGATCCGTCCTTGTGCACGTTGAACGTGATGACGGTGTGCCCCTTCATCGACATCGCGGCGTACGGGATGAACCAGTTGCGCTTCACCTGCGCGATGAAGCGCCGGATCCACGGACCGAACTCGACGCCCTTGGTGTCGAACTGAATTTCCGGACCGAACTGCCCGCCGGCGCCGCCCGGGTTGTCGAACGTTTCGTTCCGCGTGTACCGCTCCAGGTTGCGGAGCGCGTCGCCGAGCGATCCACCCG
This sequence comes from Terriglobia bacterium, assembly GCA_020073005.1. Taxonomy (GTDB): domain Bacteria; phylum Acidobacteriota; class Vicinamibacteria; order Vicinamibacterales; family CAVVIG01; genus SRVP-36. Next base: position 38,142 of record JAIQFX010000043.1, on the reverse strand, counting down.
CGGTCGGCGCGCGGCCGCCGACGCCGCTCTGCGGCGCCTGCTGCTGCGGCGGCAGCTGCAGCGCCGATTGCGACTCGGGCAGCTTCTGCGCGTTCGACGGCTGCTGGTTCTGCGACGGCTGACCGGCGGCGGGATCGGGCGAGGGTCCGCGGCCTCGCGCCATCTGCTTCGGCGGCTCTTCGACGCGCTCCGGCGTGTTGCCGCGCGAGAACGGCAGCGGATTCGTCGGGCTGGGCGCGAACTCCGGCGCGCGTGCGAGGCGATCGCGATCGGACGCCTCGCCGCGATCCGGCGGCTTGGCCACCGGGCGCTCGAGCCGCGGCTGCACGAACACGAACTGCGGTTGCTGCTGCGCCTGTCGCACTTCGAGCGCGTGCATCCGCTGGCGTGCCGCTTCGGCGTCGAACGGGAACCACCGCGGGAACATCAGGATCACGATGACCAGCACGAGGTGCACGATGATCGACAGAAGCACGCCTTCGCGCCAGGAAATCGCCCGGCCGACAGGAGTGATGTCGGGGTGGTAATCCTCGAAATCGAAATACATGAAGAACTTAACGAGTATAACAGCCGGAGACTTGAGGCTGGAGGCTGGAGGCTGGAAGAACCGGTCTCAGGACCGGGGCTTCTCGCCTCGTCGTGCCGTGTACAGTACGACGCTCCCGAACGTCAAAGGGACGGGCACGACATCGACGAATCCCGTCTGCCGCAGGATATTCACAAACTCTTTAGGCGCCGTGAACGCGTCGATGGACGCGGGCAGGTAGCCGTACGCGGCGTCGTGCCGTGATATCAGGCGCCCGATGCGCGGAAGCACGTGGCGCAGGTACCACAGATACGCTGCGCTGATGCCGGGCACGGTCGGCACGGCGAACTCGAGAATCGCGAGCCGTCCGCCCGGTTTCAGCACGCGATGGATCTCCGCGCAGGCGGCCGCGACGTCCTGCACGTTGCGGATGCCGAACGCGATCGTCACGGCGTCGACGGTCGACTCGCCGGCCGGAATCCGGGTCGCGTCGCCGCGGACGAGCGTGATCCGATCGGTCAGCCCGGCGCGCTGCAGCTTGTCGTGTCCAACGCGCAGCATCGCGCCCGCGAAGTCGATGCCGACCACGCGGGCGGCGGGCGGTTGGGCGCGCCGCGCGGCGATGGCGAGGTCGCCGGTGCCGGTGCACAGGTCGAGAACGCGCTCGCGGCCGGTGAGTGCCAGCGAGGCGATCGCGCGCGTCCGCCAGCGCGCGTCGATGCCGGCGCTGAGGAGATGGTTGAGGAAGTCGTACCGCCCGGCGATCGCATCGAACATGCCCGCGATGCGATCCGGGGACTTCGAAAGATCAACCACGGAGGACACGGAGGACACGGAGCAAGGTCGTCAAGAACGCACTTGTCCGGTCCACGCAGGGTACAACTCGTGTTCGAAGCCGAGGGCCGAAAGAACCTTTCCCGCGATGAAGTCCGCGAGGTCGTCGAGCGTCTTCGGCTGCTGGTAGAACGCGGGCATCGCGGGCAGGATCATCGCGCCCGCTTCGGCGCACAGGACCATGTTGCGCAGCTGCGGCAGGCTCATCGGTGTCTCGCGCGGAACGATCACGAGGCGCCGCTGCTCTTTCAGCATCACGTCGGCCGCGCGCTCGATGAGGCTGCGCGAGAGGCCGTGCGCAACCGCCGCGAGCGTCTTCATCGAGCACGGCACGATCGCCATCCCCGAGCAGCCGTGGCTGCCGCTGGCGAGCGTCGCGCCGTGATCGCGATTGTTGTGCAGCGTGATTGATCCCGCCGCCACGCCCGCTCCGTACTTTTGTTTGAGGAACGGCATCAGCCGATCCACGGCCGCCTCGTCGCCCAGCTCGTCGTGCAGCAGCCGCCGGCCGTAGTCGGACACGATGAGCTCGACGTGCGTGCCGCGCTCGAGGAGCGCCGCGAGCGTCCGCGTCGCGTAGATCGCGCCGCTCGCGCCGGTGATGGCGATGGCGATCGACGGCCGCCGGGACGCGTCAGAATTTCCAGGGACCATAGAGCGCGAGGACCAGCGTGACGAGGTACAGAATCCCGACGTAGCCGTTCAGATCGAACGCGCGTTTGACCTGCGACAGATCGTCCGCACGCACGAGCGACTGCTCGTAGACCAGCATCGCCGCGACGAGCGCCACGCCCAGCAAATACACAGGGCCGAGCGGCGCGACCCACGCCAGTGAGATGAGGTATCCGACGGCGAGGACGTGCATCACCCGCGAGATCGCGAGCGACGCGGGAACGCCGAACCGGACCGGAATCGACCGCAGACCGTGCGCGCGATCGAAATCGAGATCCTGACACGCATACAGGACGTCGAACCCGCCCACCCACGTGCCGATCGCCGCAGCCAGCAGCCACGGCTCCCATCCTGCGCGTCCGCCGACGGCCAGCCACCCGCCCACCGGCGCGACCGCCATCGCGAGGCCGAGGAACAACTGCGTCCACGTCGTGAAGCGCTTCGCCAGCGAGTACCAGAACACAATCCCCAGCGCGACCGGCGACAGCGCAAGACAGATCGGGTTGAGCCGCCACGCGGCGGCTATGAACACCGCGGATGCGACCGTCACAAACACCGCCGCTTCGCGCGCGGTCATGGCGCCGCGCGGGAGCTCGCGATTCGCGGTCCGCGGGTTCAGCGCGTCGAGCCGCGCGTCGGCGAGGCGATTGAAGCCCATCGCCGCGCTGCGCGCCGCCACCATGGCGACGAGAATCCACATCGCCGCGCTCCACGTCAGCGGCGCGTGCCGCGCCGCGAGCAGCGCGCCGGCCAGCGCGAACGGAAGGGCAAAGACAGAGTGACTGAATCTGACGAAAGAGCCGTATGTACTGAGGCGCGACAGAAACATAAACTGAAAAGCTGAAACAGAAAACCGAAAACTGAAGCTCGAGGTCCGAACTTTTCAGTTCTCTCTTTTCACTTTTAACTTTCTATCCATCGTATCTGTTCCGGTCCGATTCCGTTGACCAGGTATTCTTCCACATCGATGCTCGCCGACGGCAGCGCCACCGTCAGCAGCCGCGCCACCTTGCCGGGCTCGATCGTCCCGTAGTCGCCGTCGAAGCCGAGCGCCCGCGCGCCGACGCGCGTCGCGCTTTCGATCAGTGTCGCCGCCGGCACGGACGGCGCGAGCGCGCGCATCGTCGCGAGTTCCGCGAACACGTTGAGATCGGGCGCGCTCGCCAGGCTGTCGGTGCCCACGGCCACCGGCACGCCGGACTCGTAGAAGTCCACGAGCGGCGGCGCGCCGGCGCCCGTGTGGCCGTTGCTGCGCGGACACGTGACGACGGTCGTGCCGCAAGCCGCCAGACGGCTGAGATCCGACGGCGTCATCTGCACGCCGTGGACGGCGAGCACGCGCGCGTCGAGAAAGCCCGCCGCGTCCAGGAATTCCACGGGCGTGCCGCCGGGCGGCACCCACGCCGGATCCCAGGAGCCGAGCTCTTCGAGCAGCGTCCGCCACGGCCCGCTGCCGCGGCGGATGAACTCCATCTCCTCCACCGACTCGGACACGTGCACGCTGCAGGGCGAGAACGGATCGCGCTCGACGTCCTTCCGTATCGCGCGCAGCACGAGCGGCGCCACCGAGTACGGCGCGTGCGCCGCCATGCTGGCGCGCACGCGCTCGGTCGGCACGAGCGCATCCAGTGCTTCGCGCGCCTTGTCGACGACCCCCTGCGGATCGTCGGTCTTGAACCGGATCAACTCGTAGAAGACGACGGCCGCCAGCTCGCTCTTCGTCAGCGGGTCGAACGTGACGAGCGTGTTGCTGATGTCGCCGACGATCGCCGTGCCGTACGCGACGGACTCCGCCACCGCGCGATCGATCGCGTCGAGGATCTCCGGCGCTTTCGGGTCGGGATGCGTCCGGCGGTTCTCAATCAGGTGCCGCACCCACGAGACGAACTGCGACGCGGGGGGAATCTCCTCGCGCAGGTACGACAGCTCGAGATGCGTGTGGGCATTGACCAGGCCCGGCAGCACGACGACGTCGCCGAGGTCGACCTCGAGCGACCCGTCGGTCGGTCCGCGGCGCGACAGCGCGGCGATGCGGCCGCTGTCCACCGCGATCCAGGCGTCCCGCATCGGCGGGTCGCTCACCGGAACGATCCACGCCGCGTGGTAGTGAATCAACTCGGAATGATGCGCAGCTGTTTGCCGGTGCGGCTGCGGGCGGGATAGTTGAGGAGCTCCTCCGGCACGCTCGTGTCGCCGTCCTGGCGCGCCGTCGCGAGCTCGAGCATGCGCGGCACCTCGCGCTCGCGGAAGATCGGGTCGCCCAGAATCTCGTAGTGCATGCTGCGGCGCTTGGGCACGAACCCGGCGTCCTCGATGTTGCGGACGATCTCGACCTCGTCCATGCAGTAGCTGGCGCCGGCGGCGCGGACGACGTTCTCCTCGATCATCACGCTGCCCATGTCGTTCGCGCCGTACGCGAGGCTCAGCTGCCCCACCTTGCCGCCCTGCGTGACCCACGACGCCTGCAGGTTGTCGAAGTTGTCGAGCACGATGCGGGCGGTCGCGAGCGTGCGGAGGTACTCGACGCCGGTCGCCTCGCGGCCGGCGAGCTCGGTGTGCTCCGGCTGGTAGCTCCACGCGATGAACGCGGTGAAGCCGCCGGTCTCGTCCTGCAGCGCGCGCAACCGGAGCAGATGGTCGAGGCGCTCCTCGTCCGTCTCCACGGTGCCGTACATCATCGTCGCCGTCGTGCGCAGGCCGGCGCGGTGGGCGTGGCGCATGACGCCGAGCCACTCGTCCGCCGTCGCCTTGCCGTCGCAGTGCAGCAGCTTCCGCACGCGGTCGACGAGGATCTCCGCGCCGCCGCCGGGAATGCTGTCGAGGCCGGCGGCGACCAGGCGATCGATGATCGCGGGCACGGGCAGCTGCGAGAGCCGCGAGAGGTGGATCACTTCCGGCGGCGACAGCGCATGGAGCCTGAACGACGGATAGCGCCGCTTGATCGCGCGGAACAGATCTTCGTACCACGTCAGCGGCAGATCGGGATTGTGCCCGCCCTGCAGCAGCAACTGGCCGCCGCCGACCGCGATCGTCTCGTCGATCTTCCGGAAGAGCTCGTCGAAGCCGAGCACGTACCCTTCGGACGAGCCGACGGCCCGGTAGAACGCGCAGAAGCTGCACCTGGCGACGCAGACGTTCGTGTAGTTGACGTTGCGGTCGATGATGTACGTGACGAGGCCGTCCGGGTGCTTGCGCGCGCGGATGCCGTCGGCCAGGCGGCCCAGGAGCGCGGTCGGCGCGTGACGGTACAGATCGAGCGCCTCGGCGGCGCTCACCCGCTCCCCCGCACGAACCTTGTCCGCAAGACGTTCGATCATCAGAAGAACCGAAGCTGGCCGGCGTCCGGCACGACGCCGGTCTCGGCCGCATACCGATAGAACATCTCGAGCGCCGCCCGCTCGTCGCCGCCGAGATAGTACTTGATATTATCCCGCAGGTACCGCGCGCCGATGGCCTGGCGCTCCGGCGCGTCCGGGAAGTAGGCCCGCGCGATGGCGTCAGCCGCCCGCACGCCCGCGTCGCGGGCACGCGTGAGCGTCTCGACGTCGCGTGCAGTCAGCGCGTCCGGCCGTCCCGCCCAGAACGCGTAGACGAAGGGCAAACCCGTCATCCCGGTCCACGCGGAACCGAGGTCGATCTTTTCAATCCGGGGTGGCTGGTGGCTGGTGGCTGGTGGCTGAAGACCGGTGGCTGGTGGCTGGTGCCTCGTGGCTGACAGCTGCGAGCTGACAGCTGACAGCTTCTCCTCGTCCAACAACAACGCGTTGTCCCCGATGATGAGCGCCGCATCGGCGTGGGCCAGCATGTCGCGCAGATCGGGGCCGCGCGCTTCGAGCCGCGGCTTGATTTTGAACAACCGCGCGCACAGCACGCTGACCAGCGCGACGGACGTTCGCGAGCTCGTGTCCATCGCGATCGATCGCACGTCCGCCATCGGCCTGGTCGTGTAGATGGCCACCGAGTCCACGGGACCGCGCGAGGCGATGCTGAGATCCGGCACGATCGCGTACGGGCCGCCGCGCAGGTACTCGATCGAAGGAATGAGGCCGAGGTCGGTGTCGCCGGCGTGCAGCAGGCGCGCGCACTCCGACGGGAGGTCGTAGCGAAGGTCGAACCGGCCGACGCGATCGAGGCCGTAGACCAGCGGGCGCGCGTTGAGATAGCCGACCGCGCCCAGGCGAAGCGCGGGCGCCGTCATCGAGTCACGACGTCGAAGCGGCCGTTGCGCTCGACCGGCTCCAGCCCCGCCGCGCGGATGTTCCGGCGAATCTCCTCGAGCGGCGACCGCCGGCGGCCCTCGCCCGAGGCGTCGTCGTCCGCCGACACGCCATCCACATCGTCGGCGCCCATCGTGAGCGCCACCTGCGCCAGCTTCGGGCCGTAGCGCGCCCAGTCGACCTGAATCGACGGCACCGCATCGACCACGATCCGCGCGAGCGCCACGCGCTTCACATCGTCGTACCCGGTCGTGGGAACCGCCGGGTTGATCCGCCGCGGCAACGGCGCGAACACGCGAAGGACGCCGACCGCGCGCTGCAGCTCGGCCACGCTCTTGAGGAAGGGCAGCGGATCGGCGGACGGCGCTTGATCGACCGTGAGCCGCGCGAGCACGAGCCCGGCGATGTTGACCTCTTCGACCGATCGTCGCGCGTCACGCAGCCGATCGACCGGCGCCTCGGCCACGAGCTCGAGTCCGGCCGCGCGCAATTCCTCGAGCAGCGCGCGCAGCGTGACGGCTTCGCTCGCGGCGAGCTGCTCGAGATCGCTCAGCGAGTAGGCCGACAGCGCGGCGCTCGACGCGCCGGCGGCGACGGCCGCCACCTCGCGAACGCGCTCGACCGCGGCCATGCGGGTCGTCGGGGTGCCGACAATGCGGACTTCACCGGCGGCGGCGGGAATGGAGACAGGCGCGCCGATATCCGCCGGCACGTCGGCGACGCGCACGAACGTCGTCGTCAGCCCGTGATGGCGCCGCCGCACGTCGTCGGCCAGCATGCCGACGCTGATGATGTCGTGCGTGGCCGCGAGGCTGGTGAGCTCTTGATCTGAGACTGGCATCCGGCGTCCGGGTGTTACGGATGGTTGACCGTGACCGTGTACGCCACCGGCGCCGTTTGATTCCCGACGTCGGAGACGACGACGCAGTACGAGCCCGCGGTGAGAATCCCCGGCGCCGGTCCTCCGCCCGCGGCCGTGTTGACCGACGCTCCAGCTAATGGCGGGCAATTGGAGCCGCTCGGCGTGCCGATGCCGACGCCCATCACGATCGTCGCCGGCGGCGACGCCGCGGTCAGCACGACCGTGACCGCGCCGGTCGCGGACGTGGTGAACGCGTGCACGTCCCTGCCCTTCACCGGAACCGTTCCGCTGAACGTGTCGGTCGTGACCGTCGTGGTCGGCGCCGTCGTGCTGGTGGTCGACGAAGTGCTGCTGCTCGAACTGCTGCTGCCGCACGCGGAGGCGAGCAACGCGAGCGCGAGCGCGGTCGCGCCGGATCGTCTCGTCACGAGTGGAGCACCGTGATGGTGTAGTTGACGGACTCGACCAGGTTGCCGACGTCGAACACGGCGATGCAGAAGGTGCCGGTGACCGTCGCCGTGCCGGACATCTGGACGCCGGGATTGAGGACGGCCGTCATGTTCGCCAGCACCGTGCAGGTGCCCGTCGCCGTGCTCGGCGTGCCGACGCCGATGCCGACCGCCGCGCTCGGCGACACGCCCGTCAGACTCACACGCAGGCCGCCGACCTGCGACACCGTGAACGGATGACTGTTGTTGCCCGCCAGCGTGAGCGTGCCGGTGAACGTATCGGTGATCGTCGGCGGGACCGGCGTGGGCGCGGCGGGCGGCGTCGGATCGCTGCACGCACCGGTCGACAACGTCAGCAGGGTCGCGCTCAGAACGACGGCGAGGATCTTTTTCATCTCGGTCTTTATTGTACGGTCAGCGTCAGGACGGCGGTGTTCAGCAGCGATCCTGACGTCCCGCCCACGCCGATGGCGTAGGTGCCCGTCGGCGTTCCGCTCGCCGGCACCACGCCGCCCGTTCCGGCCAGATTGATCGTGTGCGGGCTCCCGGCGGCGCTGTCGGCAATCGTCAGCGAGCCGGTGCGCGAGCCCGTCGTGACCGGCGCGAACGTGACGGCAATCGTGCAGCTCTTGCCGGGATCGACCGACGCACCGCAGTCGTTGGTCTGGCCGAAGTCGCCGGTGGTGGAGATGGTCGTGAGGCTCAGCGCGTCGGCGCCGACGTTGGTGAGATGGACCAGCTGAGCCGGTGCGGTCGTGCTGACGATCTGCGAATCGAACGTGAGCGACGACGGGAACAGCGCGATGCCGGCATCCGCCAGCGCCGGCACGGTCGTGAAGATCGCCTGGCCGAGCACGGCCGCGAGCGTCAGCGCGCAGACCGCGGCGGCCGTCGCGCGCCGCGTGACACGCGGACGCCGCATCGCACCCCAGACCAGCAGCGCGGCGAACGGCCAGAGGACCATCGACGGCGCCGGACGCATCCGCGTGAAATCGATCGGCGGCCACGCCAGGCCCGCCTTCCGTGGCCGCGTGACCGCGCCCAACCCCGACGCCGCGGTCGTCGTCAGCGTCATCGTCGACTGCACGGGGACCGGGCCGAGCGTCACGGTCGGCGGATTGAAGGCGCACGCGGTGTTGGGCGGCAGCGTGGTGCTGTCGCACGTCAGGGTGATCGGCGTGCGGAACGGCGCGACCTGCGGCGTCAGCGTGACCGTGAACTTCGCGGACTGGCCCGCCGCGATCGTGGCCGAGGCCGGCGAGACGGCCGCGGCGAAGTTCGACACGACCACGTTGATGTCGTGCGCGTCGGAGAAGCCGTACCCGTTGTTGCTGGCCGACACCGTGACGGCGCTCCCGCCGAAGGGACACGTCATCGTGGCGCCCGGCGACGTGCCGCAGCCTCCGGTCCAGTTCAGCGACACCAGCCCGCAGTTGGTGGGATCGGCGAATCCAAGCTGCGCGGGCGTCAGGCTGGCGCCGCCCGCGACGTTGCCGTCCACGTTGATCGTCGCCTTGCCGTTCCAGGTCGGCAGCGTCGCCTGCACGGCGTTGACCGCGTTCACGCGGCCCGAGCCGAAGAGATTGTTGGGATCCGGATCGCCCAGGCGATCCGCGGTCTTGACCAGCAGATTCCGGAGCGTGCTGCGCGCCGACGCGGCGTCAATCGTCGTCGTCGATCGGCTGAGGAGGCACGGCGCGCCCTGCAGCACGACCGCCGCGATCGCGCCCAGATGCGGCGCCGCGGCCGACGTCCCGAAGAACGGATTGCTGAAACTGCCCGCTCCGGTGATCGTCACCCCGTCGATGCCGGCGACGTCCGGCTTCACGCGGCCGTCGAGCGTCGGCCCGCGGCTGCTGTAGAACTCGGCCGTCGAGTTCGACACGTCCAGGCACGATTCGTTCGGCGTCGTGTCGCCGAAGCGCCCGGCCGCGGCGGCCGTCGCCGAGCAGATGGCGCCGACCGCGACGACGCTGACCGGCGAGCCGCCCGCGTCGCTCTGCGCCGAGATGCTGCGCGTCGCCGTGTTGTAGTTGACGCGCTCGTGCCGGCCGGCCGTGAGCAGCAGCGGACCGCCGGACGCGCACTCCGGCTGGAACGAAAACAGGTTCAGGTGCCTCGGCTGCGCAGAGTCACGGACGTTCTGCACGACGATGCGGAAGAAATCCTGGCTGCCGCGGTTGACGTAGTCGATGAACTCGGTGGGATCCTGACGGCCGCTCTGCACGGTCGTGCTGCTCGCCACCACGCGTCCCGTGCTCTGCTGGACGAGATACAGATCGTAGTTGTTGGCGGACGCGCCGAACGTGTCGTCCCAGCTCAGGAAGATCGCCGCTTCGCCGTTCGCCGGCAGCGCGATGACGTTGTACGGCTGCGCGCCGAGCCCGAGCGCGTCGGTCGTGTCGGACGTGCGCTGGAACAGGTGCAGCTTGCCGGAGTTCGTGATGCCGCTCACCGTCGAGCCGTCGACCCCTGAGTTCGTGTACGCGCCGTAGTAGTGCTCGTCGGCGTCGTTACCGGCCGCCGTGAAGTACGCGCGAATCGGGTAGGCCGGATTGTTCAGCGCCGCGGCGGTGTTGGTCGAGACGAGGCTCGTGCCGTCGAACGGCACGCCGTAGAAGCCGATGTCGTCGAGCACGACGTCGTTCGACGCCGCCAGGAAATTCACGGCCTGCGTGAACGCGAGATCGGTGTCGAAGTTCGCGAACGACAGCTTCGCCGACGGCGCGAGGTCGTGCACGATCTCGAGCAGCGCCGTCCCTTCCCCGCCGGCGCCGGCGAACCCGCAGGCGGGCGTCGCGGGCGGCAGCCCTTCGAGATCGCCGTTCGCCTGAAACGATCGCGCGACGATGCCGCCGATCGAGGAGGTCAGCACGCCGCTCGCCGTGCGCGTCCCCTGCGACGACGGCAAGTCGCCCGACGCGATCGGGCCGTTGGCCACGCCGCCGCACGTGGTGCAGTTCGTGTCGAACACGCCCTTGAGACCGTCCGAGATGACGCCGACGCGCACGCCCGCGCCGTCGAGGAACCACTGATTACGCACGGCGTCGGTGTGAAGAATGGAGTCGCCTTCGCTCACCGCGGTCCCGGCGCGGCGGCGCGCGTACGTCGGCAGGCGGATCTCGTCGACGCTCGAGAGCGCCGCGACGGCCTGGATGCGGTCGAGCGGAATGCGCGCCTGCACGCGGCGGCGCGCGGCGTCGCGAATCTCGATCGTCGCGCCGGCGGCCGTCAGCTGACTGACGACGCTGTCGGTGACCTCGTTGACCAGCACGTAGAGCTGCGCGGCGTTGTTCTGATCGATGCGCAGCCAGCGTCCCTTGATGGCGTCCTGCACCGACGGCGGAAACGCGTCGTACGACAGCGCTGATTGCGGCGCGGGCGCTCCGGAACCAGTACCACTGAGAGCGGGGCCGGGCGCGGCGGCCGCCTGCGGCAGCGCCTGCACTAGATCGGCCAGCACCGTCGCCAGCTTCCCCGCGTTGCTCTGCGCGGCGACGTCGATACGATGGGCGGTCAGGGCGAGTGCGGACGCCAGAAGGACGGCGGCGGCAGACCGGTGGAACCGGGGCAAACGTCTATCTCTGTGCATGAAACGGCAGTGTCAACTTAGACGCCGGTCCTGTGACAAAAGTGTGTTAGCGCTCACGGCCACGCGAGCGCAGATACCAGGCTGGCACTAGATCAAGGTTACGACACCGTCGGCCCGAAGAACAAGCCGAGTGTGATGGCGATGCCGAGGGCGAGAACCCAGCCCAGGACGCAGACGCCGATGGCGCGGGCCGTGCTGGTGAAGTCAAGCGCCTGGCGAACCGCGACCACCATCGCGGCCAGCATCCAGATCCACGTGATCACGAACGCGGGCACGGCGGCGCCCGGGACGACTCCAAAGATCTGGAGCATGCCCGGCGTGGCTGCGAAGCCGATGGTCCGCAGCAGCTCACCGATGTCCACGCGCGTCTCCGGCGTCGGCATGATGCGCGCGCCGATCTCGAAGGTGACGAGCGCCCACGCGGCCCACGAGATCAGCGCGATGCCGCTGAGGAACACGACGCTGGTCAGCGAGCCGCTGCCGAGCCCGCGCGCGCCGATGCCGGCGGCGAGGCTCGACAGCACGACGACCAGAAGCGCCTGGCCCGTCGCGCCGCGGTCAGCCTCGATTTCCTCGTAGGTCGTGGGGTCGAGCGCAGCCGCGCCGAGCAGCCGCATGGCGAAGCCGGTATTCGTCGTGGTCGGAGCGGCAGTGGTGGCCATACCCAACCTCCATGCAAGGACCCTGCTAATCATGCAAGGACCCTGCTAATCGTGGTGTCCGGCTTTAGCCGGACTTTCTACTCCGCGCGCTTCTCGATGACCTCGTAGATCCGGGAAACCGCTACCGGATTCACGCCAGGACCGTTGATCGCCGGGTAGTGCGCCTTGTGCGCGGTCATGTCGATGCGCTTGGCCGCGTCGGCGGCGGCCACCTTCTGATCGTGCAGCGCCGTCGCCTGCGTCCACAGATCCCGCAGGTAGGCCTGGAACCAGTCGATGCGCTCCTTGCCCTTGAACGGCTCGCCGTGTCCCGGGATGACGTCGACGAAATCGATCGGCTTCAGCTTCTCGAGTGCATCAGGCCATTCGTTGACGAAGCCATCGACGAGGTTGGCGATGCCGTTCACGAGGAGATCGCCACTGCACAGCACGCGTTCCTTCGGCAGATAGACGACGACGTCGCCGCCCGTGTGGCCGCGGCCGAGATACAGCAGGCGGATCTCGCGGTCGCCGCGAAAGAGCGTCATGCGATCGTCGAGCGTGATGTTCGGCGGCGTGGGCTTCAGCCCCTTCAAGCTCTCACTCAGCGGCGTCTCACGCCGCAGCAGGTCGCCGAGCATCCCGCGCTGCATGTACCCAGGCGCGGCCAGGCGCGACCGCGTGTACTCGTGGCCGATGATGTCGGCAATCGGCGCGAAGACCTGGTTCCCGTCCGTGTGGTCGTAATGAAAGTGCGTATCGATCAACAGGCGTACGGGCTTGTCCGTGAGCGTCTTGATTTCCTGCAGCAGCACGCGTCCCGATTCGGGCGTCATGTGGGAGTCGACGACGACCACGTCGTCCTGAGTGACGATGACCGCCGAGTTGGATCCTGCGTTCGACGTGCCGGAGCCGACGGCGCTGTAGACGCCGGGCGCAATCTGCGTGAACGCGTGCGCGGCCGGCGGCGCCGGTGTCTGCGCGCGGAACGCGATCGTGCAGACGACGAGGCCGGCGAGGATCAGGGCGAGGCGGGTGCGCGTCATACGGGACAGTATTGATCAACAATCTCTCCATGTCTCTCGCCGTCAGTCGAGCCGACATCGAGCGCGTGCACAGCATCATCGCGCCTTACATCCGCATGACGCCGATCGCGCGCGTCAGCGGGGCGGAGTTCGGGCTGGCGCCGTTCCCGTTGACGCTGAAGCTCGAGCAGTTGCAGCACGCCGGCTCGTTCAAAACGCGCGGCGCGTTCGCGAATCTGCTGACGCGACATCCGCCGGCCGCGGGTGTCGTGGCGGCGTCGGGCGGCAATCATGGCGCGGCGGTCGCGTACGCGGCGATGCGGCTCGGAATGCCCGCGCGCATCTTCGTGCCGACCGTCTCCTCGCCCGCGAAGATCGATCGCATACGTTCGTACGGCGCGGAGTTGACGGTCGTCGGAGAACGCTACGCGGATGCGCTCGCCGCGAGCATCGAGTGGAGCCAATCGTCCGGCGCGATGCCGGTCCACGCGTTCGATCAGGTCGAGACGATCGCCGGACAAGGCACGCTCGGCCTCGAGTTGTCGCTGCAGGCGCCGGGACTCGACACGGTTCTGGTGGCCGTCGGCGGCGGCGGACTGATCGGCGGGATCGCGGCGTGGTACGGATCGCGGACGCGCGTCATCGCGGTCGAGCCCGAGGGCGCACCGACATTGCATGACGCACTCAGGGCGAGCCATCCCGTCGACGCGCCAACCGGCAGCGTCGCGGCCGATTCGCTCGCGCCGAAGCGCGTCGGCGAGCTGATGTTCCCGATCGCGCGCGCGCACGTCGCGCGCGTCGTCCTCGTCAGCGACGAGGCCATTCTGAACGCGCAGCGCACGTTGTGGGAGGGATTGCGCCTGGTGGCGGAGCCGGGCGGCTCGGCGGCGTTCGCGGCGCTGCTGTCAGGCGCGTATCAACCCGCCGAGGGCGAGCGAGTGGGAGTCGTCGTCAGCGGAGCAAATACGACGGCGGTCGATTTCGCGCGCGCGTGAGCGTCGCTGCGCGCGTCGGTGGTCCGTTCACTTGTCGCCGAGAGGGACGTCGCTGCGCGTCGGCGTGCGGTGCTCGTCCGTCGCGAACACCTGCCCGTCGGGATAGAGCGCGAACGTGCGGCGGCCAGCGGGGCCCGGGTCCATCGGCCGCGCCACGTAGACGAATGACGCCCACATCGGCTTGAGGAACTCGAACCGGCCGTCGATCCCCGTCTCGCCATCGCCGATGAACTCGAACTCGTACCCCTGACGATGCGGCTGCGCGAAGAACCCGGCCAGCAACGGCGGCATCTTCGCCTGCGCCCACAGCGCCGTGTCCGTCAGCTGCTCGGGCGCCAGATACCGCGGCGTGCCGGACGTCAACGCCCCCATCGCGTACTCCGCCTGCGCGACGGCGCGCAGGTCGCGCAGCACGCTCGTCTCCGCGGCCGCGATCGCCGCAGCGGTCGGCTTCGGGGCGGCAAATCGCTCGAAGAGGCCGGTCACACTCTTGCCGATCGCGGCGAACAGTCCCTCGGACGGTTCTCGGGCGGACGCCGCGGACGCCGCCGCGTACTCTTCGGCCGTGGATGGCGACATGTTGTCCACGTTCGGGTCGTCTTTCGTCGGAATCTGTCCGTCGTTGCGGATGTGGATCTTTTCGTCCTCGCTCATCAGCACGAAGGTGACGGCGATGTCCTTCCCCGGCCGCAGCGGCCGCGCGCTGTAGACGAATGTGTCGCACTCCTGCACGCCCGGCGCGTCCTCGATGCAATTCCCGCTGCCCGTGTACTCGAACACGTAGCCCGTCCGCTCCGCCTGGGCGAACGTCGGCGGCAGCAGCGGATCACGGTCGAAGCGCCGCCAGAGATCCGCGTCGCTCAGCCGCTCGGGCGATCCAAAGTGGCCGCGGCCCAGCCCGTTCCAGTACCCGTTCTGGGCGATCGCGAAATCGAACAACTGCGCCACGATCGGGTTGTCGCGAAAGGCTGGCGCGAGCACCTTCATCCGCGCGTTTCGCATCGCCATCTGTTTGGCGAACCACGCGAAGGCTTTCGCCGACGCTTCCTGCGTGCCGGCGATGCTTTCCGGCGTGCGAATCGGCGGACGCGCCTGGGTCCATTGCCACGCCGCCCACATGGCGGCGAGCACGACGGCGGCGCCGGCCACAGTGACCAGGGGCCGCCTGCGCGCGACGGCGTCGCCCGCGATCGCTTCTGGAGCAACTGGCCGCCCGACGAGAACGATGGCGCCCGCCTGGCGGCTGGCCTCGAGATCAACGAAGCCCGGCGCGTCGGGATCGATCACGCGCCAGCCTGTTTTCTCGACAACGCGCTGAAGAGCGGTGATGCTCTCCGGCCGATCGATCTCGACGTCGACGGCGAACGGCTCGTCTCCGCTCAGCACGAACGCCAGCTCGTAGTTCCCGCGCCGGAACGTCCCGCGTCCGTCGGCGTCGAAGGTGGCGCCCGGGAGCAGGTCGGCGATGCGCGCGGCCACGCGCGCCTGCGGGCCGAGCGGCCGGCCGGCGTTCAAGTCGGGCGCATCAACGTCCGGCGGCAGATCGATGAGCACCACGCGCATCGGTCCGGCGCTCATTCGGGGAAGATCGAGAGACCGGCTTCCTGCAGATACCAGCTCTGGCGAATGGCGCCAAGACGCGTGGAGTTCGCACGCACGTAGGCCGCGTTCTCGCGCTCGACCGTGCCGTTGTACCCTCCACTGTAGCCGCTGCTCGCGCGCAGGTCCGCGATCCTGAGGGTCAGCTCTGTCTCGACGAAGGCTTCGGGCGTGAACTCGTAGAACTTCAGCAGATCGACGACGATCGGCTCGCTCTGGAGAACGTTCTTGATGTCGCGGAAGTCCTCGACCACCCGGGCGCCATCCCGTACGCGCTCGTAGAGCGGACGATCCTTCTTCCACAAGGCGGCGAGGCCGCTGCGGGCCTTCGAGTAGCGATCGACGAGCCCTCCGGTCAGCGGCACCTCGTGAAACGTGTTGTCCTTGACCGTGATCAAGAACTTCTGCTTGCCTTCGACGGCTTTGCGCTGCTCTTCGGCGCGCCTGGCGGCCTCGGCCAGCGTCTGCGCGCCGGCCGCGGCTGTCGCGATCGCCAGCACCGCCGCGACGACACACATGCGCGCGAGACTCGCCTTCATGGCGCGACCTTCGGCAGCGGTGGCGGCGCCCAGCCCCAGATCTTGAGGCCCACCTCATGCTGAAAGCAGTCGTTCAGCGCCGCATCCACCGACGACTTGCTGCGCTCGTAGAACGCCACGTTCTCGCGGACACGCTCAGACGGCGGGTCCCCGGGCCACTTCTCGAACCGCAGCGCGTGCCGCGACTGCGCGATGAGCAGCATGATCTCCGTCCTGACGTACGTGCGCGGCGTGAGCTCGTAGTAGTCGAAGAGGTTGACGATGGTCGGCTCCGAGGCGAGGATGTCCGCCAGATCGATGTACGCCTGGATGTTCCGGGTCGCGGCGAGCAGCCGCAGCTGCATCTTGGGATCGGCCGCGCGGCGATCGCGCAGCGCCATGCGAGCCTCGGCGTAATGGGACACGAGCTTCGCCGTCAGGCGAGGCGGCTGGCTTTCATCTTCCGGTTCGGTCGGCGGGCGCAGCGTGATGGACGGGGTCGTGTTCCCTTTTCGCTGCTCTTCTGCTCGCTTGGCTGCGTCGGCCAGCGCCTGGCCGGCGGCGCAATCGGCGAGCGCCAGGGTCATCGCGACGGCCAGCATCGTGCGCGTCATTTTCGCGGGCGAATGCGGCGGGCCTCTTCGAGGGCGGTCTTCGAGGATTCCTGCCGCGAGCGCCAGTTGATGCCCTCGTTGCGCGTGAGCACCACCTTGACGTTGTCCTGGCGCGCCTGTGGGAGCGTCGCCAGCTGGATTTTGGTCAGGCGGCTGTCCTCCATGGCGCGGCCGACGGCGAGTTCCGTCATGAAGTACTTGTTCGGGGTCAGTTCATGCTCGTCGAGGATCCGCGCAACCTGCGGCTCCTGTCCGTACGGCGCCTCGAGGTCGAGCGCGCTCTTCGCTTCGACCTCCCATTTCATCAGATAGGTGTCGATCGGGATGCTGCGCGTCCGCAGCTTCATGATGGCCTCCCACGCCCAGCGGTAGGCGGTGAAGAGGTCGTCGGTGAGGAAGTACTCGTTCAGGAGCTTGGCGACGCCGGCTTCGCCGGGCAGGTCCTTGTTCGTGATGGTCGGAGCCGATCCGCCGGCGGCTTTGCGCTGCTCTTCCGCGCGCCTGGCGGCGTCGGCGAGGGACTGCGCGGCCGGCTGCACACTCAGGGAGAGGAGAGCCGCCGCCGCGGGCACGAGACGTTTGATCATCGGGGTCATGATCGAGCGCTGCGTCCTTAAGCGTATCGGACGATCCGGCCAAAGTCTTGCGCGGAACGGCCGGCGTCTGCACAACTCCCGGAGCCGCTAGATCTTCATGCGCCCGATCACGTCCGCCGCCCGCCTGCCGGCAGCCTCCGTCGTCACCACCCGGAGCGGCCAGGTCCGGTTGTAGCCTTCCGACGCCCACTTCTTCGTCGCGTCGATCCCCATCTTGCCGCCGTACGCGGGAAGTTCGGCCGCGTCGTCGAGATCGTCGACCGGACCCTTCGTCATCTGGATGTCGCGCAGCGGATCCATGTGCGTGCCGACGATCCACGTCACCTGACTGAGATCGTGCACGTCGACGTCCTTGTCGACGACGACGATCGTCTTCGAGAACATCAGCTGGCCGAGCCCCCAGAACGCGTTCATGATCTTGCGCGCGTGGCCGGGATAGCGCTTGTCGATCGACACGACCACCAGATTGTGGAAGATGCCCTCGGCCGGGAAATGCATGTCGACGATTTCCGGCAGCGTCTTGCGAATCATCGGCAGGAAAATGCGCTCGCTCGCGAGGCCGAGGTAGTAGTCCTCCATCGGCGGCACGCCGACCACCGTCGTCAGGTAGGTCGGCTGCTTGCGCCGCGTGAGGCAGGTGAGATGGAAGACCGGGAAGTCGTCGGGCTGCGAATAGAGGCCGGTGTGATCGCCGAACGGCCCTTCACGGCGCCGCTCGCCGGGCTCGACGTAACCTTCGAGGACGATGTGCGAGCTCGCCGGCACTTCGAGATCGACGGTGACGCACTTGACGAGCTCGATGCGGCGTCGCGCGAGAAATCCGCCGAGCAGCAGCTCGTCGAGGCCTTCGGGCATCGGCGCGGTCGCGCAGTACGGCAGCACGGGCTCGGCGCTCAACGCGACGGCGACCTCGAGCCGCTTGCCGAGCCGCTCGGCGACGCGATAGTGCTGCGCGCCGCCTTTGTGCCGCTGCCAGTGCATGCCCGTCGTCCGGCCGTCGAAGACCTGCATGCGGTAAGTCCCGATGTTCCGCACGCCCGTCTCGGGATCTTTCGTGAACACGAGCGGGAACGTGATGTACTTCCCGCCATCGTCCGGCCAGCATTTCAGAATCGGCAGCGAGTCGAGCGTGCCGTCCTTCTGGACGACTTCCTGGCACGCCGCGTCCTTGACCGTCTTCGGCATCAGATCGCGCAGCCGCCCGACCATCGGCAGCATCTTCAGCGCGTCCATGATCCCTTCGGGCATCTGCGGCGTCATCAGCTCGTCGATCTCTTTGGCGAGATCGTCGAGCGTCTTCACGCCGAGCGCGAGGCACATGCGTTCGTTCGATCCGTAGACGTTGCTCGCGACGGGGATGTCGAAGCCGGAAGGCGCGTCGAAGAGCAGCGCCGGACCGCCGCCCGGTGATTTGCACACGCGGTCGGTGACCGCGGCGATCTCGAGGTCCGGGCTGACCGGCTCCGCGATCCGCGCGAGCAGTCCTCTCTTCTCGAGGTCAGCGAGAAAGTCGTTGAGGTCGGAATACATGGGCATCGCTCGCCTGAAAGGCTCGCGCTACACCTGTGACATCTTATCTGTAATCGCCTGCGCGACGGCGAGCGCGCGGCGGCCCTGCTCGCCCGTCACCACCGGCGCGCGGCGCGAGGCGACCGCGTCCACGAAGTCCGCGAGCTCCAGCTTCAGCGGCTCTTCGTTCTTCACGTCGAGATCGCGGCCCTCGATCGACGGCATGGGCCCGCTCCCCTTCTCGAGCCGCCAGGCTTCCACTTTCTGCGCGGCGTAGTCGATCGAGAGATAACTCGCGGGCTGGAAGAACCGGATCTTGCGTACGCGGTCCCGGCTGATGCGGCTCGCGGTCAGGTTCGCGATGCAGCCGTTCGCGAACCGGACGCGCGCGTTCGCGATGTCGACGCGCGGCGTCAGCACCGGCACCCCGACCGCTTCGATGGACTCGACCTCGGAGCGCACGAGCGACAGCACGACGTCGAGATCGTGAATCATCAAGTCGAAGACCACGTCGATGTCCAGGCTGCGCTCCGGGAAGGTGCCGAGCCGGTGGACTTCGATGAACCGGGGATTGATCAGCAGCGGCCGCGCCGCGGTCACCGCGGGATTGAAGCGCTCCGTCTGCCCCACCGCCAGCGCGACGCCGGCCTTCGCGGCCGCCGTGATCATCGCGTCGGCTTCGGCAAGCGTGCGCGCCATCGGCTTCTCGACGAGCACCGGGACGCGTGATTCAAGAAACGGAAGGGCGATCTCGAGGTGCCGCTCGGTCGGGACCGCGATGGTGACGGCATCGACGCGGCCGAGCAGATCGCGCGCATCGTA
Source organism: Terriglobia bacterium (assembly GCA_020073005.1). Taxonomy (GTDB): domain Bacteria; phylum Acidobacteriota; class Vicinamibacteria; order Vicinamibacterales; family CAVVIG01; genus SRVP-36. Next base: position 18,671 of record JAIQFX010000043.1, on the reverse strand, counting down.
CGCCGCCTGCGTGCGGTGCGTGGCGGCGATCTCGTCGGCACGCGCGCGATTGGTGTCCGCGACCGCGACCAGCGTCACGCCCGGGAGCGACGCGAGAATCCGGGCGTGGTGCCGCCCGAGATGTCCGACGCCAATCACTGCTATTCGCAGGGCCATTAGTGAGCGAGGCCTGTAGGCCACGAAGACACGAAGAGCACGAAGGTACACGAAGAAAACCCCACGTGGATCTCTTCTTCGTGTTTTCGTGTCTTCGTGGCCATAGGCGCTGGAATCACTCCTGTCGCCCGGATCGACCCACGATGCAGATGTCGGCGGCGTCGGCGGCCTTGATGATCGCCTCGCCGTCGATCATCAGCGTCTTGCCCGCGTCTACCGACAGCGCGGTCGCGCCCGCGGCCTTCATCGCCGCGATCGTCGAAGTCCCGACGACCGGGACGTCGAAGCGCATGTCCTGGTGCGGCTTCGCCACTTTGATGACGCGCGCGCCCGCGCCCGCCAGCTGCCCCGCTCGCGCGATCACCGCGTCGGTCCCTTCCATCGCTTCGACGGCGACAACGGCCGCCGACTTGACGACGACCGTCTGGCCGATGTCGAGGCCGGCGACGCTGTCGGCAATGCGATAGCCGAACTCGAGATCGGTGCGCTCGTCGGCCGTCGGACCGCGCCGCGTCAGGACGCCCTCGCGCGCCATCAGCGGCGCGAGGAACGCCGTCGAATCCAGCAGCTCGATGCCCTTCTCGCGCAGCACGTCGGCGACGCCGCCGATGATCCCGTCGGTGTTCTTCGACGGCAGCCGCATCAGGACGCCGAGCAGCGTCATGTCGGGCTTGATGTCGAAAATCTTGGTGTGCTTGACCTGGCCGGCCATCACCGCCTGCGTGACGCCGGCGTCCTTCAGCAGGCTGATGCACGTGCCGAGCTGGCCGAGCGAGATCCAGTGCAGCGCCGCCGCCGGCGGGCGCGCCGCCGCGTCCGCGAGCTCGGGGAACGTTTCGTCCTTGAGGGCGATCACGGTGACGTCGTGGCCCAGGCGGCGGGCCGCGTCCAGCACGAGGAACGGGAATCGACCGTTGCCGGCGATCAGCCCGAGCCGCATCACTCGTCGAGGAGGACTTCCTCGGCGCGGCGGCTGGCGCGGCGCAGGATCACGCCGCGCGTCGACGAGCGGATGAAGTCGAGAAGGTGCTCCACCTCGGCGCACGCCAGCGTGCGGTCCTTCTGAATCTGCTGCAGCGCCTTGGTCGTGTTCAGCTTCGACTGGAGCAGGTACCGGAACGTGCGCTTGAGCTTGCCGATCACGTCCGGCGACATGCCGCGGCGCTCGAGACCGATCGTGTTGGCGCCGAAGATCCGCGCCGGGCGGCTGCCGACCGTCCGCGCGTACGGCAGCGCGTCCTTCGTGATCACGGAGTAGCCGCCGATGAAGCCGTGCTGGCCGACGCGGCAGAACTGGTGCACGGCCGAGCCCGCGCTGATGTTCGCGAACGATTCGACCGCGACGTGGCCGCCGAGCGTCGCGTGCGGCCCGAAGATCGTGTTATCGCCGACCTTGCAGTCGTGCGCCACGTGCACGTAGGCCATGAACACGTTGCGATCGCCGATCGTCGTCACGCCGCCGCCGCCGCGCGTCCCGCGGTTGATCGTGACGAACTCGCGGAAGATGTTGCGCCGGCCGATCACGAGTTTCGTCGGCTCGCCCTGGTACTTGAGGTCCTGCGGCGCGAGACCGATCGACCCGAACGGATAGATCTCCGTGTCGTCGCCGATCTCGGTCCAGCCGTCGACGACCGCCGACGCGCCGATCCGGCAGTTCCGGCCGATGCGCACGTTGGGACCGATGCTCGCGTGCGGGCCGATCGTGGTGCCGTCGCCGATCTGCGCGAGCGGATGCACGACCGCGCGGGGATCGATCTCGGTCCGGTCGGGCTCGAGCCCGAGCAGCAGCTCGGCCTCGGCGACGATCTGATCGCCCACGAACGCGGTCGCCTGCGCCCGCGCGAGCCGTGAGCGCCGGCGCCCGAGCGAGATTTCCAGCCGAAGGCGATCGCCCGGGACGACCTGCCGCCGGAACTTGGCGTCGTTCACGCCGCGCAGGTACACGCGCGCGGTGGGCGGCGCGTCCTCGCGCTGCAGCAGCAGCATCGCCGCCGCCTGCGAGAGCGATTCCAGCATCAGCACGCCCGGCATGAGCGGGGCGCCGGGGAAATGACCTTGAAAGAATTCTTCCGCGACCGTGACGTTCTTGAAGGCGACGAGGCGCTTGCCTTCGTCGTGCTCGGCAATCGCGTCGACGAGCGGCGACGGATACCGGTGGCAGAACCGGTCGAGGAGAACGGGGATGTTGATCAGCCCTCTTCTCGCTACTGCTTCGGCGCCGTCGCCGGCTTGCTCGTCGTGGCGTCCAGCCGCTTGATGATTTCGTTCGTCAGGTCGAGGCCCTGATCGTACCAGGCCAGGCCGGCATCGGTCTGGAAGACCATGTGCAGGCTCTTTTCAGTCGCGACCGCCGCAAGAATCGGCGTGACCTTCCTCACGAAATCCTGCTGCACTTCGTTCTGCAGTTCGTTGATCTCGGCCTGCGCGTCCTGCTGGAAGCGCTGGATGTCGACCTGCTCCTTCTCGATTTCCTTCTCGAGCGCGGTGCGCGCGGCGTCGCTCAGCAGCGTGCCGCTGGTCTGCAGCTTCTGCTGATTCGTCTGCAGCTGCTTGTTCTTCTCGGCGCCTTCGTTCTGCTTCTTCTGCGTCAGCGCGCTGACGCGTGCGAGCGCGACCTTGCCTTCCATCGATTCCTGGAACACGCGCGGCGGATTGAAGAAGGCGACCTTCGCGCCGGCCGGGAACACCGCGGGCGGTGCAGGCGGAGGCGCGGGCGCGGCTTGCGCGGGCGGCGCCGCGGGAGCCTGCGCGGGTGCCGGCACGGCCGGCTTCGGCGCGGGCGCGGCCGGCGGCTTGGCCTGACCGGCGGCCTGGGCGAATACAGGTGTCACGCTCGTGGCCGTCAAAGACAGGGCGAGCACCGCAAGAATGGCAGAACCTCTCATTACGCTGAATCCTTTCGTAGGAACGGGGACGGGAGTCCCCGTATATTAGCTGGGACTCCCGTCCCCTTCAACAACGGGGACTCCCGTCCCCTTCAAACCTAGAAGGTCGACCCCACGGCGAAGCGGAACTGGAACGCCGACTGCGGTATCAGTGTGTTGTCCAGCACGCCTTTGCGCTGGGGGTTGTAGGCAAAAATGAGCCGGAACGGGACATTCAGCACGGGCATGAAGAAGCGGACCTCGACGCCGGTCGACGTCTTGAAATCCTGCCAGTTGAAGTTGCCGCCCTGCTTCACCGTCGTGGCAAGCGAGCCACCATCGGGCACGTACGCGGCCGGCCCCACCAGCTCCGGCCCCTGCTGCACCTGGCCCGCGTCGTAGAAGAGGATCGCCCGCACCGGACCCGCGATCGTGATCTGCTCTTCCGCGTTGAAGAGCAGGCTCTTGTTTCCGCCGAGCACGAGCCCCGTGACCGGATCCTGCGGCCCGATGCTGCGGATGTCGAAGCCGCGCACGCTGTACTCGCCGCCGAGGAACAGCTTCTCGAAAATCGGGAGGTCGCCGGCGCCCGTGAACGCGTGCAGGTACTCGACCTGTCCGCGGAGGCCCAGCGTCAGCCGGCTGCCGTGCCGCAGATACGTCACGCCTTCGAGCATCGGCTTGTAGAAGTTCGTATTGCCGCCGAGCCCCGCAAGATCCAGCGACATGCTCAGACGCCTGCCCGTCGTCGGGAAGATCGGCTGGTCGACCGTGTTGTAGACAATGCTCGGCGTGACCTTGCTGATCCGGCGTGCGCCGCCTTGTCCGATCAGAAGCGAATCGGCCAGGAACGGGTTGCGCGCCAGCAAAGTGGGATCGGTGTACACCTCGTTGATGTCCGCCACCTGCACGTTCTGATAGCTGTAGTTCATGAACATCCGGGTGAAGCCGCTCAAGGGGAACCCGAACGTGAGCACGCCACCCGTCGAACGCTGCGTGAACTGGCTGATGTACCGGACGTCGGTCCGGAAGAGATTGAAGCCGCCGGTGATGTTGCGATCGAACAGGAACGGCTCGGTGAAGGCCAGCGAGTAGTTCTGCGCGAGCGACCCCGCCGACACCGAGAGCGTGAGACTCTCGCCGCGGCCCAGGAAGTTCGCGGTCTGGAACGAAATCTGTCCGAACACGCCTTCAAACTCGGAGACGCCGGCGCCGAACGTCAGCTGATTGCGGTTCTGCTCCTCGAGCTTCAGCTTGATGTCGACCTTGTTCGTTTCGTTCGGCACCTTCTGGACGTCGACTTCGCCGGGCTTGCCCTCGAGCGCCTTGAAATAGCCGAGCTGGTTCAGCCGCTTGACGCTGTACTTCAGCGCCTCGGTGTTGAACACGCCTTCCTCGACGAGCCGGATCTCGCGGCGGATGACGTTGTCGCGCGTCGTCGTGTTGCCGATGAACGTGATGCGATTGACGAAGAACTGCTGCCCTTCCTGAATCCGCATCGTCACATCGACGAGCGGTGGGCCCTTCTTGACCTCCGGAGCCTTCAGGGCGTCCGGCGCTTCGGGCTCGTTCGGATTCGGATCGTCGCGGAACTTGTAGTCCGGGAAACCGGTGAAATCCATGTAGCCGCCGGTGCCGTACACCTCGCGGGCCTTGTCCAGGCCCTTGCGGATGTTCTTCTCGCCGTAGTACTCGCCGATGTTCGTCTTGAAGAGCGGCTTCAGGAAGTCCGTCTTGACAACGCTGTTCCCGGCCACTTCGAACGACGCGACCTTATAGCGCGGCCCTTCCGTGATCGGCACGCGCAGCTCGATCCAGCGCGTCTTCTTGTCTTCGGAGTCACTGATGACCCTGAGCTCCGGCACGCCGACGTTCGCGCGGATGTAGCCGTGATCGCGGTAGAACGACACGATCTTTTCCGCGTCGTCGTCGAACTTCGTTTCCTGGTACGTGCCGCCGTCGCCGAGCGACGAGAGGACCCAGGTCGGCAGGTGGAAGAAATCCTCGAACCCGGCGTTCTCCTTGTTGTCCTTGAGCTGCTTCTTGATCTGGCGGTCGCTCATCGCCTTGTTGCCGATGAACTCGATCTTGCGGATGCGGACCTTCGGCCCCTCGTCCATGTGGAACGTCAGGTGCACGAGCTTCGGACCGCCCGGGATCTCCTGGATTTCCGGCTTCACGTCCGCGTACTGGAAGCCTTTTTCGCGCATCATGTCACGCACGATGCCCTGCACTTTGCGGACGAGACTGGGATCGATGAACGTGTCCAGCCGAATCTGCGCGTTGGCGTCCTTCAGCTTCTCGTCAATCTTCGAGATCTCGATCTTCTTCGACCCGACGTAGTCGACGATCTTGACGCGCTGACGCTCTTCCATGTTGTAGGTGACGATCTTGCCGATCGTCCCGTTGGGGAACGTGTAGTCGCGCGTGTCGACCCAGAGGTTATCGAGGAAGTTCGTGTTCCACAGCCGGTGGAAGTCGTCGAGGATGGTCTTCTCGGACGTGTCGTCGTACGGCGCCCAGACGCCCTGCGAGGGAAGGCTGGCCTTCAACTGGATGTAATAGAGGTAGGTCTGAAATTCGATGATCGACTGGTTGCCCTGCGCCTCGAAGCACGGCGCGATGAAGAGGATGACCGGGGCGGACCCGGCGGGCGGCTCCGCCCGCGGGACGACCTGCTGGCCGCACACGGTTACCGCCGGGAAGGCCGGGGCCGGCTGCGCCTGGGCCGCTGCGGGCGCGCCCAGCCAAGGCAGCGCGACCGCGACGACTACAGGGGCGAACACACTGACACGCAGGGACATCTAATGGATTTTAGACTGAGAACTGAGGCCGTTGGCCGGTCAATTTAGGGATGTGAGGGTTTGAGGATCTGAGAATTTGAATCGCAAATTCTCAGAATCTTCACGCGAGCTTCCGGCCCGCCTCGAGCTCGCCCGCGGGCCGATAGGCGAGCTGGCCGGCGTCGAGGTAGACCTCGATCTCGCCGCCACGCAGGTGGCCGCGGATGAGCTCTTCCGACAACGGATCTTCGACGTACCGCTGGATGGCGCGACGCAGCGGACGCGCGCCATAGGACCGATCTTTACAGGTCGTTTCGATGATCCAGTCGATCACTTCCGGCGTCAGGACGATCTTCAGCTTGCGATCGACGAGGTTGTCGTTCAACTGCCCCAGCAGCAGCTCCATGATCCGCCGCAGGTCCTCGTCGCCCAGCGCTTCGAAGACGATGATCTCGTCGATGCGGTTGATGAACTCGGGATTGAACGTCCGCTTCACTTCGCCGAGCACCATGTCCGTCACGCTCTTGGCGATTTCGCCCGTGTCGGACGACTGGAAGCCCATCGAGCTCTTCTTCTGGATGAAGCGGGCCCCGATGTTCGACGTCATGATGATGATGGTGTTCTTGAAGTTCACCCGGTTCCCGAGGCCGTCGGTCAGATGGCCGTCTTCGAACACCTGCAGCAGAATGTTGAAGATGTCGGGGTGCGCCTTCTCCACCTCATCGAGCAGGACCACCGAGTACGGGTTGCGCTTGACCTTCTCGGTCAGCTGGCCGCCCTCTTCGTGCCCGACGTATCCGGGCGGCGAGCCGATCAGCTTCGACACCGAGTGCTTCTCCATGTACTCGGACATGTCGAAGCGGATCAGCGCGTGATCGCTGCCGAAGAGGAAATTCGCGAGCGCGCGCGCGAGCTCGGTCTTGCCGACGCCGGTCGGGCCGAGGAACACGAAGCTGCCGACCGGGCGGTTCGGGTTCTTCAGGCCGGCGCGCGAGCGGCGGATGGCGCGCGAAATCGCCGAGATCGCCTTGTCCTGGCTGATGACGCGCTTGTGGAGCTCGGCCTCCATGCGCAGCAGCTTGTCGCCCTCGTCCTGGTTGATCGACGCCATCGGGACGCCGGTCCACTTCGAGACGACTTCGTCGATCTCGGCCTTGCCGACGATCACCTTGCGCGCGCTCGACTTCACGTCGAACCGCTGCTGAATCGAGACGAGGTTCTCGCGCGCCGTCACTTCCTGCTCGCGATAGAACTGCGCCTTCTCGAAGTCTTTCTGCGAGACCGCGCTCTCCATCTGCTCGACGGCGACGCGGATGCTCTTGTTGATCTCGCCGAACTCCTCGCTGTAGCCCGCTTCCTTCAGCTTCGCGCGCGCGCCGGCTTCGTCGACCAGGTCGATCGCCTTGTCCGGCAGGAACCGGTCCGTGATGTAGCGGTTCGACTGGTAGACCGCGGCGTCGATCGCCTCGCGCGTGTACTCGACGTGATGGAAGTTCTCGTAGCGATCCTTCACGCCCAGCAGGATCTCGATCGTCTCGCGCTCGCCGGGCGGATCCACCTTGATGGCCTGGAAGCGCCGCTCGAGCGACCGATCCTTTTCGATGTACTTGCGGTACTCGGCGGGCGTCGTCGCGCCGATGCAGCGAATCTCGCCGCGGCTGAGCGCCGGCTTCAGGATGTTCGCCGCGTCGAGCGAGCCTTCCGCCGATCCGGCGCCCACCAGCGTGTGCAGCTCGTCGATGAAGACGATGATGTTCGGGTTGTCGGTCAGCTCCTTCATGATCGCCTTGAGGCGCTCTTCGAACTGACCGCGGTACTTCGTGCCGGCGACAATCAGCGAGATATCGAGGGCGAGGATGCGCTTGTCGGCGAGGAAGTGCGGGACGTCACCGAACACGATCTTCTGCGCGAGGCCCTCGACGATCGCCGTCTTGCCGACGCCCGGCTCGCCGATGAGCACGGCGTTGTTCTTCGTGCGGCGGCAGAGGACCTGCTGCACGCGCTCGAGCTCGTGCTCGCGCCCGACCAGCGGATCGAGTTGATTCTTCATCGCCGACTCGGTGAGGTCGCGGCTGAACTCGGCGAGCAGCGGCGTCTCTTTCACGCGCGTCAGCGTGGTCTTCTCGTTCAGGAGCTGGACGATGTCCTCGCGCACGGTGTTGAGGCGCATCCCTTTTTCCATGAGGATGGACGCCGCGACCGAGCGCTCTTCGCGCAGGATCCCGAGCAGCAGATGTTCGGTGCCGATGTAGTTGTGCAGCAGGCGGTCGGCTTCTTCAGCCGCGAACTGCAGCACGCGCTTGGTTTCAGCGCTGAACGGAATTTCGACCGACGTGGAGACCTTCTCGCGGAAAACCGTCCGGCCTTCGATCTCCTTGCGGATGTTCTCGAGCGAGAGGTGCGACCGCGCGAAGATGCGGCTGGTGAGCCCCTTGCCCTCGCGGATCAGTCCGAGCAGGAGATGCTCGGTCTCAATGGAGATGCTGCCGAGCTGGCTGGCCTCGTAGCGGGCGAAGAAAAGTACTCGTCGAGCCCTTTCCGTATACCGTTCGAACATCCAGCCTACCTAGGTGAAAGCCGATGCCATTGGGGTCGCAACCACGTTGACCACATTATAAGGCATGGGCCGCCTTGGCCCCCTATCTATATAGGTTTAGACGCTCGCGGCCGACGCGCGTGCCTGCCCGCCCTCGAGTCGCAGGATGCGATCGCAGGCGGCGGCCAGACGGGGATTGTGGGTGGCGATGATCGACGTCAGCCCGTAGGCCTGGTGCATCTCGCGCAGGAGGGCGTGCAGGGCGTCGGCGGTCGCCTCGTCGAGGTCGCCCGTGGGCTCATCCGCCAGGAGGAGCGAAGGTTTCATCACGAGCGCGCGCGCGACGGCGACCCGCTGCTGTTCGCCGCCGGACAGCATCCCCGGCCGATGCGTTAGGCGATCGCCCAAACCGACGCGCCGGAGCAATTCTTCGGCGCGTGGACGCGCCTCGGCCAAGGGGACCCGCGCGATCCGCATTGGCATTTCGGCGTTCTCGAGGGCGCTGAATTCGGGCAGCAGGTGATGGAACTGGAACACGAACCCGACGTGGCGATTGCGGAACGCGACGACCTCGGCGTCCGGCAACGCCGTCAGCGCGGTGTCGCCGATGCTGACCGATCCGGCGTCGGCGCGATCGAGGCCGCCGAGCACGTGCAGCAGCGTGCTCTTCCCCACGCCTGACGCGCCGACGATCGCCACCATCTCGCCGGCCTCGACCTGCAGATCGAGATCGCGCAGCACCGTCAGCGTCGATGCGCCGACCTGATAGCGCTTCGTGATCCCGCGGGCGTCAACGAACGGCATCTCCTACTCGTATCTCAGCGCCTGCGCGGGATCGAGTCTCGCGGCCTGGCGCGACGGGTAGATCGTCGCGACGAAACAGACGAGCACAGCGGAGACGACGACGACCGCAAAGTCGAACGGCATGACTTTGAACGGCATGTGCGAGACCTGATACACGTCGACCGGCACGCGGATGAGCTCGTAGCGGTCGAGGACGTAGGACAGGCCGACGCCGGCCGATGCGCCCACGAACGTTCCGACGAGGCCGATGAGCAGCCCCTGCATCATGAACATCGCCGTGATGCTGCGCGCGCTGGCGCCCATGGTCTTGAGAATCGCGATGTCGCGGTGCTTCTCCATCACGAGCAGGATGAGCGAAGCGACGATCTGCAGCGCCGCGACCATGACGATCAGGCCAATCGCCATCGAGATGGCGACCTTCTCGAGCCAGAGCGCCGAGAACAGCGACGTGTTCATTTCCGCCCAGTCGCGCGTCATGTACTGATCGCCGAGCAGCTTCGGAATCGACTTGGAGATCGCGGGCGCCTGGTAGATGTCGTCCACGCGCAGCTGGATGAGCTCCACTTGATCCTTGCCCATCAGCCGCCTGGCCATGTCGAGCGACACGAATCCGAACGTCATGTCGATCTCGTACAGGCCCAGACCGAACGTGCCGGCGACGCGCAGCCGCCGCGCGTGCGGGATCATGCCCATCGGCGACAGCGTGCCCTGCGGCGTCAGCAGCGTGACCGAGTCGCCGACCTCGACGCCGAGGTGCTCGGCGAGATCCTTGCCCAGCAGGATGCCGGGCAGCGCGCTCTCGTCGCCGGCCTTCGGCAGGATGTCGTCGATCGTGCCGCGTTGCATCGCGCCGCGAAGATCCGTGACGCTCCCCTCGAGCGCGGGATCGATGCCCTTCAGCGAGATGAACTCCTCGCCCTTCGACGCCGTGATGAGCGCCTTGCCCAGCACGGCCGGCGCCGCCCCAATCACGTGCGGCACTGTGCGGAGCGTGTCGACCTCGGTGTGATAGTCGGCGATGCCGCGCGTGTTCCACACGTAGATGTGCGGGTTCGCGCCGACGATGCGATCGCGCAGCTCCTGCTGCAGACCGGTCATCAGCGCGAGCGCGACGACGAGCGCCATGACGCCGACGGTGACGCCGAGCGTGGAGATGAAGGAGATGACGGAGATGAACGCCTGCTTGCGCTTCGCGAGCAAGTACCGCAACGCGATGTGCAGCTCGAAGGGGATCTCCACTAGTCACGCTTTCGCATCAACGGAAACAGGATCACGTCGCGAATGGACGCGCTATTGGTCAGGATCATCACGAGCCGATCGATGCCGACGCCTTCGCCGCCGGTCGGCGGCAGGCCGTACTCCAGCGCGCGGATATAGTCCTCGTCCATCTCGTGCGCTTCGAGGTCGCCGCGCGCGCGGTTCTTGAGCTGCGCCTCGAAGCGCCGCCGCTGCTCCGCCGGATCGTTCAGCTCGCTGAACGCGTTCGCCACTTCGAAGCCGCCGATGTACAGCTCGAAGCGTTCGACCGTGTCGGGATCGTCCGGCTTCTGCTTCGAGAGCGGCGACACCTCGGTCGGGAAGTCGTACACGAACGTAGGCTGCACCAGTCGATCCTCGCACAACCGCTCGAAGAGGTGCGTGGCGATCGTGCCGGGTCCCTCGCCCGCCGCGACTTCGACGCCGACTTGCTGCGCGATCGCCGCGGCGGTCTCCCGCACGCGGAGATCGCCTTCGCTGACCGGACGTCCCAGCCGCCGCGAGGCCGCCTCGCGCGCGCCTTCGCGCAGCGACACCCGCGCGAACGGCGGCGCGAGCGAGATCTGGTGATCGCCGAAGGTGACCTGATCGCTGCCGGTCACCTGCCGCGCGACCGTCGCGATCATCTCCTCCGTCATCGTCATCAACGCCTGGTAGTCGGCGTAGGCCTCGTAGAACTCCATCATCGTGAACTCGGGGTTGTGCTGCGTCGAGATCCCCTCGTTCCGGAAGTTCCGATTGATCTCGAAGACCTTCTCCATCCCCCCGACGGTGAGCCGCTTGAGATACAGCTCGGGCGCGATGCGGAGGTACAGATCCATGTCGAGCGTGTTGTGATGCGTGATGAACGGACGCGCCAGCGCGCCGCCGGCGATCGGCTGCATCATCGGCGTTTCGACTTCGAGGTACCCCCGGCCGGTCATGAACGCGCGAATCGCCGCGACCACGCGGCTGCGCGCCTCGAAGACGCGGCGCGAGTCGGGATTGACGACGAGATCGAGGTAGCGCTGGCGGTACCGGATTTCGACGTCGGTCAGGCCGTGCCACTTCTCGGGAAGCGGCAGCAGACACTTGGCGAGGAAATGCAGGCGCGACGCCCAGATCGTGAACTCGTTCGTCTTCGTCCGGAAGAGACGCCCCTCGACGCCCACCCAGTCGCCGAAGTCGAGCAGCTTGTACAGCTTGAAATCCAGCTCCGGCACCGAGTCCTGGCGGATGTACACCTGAATCTTCTCGAGACCGTCGGACAGGACGAGGAAGTTCGCCTTGCCGAACGCGCGAATGGCGAGGATGCGTCCGCTCGTGACCGTCTCGATGCGATCCGCTTCGAGCTCGTCGTGCGTCCGCTGGCCGTAGGCGGCCACGAGATCGGAGATCGTGTGCCGGCGGTCGAACCTCCGCGGATACACCTCGACCCCGAGATTCGCGAGCGCGTCGAGGTTCGCACGCCGTTGTTGGACTTGCTCTTCTTGGGAAGACATGAACGTTATGTACCACGGAGGACACGGAGGGCACGGAGGAAGACATGCTGGGTCATGTGTATCTTCCCTCCGTGTCCCCTGTGTCCTCCGTGGTGAATTTCATTTCAGCTCGATCTTCTTGCGGATTGCGTCGAGCATCCCGTTGATGAACTTCACCGACTCTTCCGTGCTGAACGTCCGCGCGAGCTCGAGCGCTTCGTTGATGACGACCGCCGCCGGCGTTTCCCGGTCGCGCAGGAACTCGCAGACCGCCATGCGGAGGATCAGCCGATCCAGCACCGCCATCCGCTCGGGCCGCCAGCGCTCGGCGGTCTCCGCAATCAGCGGATCGATCGCGGGCAGCTGCGCCACGGTGTCGTGCGACAGCGCCGACGCGAACCGCCGGAGCTCGTCCGGCGGCGGATCCACGTTCGGCCATTGCAGCGTGAAGAACGTCTCGGCCGCGCGATCGACGTCGCCGCGGCCGACGTCCCACTGATAGAGAATCTGCAGCGCGGCCTCGCGGGCGCGACGGCGGGGATCCTTTTTCTTGACGTTCGTGACGTTTTTCACGGGCGCGGCTTTCGTCACGGGCGCGGCGCCGCGTGCGTCAGCTGCGCGATGATGTCCGCCATTTCAAGCGCCGCCATCGCGGCTTCGTGCCCCTTGTTCCCCGGACCGTCGCCCGCGCGCGCCACCGCCTCCTCCGCCGAGTTCGTCGTCAGGACGCCGAACGCCATCGGCACGCCCGTCGCCGACGCGGCCGACGTCAGTCCCTGCGAGACGGCGGACGCGATGTACTCGAAGTGCGGCGTCTCTCCCCGGATCAGGCAGCCGAGGCAGACGATCGCGTCGAAGCGGCCGGTTTCGGCGGCGTGCTGCGCGGTGAGCGGGATTTCGAACGCGCCCGGCACGCGGATGACCGTGATGTCGCTCGACGCGACGCCCGCGCCCGCCAGCGCGGCCACCGCGCCGGCCTGAAGCCGGTCGGTGACGAAGTCGTTGTACTTCGACACGACGACGGCGACCCGTCGTCCCGCCGCGGTCTTCGATCCCTCGATCGTGCGCACCTTACTTTCCTTTGAACTCGGCTTTGCGCTTCGCGAGAAACGCGGAGGTCCCCTCGCGCATGTCCTCGGTGGACGCGACGAGGCCGAAGAGCGTCGCTTCGTACTGGCATGCCTCGCCGAACGGCATTTCGATGCCTTTGTTCACCGCGTTGATGATGTACCGCATCGCGATGGGGGCGTTCGCCGCGAGTTGCGCGGCCCACGCGCGCGCTTCCTTCATCACGTCCGCCGCCGCGACCACGCGATTCACGAGCCCGATCCGCAGCGCTTCCGCAGCCGTGATGGGCGCGCCGCTCAGGATCATCGCCATCGCGTGCCCCTTGCCCACCAGACGCGGCAGGCGCTGCGTGCCCGCGTAACCGGGCAGCAGGCCGAGCGCGATTTCCGGCTGGCCGATCTTCGCCGTGTCGGCCGCGATCCGCAGCGTGCACGCCATCGCGAGCTCGCAGCCGCCGCCGAGCGCGTAGCCGTTGATGGCGGCGATGACCGGCTTCCCGAGATTCTCGATCGTGTCGAACACGCGCTGGCCGGTGAGCGCGTGCTCGCGGCCACTGGTCGGCGTCTGCACGGCCAGTTCCTTGATGTCCGCGCCGGCGACGAACGACTTCTCTCCGGCGCCCGTGAGCACAATCGCGCGAACGGCGTCGTCACGCTGCAGATCGAGCGCGGCGCGGCCCAGGTCCTCGAGCGTCTGTGTGTTGAGGGCGTTCAGGACGCCGGGGCGGTTGATCGTCACGATCGCGACCGCGCCGTCGCGCGCGAGCAGGAGATTGGCGAAATCCATGTCGTGATCAGTGTCTATAGCGGCAACGGGTACAGCAGCCAGCCGAGGACGAGCGCGGTCGCCAGGAATCCGCCGAACATCAATCCCCCGAGCCGCAGTTGCTCGCGCGCATCGTCTTTCGCGATGACCGCGAAAACCAGCGAGACGAAGAACGCAAAGAGGACGAGGAGCAGCAGGTGACTCGGCATCATTTGCGGCCCATCGCGACGTCGTACGTGTCGATGACGACGAGCAGGTTCAGCAGGCCGGCGACGACGAGAAACGCGTTGCCGTACTCGTAGGTGACCGCGCGCACGTCGCCCGCGCCGTAGCCGAGCGTGTGCGCGATGAAATACGTGAGTCCGATGCCGACGTCCGCCAGCGCCTCGAGGGCGACGAGCGGATCGGACAGATCGAACGGAAACAATCGGCCGTGAATCGCGAGGCCGATGGCGAACATCAGCGGCAGCGCGACCAGGAAGATCAGGCCTTTGGCGCGACGGCCGAGCCACAAATGTCCCGCGCCGGGGACCGCCCACGACGCCAGGCACAGCAGCACGAGCCCGCCCGATCGCGTGTCGTCAGCGGCAGTAGCGCGCACGGGGAGTTAGTTTACCTGATCGCCTGTCGCAGCCACGACGAGCGCAGTCACCATCACGCCGATCGGGACGCCGGATGCCGCGCGAATCCAGTTCGCCGGCATCTGCCCCGACCACCATTCGTACACGAGCGTGAGCGCGGTCGGCGCGACGGCCGCGAGGATCGCGAGACGGTTCACGCGTAGCGCGAGGCTTTCAGCCGAACGAACATGGCTCGCCTGAAAGGCTCGCCCCACACATCCGGAAAGCACCGACGCGATCGCCGCGCCACCGTAGATGCCCACACAGCGCGCGCACACCGGCATCTGTACGGCCCACAGCTGGAACGACCGCACCGGCAGTTGATGGCAGACCAATGCGCCGATCGTGTAGACGGTTGCGGCGGCCGCGTACAGCAGGGATGGGGCATGCGCCCGACCCGCGATCCAGGACGTCAGCGGCAGGACCGCGGTCCAGCCGACCGACGTCACTAGGAACGCCGATCTCAAAGTCGCGCTCCAGCGTTTCATATGAGCCGGCATCGTACAACAAGCTGAGGAATAGCCAATGATTTCAATGGGTTAATGACTCGTGAATCCAGAACGATGTTTCGGAGTCTAACGATGTTATTCTGGTGAACACTGTTCACACAGTTCACCAGATCAGAGGACTCATGGGCATCAAGGAACGTCAGGAACGGGATCGGGAGGCGGTCCGGCGGGCAATTCTCGACGCCGCCCGCGATTTGTTCGTCAGCGAAGGCTTCCAGAACGTGTCGATCCGCAAGATCGCCGAGCGCATCGAGTACAGCCCCGGAGCGCTCTACGGCTACTTCCCCAGCAAGGACGACATCTTCTTCGCGCTGGCCGAGGAAGGCTTCCGGCTGCTCGGCGACCCGTCGGGACATGACGAGACCGCGACGACGCCGCTCGACCGGCTGCGCGCGTCGTTCGGCCAGTTCTACCAGTTCAGCTGCAAGCACCCGCAGTACTTCACGCTGATGTTCGTCGACCAGTCGGTGCCGCGCATCAGCCGCGAGTACGAGCGGTTCGCGTTCGCGCGCGAGAAGAAACGCCAGGTCGTCCAGATCATCCAGGCGTGCATCGACTCCGGCGATCTCCCAGCCACGCTCAATCCGGCGGTGGTGTTCCGCGCGTTCAGTGTCGGCTTGATCGGCGTCGCGGTGACGCGCCTGTCGGACCGTCTGCAGCCGGGCGAGAACGCGGACGATCTCGCAACCGATGTCCTCAACCTGACGCTCGCGGGCCTGCGCTCCGGCGTCACGCTCAAATCCACAAGCAGTGTCGATTGTCCGCTCGCAGATCGCCCGGCGGACGTGAAGGCTTCATGACTCTCGAGGTGTCGTCCATGAATCGCGCAATCCTCTCTCCCTCGCTCGCGGCCGTGCTCATGGCGGCGATCGCCGCCGCCGGCTGCAGCGCGGGCAACGCCAAGACCAAAGACCAGGCCAACGGCTCGGCGGCCATCGCGGTCGCGCCGGTGGCCGCCGTGGAACGCCCGCTGGCGCGCTTCATTCGCGCGACCGGCTCGCTGATGGCCGACGAGCACGCCGACGTGGCCGCTGAAACCTCCGGCCGCGTGACCGCGACGCCGATCGAGCGCGGCACACCGATCGCGACGGGAAGCCCGCTGATCCATCTGTCCGCGACGGAAACCGACGCGCAGCTCAAGGAAGCCGAAGCCAACGCCGCGCAGATTGAAGCGCGGCTGGGCATGACGTCCGGCGGCGCGCTCGACGTGAACGCGGTGCCCGAAGTGCAGAACGCCAAGGCGTCGTACGACCTGGCGGAGAGCGAGTTCAACCGGATCAAGTCGCTGCTCGATCAACGCGTCGTGTCGCAATCGGAATACGACCAGCGCCGCACGCAGATGGAAGCGTCGCGACAGCAATGGGAGGCGTCGAAGAACAGCGCGGCGCAGCAGTTCCAGTCGCTGCAGGCGGCGCGCGCGCGCGTCGCGCTGGCGCGCAAGGCGTCGACCGACACTGTCGTGCGAGCGCCGTTCGACGGCGTCGTCGCCGAGCGGCTCGTCTCGGTCGGCGACTACGTGACCAAGGGCATGAAAGTCGCGGTCGTCGTCCGCATCAACCCGCTGCGGATGCAGCTGACGATTCCCGAGCAGTTCGTGTCGGCCGTCGGCGTCGGCCAGCCGGTGAATTTCGAGGTCGATGCGTACGCCGGCCGCAGCTTCGAGGGCCGTGTGAAGTTCGTGTCGCCCGCCCTGCAGGCCGATCAGCGCGCGCTGACGATCGAAGCCATGGTGCCCAACCCGAAGGGCGAGCTGAAGCCGGGACTCTTCGCGACGGCGCGCATCGAGCAGCCGGCGCGCACGCCGGGCATTCTCGTGCCGGCGGGCGCCGTGCAGACGACGGCGGGGACGAGCCGCGTATACGTGGTCACGGGCGATCACGTCGAGGAACGGATCGTCACCACCGGGCAGACGATTGACGAACTGATCGAGATCACCAAGGGACTCAAAGCCGGCGAGCGCGTCGCGACCACCAACGTCGCGAAGCTGGCCGACGGGATGAAGGTGTCGTAATGCAATGGCTCGCCGCGCTCTGCGTCAAGCGACCGGTCTTCGCGTCGGTCCTCATCCTGTCGCTCACGGTCATCGGCATCTTCTCGTTCACGCGCCTGGGCGTCGATCGTTTTCCGAAAGTCGACATCCCGACCGTGATCGTCACGACGGTCCAGCCGGGCGCGGCGCCAGAGCAGATCGAAACTGAAATTACGGACAAGATCGAAGAAGCCGTCAACACGATCAGCGGCATCGACGAGCTACGCTCGATCTCCTCCGAAGGCGTCTCGCAGGTGATGATCGGCTTCCTGCTCGACAAGGACACCGACGTCGGCGCGCAGGAAGTGCGCGACAAGGTGAACGGCGTCCTGCCGCTCCTGCCGAAGACGATTCAGCAGCCGCGCGTCGACCGGTTCGATCCGGACGCGGCGCCCGTGCTCAGTCTCGCGCTGAGCGCGAACAAACCCATCCGTGATATCACCGAGTACGCGGACAAAGTGCTCCGGCGGCAGCTCGAAAGCGTCACCGGCGTCGGTCAGGTCCTCGTGCTCGGCGGCCGGCAGCGGCAGGTGAACATCTGGCTCGACGCCGACCGGCTGCGCTCGTACAACCTGACCGTCAACGACGTCGCGCGCGCGTTGCAGGGCCAGAACATCGAGATCCCCGGCGGGCGCATGGATCAGGGCCCGCAGTCATTGACGCTGCGGACAAGCGGCCGTATCCAGAGCGTCGCGGACTTCAACGACATCGTCGTCCGCGAGAAGAGCGGCCATCCGGTCCGGCTCGTCGACGTTGCGCGCGCCGAGGACGGCGAGGCCGACTCCGAAACCGTCGCGAACGTGAACGGCGCGGGCACCGTGCTGCTTCAGGTGCGCCGCCAGTCGGGCACGAACACCGTCGAGGTCGTCCACGCCGTCAAGGGCCGGCTCGCCGAACTGACGACGACGCTGCCGGCGGGATACAACGTGCGGATCGTCCGCGACACGGCCGAGTTCATCGAAGCGTCGATTCACAACGTCTACGAACACCTGATCGTCGGCTCGATCCTCGCGGCGCTGGTCGTGCTGCTCTTCCTGACGAACCTGCGCTCCACGATCATCTCGGCGATTGCGATCCCGACGTCCATCATCGCGACGTTCGGGCTCGTGTGGTACATGGGTTTCACGCTGAACATGATGACCATGCTGGCGCTGACGCTGTCGGTCGGCATCGTCATCGACGACGCGATCGTCGTGCTCGAGAACATCTACCGCTTCATCGAGGAAAAGCACGAGGACCAGTTCAGGGCAGCTGTCGAAGCCACGCAGGAGATCGGCCTCGCCGTGCTCGCGACGACGCTCTCGCTGGTCGCCATCTTCGTGCCCGTCGCGTTCATGGGCGGCATCGTCGGCCGCTTCATGAAGAGCTTCGGCCTGACGATGGCGTTCGCGATCATGGTCTCGCTGCTCGTCAGCTTCACGCTGACGCCGATGCTGTCGGCGCGCTGGCTGAAGGTGAAGAAGCACGGCAAGGATGCGCACTCGTCGAAGGACTCGAAGGTCTTCCATCTCGTGGACGTGTTCTACACGCGGATGCTCGAGTGGGCGATGGCGCATCGCGCGATCGTCGCCGGCCTGGCGGTGCTCGTCCTGCTGTCGAGCGTGCCGCTGTTCATGTTCGCCAACAAGAACTTCATGCCGCAGGACGACCAGTCGGAGTTCGAAGTCAACATCCGGGCGCCGGAGGGCACGAGCCTGGAAGCGACCGAGGTCCTGACGAATCGCATCGCCAGCGCGATGCGCGCGCAGCTCCCGGAAATCGAATACACGCTCGTCACGGTCGGCGGCGATCCGGCGAAGACGCGCAACCTGAGCAACATC